>JAGAQY010000008.1 GCA_017622495.1 Bacteroidaceae bacterium | reverse complement strand
TTATTCGTATCTTTATGACTTCGTCAAGAAGATACTCTCGCTCGTTGCGAAAAGTTCAAGTAAACTTGACTTTTCACTCGTTTATTCGTATCTTTATGACTTCGTCAAGAAGATACTCTCGCTCGTTGCGAAAAGTTCAAACAAGTTTGACTTTTCACTCGCTTATTCGTATCTTTATGGCTACGCCAAGAAGATACTTTCACTCGCTGCAATAAATATTCAAGCAAGCTTGATATTTCTCGCTCGTTTATTCGTATCTTTGCATTGTGTTAATATAGTTAGGCAGATGGGGCGATGACCCTGTCTGCCCAAGGTGCATGCAGATTATGGAAATACAGGACTTGGTGAAGCGCTTTGCCGGGCACTCGGGAGTGAGTGCCATGCGGCATGTATGGAATGATGAGGCGGTGCGTACGATACATCTGAAGGGGCTCGCGGCTTCGGCGGCTCCGATGCTGTTCAGCGCATTGGCCTTCGCCGATGAGCCGTGGCGGGTGCCTGTGGCGCTCTTTGTGCTGAACGACCTGGAAGAGGCGGGCTACTTTTACCACGACCTCACACAGGTGCTGGGCGAGGGGCAGGTGCTGTTCCTGCCCTCATCATACAAGCGGGCCATCAAGTACGGGCAGAAGGACTCGGCCAATGAGGTGCTGCGCACGGAGGTGCTTACTCGCCTAAGCGAATTGAGAATTGAAAATGGAAAATTGAAAATTAATAGTACGGAGACTTGCGAAGAACACGAGAACCGTCCGGATGGCAATAATTATCAATTAACTTCGTTGAAATCGCTATGCTCGGCAGAGCTTGCCAGCAATCTTTGCTCTCGCTCAAACGCGACTTTGTCAATTGTCAATTCTCAATTATATATAGTCTCTTACCCCGATGCCCTGGCCGAGCTGGTGGTGTCGCGCGATACCTTGAACGACCGCTCGGTGCGCCTTGCTGTGGGCGACACGGTGGAGATTCCCCAGATGGAGGCGACGCTGGTGGGCGAGGGTTTTGAGCGTGTGGACTATGTGTATGAGCCGGGGCAGTTTGCCGTGCGTGGTAGCATCATCGACGTGTTTTCCTATGCGTCGGAGTATCCCTACCGTATCGACCTCTTCGGGGATGAGATTGACAGCATACGTACGTTCGAGATTGAGTCGCAGCTCTCGCGCGACAAGGTGCAGCAGGTGAGCATCGTGCCTAACTTCGAGGGTGGGGCAGGGGATGAGGTCTCTTTCTTCGACTTCCTGCCCAAGGGCAGTGCGCTGGCGTTTCAGGATTATTTCTGGGCGCACGAGAGGATAGAACAATTGACAAAGGACAATGGACAATTGACAATTGGCTCCGCGATGACGCCTTCAGGCTTGCAGCAGGATTGTCATCCTGAGCAACGCGAAGGATCTCAAAAGAAAAGTAAAGGAGAGATTCTTCACTTCGTTCAGAATGACACTTGCGGTAATTCTTTCAATTGTCAATTATTAGACCCTTCAGACTTCCTGCGCAAGACCACAGACTTCCGCCGCATCGAGTTTGGCGTGAAGGCATCATCGGCTGTTCATGCTACGGTAACCTTCGACACTTCGCCCCAGCCGCTCTTCCACAAGAACTTCGAACTGGTGGAGCAGTCGCTCACCGACCTCATAGAGCGAGGCTACCAAGTGTATATTCTCACCGACAGTGCCAAGCAGGCCGAGCGCCTGAAGACCATCTTCGAGGAGCGCGGCAGCAACATCCCCTTCACGGCGGTGGACAAGACCATTCATGGCGGATTCATCGACAACACCATGCGCGTGGCCTGCTTTACCGACCATCAGATATTCGACCGTTTCCATAAGTATAACCTCCGTAGCGACAAGGCGCGTAGCGGCAAGATGGCCATCTCGCTCAAGGAACTCAGCCAGTTTGAGCCGGGCGACTACGTGGTACATATCGACCACGGCGTGGGCCGCTTTGCCGGACTGGTGCGTATGCCCAACGGTAACAGCACGCAGGAGGTGATAAAGCTCGTATACAGCAACGATGATGTGGTGTTCGTGTCTATCCACTCGTTGCACAAGATATCCAAGTACAAGAGCAAGGAGGGCGAGGCACCGCGCATCAATAAGTTGGGCACGGGTGCGTGGGAGAAGCTCAAGGAGCGCACCAAGACCAAGATTAAGGATATCGCCCGCGACCTCATCAAGCTCTACTCGCAGCGTGCGCAGGAGAAGGGGTTTGCCTATAGCCCCGACAGCTTCATGCAGCACGAGCTGGAGGCGAGCTTCCTCTACGAAGACACGCCCGACCAGCTGAAGGCTACCGTCGACATCAAGGCCGACATGGAGCGGCAGCGCCCGATGGACCGCCTCGTGTGCGGCGACGTGGGCTTCGGCAAGACCGAGGTGGCCGTGCGTGCTGCCTTCAAGGCGGCATGCGACAACAAGCAGGTGGCGGTGCTGGTGCCCACCACCGTGCTGGCCTACCAGCATTGGCGCACCTTCTCGGAGCGACTGAAAAACTTCTCCTGTCGCGTGGAGTACTTGAGCCGTGCACGCTCGGCTGCCGACACGAAGAAGGTGCTGGAGGGGCTCAAGAACGGTGAGGTGAACATCGTGGTGGGCACGCACAAACTCATAGGCAAGGGCGTGAAATTCAAGGACCTGGGCCTGCTCATCATCGATGAGGAACAGAAGTTTGGCGTGTCGGTGAAGGAGAAGCTGCGCCAGCTGAAGGTGAGCGTAGATACGCTCACGCTCACGGCCACCCCTATACCGCGCACCCTGCAGTTCTCGCTCATGGGAGCACGCGACCTGAGCGTCATACAGACTCCGCCGCCCAACCGCTATCCCATACAGACCGAGGTGCACACCTTCAACGAGGAGATTATCCGCGAGGCGGTGAACTTTGAGCTCAGCCGCAACGGACAGCTCTTCATCATCAACAACCGCATACAGAACCTTGCCGAACTGGCGGCACTCGTCACACGCAATGTGCCCGATGCCCGTGTGTGTATCGGGCACGGACAGATGCCGCCCGAGGAGTTGGAGAAGGTCATCATGAGCTTTGTGAACCACGACTACGACGTGCTCATAGCCACCTCTATCGTGGAGAACGGCATCGACATACCCAATGCCAATACCATCATCATCAATCAAGCACACAACTTCGGCCTGAGCGACCTGCACCAGATGCGAGGCCGCGTGGGACGTGGCAACAAGAAGGCCTTCTGCTACCTGCTGGCCCCACCACTCTCAGTGCTTACCCCCGAGGCACGCCGCCGATTGCAGGCCATCGAGAACTTTACCGACCTGGGCAGTGGTATCCATATCGCCATGCAGGACCTCGACATCCGCGGTGCAGGTAACCTGTTGGGTGCCGAGCAGAGCGGCTTCATTGCCGACCTCGGCTACGAGACCTATCAGAAGATTCTGGGCGAGGCGGTGCACGAACTCAAGACCAATGAGTTTGCCGACCTCCTCATGGACGACGTGGCCGAAGGCGAGAAGATCAGCGGTGACGGATTCGTGGAGGAGTGTGCCGTGGAGAGCGACCTCGAACTGCTGTTCCCCAATGAGTATATCCCCACCAGCAGTGAGCGCATGCTCGTGTACCGCGAGCTCGATAGCTTGGAGACGGATGAGGAGGTGGCCAAATTTCGCACACGCCTCACCGACCGCTTTGGTCCTGTGCCCCCGATGGGCGAGGAGCTGCTCCGCGTGGTACCGCTCCGCCGCATAGGCAAGCAGCTCGGCATCGAGAAAATACTGCTCAAGGGGGGCCAGATGGCGCTCTACTTCGTGAGCAACCTCGAGAGTCCCTACTATGATAGTGCTGCATTCGGGCGTGTGATGAACTATACGGCGATGACTCCCTATGAGTGCCGTTTCCGTGAACTGTCGGGCAAGCGTAGTCTGCTCATCAAGGGTATAGACACCGTGGAGACTGCGCTGAGTGTGCTACAGGCGATGCAACGATAAAAAATGTTGCATATTTGTATAAGAATTCATACCTTTGCTTGTTGAAACTAATGGGGAGTTATTCTTCCTCAACGACTATATAATATAATTAAGGAGACAGTATGAGTTTCGGAACATTCAACTTTCAGGAGTTTATCAGTGCATTTATCATCTTGTTTGCTGTGATTGATGCCGTGGGGTCTACACCTATTATCATCTCGTTGCGTGAGGGCGGAAAAACCATAAAGCCAACGAAGGCGACCTTGCTGTCGACCTTGTTGCTCGTAGCCTTCTTCTATGCTGGCGATGTGATGCTCAAACTTTTTCATGTCGACATAGCTTCGTTTGCGGTAGCTGGCTCTATCGTCATCTTTCTGATGGCTATAGAGATGCTGCTCGATGTGGAAATATTCAAGTTCAAGGGGCCCACGAGTGAGGCTACTATTGTGCCGCTTGTGTTTCCGCTGATTGCTGGTGCCGGTTCGTTTACCACATTGCTCTCGTTGCGTGCCGAGTATGCCGACATCAACATCCTTCTCGGCTTGCTTGTTAATATGGGCTTTGTGTTCTTTGTGCTGACGATGACCGATAAGGTGCAGCGATGGATGGGAAAGGGAGGCGTGTATGTCGTGCGCAAGTTCTTCGGCGTTATTCTTATGGCCGTGGCCGTACGCCTCTTTACCGATAATATCGCCGAACTGATTCTGAATATCAACGCGCAGGCGGCAGGTTAGAAAAACTTTCCTACGCTGATCTGCAGCGAGTGGTTACGAAAGCCCTCCAAATGTCCGTATGGACTCTTGTATATAGGGATTAAGCCCAAATAAAAGTCGGCATCGATGAAGTAGCCCGTAGGCGAAAGCCAGCCGATACCGGCCGTGAAGCCAAAGTCGAAGAGGTTGGCATCGCCGCTAATATCAAGGTTGTCATCCCGATGTAATAATAGCCCCAGTTGAGGGCCAAAGTGGATGTTGGCACCATCTATTATTGTGGGGTGGAAGAATTTCAGCTGGATTGGAAGCGTAAGGTAATGTTGTTGGAGACGGAAATAATCTTCTGTATCCATATCTACGATAAGCGTCTCATCTTTACAGTTTCGTTGCGTATAATTAAGGTCGGCCTGTATATCAAGCCACGAAGTCAGTGTGTAGTAGGTGGTGACTCCTACGGTCGCTCCCCATTGTGCTGTTAGAGATTTTGAGGGGCCAGGTTCTGTGTATCTTGAGCGATTGGCTCCTAAGCGTACTCCCCACTGCATCTGGGCGGAAAGCCCAATTGTGTATAGTAAAGAGGCGATGATGATGATAGTCTTTTTCATTTGTCAGATGCTTGTGCTTTTCACAAAAAACGAACTTATCTAAAAAAGATTAATATTTCCCCTCCTCAAAGGTACGGAGCACCTCGTAGCGCCCGCTGTCGGCTGCTACGATAAAGTAGCCGTCAATCTCGGGGTGACGCTCACAATAGGCCATAGCCGAGTCTACCCCCATTACCATGAAGGCAGTGGCAAGAGCGTCGGCACGCATGCAGTTGTCGGCAATCACGGTAGCCGAGAGCAATGAGTGTTGCACAGGATATCCTGTGCGTGGGTCTATGGTGTGGGCATACTTTACGCCGTCTTTGTAATAGAAGTTGCGGTAGTTGCCCGATGTGGCGATGGCGCAATCCTGGAGGCGCAATACGGTTTGCAGCTCCTGATTGGCCGATAGCGAGTCATCGATGGGCTTGTTGATGCCGATGCCCCATGGGTTGCCATGGCGGTTGTGCCCCTTGACTACCACTTCGCCTCCAATCTCTACCATGTAGTTCTTTATGCCACAGCTGTCGAGCACGCGGGCTACACGGTCGCTGCCGTAACCTTTGGCGATGGCGCTGAAGTCGAGCATGATGCGCGGGTCGTCCTTTGCCATACGGCCATCAGTGAGGCTGATGCGGCTCATGCCGATGAGGCTGCGCAGGCTATCGATGGTGGAGGCGTTGACCTCGATGCCGTTCTTGAATCCGAAGCCCCAAGCATTGACGAGCGGTGCTACTGTGGGGTCGAAGGCTCCGTGGCTCTCCTCATATACCACTTGGGCATTGCGGAATACCTCGGTGAAGAGTGAGTCTACGATGATGGAGTCATTGTTGTTGATGTGGGTGATGATGGAGCGCTTGTTGAATGGCGACAACGAGTTGTCTACTGCCTGCATAGCTCCTACAATGTTGGCCTGCAGGTCGGCATTATGCTCGTAGGTCACGGTGTAGAGCGTACCGAAAATCTTTCCTTGCTGTGTGCGGTACGTGGGTTTACTCTTACTTAGTATGATAACGCTTCCTATGATAAGGAATAAGAGAAAAGGCAGATGCCAACGTTTGTTCATAGTTGTTGTATTGATTAGAGATACTCTCGTTTTATTTGTTTGCTAAAGTGCTAAATGCTCGCACAATATTTTGATTCCCAGTATGATGAGTGCGATTCCGCCGATGGGCTCCACGGGAAACCGGAGCTTGCTTCCCACAAGACTCCCTATGAAACAACCAGCGAGGGCAAGCACGAAGGAGGCAAGTCCGATAGCAAGCAGCGGAAAGGCCAACTGTTGTATGGTGCTCATGCCTATACATGTGAATGAGATACCTACGGCCAGTGCGTCGATACTCACGGCCAAAGAGAGCGTGAGCACGGTAGTCAGTCGGGTAGGGTCGAAATGGTGCTCTTCATCGCCGCTGATACCCTCGCGTATCATCTTGACACCGAGGAAGGTGAGCAAGGCGAAAGCTATCCAATGGTCGTACTGCTCGATGAAGCGGTAGAAATATACCGAGCCTGCCCATCCTATCAGAGGCATGATGGCTTGAAAGAGCCCAAAGAAAAACGCTATGGTCAGGAAATGACGCAGGGTGATGCGTTTGAGTATCAGTCCGCTGGCTATGGCAATGGTGAAGCTGTCCATGGCGAGGGCGAGAGCGGTGAGCCATATTTCGAGCGTAGTCATGGGCGTTTCTTGCTAAAGTTGAGATAGTAGGTGATGCTATATGTGGCACCGAACGCTGCTTTGCTGCTCGCCCCAAATCCAGGAATATACCACGGCCCGCCATTGACGATAGGACCCTTGTGGATGGGATACTTGTAGCGTAGCGACCATCCCATGTAGAAGTTTTTGGCTATCTCGGCACGTACTCCGGCTACTGCTTCGGCCCAGACGGCGCGGCAAGGCATGTCGGTAAACAGCACAGGTGCCTCGTCGCCCCATACGGGGTCTTTCATGGCGGGTGCGTCTACACTATATTTGAAGGAGGTGTAACCGATGCGGCCGCCCAAGTAGATATAGTTGGGCTTGCCATTCTTGTATTGCATGTTGTAGTCCATGCCAATACGGTAGTAGGGGGCTTGGGTGCGGTAGCCTATCTCGTAGAGCTGGCTTACCATGTCGGTGTGCCCAAATCCTACTTCCACGACTGGGAAGAAGCGGTTCCGCAGGTTAGCAGTAGCTGATAATTCGGCGCTGTAGTATTTGTCCTTCACGAAAATAGGGTAGATATAGCCGAAGACATCGGCGGAGAGGTAGATGCCGCGGAAGAGTCTCCCTCTGCTCTCCTCAAGGGGAGATGACTTGCCCGCCTCTGTGGCTGCGATGGGACTTGCAGGCACCATTGCCATGACCTTTCCCCCTTGGGGGAATATGAGGGGGGACATCACACTAATCAGCAGTATGATAAATAACCTGGATATTTTCGCGTTCATCGTAATTGACTTCGGGGAATTTGATGATTAAGGTATCTATCACGTGGTGGGTACTGCTTGCTGCGGTGATGGTGTGAAACATGGCCATGCCGCAATCTACCGACACGAGGGTGGGCACATTGGTGTGACTTATGTAGAGGCTGTCGTATGCTATGCCCCCGTTGTACTCGAAGATGAGGGTGTCAGTCTCATGTGTGTAGCTGAGCGGGAAACTCAGCTCAGTGGCGTTGCTCTTCTGGTTCAGCACTACGGAGTCACCTTGCGGCCTTACTACACTTACGGTAAGTGTGCCATTGATGGCTACAGCATCGTCAAGATGGTTGTAGAACAGCATCTTTCCTGCTACTGTATTGTTGATGGGGCAGTCTTCGCTCGAACAGGCAGACACTCCTATTATGACAAGTAACAGGAGGATTAGGCGGCAGGTGGTGTAGCGACGTGACGACATTAGAACTCCTTTTCTATTTTATAGTTGTTGCGCTCCTGTGAGTTGCGGCTAATGAGCTCGCCAAGGAATCCTGTGAGGAATAGTTGGAAACCGAGCAGCATACCTACCAGTGCCAAGTAGAAGTAGGGACTGTCGGTTACCAAACGTGCCGGTATGCCGTTGGCGAGACTATAGAGCTTGTTGGCTCCGATGAAGACGACGCAAAGGAAGCAGATGATGAACATTACCGAGCCCCATAATCCGAAGAAATGCATGGGCTTGACGCCAAACTTGCTGAGGAACCACAGCGATATCAGGTCGAGGTAACCGTTGACAAAACGGTTGAGGCCAAATTTGGTAACACCGTACTTGCGTGCTTGGTGCTGCACCACCTTCTCGCCAATCTTGGTGAATCCGGCATTCTTGGCCAGATAAGGGATGTAACGGTGCATCTCACCATATACTTCGATGTTCTTTACCACCTCTTTACGGTAGGCCTTGAGGCCGCAGTTAAAGTCGTGCAGGTTCTTGATCCCCGACACCTTGCGGGCTGTGGCATTGAACAGTTTGGTGGGTATAGTCTTCGACAGTGGGTCGTAGCGTTTCTGCTTGTAGCCCGATACCAGGTCGTACTTCTCCTCGGTGATCATACGATACAGTTCAGGTATCTCGTCGGGCGAGTCTTGCAGGTCGGCATCCATGGTGATGACAACGTCACCCTCGGCGCGGTCGAAACCGCAGTACAGGGCGGGCGACTTGCCGTAGTTGCGGCGGAACTTGATGCCCTTGACCTCAGGATTGGCAGCATGTAGTTCCTCGATGACACTCCATGACTCGTCGGTGCTGCCGTCGTTGACAAACAATATCTCGTAGCTGAAATGGTGCTCATCCATCACGCGCTTGATCCAAGCGTGCAGTTCGGGAAGGCTCTCGGCCTCGTTGTACAGGGGTACGATAACGGATATGTCCATGATATTCTAAAAATTGAGTTCTGAGTTCTAAAATACTGATTTATGAGTTCTCCTTGTCTGTGTAATCTATTGCTTTTGACTTTTTATTTTGCTGGCAAACAAGGCTGCGGGAAGGGCAATGACTATTGACCACGAAACATTGTTGCTCAGCATACCCATGGTCATCTCAATGGGTGTCATCGTTCTCAATTGCGTGGCTGTTTGTTCCATCATGGAGATGTATTGGGCAAACTGTGCCTTCGTGGCTTCCATCGCTTCGACGTTCTCTGCACCCTCCAAAGCGCTCAAGTCGATAGCCGATAGCTGTGCGATGCTTTGCTCAAGTGCCCCTACCATTGCTCCACCGTCGATGTAGGCAAAGTATATGTAGTGGGCTGCAGCAGCGAGCAATGAACCGAATGCCATGATGAGCAGTGTAAAGATAAATGCTTGTGTGAAGTCAATACTGCCTCCCATATAGCGGTCGCGGTATAGCTTGGTGATGCGATATACGAGGAAGGGAACCATCAACGTCAAGCCGAGAAACAGCATTGCAGCCAGCGTGGAGTGCAGGCTCAGAGGGAACAGGCAAAACTTGCCTATATAATATAATCCCACCACTGCACCCAGATTCATGGCGCATTGTATCATGGTGGGTTGCTCCTGATTTTTATCCTGACTCATTGTCCTTACTTGTTACAAACTACAAAGATAACGCAAATTTTGTTTATTTCGGGTGGAATGTCGCTTTTTATTCTTTTAATTAAGAAAATATAAACCTTTTTCAGTCGCATGTGTTTCTTTGTGTACTATCAAAAACCTGCAATCTGTATGAAAACAAAGATTCTCTTATTACAATGCTTGGTGTTGGCAATCGTCACCGCCCAGGCACAAGACCGCCCGCAGAGCCGCATGGAACAGTATATCGACTCGCTCAAGAATACCCATCGCATCGAGTACCTGGGTGAGGGCGACAAGCCTTCGCCAACAGACGAGCGCGCGCTGCTCGACATCTTCTACTACGACCAGTTTCGCAATGCTCAGGACCCCCGTGCACCATATTTCCTCTTTATGAGCCGCGATGCTAACTTCGTGATGGGCCTCGGTGGCGTGGTACGTATGCGTGGGTGGTACGACTGGGCGGGTTCTATGCCCAACAATGGTTTTATACCTTATAATATCGCTATTCCGAAGAACCCTGCGCGTAGCCGTTGGCTGGGCTCTACGCCTGCCGGTACAGCACTCTATTTCCGCGTGCTGGGGCATAACGCCACGGTGGGTGATTACCAACTCTATATAGAAGCCAATTTCGACGGGTATGACCAGCGCGGCTTCCTCCTCAAGAAATCGTATGCCACCATCAATGACTGGACCATCGGTTATGCTCACTCCACCTTCAGTGACCCGCTGGCCGAGCCGCTCCTGGTCGACGGACAAGGCCCCAATGCCTACGTGAGCACCACCGCCGTGCTGGTACGCTGGATGCATAGCCTGCGCAAGGATTGGATCGTGGCCGCCTCGGTCGAGATGCCCCAGTCGTTTGTCGATGCCAATGGTACCACTACGCAGAGGTTGAATGACTGGATGCCCAACTTTGCCGCCTTCAGCCAGTATGAGTGGGCTCCCAATCAGCATGTGCGCCTTGCGGGTATCCTGCGCACGCTCCCTTATCGCGACCTCGTGGCGGGCGAGAACCGCAATCGGATGGGGTGGGGCGTACAGCTCAGCTCGGTGATGCGTCCGTGGAAGCCGCTTACGCTCTACTTTATGGGTAACTATGGCCGCGGCATAGGTAGCCTCACGGGCGACCTCATCATGGGCAACTACGACTTGGTGAACAATCCCGAGACGCCAGGCGAGATGTATGCTCCACGCCTCTTTGGCTGGTATGGTGCGGCACAATACCACTTTACGCCCAACCTCTTTACGGGGCTCACCTTCGGTCAGCTACGCTACCTTCCCGAATACGGAGAGTCTTCCTCGGAGTACAAGTATGGCCTGTATAGTGCGCTGAACCTCTTCTGGAATATCACGCCACGCATACAGGTGGGTGGCGAGCTCAACCTTGGCAAGCGCGAGAATGCCGATGGGCAGAGCCGCTGGGCACGCCGTGTGAGTGTGATGACCCAATTCAGTTTCTGATACGAAGTTTTTCTTGTTCTGTTTTTCTGATAAATGCCATTTCTTTTCTTCTGCCGCCGAAGTGATTTCGCCGGCAGAAGTGCTTTTGTGATAGAAAAATTTGGCAGGTAAGAAAAAATGTAGTAATTTCGCGGCGTAAAAATGGGTAAGTCCTATACGGCCAGCTCCCTTTGAACCCTCCAGGGCTTGACCGCAGCAAAGGTATTAGGTCGTAGCGGCGCGATATAGATTGCTTACCCACCCGCCTCTTTAGCTCAGTTGGCCAGAGCACGTGATTTGTAATCTCGGGGTCGTTGGTTCGAATCCGACAAGAGGCTCAAAAGAATGAAGGCTTGCTCTGATGAGTAAGCCTTCATTCTTTTAATTGCGTCTTGTATTTCCGTACAAAACTACACCACATAGATACCGTTTAATATTGTTTGTGAATTTACTTCACAAAATTGGTGTAAATAATTTTGGTGTAGCTGTTTATGTTCGTTTATGAAATCAATGCATGCATGGTGTCTTTGTACATTTCTACATTCGATGAGCTGTTGTGTTATTGTACGATATTACTTGCTCAGCAGACTGTCGATTGTAGCTACCAGGTCATTGAACTCGGGCTCAACGAAGCGGCGGGTGAGCTTGACGATACGGCCGTCGCGGTCGATGAGCACGTTGCGTGTGATGCCTGAATTTCGCAGGGCATAGCTGGCAAATACGTCGCCCTTCTCGTCGAGCAGCATCGGGTAGGTAGTGCCTATCTTGGCGGTGTATTCTTCTACTACTTCGCGTGGCTCTTCGCGGTCAACGCCTACGAGCACGAAGTCGGCGTTGTCTTTGTGGGGCTGCCAGATACGGCTTTCTATATGGGGCATCTCGCCGCGGCAGATACCACACCAGCTGGCGGTGAACTGCAGCATCACGACCTTGCCGCGCAGGGCAGAGAGAGTAAACTCGGTGCCGTCGGTGTATTTCAGCGTGAAGTCGGGAGCCATGTCGCCTACCTTCACCAGGTATTCGTGTTCGTATACGATGGTGTCTTGGGCAGGAGCCTGTTCGGCTGCGGCGGTTGCTTCACTCTTCTTGCTGGTGTTGTTGCAGGCAGCAAGCATCACGAGTGCTGCCATCAGAAATGTCTGTTTTTTCATACCTTATTATATATTAGTGTTTGTTTCGCTTGAGTTTGCGCGGCGAATTTAGTTAATTTTCTTGGATTTGTAAGTATTATGTAAGGAAAATCAATACTTACAATGCCTGTAAGGATATTGTAAGTTTATTGTAAGCGCATTTCCTTGCCTCGCTTCGGGTTTCCTCGTTCCTTTGCATCGACAAAATGATTGTTGAACGAAAAATCTTTTAGCTTATGAAACGAGTAGTGTTTTTTGTTGGGGTTAGCCTCATTGCTGGCGTGTTGGGTGTGAAAGCTCAGAATAATGTGAAGAGTAGCGACTTTGTTCGTACTCCGGATAGTTTGCTTAAACTATGGGAAGAACAAGATGAAAAGGAGGCGAAAGAGCCTGTGGCAAACAGAATTTTTCAAGTAGTGGAGGAGCGACCTCAGTTTCCCGGCGGTGATGTGGCGCTGATGAAGTATCTTAAAGATAGTCTTCGCTATCCTGCTGTTTGTGTGGAGCAGCAGCTGCAAGGTCGCGTTATTGTGCAGTTTGTGGTGAATCCCGACAGTACAATTTCCGATGCGCAGGTCATCAAGCCTGTCAACCCGCATTTCGACAAGGAGGCGTTGCGTGTAGTCAATGCAATGCCTAAGTGGATTCCTGGCAAGCTGCGTGGAAAGTCTGTACGTGTGCGATTTACAGTGCCCGTAACGTTCCGCTTGGAGGAGCCCAAGAAGGTGGAGGCTGTGAGTGAAGTGTCAAATTCTAACAACGAGTAGTATATGAAGAAATTGAGTGTTTATGTAATTTGCTGTCGAGGCCAACCTATGCCTCGGGCAGCGCAGAGGCCGACGGTGGAGTTTTTATAGTTTTCCGATGTGTATGATGGCAGTTGCCATCGCTCCATCAAGTCCTTCAGCTGTATATGGATGCTTGCTACGGCAGGCATCCTTCTTTTTATGATTTGAAATTTGGAAATCAGCCCATTGTTTTGTGTATTTGCGGTAAACTGCGAATATACTTGCACTCGCTGTGAAAAACAATCGAGTAAACTTGATGTTTTTCGCTCGTTTATTCGTATATTTGTACACAGCAAAATTATTTGCCGATGCGCATCAGTAGCGCGGTCGAAGCGCATCGGTAGCGCGGATGATGAGCATCAGCAACGCTGCTGATGGGCATCGTCAGCAAAAAGAGACAAGCAGAAAACCGAAAACGAACCTATAAAAGACATATAAACAAACTTTCAATCAGGGAGATACAGGGATATAAAGGGAGTTATCGGCTCTTCGAACTTAAGAAGATAAAGGCCAAATGACTTGTACGCGGTGTACTAAACTGTCGGCATTTAACTCCTTAACGAAGCTAAGCTGAGTATAAACTCCATTTAACTCCTTTATCTCCCCCAAAACCAATAAACTATGGCAACACGAAAATTAGTACGTAAAGAGGCAGGCACTATCGCCTACACACTCAGAGAAATCAAGGACTTCAGCGGCGAGGCCAATGCCGACAATCCCGCTGTAGCGGTCAGCGTAGTGGGCGGACGCACGGTGACGGCCGATGAGCTGGCCCGCGAGATTGCCGCCTCGTGCACCATCAAGGAGGCCGACGTGGCAGGCGTGCTCAAGGCACTGAGCCTGCGCGTGCAGCGTACCCTACTCAGCGGCAACCGCGTGGAGCTGGGCGAGATAGGCACACTCTCCGTCACGCTCACCTGCGGCAACAAGCACCGTGCCGACAATGTGAAGGCCCGCGACATCAAGGTGAGCCGCATCGCCTTTGCGCCCTCCAAGGCATTGAGCCATGCCATGCGTGGTGCCACGATGACATATGCTGGCGATGCCCACACCAAAGTGTTCTCCGCTGCCGAGGTGGAAGAGCGCCTCACGACTCACTTTGCCACGCACGACACGCTCTACCGCTCCGAGATGGAGAGCATCTGCGAGTGCACACGCTACCGTGCCGTGCAGTTCCTCGAGACGTTCGTGAAGGAGGGAAAGCTACGCAAGGCAGGTCGCCAGAACGGACGCTACTACATCCCGGTAGAGGGGTGCTTCGGGAAATGAGGAAACTGACGGCGGCAGATGCGTACACATAGATTATCGTACTCATCTGTCGCCGTCAGTATATTGGTTCCGTTTGCTTTATCTGCCAATGGCGACACATGGCAGATGGTAATGGGAAAGTCTTTTGGATGCTAGTATAGCTCCTTATTTATAGATATGTATCAATGGGCTGCAGCTACCTTCGTCTACAACCTTGCCATTTAGTTTGAAGTAGCGGTTTACGACTTCGGGGTATCCGTCCTTTTTGTTTGGCTTAATCTCCGAATTGATGCAGATAACGTCTGTCGTGCCGTCGGGCCACTCAATCGTGAGGGGCTCTTCCTTATAGTATCCTCCGCCATCAAGTTCGCCAAAGTAGAGCGCATAGGTGCCATCCTTGAGCTTCATGCAGATTAAGCCATGCATTCTTGCCGGATACTCTCGTGTAGGGGAGAAATGTGAGCAATCGCATGTGGTGTCGGCTGCATACACTTCATCGTTGAATGTTGCCTTGATACCGTCTAGGTTCTCGGGGTCGAGGAGATTTACTCCCTCGGCATTCTGGACGGTCATGTAAATCTCTATTGGCAAGTAATCCACAAGCCAGGAGTTCCCTTCGTTTTCCTCTTCGATTACCTTGTTGCATGAGCTGAAGCCCACAGCCAGCGCGGTGGCGAGCAGGGCAAATGTCAAGTGTTTCTTGCTCATAGTAGTGGGTGTTTATAATTAATTTTTCAGAGGGGATATTCAATCACCCTTTTATAAACCTCTCGTGAGAATGTTGCTCCCTTCTCTTTTGAGTGTTGTGCTTGCCATGGGGCTTCCCATTGCAGGATTATGTACTCCTCGCTCAAATAGAGCAATTTGTTGGGAACACCTTCCCAATGAGCCCATCCGAAAGGTCCTCCAGTAAAGGATTGGGATGTCTCGTCGAATTGGAAGTCATATAATTGAAAGGAAGGAATGAGGCCTATCGACTCATATAGTTGATTAGTAGTCTCTTCGTGATAGGGGTTAAGTACATAATACGTTTTATTCCCTTTCTTGTAACAGTCATATATGGCAATCAATTGGTATGGAAAGCCATCGGTTATTCGGGTTATGTCATCGCATGTATAGATTGTTGTGCCAAGCTGTGACTCCATAATGTCTGTCTCGGGAATCTTGTCGAAGGCCAAAGCCGTAACTTCTTCTTTCTCGCACGAACACAGCAGGGCAAGGCCTGCAAGGAGGATGAATGCTGTCTTTTTCATTGTTTCTATGATTTATGGTTGTAAAGATAGGTTGTTTCTTGTTATGCTGCAAGATATGAGGCAGTTTTCTGCACATGACGGCTTAGAAACGGTAACTTATGCTGCCCATTACTTGATTCAGATACTTGCTGCCTGTGGTGAGGCCGTGATTGAGCTTCACATCCATGAGTCCGCAGGTGGCTTCAACGCCGAGGGCAAAGTGTTTCCATTGATAAATGATGCTGGGCTGAAGACCTACGTAGAAATTCTTGATCTTTGGCTTGCCATTGAGCGGACTCTGCGGGTCGGCATCAATATAATAGGTGTCATTGCTCGTGCAGAACGCAAACACGGGGCCAAGGCCAAACACGACATGATCCTTGGTGTGGTAGCGGGCAACGAGGGGGACTTCGATGAATTCAAACGTGTCGTAGTCGCCACCCTCCCATTGCTGGAAGGCGCTTTCGACATCTCCACGCATGGCGATGCCCGTCTTCACCGAGAACTGCTCGGCAAACCGATAGGCCAAGCCATAGCCGAACTTGAGCGAAAGGCCTGTGTCGTATCTCACCAACGTGCCGTCCTGAAACTGCCCTGCCGAGATGTTTACACTGTGTTCCCACTTTCTCTCTTGTGCCGATGCTACTCCGATGAAGCCCATGAGCAGCAGCAATGCGATGATGGTTCTTTTCATGATATTGTGTGTTGGATGTTATGTCTTATGCGGACAAAGGTAGCGGTTTTATATGATATGAAATAGGGAAATTCCCTAATTATTCAGGGGAAATTCCCTACAAATGGATTCGGATTGGGGATATTGTGTAAGCAAGTTTCCATGTCTATATTGTTAATCCTCTCGGCTTGTCGTATCTTTATGGCTTCGCCAAGAATATACTCACGCTCGTGGCAAATAAATCAAAACTTAAAGTTTAGGCAAGCAAGCTTTCCTAACTTAAGCTTTGTTTATTTACTCGCTTATCCGTATCTTTATGGCTTTGCCAAGAAGATACTCTCGCTCGTTGCAAAAAGTTCAATCAAGTTTGACTTTTTACTCGCTTATCCGTATCTTTGCAGGCATGGAAGATGAAGTTATGGAAAGAGAACTCGACTTGGCGGTGAGCTGCTACGGAAAGGTGCGTCCGCTCAGCTATGATATGGTGCTGCTTCCTTGGGGCGCCACCGAGCCGCATAATCTGCACCTGCCTTATCTGACCGATTGTATCTTGAGTCATGATATAGCTGTAGATGTAGCACGCAAAGCGCTGCAGCAGTATGGATTGCGTTGTATGGTGATGCCTTATGTGACGGCAGGGTCGCAGAATCCGGGGCAGCGCGAATTGCCTTTCTGCATTCATTATCGCTACGAGACGCAAAAGGCAATACTGACCGATATTGTGGCGTCGCTTTATGCGCAGGGCGTGCGCCGTATGCTCATTATCAATGGTCATGGTGGAAATACCTTCAAGAGCATGATACGCGATCTGTCGATTGACTACCCCGATTTCATCATCGCTTGCAGTGAGTGGTATGCGTTCGTGCCGAAGAGTGGCTTTTTCGATGAGCCCGGCGACCATGCCGATGAGGTGGAGACTTCGGTGATGATGCACTATCATCCCGAGCTGGTCGATATCGCCGAGGCCGGTAGTGGCGCCTCGCGTGAGTTTGCTTCGCAGATGTTGCGCGAGAAGGTGGCATGGGTGCCGCGCCATTGGCAGCAGGTGTCGTCGGATACAGGGATTGGTAATCCGCGCAAGGCTACTGCTGAGAAGGGTGCCCGCTACGTCGGGGCAGTGGTGGAGTGTTATGCGCAGCTTGTGTGCGAACTTGTGGAAGGTATCACGTATGTCTAAAACTTTTGTTGTTTTGAACAAAAGCTAAAAAACTATAACAAAAATTTGCAGTACTGCATGTTTGTTTGTACCTTTATGCCCAAATATTTAATACTTAAAACATATCTATTATGCGTATTTTGAAATCAGCCTTAGCATTAGCTTTAGTGGCTTGTAGCCTGACTGCAGTGGCGCAGGACTCTGCTGCAGCAAAGGAATCTAATTATGCCAGAAACGGCTTCGTACAGTTGCAGGGTGGTGTGGGTACCACGTTTACAGATGTGAACTTCATGCAGTTGCTGTCTCCTACAGCGAGTGTGGGCGGTGGTATGTATTTCCAGCCTGTAGGCTTCCGCCTTCATGTGAATGCCTGGGAGTCGAAGGGTGGTTTCCAATCTATAGAGGATAGATATAAGTTTAACTATGTAAATACGAACTTTGACCTGTTTGTAAACCTGATGGACCTGTTCTCCAATGGCAAGAAGCATGTCTTCAATGTCAGCCTGTTAGGTGGCTTGGGTCTCAATTATGCATGGAACAATGCCGACCTGAATACCATTTTGCAGAGCCAGAGCCCGATGGAGAATACATCGAACGTGTGGGGCGAAGGCCACACCAGAGAGTCGCTTCTCGGACACAACTTCCGTGTAGGTGTCATGGCTGATTTTGACATCTCTAAGCATTGGAGTGTAGGCCTTGAGGTCGATATGAACTCGCTCAGCGACCGCTTCAACTCCAAGTATAGCAATTGCGACGACTGGATGCTCACCGCACAGATAGGTGTTACCTATAAGTTTGGCCACAGAAAGGCCAAGGCCGTACCTGCTCCTGTAGTAGTGCCCACAGAGAAGGCCGACGAAGAGCCTGCTCCGGTAGTGGAAGAGAAGGTGGAAGAGAAGGCCGAACCGGTAGTAGCCCCCGAGCCTACTCCTGTAGTAGAGCAGAAGCCCGTGGTCAAGGAAGAGCCTCTCAATGAGACGTTGTTCTACGCTATCCGTGAATCTGAGGTTGGCGCATCTGCTGCTATTGACAAGGTGGTGGCATGGAGCAAGAAGAACGCTGATAAGAAAATCGTTGTTTCAGGATATGGCGACAAGGGCACTGGTAATGCCAGAGTCAATATGGAGTATGCACAGGCTCGTGTAGACAAGGTGGTAGCTGCCCTTAAGGCCAAGGGCGTTCCTGCAAGTCAGATCGAGGCTAAGGCTTATGGCGATACCGTGCAGCCTTTTGCTGAGAACGACAAGAACCGCTGTGTAATCATCGTAGGCAAGTAAGGCTTGTTAAATACTTATATTGGCATCGGACTCTATAGTTAGGGCCCGATGCCTTTTTTTTATGGAATTATTGGAACGTAGGTAAAAAACTCTATCAGTAACTTTTGTGTTTGCCGAAGATGTTGTAACTTAGCAGTGCAATTATTGAATATTATGGATTTAGTAAATCGTTTTCTGCGCTACGTGCGCATTGATACACAGTCTGCCGAGGAGGCAGGAGTGACTCCCAGTACCCCTGGGCAGATGGAGTTTGTGAAGATGCTCCGTGATGAGCTCGAGGCAATGGGGCTGGAGGAAATCTCGCTCGATGAGTATGGCTACCTCTTTGCTACGTTACCAGCCAATACCTCGCGTACGGTGCCTACCATAGGTTTTATCGCTCATGTGGACACCAGCCCCGACGTGTCGGGCAAGGATGTGAATCCTCGTATTGTGGAGAATTATAACGGTACCAACATCGTGCTCTCGGCCGATGACCATACGGTACTCACCACGGAGGAGTTTCCCGAGCTGTTGCGCTATGTGGGCAATGACCTTATCGTGACCGATGGGCGTACGTTGCTCGGTGCCGACGACAAGGCCGGTGTGGCTGAAATCGTGTCGGCCATAGCCTACTTGCAGGCACATCCCGAAATCGAGCATGGTAAGATACGCATCGGATTCAACCCCGACGAGGAGATTGGGCTTGGTGCGCATAAGTTTGACGTGAAGCTGTTTGGCTGCGACTGGGCCTATACGATGGACGGTGGCGAGGTGGGCGAACTGGAGTATGAGAACTTCAATGCAGCCTCGGCCCGCATCACCATCAAGGGGCGCAACGTGCATCCCGGCTATGCCAAGGGTAAGATGCTCAACTCGATGCGCGTGGCTACTGAACTTGTGGGTATGCTCCCCAAGAATGAGGTGCCCGAGTGTACCGAGGGGTATGAGGGATTCTTCCATCTTGTGGGCATGAAGGGTGGAGTAGAGGAGACTACGCTCAGCTACATCATCCGCGACCATAGCTCTGATATCTTCAATAAGCGCAAGGAACTGCTCCATGCCTGTGTCTATGAACTTAACAAGAAATACGGAGCCGGCACGGCCACGCTCGAGGTCAATGACCAGTATGCCAATATGCGCGAGGTGGTAGAGCCAGTGATGTATGTCATTGACATCGCTTGCCAGGCAATGCGCGAGGTGGGTGTGGAACCCAGGATTAAACCTATACGTGGCGGCACCGACGGTGCACAGCTCTCCTTCAAGGGCCTGCCTTGCCCCAATATCTTTGCAGGCGGTGTCAACTTCCACAGTCGTTATGAATTTGTGCCTGTGCAGTCTATGCAGAAGGCTATGATGACCATCGTGAAGATTGCCGAACTTGTGGGCAAGAGATGAGGCGATGAGGCTCTTGCGATAGTTTATAAAACCTTAAAAAAACAACGAGAATATGTACAGCGATCCTAAAGATTGTCTCTATTGCCAGAACAATGAGACCCTCCACAATCTGATGATTGAAATCTGCCACCTCCGTGTGTCGCGTCTTTTCCTGTTTAAGGAGCAGACCTATCATGGCCGTTGCCTTGTTGCTTATGACAAGCATGTGAACGACCTCAATGAGCTCTCCGATGAGGAACGCAATGCCTTTATGGCCGATGTGGCTCAGGCTACGCGTGCTATGCAGAAGGCGTTCAATCCCGAAAAGATCAACTATGGTGCCTACAGCGACAAACTCTGCCACCTGCACTTCCACCTTGCTCCCAAGTATGTAGATGGCCCCGACTATGGCGGCACATTCCAGATGAATCCGGGCAAGGTATATCTCTCTGATGAGGAGTATGCTCAGCTTATCGAGGCGGTGAAGGCTTGTCTGTAAGCAGCTTGTTTGCTGAATAAAAAGTAACACTCCCGACTTCTTTTCGAGGTCGGGAGTGCTTTTCTTATTGCATTGCCTGCGAGTGGCTATTCCTGGTCATCGTCCTCATCGTCAAAGAAGAAGAGGTCGGCGCCGAAGTTGTCGTCGCCCAGGAACTCGTCAAGGTCGCGGCGCTCCTTCTTGGTGGGGCGTCCGGTGCCTCGCATGCGGTTGGCAAATCCGCTTATCTTGCTCATCTCAAGGATGTCGTACTGCTCCTTGGGGGTGATGTTCTCGAGCATCTCGGGCACGAGCTTGGCCCCCACGCGGCTTTCTATGGCCTTGAGCACGCGGAAGGTGTAGGTGATGGGCGGCTTGCGCACACTCACCACATCGCCCTCCTTGATGGTCTTCGAGGGTTTCATGTTCACACCGTTCATGGTCACCTGTCCCTTCTTGCAGGCGTCTGTCGCCATCGAGCGGGTCTTGTAAAGGCGCACCGCCCATAGCCATTTGTCGATTCTTGCTTCCAAGCTTGTATAAATTGAGAATTAAAAGTTAGAAATTAAATAGAACCTGCTTCCGTTTGTTTTGATTGTTCATTTTTAATTTCTAATTTTTTCTTGTTGTACTGATTCATCGTGATGGTGATACCGGCGAGGCAGAAGCTCTTGATGATGTCGCAGGCCGTGGGTAGCTGCTGCTCTATGATGGCCTCGTCCTCGGCGCCGAACTTGCCGAGCACGTAGTCGACCTGTGCTCCTCGGGGAAACTCGTTGCCGATGCCGAACTTCAGGCGGGCGTAGTTCTGCCCTATGAGCTGGGCGATGTGCTTCAGTCCGTTGTGCCCGCCGTCGCTTCCCTTGCCCTTGAGGCGCAGGGTGCCTGTGGGTAGCGAGAGGTCGTCCACCACGATGAGCAGGTTCTCGTTGGGGATGTTCTCCTTCTCCAGCCAGTAGCGCACGGCATTGCCGCTGAGGTTCATGAAGGTGGTGGGCTTGAGCAGCACGAGCTGTGCGTTCTTCACTCTCATCTGGGCCACGAACCCGTAGCGCTTGTCTTCGAAGGCGACGCCAGCCGCCTTGGCCAGTGCGTCTACCACGCGGAAACCGATGTTGTGGCGTGTGCCGTCGTATTCATAGCCGGGATTTCCCAGGCCTACTATTAGGTATTTCACGTAATTAATTCTGAATTCTGAGTTATGAATTTTGTGCATAAAAAAAGGTTGAAAGCGGGGAACGTATGCCCTCAACTCTCAACCTTAAGCGATATGTCCTCGTGATTACTTGCTGGCAGCCTCGCGAGAAGCACGTGTAGCGGCTACGCTGCATACAACGGTCTGGGCGGGAGTTACGAGCTCGAGGTTCTCGAATGAGAGGTCGCCAACCTTGATAGACTTGCCAAGGCCAAGCTCGGTAACGTCTACGGTCAACTTCTCGGGGATATTGGCATAGAGAGCCTTCACCTTGATCTTGCGGATAGCCTGCTGCAGCTTACCACCAAGCTTCACACCGGCAGCGAGACCGTTGAGCACAGTGGGAACCTCCATTACGATGGGTTTGTCAGCTACTACCTGGAGGAAGTCCATGTGGAGGATAGTATCCTTAACGGGGTGGAACTGGATGTCCTTCAAGATAGCGGTGCACTCCTTGCCGTCGATGGTGAGGTTTACGAGGTGGATGTCGGGAGTGTAAACGAGCTTGCGTACAGCGTCGGTTGTTACAGCGAAAGCCTGAGCTTCCTTCTCGATACCGTACAATACGCAGGGGATACCGTTGTTCTTACGGAGCTCGTTGGTGCTCTTCTTGCCTACTTCGGTACGTGCAGTACCTTTCAAATCAAATGATTTCATGTTTTGTTTTTCTTTTTAAATGTGTTACTCTAAATTAAGTTCTCTGCTCAATTCGCCATCACACGATGTGAGAGCCTTTCAAGTGCTCTACGAAAAGCGGGTGCAAAATTAGTGCAAGTTGAGCGAAAAACCAAATATTCATTTGGATTTTTCCGAAACGCAGCCTAATTTCAAGCTGCAAAGCAGATTAAAGATAGTGCAACTGACGCATGAGCGAGCGAGAACCAAGCTCGCTTGGGTTCTTGTAGCGAGCGAAAAGGAAGAAAGCGAAGCTAAATCGAGCGAAAAAGCAAATCTATTTTCTTCTTTCCACCCAAAGTACAGCATCGTATCATAGTTCTCCCTTGAAAAACAGCGTCTCTGTAATTTCATTGATGCGGTGCTGGGCATATTCGATGCATTCCTTCATTATTGGTGATGGCGAAGATTCCTTTTGTGCCTTGTCTACAAATATCTGATAATACTCCTGCTCATCCTTCAGCTTCTTCATCATGCCGTATGCCTGCGCCATCCGATAGTACACGTAGACGGTGCAGTCGGGATACTTCAGGCTCTGCTTCATATATGCGATGGACTTCTCATACTTGCCCCATCGGAAGCAACCCTCGGCTATCGTATTGGTCAGAGCAAACAGCAGTTTGCCATCGGGCTGCATCAGCTCTATACTCTTCTCTATATACCCTATACCTTCGCCAATAATACCCAGCTCCACGGCAACCGTGCCCAATTGGGACAATATAGTGGGGTTCTCGTTTTGGCTGAGCTCGGCTGCTTCGAGGAGATTCTCGTAAGCCTGATAGAGGCTGTCGGCCTTGGCATAGCACAGAGCCAGGTAGTATAGTGTGGATTCGTTCTTGTCGCCCCATTCCTTCAATCTCCTATATTCGTGCAGTGCCTTAGCATAATCGCCTATCAGATAGAGCGAATGTGCCTTCTGTCGGTTGACAAACACGTTCGTGGAGTCGAACCTACAATAGAGGTCGGCTATATATAAAGCCGTATCGGGCAATTGGGCATGGTTGTAGTGATGGGCCAGCTTGGACACGATCTTGCAGTCGTAGGGATCAACGCGGTTGGCCAGCCTACCATAATATACTGCGCTGTCGCCCTGCGTCAAGTTCGAGAAGCAGAAGAACTTCATCTTCAAGTCCTTTACCGTGAGACTGTCGGGCGAGACGTTCCGGTACAGGTCGATGCATCGTTGGTAGCTCCCTCTCTCGTAATGGCATTGTATGATTGCTCTGAGTGTTTCGGTGGATGCTTTACGTTGGTAGGCCTCCTCATAGAGCTTTAGTGCACGATAGAGGTTGTTGCTCATTCGGCAACTGTCGGCCTCCTTTACAAGGGTCTGGATTTCTATCTCAGGGGCATTGCTCCTTGCATAACCCTGCAAGGGGAATACTCCGAAGAACATAAAGATGCACAGGAGATGATTTATTCGTAACTTCATTTTTTGTTTTGTTTAGGACTTTGTATGTATTAAAAGACGATTAGATTTTCAGCAGTTTGTCTATCTCCTCAAAGAATTCTTTGTATAGCCCTGTGCTATATCCGGTATTGTCCAATACTTTGTTCCCTTTGCGGTCGAAGATCAGGTAATGAGGGATACCGCCTCCGCCGAGTTCCTTTATCTCGCGCCACATCGTATCGGGCAGGCGGTAGTGAATGCCGGGCATCGATTCTGTCTCGCGTACCCATGTGGCCGATGGGCTGCTTTCGTTGGTTACATAGACAAACACAACGGGCTTGTCTTCATAGATTTTCTTCTCGGACTCCATCTCGCTGATGCCTTTCTTGCAGGGGGCACACCATGTGGCCCAGAAGTCGAAGAAGATGACCTTGTCGCGATGTTGGCTTACTACGTGCTTGACAAACTCCTCGTCCGGGCACGACGGTGTGTCCATTATCTTGCTCTCCTTGCTCTGCGCTTCCAATCGCATTACGGCAACTCTGGCCGAGTCATTCAGGGTCTTCAGCTCGGGGTGGAACAGCTCGGGGATGGTGTCGAACGCCTCTTCGGGCATTACCTCCATCTGCAACATACGCTTGCTTAGTCTTCTTGCTTTATGATAGCCTTCCATCCATTCGGTGACCTCGCCTGTGATGTCGTTGGCATAGGCATAGGGGAGATAGCCATCGCCGCTGATGAGATAGAATGTGCATCCGTCTTTCAGGAAGCGGAGTTCAGTGGCGTGCTCGTCTACCAATGCAGATTTGTCTTTTCCGGCCAATCTGATGTAGTTGTTTACATAAAACTGCTCGACCAACAATCGGCCAAAATCCTTTTGGCGACGGCTATACGCCTTGTTGTTTTCTATGTCTGCAATCTTCTTCTGGGTGATGTGCCACAGGGTGTCGGCATCGGCAATCTTACGGAAATTGTTGCCAATCCAGCGCTCATGTACTCTTACTTCTTGCAAGTCGCCTATAGGGCCGCTGAACTTGAAGCATTTGTCGAGTGGAATATCCTTTCCCCTGGGATTGATGCTTTTGGTCAGTGCGGCGGTCTCGTCTATATCCATAGTGCTGTGGAAACCAGGCACCATCATCATGACGAACTGGTTGTGTCCTATGGGTTCGACTGGGAGTGGAACACCTAAGACACCCATGCTATAAACGCTGCTGGCCTCTATCGTGTAGCTGTGGTCGTGGAAGTTGAGGTAACGTTCATTGCTGAAATAATTGTTCAATCCGAACATGGCCATTTCATTTACTGTGCCATCCAGCTTATATAGGTTCAATGTAGTTGTCGCTGTGCCGTAGCAGAGCTTTATCGGTTGCAATGGCTCGGTTTGAGGATATGAGGGGTAATCCGATTCTTTCAGCACGAAGGGGTACAGCTTATTGTCAAGCCTTACGCCGTAGTGATTGAAGTCAGACTTTTCCTCTTCTATGAAATCAAAACGCTTGCATCGCTTGGGGAGAGGTTCGAAGACGAGTCGCAACGAGTCTTGCTCCCGTGTATACATCTTGCCATATTCTATGGACTCAGTGCTCACTACTTTCCCATCCTTTCGGGTGAAGACTGTAGCATCGACAAGCGCATATTGTTTGCCGCCGGCTTCCAAGTGGGTCTTCTCAGACAGGCTCCAACCGTTCCAAGACTTTTTGTATATACCTAATACAGTTGCTTCATCTTCCAGTTCAACCGTACGCGTAATAAACGTTGTGCTGCCTCGCTCGAAAACGGGATTCTCAATTACTCTTTCTTTGGTGCAGCTACTCATTGTTACTATCGCCACGATAGGGGCGATCTTCATAAAGACTCTCTTGTTCATACTCTGTGGGGTTTTTGTTGCTGCTAAATTATAGTATAATCCTAAAAGAGTTATGAAACACACTTCGCAAAAACCTTGCAAGTAGTTTCGTACATGCGAACAGACCTCGCAAAAAGCTCGCAACAGATTATAAGGCGTTAATAATTAGGGAAGTAATAGTTGTCGGACCGAAAGAGTAAATCCAGGTAGCGCATCAATTCCCATCAGAGCGAGAGCACAAAATCGTCCCACTCCTTGGCACCGCCATCGGGGCCAAGCACCTTCTTGTGCAAGCGCCCACGGATGCTCGATACGCTGTTCGGTGCACGATTGATGATGGCAGCAATATCATTGTTCGAAACGCCGAGCTTGATGAGCAGGCACACCTGGAATTCCACATCGGAGAAGTCGTAGAGCGAGCGCAGTTTGCGTGAGAAACCTGTGTATACACTATTGATCTGTTGCTCCATCTCGCGCCAATCCTCATCGGTTATGTTCTCGCCAGCGGCAAGGCGTGGGCGTAGTGCTTGGTAATAGTCCGACTGGAAGAAGATGTTTTCCACCTGCCTGATGGCATCGGTTACCAACGCAGGCCGCATGCTCAGTTCCTCCTTGATGGCTGCAAGGTTCTGCTCCGCGCGTCGCTTGCGGCGAGTGACCTCAATGGCATATAGTATAATGAATGCCACAACGATACCTAATACCGTAATCACATTGCGATACTTGTCGATGGTGCTTTCCAGTTGGCGTTGGCTGGTAGAGTGTATCCAATCGTTTACGACATACCCCTCCTCGGTTCGGCGGGCATTATGGATGATATTGCGAATCTCCTCCTTACGCGCCTCCGTCATATCGGTAACCTTTCGCCAAGTCTCGGTACAGTAGTTCCATACGGTGGTCATCGTGGTGTCGTTGATTACGCGGAAAGGCAGTGCGCGGTGATTCGCTATATAGATTGTCGTGGGAGTAAGAGAATAGCGGCCTTCAGTGTACGGCGTTACAAAAACCTCACCGCCTACTTCGTGTATGTTAAAATGAAAGAAAGTACCGTCAGAGTCAAACATCATAGCCTGTGCCCAACTTTCCAAAGAATAGGCATAGGAGTACCCTTCGGGATAGTGCTTGTCAATAAGTTTCCACACCCCCGTAATGTCAAACCCCTCACTTGACTGCACAGCCTCGCCCTGCCGCTTCTCCGAGCAAGAGGAGAGCAGTGCCAGCAACGTGGAGAGTATGATGAAGAGTCTATTCATGGATACCTTTGTGAGTTATTTTAGTTTGTGGGTTTCTCAGAAGAGATTTGCAAAGGTAGTCGTTTTTCTGCAATAAACAAAATGGGGGGAGATGGGTGCAAAGCATCGTTTGGGAAGATTCTCTGCATGATCCGGACGACTCTGTTACAGCTTTGTTATTTCTTCTTCGGGTTCCAGTTCCAATTATACACGAGGTGAAGCATCACGTAGTGGGGTAATGAGCGGTACCACGTCTCGGTACGGCCTTGGGCATTGACCTCATACTGCGTGGCTGAGAGATTGTGCAGCAGGTCGAAGGCTTCGAGGCGGGCGATGAGTTTGCCTTTCAGCAAAGGTTGACTGACCGATGCGTTCACTACAAAGTCGTCCGTGTTAAGAAGAGCGTTGCCATAGCCTCGGCGGCTATACATAGTGCCATCGGCAGAGAGCGTAGTCTTGATACGTGGCAGAGTATAGCGTGCTGCAAGTCCATATCGGAAGTCCAAGGCATTGAGGGTGGTGAAGTCGCGCATACGTCCCTCGCTGTGACGCCAAGCGATGTCGCCCGTAGCGCGTACGTTGAGGTCGCCCTTCTGGTATTGTATGTAGGTGTTGTCACTCAGTGTAAGTGTATTTACAATGTTCTCGTGACTGTCTGTTTCTCCCTCAAACATCGTGTGGTCAATGGAGTGGATGTAGCCGGCATTGGCATTCATCTGCCAGGTCCAATAGCGCTTCTCGTCCAAGAAACAGGATATATCGTATGCTGTGCTGACGTTATAGTTGCCTTTCACGTTCACGGGTTTGTAGGTATAGACTCCGTTTGCAGGGTTATAGGCTACCGACTGTGCTATGCTGCGGTGGTAGTAGAAGAAATGACTCTTGAATGTGTGGTTCAGCTTATGGGTACCATTGCCACGACTATAAAATCTGAATGAGGCATCCGTATATCTGCTACTTCTCAGGTCGGGATTGCCGAGTTTGACAATCTGCGGAGTGGCATCGTCGCGGTAGGATATGCGGTCAAGGAGCGGAAGCTCTTTCTGCTCGTGCCCTACGTGAAAGTTCAGTTCCCTTTTATACTCATTGTTGGGGAAATATTTATAGGCAAAGGCTACTGCGTATGGGAACTCGGTACTTCGAGCCAATGTATCAATCGGACCGCGCTTGTAATCCTGCCATTGGCGCATGGCGTTTACCGTAACATTGAAGGTTAGCGGATGATACGGGGAATTTGGCCTGTCTTTCAACGTCTTTGGCAGTGAACGGAAGTGGAACCAAGTTTCACTGTTGAGCTTGCGGTAACGGCTGTCATACGAGTTGTTACGGTCGGTAATGGCTTGCAGCGCATCAAGTTGTGACGGTAATAGCAGGGTATCGGGATGATACAGATAATCGTGCGTATACTCGTTGCTGAAAGAGATAGTTTCAAAGATATTCAACCAAAAGGATTTGCAGTTGAAGTATTCACTGGCATGAATATTACCTGATGTCTTTCGGTGGTGCACGTCATCCACATTGTATCTTGCATTTGCAAAAGGTTTCTCGTAAATGTATCTTCTAGCCCCTTGCATACGTTCATCTTTATGCTCGACGGAGAAGCTTGTACTCAGCTTGAAAACCGCTGATCCTTCCAGTCGGGCATTCCACGAGCGTCCCTCATTGAATCCGTTTTCACTCATACGGGTGAGTAACGTGTCGTTAAACTGCTCACTCAGCGCAGAGGCATTGCCCGAGTAGCTTTTGTGGCCGAACTCTCCGTTAAGTTTCAGGTAATAGGGTTTGACGAGGGTGAACTGTTCCTTTACGCTCAGTTGGTTGGCCTTGGCAAGCGATGTGGACTCTTTGTGGGCAGACGGTGTGCTTCCCTCCAAAAACAGTTCACTGTATTGCTGCATCTCACACACGTCTTCCGTCGAGGTGTATTCAAAGAGCAGATTGTTCTTCTTGTTCTTGTCGCCCGACTGGTAATCCATCTCGCCTGCCACACTGCGTGTTGTAAGCAAAGAACGTGGCATACTGGCTGGTGTCCAATGACCGCTTTGCCCAATCTGCCGCGATTCGTTCACATTGTTGGCATTACCCAAAAGCGTGAAGCGGTAGGGGTCGTTAAAAACAAGCAGGAAAGCACGACCCAGATAGCGGCCTTCAGTGCCACCAGCCAGTTCCACATTGGAGATAACACCTCTGTTATACTCGGCCTTCAGATTCACGTCCATCACATATTTTCGTTGTTCTGCATCGTAGCCCAACGCACGATTGAGGTCGCTTTGCTGCTCATACACCTTGATGGTCTTGACAGTATAATAGGGAAGGTTCTTCAAGAGTACCTTGCTGTTGCCTCGGAAGAAACTTCGCTCGCCAAGCAGCAGCTCATCCACCTTGCGGCCATTGACAAATATCTCACCGGCCTTATTCATCGTCACACCGGGGAGTTGCTGAATCAGTTCGTCCAGCATGGAGCCTTCGGGCAGATTGAATGCATCGGCATTATACACGATGGTATCACCCTTATAGAACATCTTTACCTTAGTAGCTGTCACTGCCACATCGTCAAGGTTGATAGTACTCATCTTGCGCAATTGTAGCGGAGAGAGCTTATTCGCTCCATTGCCTCCTTGTGCTTCGAATAAAAGCCAACCATCGTCATATCCTTCTAGTCTGCCGTGAAAGAGATACTTCCCACTCTTGACCTTGAAGAACATTTGTGCCTCGGTCAGCCGTCCATTCTTGTCGGTCATTTTTTTGACCTTCACTGTATCCATCACCACCGTACTGTCGGCAGCATTAAGCAGTCGCACGTGAACGCCGAGTAGGGGTACTTGCAGGAAGGCATCCTCTACCGAGCCCCATATGAAGGCATCCGAATTGTCTTGTGCGTTGGCCGGCACATATATGCCAAGTAAAGACCAAAGACATAAACTTGTGAATAAAACCTTTCTTTTCATTTTTGCTATTGTCTATTTCTTGAACTTTGTTGTCGCAAAGCTACAACTTCGTTCAAAAATCACGGCAAAAACACGCTTCGCAAAAGCCTCGCAACTGACTTTAGAGGTCTGAAACGACCTCGCAAAAAGCTCGCAAAGTCAAAAAAGCGCTGTAAATAAGAATGGTAATAAATGGTTGGCGAGTGCAGTCGAGATTCCTGCGTAGTTAGTCTGTAGTTCTCTAAATCCTATCGCGCATCAACTTCCATCAGAGCGAGAGTACAAAATCGTCCCACTCCTTGGCACCGCCATCGGGGCCAAGCACCTTCTTGTGCAAGCGCCCACGGATGCTCGATACGCTGTTCGGGGCACGATTGATGACGGCGGCAATATCATTGTTCGAAACGCCGAGCTTGATGAGCAGGCATACCTGGAACTCCACATCGGAGAAGTCGTAGAGCGAGCGCAGTTTGCGTGAGAAACCTGTGTATACACTATTGATCTGTTGCTCCATCTCGCGCCAATCCTCATCGGTCATGTTCTCGCCAGCGGCAAGGCGAGGACGCAGTGCCTGGTAGTAGTCCGACTGGAAAAAATCAGTTTCTTCTTGCTTGATAGCATCGATGACCAGCGTAGAACGTTCTTGAAGTTCCTCCTTGATGGCTGCAAGCTTTTGTTCTATATGTCGTTTGCGACGAGTGACAACTATAGCATAAACAACGGCAAACACCACGATGAATCCAAACATAATAACTATGCCATAATACTTGCTAAAAATATGTTTCAATTCGCGCTCTTTAGCAGATATCTCTAGTTCGAAAGGCTTATGCGCCACTTTTTCTTGTTGCGCTATGCGGCAGATTGTTCGGAATTCTTCTTTGCGACTTGTATGGATATTTGAGACACGACGCCAAGTCTCAGTGAATTTCCCCTTCCATATAGTGACAATGGTGCTATCATCAATAATGCTGAGTGGCATCTCGCGCCCACCTTCCACATAAGAGGTATCGACATCTATATCTATAATATAGCATCCAATAGAATGAGGTACCACGAACATGCGCCCATCCAATTGGGTCAAACTAAAATTGTAAAAAGTGCTATCAGTGTCATACATCTTATAACCAGTAGAATTACCTCCGTACATATAGGGGGCTCCAATCGGCGATACTCTGTCAATAAGTTCCCACACCCCCGTAATGTCAAACCCCTCACTTGACTGCACAGCCTCGCCCTGCTGCTTCTCCGAGCAAGAGGAGAGCAGTGCCAGCAACGTGGAGAGTATGATGAGGAGTCTATTCATAGATACCTTTGTGAGCGCAACGCAGTTTCGGATAGCAAAGATAGTCGTTTTTCGGCAAATCGCAAAAGTGGCGCAACATTTACGCAAAAGTTTACGCAAAAGTTGCACTTGTAACTATTCTGTAAATCAGTGCGTAATGCGTCAAATTACGCAAATCTTCGTTTTGCTACTGTTTTTTTATGTTTATTGGTTATAATCCTAACGCCCGAAGTTCCCCTTCGTAGGGCGGAAGCAGCCATTGACGCGAGGCACGCGCTCCATCTCGCCGTGTGCCACATAGTCGTTGAGCTTCTGGTACGAGGTGCCGGTGGCATAGTGGCTGATGCGGGCAAACTCGCGGATGCTGATGTCATCGTGCGTCTCGAAGTATTCGTACAGCGCATCGGCCAGCTCGGGGGCCGACAGAGGCTGGCGCACCTTACCCTCTACCTGAAACTTCACATCGGCCAGGCGGTCGAGCAGGTGCTTGTCGGCACGGAAACGGATGCCGCTAATCTTTACGTCCTTGCCCGTGGGAGGTGTAGAGCCGGTGTGACTGCTCAGCTCCATGGCGAGCGAGCCAAGCCCGTCGAGCTGCACGCGGTAGCCGTGGCTCAGGGCATCGATAATCTGCGTGCGCAGCACGTCCCATACGAGCTTCACGTCCGATGGGGTGGCTGTGGTGGCATTGTTGGCGCTGATGGCCATCTGCTCAATGTCAACTTTCTGCGGGAAGGCTACCGACACGCCCGTGCACCACGACTCCTCCCCATTGGGACCCGATACTTTATGACGCCGACTCAGTGAACAACGTACTACGGGAGTATAGCCATCGCGATAATTCTGCACATGCTTTGATTTCTTTACTTTCATGGTGGTATTTTTTAGGTTTTGAGTTTATAAGTTTTGGTAATAATATAGGAGTTGTCCAAAAACTCGGTATTGTCCCCCTAATTTAGGGGGACGAGCGAAGCGGAGGGGGTATTATTTATAAGCATCGTACCACCTCCCCCTCTTTGAGGGTACTCCTCCTAACCCAGGAGGAGAATTTAAAGAATGTGGACAACATCTATATTATCACCTAATTTTTTGAGTT
>JAGAQY010000007.1 GCA_017622495.1 Bacteroidaceae bacterium | reverse complement strand
GTCAGGCAAGGTTGTGTGGAAAAATACAGAAAGCCCCACGGGGCGAGGATGATTTTTCCACGACACCCGCAGGGCTTGACCTTGCTTGGACGAACAGAACACGAGTTACCTTTGCCTGTGGTTTGGTGAACTCTGGTTACGGAATAATGATATATTTTTTCTTAATAATCTTTACTTTTTGAATTATCGTGATATTTATTTAATAAATAACTTGTTGATTATGGCTAGATGTAAGTGTAAATCACGATTAAAACCTGTGAGTGTACGAGATTATACTCGTTTCCGAAGAGGCATATGGGAATATGTCAGGACACATTGCAGGAAACTTCCTAGGAGAAGTTGATTGTGGCATTTGTCAACGAGGTGCTATAAATCGTTGAGTAGAAAAGGCGGTCAATTGACCGCCTTTTCTATATTAGATATGATAAGATTATCTCAGTATTTACTAATAATTGGAGAAAAAATCGTATCTTTGCACTTAGAAAAGAGTTATTTGAAAAGCATGAGGAATATAGTGTAATAAAACAAGTTAGCAATTTCTTATCCATTGCCCATTCTCATGCAAGTTCTTCTTAATGGTTTGATACTCAAAGAATCTTAATCAAACTACATCAAATATACGAATAAGCGAGTGAAAAGTCAAAACTTGTTTGAACTTTTCGCAACGAGCGAGAGTATCTTCTTGACGAAGTCATAAAGATACGAATAAGCGAGTGAATAAACAATTTTCCGATTGAGAAAGCTTGCTTAATCAGTTCGGAAGATTGATTTATTCTCTACGAGCGAGAGTATCTTCTTGACGCAGCCATTAAGATACGAATAAGGAGCGATTCCCCAAAAAAGTTCATAAGTTTTATAAAACCACAAAAATCACTTTAAAAAGAACAGTTCATACTTCCATCGAAACGCATGTATAAACGGTTTGGGCAAATCGCCAGAATAAGAGATTCCGCATCTTGCCCGATTCTTTATATAGATGTCAATTGCCCGATTTTTAGATTCGCGGTCACCAACTTGCAGCAAACGAGCATTCTTATACCTAAGTCTCAATATCTTATACATAGGCATATGATACCAAGTCCATACACAATAATAACATAGGGGAATAGAAGATCCTCTCAAAATATTTTCCATAAAGTTCGTTGCAGCCTCATGATCTGGAGAATTTTCATACGGGTGAGGAATAAGCACTGTTGTCGGAGAAATATCTTCGACAAGTTTACCTAATGCTACAAACAATTCTGTTCGATTCCTAGCAGAGATGAAATCGCCATCAGGAAAATCCAAACGATGAATACGACCTACAGGAAGACCTAAGATACCATTTGCCGCATCAGTCAATTTTGCACGAGCAGACATGATTATCTCTTCTTCATTAGGACAGCAGCATTTATGAACGGCCTCTCCTCTTGACAAAATCACCAATTCAACATGTTTACCCGACTGAATCAATGTTTGCATCAATCCACCACACCCAAAAACCTCATCATCAGGATGAGGAGAAACAATCAACGTGCGTTCAAACCCATGCGAGACATCCATCTTCTTAGACAAACACAACACAAATATTCTAAGCAGTTCGACTTGAACAAAGTGATAAATCTTGAAAAAGAACTTCAGAACTTTATAAACCACCATCTTAAACCTATAGATCAGCTTGTTCGCCTACAAGTTCCCCTAAATCAGCAGTCCATAAATGATGTTTGCTATATTGACACAAGAAAAGCGCAGGAACTTGTCATGCTCACTAGTCATTCAGGTATCGCCAAACACCTCGCAAATAATGAACATAGAAACAAATAACCCACGCTGTTGTATATACTCGGCAAAGTACAGCGTGGCTGTACGACGTACATACAAAACAGAATGAGCGTGTCTTTTGTCTCTACCCCTTTGCTTGAAATTGGCGATTTCGAATGACGGGATAAAGCAAGAAACGCTTTCTTGACCCAAGGATTTCTCCCCTCGGATGTTGCAAAATTAGTGCAAAATTTCGATTATGCGAAGACAATGCATTTTTTTTACATTGTTGAGCACAAGAAATTTAGTTTAGAGAGCGAAAACGCAAATTTATTTGCAAGTTTTCCGATCCGCGGCCTAAATACTTCTTGCAAAGCAAGATTGAACTAATATATATAATTGACAAACAAGAAATATGCGTTACTTTTTTGCTCACCCCCCTCCGCTTCCGCTCGTCCCCCTAATTTAAGGGGACAATCTAAAGACGAAAACCTATACCGAACTCACGTTTCAATAGTATCTTTGAGCGACATTAGAGTGCGGAGGTGCGTCCAGTTCAATTGTGTACGCATGCGACACAATGTTGTAGCTTATCATACCCCATCCGCTACCATACTTTTATGTAAGATGCGCTGACTAGTTTCTCAAACACCTGCTTCCCATATTCGGCACGTTGATTGTATAAGACATTACAGTTTCAGTATGGTGAGACTCGAATCTCCATGTGTCGAGACTGTAGTTTCAGTGCAGTGAGACTCGAGTCTCACTGCACTGAAATTATCTGGTACTGGGATATATCTTTCCCACACACAATCATTTATACATAAAACATCAGTCCAGATACTCCTTCAGATACCGCGCCGTGTAGCTTTCGGGGCATTGGGCAATCTCTTCGGGCGTACCGGCCATGAGGAGGCGGCCTCCGCCACGACCTCCCTCGGGACCCATATCGATGAGGTAGTCGGCCATCTTGATGACGTCGAGGTTGTGCTCGATGACGACGACGGTGTTGCCCTTGTCGACAAGGCGTTGGAGCACGCTCATCAGCACACGGATGTCCTCGAAGTGGAGTCCTGTGGTGGGCTCGTCGAGGATGTATAGGGTGTTGCCGGTATCGCGCTTGGAGAGTTCGGTGGCGAGCTTCACGCGCTGGCTCTCACCACCGGAGAGGGTGGTAGAGGGTTGCCCCAGCTTGATGTAGCCAAGACCCACGTCCTGCAGCACCTTGATCTTATTAAGGATGGTAGGCACGTTTTCGAAGAACTCTACAGCGCGGTTGATGGTCATGTCGAGCACATCGGCAATGCTCTTGCCCTTGAAGCGCACCTCGAGGGTCTCGTGGTTGTAGCGCTTGCCCTGACATACCTCGCAGGGGACGAGCACGTTGGGCAGGAAGTTCATCTCCACATTCTTGTAGCCGTTGCCTCCGCAAGCCTCGCAGCGGCCTCCGCTCACGTTGAAGGAGAAGCGGCCGGGCTTGTAGCCACGTATCTTGGCTTCGGGGAGGCTGACGAAGAGGCTGCGGATATCGCTGAAGACACCGGTATAGGTGGCGGGATTGGAGCGCGGGGTGCGGCCCAGGGGCGACTGGTCAACATTGACTACCTTGTCGATATGCTCGAGGCCCTCGATAGCGGTATAGGGCAGCGGCTCACGCAAGGAGCGGTAGAAGTGCTTGGAGAGGATGGGCTGCAGGGTGTCGTTGATGAGCGACGACTTGCCGCTTCCGCTCACTCCCGTGACGCAGATGAGGGTGCCGAGGGGGAAGTCCACATCGACTCCCTTGAGGTTGTTGCCCGTGGCTCCGGTGAGACGCAGCACATGTCCGTTGCCCTTGCGGCGCACGGCAGGCACCTCGATCTTCATCTCGCCATTGAGGTATTGCGAGGTGAGGGTGTGGGTGCGCAGCATCTCCTCGGGGGTGCCCATGAAGACGACCTCGCCACCCCTACGGCCTGCATAAGGCCCGAGGTCGATGACGTGGTCGGCAGCCATCATCATATCCTTGTCGTGCTCTACGACGATGACGGTGTTGCCTATATCGCGGAGCGACTTGAGGGAGTCGATGAGGCGTTGGTTGTCGCGCTGGTGAAGTCCGATGCTGGGCTCGTCCAAGATATACAACACATTGACGAGCTGCGAGCCTATCTGTGTGGCCAGGCGTATGCGCTGGCTCTCACCGCCCGAGAGGGTCATCGAGGAGCGTGAGAGCGACAGGTAGTCGAGCCCCACATCGAGGAGGAACTTTAGGCGGGTGTTGATTTCCTTGAGTATCTCCACAGCAATCTTCTGCTGGTTACCTTCGAGACGGGTGACGGCCGTAGAGGTCCACTCATAGAGTTCGCTGATGTCCATGGAGGCAAGCTCGTGGATGTTCTTGTCGAGGATACGGTAGTGCAGGGCCTCGCGGTTGAGCCGCGTGCCATGACATGCGGGACATACGGTGGTAGCCGAGAACTGGTCGATCCACTTCTGCTGCGCTGCCGTGGGCTCCACTTCGTGCTCGCTGAGGAAGTACTTGACCAGGCCATCGTAGGAGATAAACATGTCGGACTCCTCAAGGATGGTGGTCTTCACCTTGATGCGCTCGGGGCAGCCGTAGAAGACCTCTTCGAGGACGCTCTCCTCAATCTCTTCCACAGGAGTCTTCAGGGTGTACTCGTAGCGGGCCAGCAGGGCCTCGATGGTGCGGAAGATGAGGGTATTCTTATAGTTGCCCAAGGGCACGATGGCACCCTTGTAGATGGAGAGGCTCTTGTCGGGGATGAGCTTGTCGATGTCGAGTTGGGTGACATGGCCCAATCCCTTACACTTGGGACAGGCTCCCTGTGGCGAGTTGAAGGAGAAGTTGTGGGGTGCAGGCTCCTTGTAGGAGAGTCCCGTGACAGGACACATGAGGCGCTTGCTGTAGTGACGCACCTCGCCACTGTCCTTATCCATGAGCATGATGAGTCCGTCGCCCTGAGTCATGGCATTGGCCACGCTCTCGCGCAGGCGCTTGTCGTCCTTGTCGTCGACCTTGAGCTTATCGACCACCACCTCGATGTCGTGGTTCTTGTAGCGGTCGAGACGCATGCCGTGCATCACCTCGCGCACCTCACCATCGACACGCACATAGAGGAAGCCCTTGCGGCGCACCTGCTCGAAGAGCTCGCGGTAGTGTCCCTTACGGGCCTTGACGAGCGGAGCCAGGATGAAGATGGGGCGACCCTTATAGTCTTTCAATATGAGGTCGATAATCTGCTCCTCGGTATACTTGACCATCTTCTCGCCCGAAGCGTAGGAGTAGGCCTCGCCGGCACGGGCAAAGAGCAGGCGCAGGTAGTCGTACACCTCGGTGATGGTGCCCACGGTGGAGCGGGGATTCTTATTGGTGGTCTTCTGCTCTATGGAGATCACGGGCGAGAGGCCTGTGACCTTGTCTACATCGGGACGCTGCATGCCACCGAGGAAGTTGCGGGCATAGGCCGAGAAGGTCTCTATATAGCGACGCTGACCCTCGGCAAAGAGGGTATCGAATGCCAAGGAGGATTTACCGCTACCGCTCAAACCGGTGATCACCGTGAGCGAGCCGTGCGGGATGGTGGCATCGATATTCTTCAGGTTATGCTCGCGGGCGCCGTAGACTTCGATGCGGCCCTCACTCCCCCCAAGGGGGGACGACTGGCAGGCTTGGTCCTGTGTTATCTCCTTCATTCCTTTTCCTCCTTTCTTGAGCGTGTGAGCACATTGATATCGCCACGGCGCACATACTTGATGCCATCGGAACCTTCGGCCTCAACGAGGATGAAGTATACACCATCCTCAACCTTGCTGCCATGATAGGTACCATCCCAACAGATGTAGTAGGTATAGTCTCCCTCATAAACCGCAGAGAGCGTATTGTGATCGCCCGAGACAATCTCTTGTCCCCAGCGATTGAAAATCTTCATTCGGAACGACAGCAGCGACTGGGTCTTCACACGGAAGAGGTCGTTGGTACCGTCACCATTGGGAGAGAAGGCATTGTAGAGATGTACCGACGATCCGCGCAGCGAGAAGGTGATGGGCTCGCCCTCTCCCTCACCTTCTGTACCTGTAGCACGATGACGATAGGTAATGGTCAGGGTTACGCGATAGGTGACATCGGTGCCGCCCTCGGTGAAGGTAAATGTGGTAATCTCCTCATTACGCTTGGCCAATAGGCGATCGGTGCCATTCTTTACCTGCCTGATATCCCATTCGTACAATACCTCGTACTCGGCAGTATCCACAGGGTTGGCCATGAAGGTAACTGTCAGAGGGGCATCATACGAACCGCCTACCTCTATCTCCTCCTCTTCGCCATCATGGTTAACGAACACTCCAGAAGATGTTACCGTAGGGTACCAGTCGGGAGCGACTTGTCCACTTGCGCCACAGAGCACAAAGAGGAACAATGAAGCCAAAGCAATATATCTCTTCATAAATAGCTTACCATTTTTGAACTTACAAAATTAGTGCAAGGCGAATGAAATGCCAAATTTATTTGAGCATTTCTGAGCCGCAGCCTAATTTCTGTATCCACGAAGTGGATATTAAAGTTAGTGCAAGGCGAGAGAACTCACCTCACAATCGCCGGCTTGAGTTCGTCGGGCGATCCATTGGTATACATATCCACACGCGGAGCCTGCTTGGTGTAGAGGTCGGCAATGACCTCGGGGGTGACGGTAAGCGTGGGAGCAAAGTCGGGACTCTGCATATAACTGAGTATGGCACTGCGCATCTGACGAGCCACCACACGGTGTTCAAGGTCGCGGGTGATATCCATTGTAGTCAGCAGGAGCTTACCACCCGACACATTAGCCTCGACAAGCATACCGAGCTTGCGGCTGATATGCCATGTATCGATGGGCTGTATGGGAGACTGGTAGTCGACTGGAAAGTCAGCAAGATTGACTACCTGGGCCTTATTGAGCAATTCCCACCAATTGAGATTGCTCCAGTCATCGGTAGGGAAGCCGTGAGCAAAGAGCGGGTGGGTAGCATCTATCGCAGCACCCGTGGTGTGTGGCGGACGCATCTTAAACCAGCTGGTATTCCAAAACACAGGAAGGTAGTGCTGAACGATATCACTACCATAGGTAATCTTACCGGCAGAGGTAAGTAGCACCTTGCCTCCCTGCTCCAATACGGAGAGGGCTTGAGCATCGAGCACTTCGGCAATATAGACATCGTCGGCAGTAGGCATAGCACAAGAGTCTGGGTATACCCAGAAGTCCCAATGGTTGCGAGCCACTACCCTATCCTCATCGTTGATAGTCACCGTAAGCGTTGCCTTGGCAGGAGTGGAGACGGGAGCAAGGGGGTGCACGACATATCCAGCGGGGATATTCTTACTCACCGGAAGGGAATGCAAAGGAAGACTGCCGCGGATTTCCTCGCCCAAGCCACTCAGCACGTAGGCACATTGCACACGATCAATGGGGGCCGCCCCAGCATGGTATATCTCTATGGGAATATCGAGTTGCTCTGTATCGGTATACACGAACTTAGGGAAGCGAGCCAAAGGCACAATGGATGAGCATGACTCACGCCACTCGTCAGCAGTACAGTACCCCTTCTCACGCCAATGCACATTGAGCACACCTACTAAGGCACTGCCCTGACCGCTGTAGTCATTGAGACCGAGGAGTTGAAAACCGGCATAACCCGGAGTGCGCAGATTGCGTTCGTTCTCAAACTTATAGGCCATAGCCTGCAACTTGCCACTGGCATAGAGGAAGGATTCGGCACGATGTGCCATACCTGCATCGGCAAGCAGGTCGCGGAAGATTTCAAAGTTGTGAGCCTTATAGGCACCGGTATATTGCGGTATCTCCTTGAAATCGGGGAACGCACACCACTGTCCCTGCTCATGGGCAATGATGGGAGCGCTGTTGGGTACTGTGTCGTAGTAGTGACGAGGGAAAGTGATGTCGGCAAGATAGTCGTCGGCAGACTGCGGTGCACGGGAGGTCCAGTTGAGACCTCGCCCACCACCCTTGACATGAAACTGGCTACCACTATCCCAAGCCCATCCTCCACCAACCGATGCACCGCAGTAAACGCGGGTGGAGTCGTATGCCATCATTTCGGACACCCAGTCGTTGCAGTACTCTACCCAGCGCCCGGCAGGCTCGTTGCCCAATGCAAACATCACAAACGAGGGGTGGTGGCCATAGGTATCGATGATGCGCTTCGTTTCTTCCATGAGGTAGGTGTCGACATACTGTCCCGAGCGCAAGCGCACTCCATGATTGGGCCATGAGGGTCCCTCGGGCTGCAGATAAATGCCTACGCGGTCGGCAGCAGCAAAAGCGGCCTCGGGTGGGCACCATGAGTGGAAACGCACATGGTTGAGCCCATACTCACGGCATTTCTCAAACACGCGCTGCCAAGCTGCCACATCCATGGGAGCATAACCCGTCTCGGGGAAACAGCAATTCTCGAGCGTTCCACGCAGCCAGATGGGATGATCATTGAGATAAAACTGAGGTCCTTCAATACGGATGTCGCGTATGCCGAAGGTAACCTCCACAGGAGTTCCCTGATAGTCAACAGTACGGGTATAGAGCTGAGGATTAAACTCGCTCCAGCGACAGGTATCCTTGCCCAGAGGCAGTGCGTATCGAGCTTCATTGACCTCGATGCGCACAACACCGGCTGCCACATCGGGCACGGCACGCACCCTATTAATAACAGGTGCCGAACGCAGTTCTATGGTGCCTACGATACCGTTCCAGTTGCCCTGAGTCTGATCGGTAACACTGTGGGAGTCTTGCCCCACACAGACATTCTCAATACCATTGTACACACAGATAACCAGTTCGTTGTCATCGCCATAGGCTACATACTCAGAAATATCATACTGATGGGGCGTACTGAGCGACATCTGATGTCCCACCTCACGGCCATTAACAAAAAGAGTGGTTTCAATATGGGGGCGCTCAAGGTAAAGCGTCACAGGACGGCCCTCCCAGGCACTGGGTACACGCACCGTTCGACGATACCAGGCATTGCCCACATAGTATTTGTCGGGGGTGAGGAAAAAGGGATACTTCACATTGCCCTCCTCACGATAGCGAGCCAAGTGAGGACTATAGTAATAGGAGGAGTCGTAGGTAGAGCCTGTCCAACGGGTATCCACGGTGACATCGTACCCTTTCCCATTGGTGAGCATAGAGCCAGGCAAGGTGATACGGTCGGTAAACTCGGGCACATCACCCATGGAAAACTGCCATTCGCCCGAAAGGTCGATGGTAGTGCGGGTACAGGCTGCAAGCAGCATGAGCACATATGATAAGCAGAGAAGAGGTAATTGTTTCATAAAAATGTATTTTCCCGTAAAAGTACTACTTTGCATGTAGACTTCCAAACTTTACGCTCTACATTTGACCTCGTCGCATAAAAAAGGGGTACACCTTATAGTGTACCCCCTATTTTCATTGATCGAATATCATCACTTCACCACAGTCTTGCGGCCGTTGATGATATAGATACCTTGCTCCAGTCCGTCAGTCGTCTTGGCATCCCATCTGACAGGACGACCAGTTATGTCATAGATAGTCAGGCGCTCAGTATCGGTCACTTGGTCAATGCCATCGGCCAACTTCACTGTAACGACACAAGTAGCTTCAAAATCTTCGATCTTCGCAGTAATGACTGTCGTACCTTCGGCTGCACCGACCACGATACCACGACGAACAGAAGCCACATTCTTGTCCGATGACTTCCATGTCACCGTTTGCTTGGTAGCATCTTCAGGCAATACCGTTGCTACCAGTTCCAATTTATCGCCCACAAAGATTGTAGCTTCTGTATAGTTGAGAACAATGCCTGTAACGGGAATAAATCTCTCTTCTACCGTCACCACGCACTTGGCCTCCTTGCCACCGACCGCAGCGGTGATAGTGACTACTCCTGGTGCCAGAGCGGTGACTACACCATTATCCACAGTAGCGATAGCAGCATCCGAAGTGCTCCATGTCACAGTCTTGTCATCGGCATTCTCGGGGTTAATGGTAGCAGTGAGCGTCAGCACATCGCCCTCTGTAACTGTTACTGCAGTCTGGTCAAGAACGATGCTTGCCACTGGTATACGCTTCTTCTCTACAGTGACTGCGCAGGTAGCCTCCTTGTTGCCTGCCTTGGCGGTGATGGTGGCTGTACCCTGCGAAAGGGCTACTACAACGCCTTTGACCACAATGGCTACATCTGCATCCGAAGTGCTCCATGAAACCTTCTGTTCCGTAGCATAATCGGGGGCAATGGTTGCTGTCAACTTCAGCGAACTGCCTTCCTCCAGAGTAGCTTCGCTCTGACTGAGTGCAAGCGCCGTCACCTCTACCGCCGGGAACTTGGCCAAAGCTTCACGGGGATTGAATTTACCGGCAGGATAGATGGCACATGAATTGCCTCCATCGGAAGTTGCATAAGCATTGATGACCAGTTCCTTACTTCCACCTACATTGATATAATGCGATTCATCAAAGTAGGCCACGAAGGTGGTGTCGTAGGCGCCATCCTTGAAGTAAACCGGATCGACAGGAGTATCGGTAAGGGCACCATCCTTGCCAACAAACATCTTTTCTGCTGCATGGTAGAGGTAGTGTGTAGTGCCGTTGTCGTTGCTCAGGATGGCAAACTGCTGACGTGTATCGTCCTTGCTGGATACGGCATTGAGGTCGGCATTAGACTTCAGAGCTGTACCGCCCTCGGGAACAGCCCACGAAGTGAGGCCGCCCGCATGATAGGGTTGCGACACGTAGTAGAGCACATCATTGTTTAACAGCGTGATGGATGAAACAATATCTGAGGACTTCTCCAATACCGTAACCTCGCTACGCTTGAGTGTAAATTGCTGGATAGTCATGCACAGACTGCCACTCATATTCACCAGCAGACCAAGACTTACGGTAGTTTCCTCTGCCAAGATGAATCGTACCATATTGCTTGCAGCCGAGTTCTTATCCTTCATGGAGGTATAAGCCAATGCTTCACCGAGATTTTCTGTCGTAGGCAGTGTATTGCCCTTGGCTACAACCAGATAGCTGTTGCCACATTGACCCTCATACTTCTCATCGTATACCGCCTCGAAAGTATAGCATCCAGCCGGCAGGGTTATGGTCTGATAAGCCTTGTTGTCAGTGAGTCTTGATGCGAAGAAATCCCATCCTGTAGTGACGGTGAAGCAGAGGTCCTTACCTTTATCGACGTGTGCTCCAGCCGTGATACCCATATCCGTAATCGTATTTTCTACTATCCAGTCCTTAATAGCAAAAGTGCGGGTAGACAGATAGGGATTGATATTCTTGCTCGCATCATAGCTGAAAGGTTTGGCATAATTGGTCAAGTAGTCTGCGGTGATGTCGGTTCCTGTATCTTCATCAAGGTTGAGACCAAACACACCTTTCGAGAGTGCCCATGCATCACCATCGGGGCCAAACCCTGAACGCACACCATGATTGGCATTGGATGTTGCATCCTGCACATCTCCCCCATTCTGATTGAAGGTGTAGTAAAGGAGAAGCTTATCATCTGCCTCTGCCTTGGCTACATCGGCGATAGGTGCATTGGCATACGTGCGCAATTGCTCGTCAGTCAGTGTAGTGCCCCACACACGGAGTTCGTCGATACTACCAGTAAAGGGCGCTTCGGAACCACCTATGCGGAAAGCTTTGACCTCGGGCAATGCTGTAGTAGCACTTACGGGGCGTGTAATCTTCAGCACTCCATCACGATAGAACTTAGCCTTGCCACTGGCAAAGGTTACGGCATAATGATGCCATTCGCCAGGAACAACAAAGTTGTCTGCTGTATATACATGTTTGCCACCGATATAAAGGTGCATCCGACCGCCACTCATGGTCTTGAGCATCATGGTCTCTTCGCTGTCACCTATGCCGTTGGTATTGTCTTCTGGCCATCCGCTATTCATCCACCATTCGATAGTGAAGGCTGTTTGTCCTGCTGCAAGAGGTTGCCTTGCAGCCTTCACTGCTGCTGTATTGTTGCTGAAGAGAAGTCCATTTTTACTGTCGGCATTAGCAACAATAATAGCTCGCTCTCGCATGAGACTGCTTGTTCCTGAGTTGTTGGTAGCAGCGAGTGTCACAGAATAGGTGCCCGGCTTATCAATAGTCAAGGTCTTAAGTCTGTCATAGGCAATGTAGTTGGCATTACCATTTGTTATATGCCATTCCCACTGAGTAGGAGCGTATCGAGACTCATCAATGAGGTTTACCTCCTCGCCCTTGACAACTACAGCCGGTGTAATGCTGAAGGCTGCCTCAGGTGCCACTTCTTGCACTTCGACCGTCTCGGAATGGCTCTTTTCACTTCCATCGGGCGCGGTCACAGTGAGTGTCACTGTATAGGTTCCCTGTGCCTGATAAGAGGTTGCTGCTGTCACCGTGGATGCAGTCTCCACGTCGGCCTCAGGCATGTCCCAATGATATAGATACCCAGCCATGGGGTTGGCCACATGGAAGGTGACGCGTTCTCCGGCAGGGACTTTATCTGATGTCATTGTAAACGATGCATCTATCTCAGGAGTAGCCTCTACAAGGATGTCACATGTGGCTGTGGCAACACGTCCGTCAGTGCTTGCAGCTACCACCGTTAAGGTATGTGTACCGGCTGTAGGGAATGTCACCGTGGGGTTTGCTACAGCTAAATTGTTGATGCCAGCGGCTTCAGATGTCCACTCCAATCGGCTTACAGTATTGTTGTATGTGGCAGTAAGTGTTACAGGCACGCCAGCATACACACCATTTTCGGGAATATTTATGCTGACAGTGGGCTCACCGATCGGTGTCCCCAATACGGGCATATTCTCGGCAACTTCGGTGTAGGTTCCCTGCAATGTGGCATGATGCCCGCCCACACAATCGTACATCAGTTGCTGGCCTTCGGCATCAGTAATGAGGTCGCCTTTGAGATAGGCAACAAGTCCCTTTGGCATCAGATTGCCTGCAAACTCAGCGTTCTTACATGCCTTAATTTCAGATTCCGTACGTGCTGTATTCCAGATTCGGATCTCATCATACACGGCATTCTGCGCATTTTGTGCACCGTTCGAAGAGAATCTGAGATCACCGAATCCGCCTACTCCGCTGTATGTCTGTGAAGTGACACTACCTCTGTTCACTCCGTCAAGAAAGACCGTCATCTTGTTCCCATCAACGACAATGGCTACATGATTCCATTGCCCAACCTTGAGCGATGCACTGGTATTGAGTCTGTTCGAGGTATCCCATCCAGCGGTAAATGCACCGCCGCCATTGGCATGGAACATGAAGGTACCCCATCCCGGGCCACCGCTTTGATTCCAATTGACAAGCGATGTGGGCTTTATCCAGTATTCGATTGTAGCCTGTGTATACATGTTGGAGAATATGCCGGGAATGGTGAACCCTGCCTGACTAAACTTTACCCCTCTATTGGTTGACGATAAGACTACTGGTGTATTTACAGACACCATGGATGATTCATTGTCATCAGCATAGAGCGCACTCACGGCATATACTCCCGATGTCATGCTCTTCGGAGCAAAACTATATGTAGTAGCAGGCACATTGCCAATGAGCATTCCATTGTGATAAATGCAATATGATGCCACTGTCATGGTCGACTGTTGCGGAGCTTCCCAGGTAAGTTTGCCTTCATCAAGAACGACATTTTGCGGCGCATGATAATTACTACCATATACAATAACTGAGATAATGGTCTTTTCTCCTGCATTCTTGATTTCTATACCTTCACCTACACCAAAGGGAGTCTCCAATCCTTGCTGGTCGTAGTGATAATCCATGATTGAGGCATCGTAAACGGTACCTTTACCTTGCGCCCACTCCTTCGTGTCGATGATAAAGAAGTATTTGAGTGGAGCGTTCATGTCAAAACCTTCTGTAAGATCAGTAAGGTCATAGCCAAACTCCATAGGCTCGGTATGTAGCTTACCATCGGCCCAACGTCCTAACATAGGTATCTCAGGTGCGGGGTTGGTATTGCCGTAGTTTCCATCACCAGCATAAGTAAAGTGTACGAATGACACGGTCTTTTCGGGTTCGGTAGCATTAAGGTCTGCGCTAACTCCTGCACTGAGTGCAATCTCGCTACGGCGGCTGTAATCCATCTTCAGTTTGATAGTGCGTAGCGGACGATAGTCCTTGCGCACCTTATATATTTCGGGAGTCCAGAAATTATCAGGCACTGTACCGTCGTTAGCGAAGGCTGGTACTCCATGAGCATAGGGACAATAAATGAATCCACCATTCTCCCACTGTCCCCATGAGTTTACGATAATCCATGCGCCCAGCTCATCAGCTTCGGGTTCGCCATAGACACCATCCTTGTCGAGGTCAAATTCAATGCGGTCGTCGTAGCCTACTATAGTGAGTGCATGGTCAACCTGTGTGCCCCACTGGTGTACATAGCCCATACCAGTGACTCCTATCGCATCGTTGGTCTCGGTCTTGGGAATATCTTTCCACACACCATTCGAGGCTACGCCGATACCGCAGATACCACCGGCAGCAAACGAATTGTCACCATTGTGGTTCCATAGCCAGTTCTTCACGGCCTCTCGCCCCTCTTCAGTGCCCACATTCACGGGGAAGTTCGAGGGTTGCAACATACGGTTGTGCATGGCTTCGTACCACTTGTCATAGCCCTGCATCCATCCGAAGTCATTATCCGCACAGTCCTGCCCGCCAAAAAGCGATGAATAGGTCTGTCCGCCATAAGTGGCAGCAGAGGGTACGCCCACGTGCATCACAAAAGCATCCTTACCCTGATTGCCGGGTGAATTGGTATGCAACCACACAAAATGTGAAGGATAGTGGTTTGCCGGATCAGAACCATCAAGATTACGATAGGCCGCCAACTCATAACTAAACATATAGCTGATGCGCGATGCCGATCCGCACGAGCCGGCATGTTGATTAAATACGGGTGGGAAATGTTTCGTTTCGGCATTGTTCACATGGTCAGGACGCCCAGTTACGGCACGAGCACGTGCCGGTGCTCCAGGCTCACGGGTAGCAGGCATCAGCGACCAGTCTGGATTGACTTTTTCTGAATAGTCAGGGTACTTGGTTCGGTCTACATCGACCGTTGTCTGAGCAGTCATTGTTACGGAACTTCCGAAAAGCAGCGCAGCAATTAAAACTGTCATTGGTGTCTTTTTCATTTTCTTAGATGTTTTAGTTGCAAGTGATACAATAAGTTTTCATGTTCTCATTCAAATTAAATATTACCATACGCATAAATGCACACGAATAATAGCGGCTACGAAGATATATATTTATTTTGAAAAACAAAAAGCACAATAGCCCTTATCGTCCTGTTTTATCCATTATTCTTATATACAATAAAAAAGAGCTGTCCACAGACAACTCTTTTTGGCAATCAGAGTTACAATATTACTCTTCTTTTAGGGCATCATCCACCTTGATGTTCATCGCCCGCGCTACCCCATCACCATATCGCGGGTCAGCACGGTAGCAGTTGCGTATATGGCGATGCTTGATGAAGAGTTCGGCATCGCCCATAGCACGCGCAGTATTCGCAAAGAGCAGTTCCTGTTCCTCGGGCGGCATCAGCCGGAAGAGGTCGCCAGGCTGACTGTAATAGTCATCATCATACTCTCGCTCATTATAGTTGTAGGCATCGCCATGCAGTGGCAACGGGGGTTCCTTCGTGTGAGGCGAGTCCTTCCACTCACCCCAGCTGTTGGGTTCATAGCCTTTGGTGGAGCCATAGTTACCATCCACACGCATGGCGCCATCACGATGGTAGGCATGGAAGGGGCAACGAGGTCGGTTTACCGGTATCTGTTCCAGGTTTACGCCCAAGCGATAGCGCTGTGCATCGCCATAGGAGAATAGTCGTCCCTGCAGCATCTTGTCGGGCGAGAACCCGATACCTTCTACCACATTGATCGGATTGAAGGCAGCCTGCTCCACTTCGGCAAAATAGTTTTCGGGATTACGATTAAGTTCCAATATGCCCACATCATGCAAAGGGAAGTCGCCATGAGGCCACACCTTTGTAAGGTCAAACGGGTTGATACGATAGTTCTCTGCCTCTTCCTCGGTCATCAGCTGCACTTGGAACAACCAACGAGGGAAATCGCCACGCTCAATACTCTCGTAGAGGTCGCGCTGATGCGATTCGCGATCCTTGGCAATGATAGCCTCGGCCTCCTCATCGGTAAGACATTTGATTCCCTGTAAGGTGCGTAGGTGAAACTTCACCCAAGTGCGTTTGTTTTCCTTATTGTAAAAGCTGTAGGTGTGACTTCCGAATCCGTGCATGTGGCGGTACGATAGGGGAATACCGCGCGGACTCATCGTGATGGTCACCTGGTGCAGCGCTTCGGGCAATAATGTCCAGAAGTCCCAGTTGTTGGATGCACTGCGCATATTAGTACGTGGATCGCGCTTGATAGCATGGTTGAGGTCGGGAAACTTTAGCGGGTCACGTAGGAAAAATACGGGCGTATTGTTGCCCACAAGGTCCCAGTTACCCTCTTCGGTGTAGAACTTCATGGCAAATCCCCGGATGTCACGCTCGGCATCAGCCGCCCCACGCTCGCCAGCCACAGTAGAAAATCTCACGAAACACTCCGTCTGCTTACCCACTTCACTGAAGATGGCAGCACGAGTATACTGCGTGATATCGTGCGTCACGGTAAAGGTGCCGTAAGCGCCCGACCCTTTGGCGTGCATGCGCCGCTCGGGAATCACCTCACGGTCAAAGTGTGCCAACTTCTCTATCAGCCACGGGTCTTGCATCAGGATGGGGCCGCGCTGCCCTGCCGTTTGTGAGTTTTGATTGTCGGCAACAGGACGTCCGTTGGCCGAGGTCAATTTTTTCTTTTCCATATAAAAAAGGGGTTAGGTTATGGTATCACTGAACCTTCAACACTATCCCTTCTCTTTTGTTCGCAAGAAAAACGATGAAAACCGATGTATTCTCTCAATCAGCCTCAACGCAACAACTACCGCCACCGGGAATTCCGATGGCGGCAATAGGCAATCATTCTACAATGATGCGGACAATCTCCTCACCCGGTGTCGTATCTGCCTCACGAGGGAAGTATACGGGCATATCTTTTTGTAAAGGTATAACGCGCAACTCCAACTGACGGCAATCCTCGGGCAATCGCCATAGGCCATAGAGCATAGGACGACCGTTATAGAAATTATCGGCAATGAGGTGTCCGTTGCAGTAGAGGCGGGCCACATCACCGCGATAGTCTATGCGCAGGAGTCGGCCCTCACGATTACAATCGGGGATATCAATCGTATAGATGGCTGCATCGGCAAAGTGTTCATCTCGGGGTGCCTCGGCCACCTTGTTGCACCCGATCGTAATGTTATAGTCGGCAGTAGCCTCGCGCACCTTCGTGTAGGCAACATCTTCGATTACCGGCTGTGCGGGAGCCTCATCGAGGAAGAGATGCGATGCCGCATGGCTGTCGAGCAGATAGATGTTCTTATACACGGGAGTCTCTGTGCCACGCGCCTTCACGCCACGAAGCACCTTGCCATCGGCCATGCAGATGGTGGTGGGGATGCCCGGTATCTGCTCCATAAAGATCTTGCCATCACGTTTGGCGATGAGTTGGGCTGTGGCATAGCGTATACCCTCCACATTGACAGGAAAGATACATACCGTACCTGCAGGCACAGTGATACGGGGCAGCTTGACGCCACAGGCCTCGATGTGCACATTCTTCTTGGTGGTGAGTGGTTGCAAGCGCTCGTAGTTGTTGATAAAGATGAATCCGCTACCGTCCTTCTCACGGATAGCGTAGCGCAAGAAGCTGTCGTCGCCCTTCTTGATGTCTTGCGGACAAGGGAACTGTGCCTCCATGGGAGCGAGGAGTTCGCCAAAATCCTGCATGAAGAGGTGCAACTTGCGCAAGGTGTAGTAGTGCGGATAGGGCTGGCCAAACTCGCCAAGCGGTGCCTGGAAGTCGTAGTTCTTCACCGGCATGTCATTGTAGTTGGTCGATGGGGTACGCTGGGTCTCATTGAGTTCGTCGATACCTTCGGGGTTGGTACCTCCGTGATACATGTAGTAGCCCAGGAGGTTACTGCCACTGCCGAGCTTCACCACAGCCAACGAGTAGGCATCTTCGGGATATATATAGGGGCGGCGATGATAGGCAGTCATCATGCCTCCGCCCAGTTCGCAAGTGAAATAGGGATACTGCTCATCACCTTCGGTGAGGCGCTCCTTCTGCTCGCCTAGTTGCTCGGTGGCAATGGCTGTAGAGGACCGGAAGGATTTGAAGTTGAATGCCTTGTAATAGTTTCCTGCGGTCTCCTGCAACGAGCGTTCCCAGAATCCGTCGGCATAGTCGCCGTAGAGCGGGATGAGTTCGCCGAAAGGAACGGGCGAGGCCAGTTCAGGCCAGCCGGTACGGGTATAGAAGGGAAGGTCGAAGCCAATCTCATTGGCTATACTCTTGAGCCTCATCAGGTAGGAGCCGTGGCCTCGATGTTCGTTGTCAAACTGCATGGCGATGACGGGGCCGCCATCCTTCCATTGCAACCCTTGTGCCTGAGTAAAGATTTGTCGGTAGAGAATCGTGGTATAGTGCAGGAAGAGCGGATCCTCACGGCGCACCTTACAGCCTTTGGTGAACACCCAGTCGGGGATACCGCCATTGCGCACCTCACCATGGCAGAAAGGGCCTACACGCAACACCACGGGCATGTCGGCCTCATCGCACACTTCGAGAAAACGTCGCAGGTTGCGCTGTCCGTCCCAGCGGAACACCCCTTCGGTCTCCTCGATATGATTCCAAAAGACATAGCAGGCCAGAATGGTCACTCCACCCTCACGCATCTTGCGCACCTCGGCAGGCCACTCCTCGGCCGGTATACGCGAATAGTGCACCTCGCCCATCACAGGCATTACACGACGTCCGTCGATAATCAGACTGTGCTTGTCCCACTCTACGGTGGGCACCTGCTGAGCCTTAGTGAAAAGGCTAAATGTCAAGAGCAGAGATAATGATAACAGTATTCTTTTCATGGGAAACATATTTATGTGTGCAAATATAATAAATTAAACTTGCATCTTCTCTCGGACTGCGCTAATTTTAGTTTCTTGCCACACAGAAATTAGGCGGCGGCTCAGAAAATAGCAAGTAAACTTGCATTTTCATTCGGCTTGCACGAACTTTAGTATTCGCTATGCGAACACAGAAATTAGGCGGCGCCTCAGAAATGCTCAAATAAATTTGGCATTTCATTCGGCTTGCACTAATTTTGTAGGATAAAACATAATCGATGATAGAAAAGCATATTGTACTGGAAGAGATAGACCCTGCGCTCATCTATGGAGTGAACAATGCCAACCTGCAGATGATAAAGGCGTTGTTTCCCAAATTGCGCATCGTGGCACGCGGCAATGTCATCCGCGCCATGGGCGACGATGAGGTACTGACGACATTCGAGAACTACATCAAGCAGCTCGAGGAGCATGGCGCACGCTATAACTCACTGAAAGAGGAGGTGCTGCTCGACATCTTCAATGGCAACCGCCCCGCCGTAGAGCGCGAAGGCGACGTCATTGTGTTCTCCGTGACGGGCCGCCCCATCACACCGCGCAGCGAAAACCAGCTCCGCCTCGTCAAGAGCTACAAGGAGAACGATATGCTCTTCGCCGTAGGCCCTGCAGGCTCGGGAAAGACCTACACCGCCATCGCCCTTGCCGTGCGTGCACTGAAAAACAAGGAGGTGAAGAAACTCATCCTCTGCCGCCCTGCCGTGGAGGCTGGCGAGAAGCTCGGCTTCCTGCCTGGTGATATGAAGGACAAGATTGATCCCTACCTGCAGCCCCTATACGATGCGTTGGAAGATATGATCCCGCCACAGAAGCTCAAGGAGTTCATGGAGCTGGGCATCATACAGATTGCCCCATTGGCCTTCATGCGTGGCCGCACACTCAACGACGCGGTAGTCATCCTCGACGAAGCACAAAACACCACCATCCCGCAAATCAAGATGTTCCTCACCCGAATGGGCATGAACACCAAGATGATCATCACGGGCGACCTCACACAGATAGACCTCCCCTCCTCTACCCGCAGCGGCCTCTCACACGCCATGCACATACTGCGCGACATCAAGGGTATAGGCATCATTGAGATGAACAAGAAGGATATCGTGCGCCACAAGCTCGTGACCAAGATTGTGGAGGCATACGAAAAGGAGAAATCTGCGAATTCTCCTTTAATGGACAATTCCGCAGCACAGCGAGAGCAGAGTCAAAATTATTTGAGTCATGCCGAGCAAGCAAAGAATCTTGATGCATAGCATCATAATTGACAATTGTTTGCAACAACTTATAAGACGAACATTATAAATAAAAAAAACAAAAAGCAAAATAGAGTAATAACCACAATTGGCACATGACACAGGCAAGATAATTGCCAATTGTCAATTGTCAATTGTCAATTCAAAAAACATGGCACTAACAGCAACAGAATTCAACTTTCCCGGTCAACAGGGAGTGTATCACGGCAAGGTACGTGATGTGTACAACATGGGCGACAAGCTCGTTATGGTAGCTACCGACCGCATCTCAGCGTTCGACGTAGTATTGCCCAAGGGCATTCCCTTCAAGGGACAGATGCTCAATCAGATTGCGGCAAAGTTCCTCGACGCCACCACCGACATCTGCCCCAACTGGAAGCTCGCAACCCCCGACCCCATGGTAACCGTGGGCGTGCTGTGCGAGGGATTCCCCGTAGAGATGATCGTGCGTGGCTACCTCTGCGGCTCAGCATGGCGTGCTTATAAGAGCGGTGTGCGCGAGATATGCGGCGTGAAGCTCCCCGAAGGCATGCGCGAGAACCAGCGTTTCCCCGAACCCATCATCACCCCCACCACCAAGGCCGAGATTGGTGAGCACGATGCCGATATCTCCAAGGAAGAGATTTTGGCTCAGGGTCTCGCTACTCCCGAAGAGTATGCACTACTCGAAAAGTACACCCTCGCCCTCTTCAAGCGCGGCACCGAGATTGCTGCCGAGCGCGGCCTCATCCTCGTAGACACCAAGTATGAGTTTGGCAAGCACAACGGCACCATCTACCTCATGGACGAGATTCACACCCCCGACAGCAGCCGCTACTTCTACAGCGAAGGCTACGAAGAGCGTTTCGAGAAGGGCGAGCCCCAGAAGCAGCTCTCCAAGGAGTTCGTGCGCGAGTGGCTCATGGACAACGGCTTCCAAGGCAAGGAGGGCCAACAAGTGCCCGAGATGACCGACGAGATCGTTACAGGCATCAGCGAGCGCTACATCGAGCTCTACGAGCACATCACCGGCGAGCCTTTCGTGAAGGAAAGCACCGAGGATATCGCTGCACGCATCGAGAAGAACGTCACCGAGTGGCTGACCAAGTAAACGAATAGCATAGAACTGAAAGTACAGGTGGAACAATTGTGTGTAGTGCACCATTGCTTCCACCTATACATTTTGTACCAACTACCTCATACGCCAAAGCATAGTCACCCCCCATCACCATGCAAGTAAAGACATTCATCTGCAACATGCTGCACGAGAACTGCTACGTGGTATACGATGAGCAGTCACGTGAAGCCGCCATCATCGACCCGGGCTTCTATTGGGAAGACGAGAAGCAACTGCTCACCGGCTTTGTCCGCGACAATGGGCTACAGGTCAAGTACCTCTTGTGTACCCATCTGCACTTCGACCACATCTTTGGAGTATCATTTGTAGAGGACACCTTTGGCGTAAAGCTCAGTGCCAGCCTCTTCGATGCTCCATGGCTCGACAACTTCACCCAAACGGTAGCACGCTTCGGCATACGCCCCAATGGTGCACCACGCCCCGTAGAGCATCCATTACATGATGGCGACATCCTCACCTTGGGAGACCACACATTGGAGTGTATAGCCACACCGGGACACTCGGCAGGAGGCATGTGTTTCTATATCAAGGAGGAAGCAATGCTCTTTGCCGGCGACACACTCTTCCAGAGCTCTATTGGCCGTACCGATTTTTCTGATGGCAACTATGCACAGCTCATACACTCCATACAGAACCGTCTGCTCGGCCTACCCGCTCATACCGTCGTATATCCCGGACATGGCGACACCACGACAATAGAGGATGAGATAAAGTATAATCCGTATATTTAGGGTTGAGGGTTGATGGTTGATGGACGATGGTTGATGGTTGAGGGTTGAGGGATGATGGTTGAGGGATGAAAACTTAAAAACTTAAAAACTCAAAAACTCAAAAACTTAAAAACTTAATAACTTAAAAACTCAAAACTCCCATGACTCCCATCGCCCACTTCCATAGCGCTTTCCCGACAAAGTTTGGCATACCGCGACAAAGCGGAATTGTGGCTGAGCTGCGTGGCCGCATCGTATTTGAGCCTCCGTATAGGAATATGGATGCCCTGCGCGGTCTCGACGGTTTTGATTATCTGTGGATACTATGGGAGTTCTCGGCAAACAAATCCAGAGAAGAGCGCGGTGCTACCTCGTGGCAGCCTACCGTGCGCCCTCCCCTACTCGGGGGAAACACACTGATGGGCGTCTTCGCTACCCGATCGCCCTACCGCCCCAATCCCATAGGGCTATCGTCGGTACGGATTGAGCGTATCGAGCTCAGCCTGACCGAAGGTCCCGTCATCCATGTACTCGGTGCCGACCTGATGGATGGCACCCCCATCTACGACATCAAGCCTTACGTGACCTATGCCGACTGCCACCCCGATGCACGCAGCGGATTTGTAGATGAGCGCCGCTGGCAAGAGCTGGCCGTGGCATTTCCCCCTCACCTGCAGGCTCTCATCAAACCTGAAAGTCTCGAAGCGCTCACCCGCGTGCTGGCCCTTGACCCACGTCCACAGTACCAGGACAATCCAGAAAAGGTCTACGGCATGCCCTTTGAGGGATACGACATACGCTTCACTGTGGCCGACAGCACACTGACTGTCGTCGACATCGAACCGCTATAAACCACAAGAGACACGACCTGGATGGCCGTGTCTCTTATTCTTATATTATATATACACTTATTTGCCGAATGCCATACCGATGCGCAGACCATTGTACTGATCGAGCAAGGTATTGAGCAGAGCCAAGGTGCTGTTGGTACTCATAGAGCCTATAGCCTTGAGGATACGGAGCAAACCGTCGCTCTGATATACGATATTGATGGTACCGGCATCATACACCAGGTAAGCATTGGTAGAGAGCAAGCCCGCATAGCTGAGTTTGAGCTCCTTCGTCTCGGGGTTAAACTCGTATGTACCGTTAAGTGTGCGCTTGCCGGCAGTGAAGGTACATGTATTGTCCTCGTTGAAGGTAATGACACATGAGCCTTCCTGAATCTTGAGCTTGGCCAGATACTTGTCTACCTTAGCCTCTACCTGCGAAGCTATGGCATCACTGCCGAGGCCAGCCAGTGCATTCTCGCTTTCGAAGACGAAGGCCGACCCCTTGAAGTTCCACGTACCCACGATAGTCTGCTGCGTTACGGGAGTAAAGGCATTGAGCACCGAGCCCAGCAAGCCCGATACGATACCGTTGTTGGTAAGTGCAGTACCGTCTTCGTTGGCACTGGTATTTCCGTTGCCTGCCAGTGTACCGAGCAAGCCACCCAGCAGGCCCGAAGCCGCTGAGGTATTGTCATCGGTGGCAGTGCCTGTGGTAGCCCCAGCGAGATTGCCCAACACGTTACCCAGCACATTGGTGCCTGTAGCAGTATTCGTAGTATTCTTGTCCTGAGTCTCCACTACGGTCTCAGTCTTCGTTTCATTCTCAGTCTTATTACCGCCAGTAAGAGACTTGAACAGGCCTGAGAGACCCTGTGCATTGGCGCTTACCGACACAGCACTTGCAAGAGCAATAGCAATAAAAATTTTCTTCATAGTAATTATCGTATTTCGTTTGTTATGTTATACAATCTATGTGCAGGCAGTATCTTATGCCTCCTCAGCAGCCTGCTCGGCAGCATCTTCGGGTACAAAGTCGGTAAGGCCAGCAGCCACGAGGATATTGTACCACTGTATGAGCTTGCGCACGTGTGACATATATACACGGTCGCGGTCATAGTTGGGCAGCACCTCGGCAAAGAAGTCGGCCAACTCCTCATTGGAAGCCTTCTTGTGGTCGATCTCACATGCAGCGCCTTCGCACTTGGTCTTCACATTCTCCAACACCTGCCACAGGGGTACCTCCTCGTCGTCGGTGTACATGGCAATATCGCCGAGCGACACTACCTTGTCTGTACCATGTATCGGCATACGCTTCTTAGTGGCGTCGATAGCCTCCACGATGAGCATATTGCGTCCGCTGGACACCAACTTATATAAACCGGGCTTGCCGGCAATGGTCAAAACTGTTCTGAGCATAATTGTTTCGTTTTTTTAATGTTTTGTTACTAATGTTTCTGTATAGATTGACTTCGATAATTCCGGGTGGTTTAATTTCGAGATGCAAAAATACGTTTTATTGGTGATATTCTAAAATCGTTCGGCCTTTATTTTTCCAAGTATCTGCGTCACCTGTGCTATGAGTGACCTGCGGCCGTCATTGCAGATTACATGGGTAGCTCTCGACAGCAGCTGTTCATCGGGCATCTGGCTACTCATGCGGCGTCTTACCGAATCCTCATCGGCTCCGTCGCGCTGCATGGCACGCTGCATACGCAGTTCGGCCGGGGCATATACCACACACACGGTATCCACATCGGCATCCATACCCGCCTCATAGAGTATGGCGGTCTCTACGGCCACTATGGGAGCACCTGTATCATGCGCCCACGCCCTAAAGTCGGCCCGCACAGCCGGATGTACCAGTGCATTCACCTGTGCCACACGCTCCGGATAGCCAAACATGTAGGAGGCCAGGTAGGCACGGTCGAGCATGCCATCGGCGCCATACACTCTGTCGCCTATAGCCCCTACAAGTGCTGTGCGCAGCCCCTCATCGCGGTTCATCAGCTGCTTGGCCCTCGTGTCGCAATCATATACAGGCACGCCCATCATGGCGAGCAGTCGCGACACTACCGATTTGCCGCTTCCGATACCGCCTACTACAGCTATTCTGTATGGATTACCTACCGAGTTCATGGGATATGTATAAGATTACTCTCCGCTGATGGCAGGCAACACGTCGAGTTCCAGCAGGTAATCCACCTCAGAGGGCTCTACCTTCACATCGTATACCTTGTCTGACAACACCGTAGGGTGCAGTTCCACCTTACCGGAGAGGTTGTTCTGTATCTGTGTGTAGTGTACCTGCAGGGCAAAGTCCTTCTCGGTAATCAAGCCATAATCCTCCAGACTGACGCGAAACGCCACTTTGGCTTTTGAAGGGAATGTCTTGAGCGACATGCCGTAGGGAAACAGATAGGCCGTCACGGGCACTTCGAGTGTCTTGGTCACATACGGGCTCACCGCCACTCCTACCACAACCTCGGACGGCTCATACCTGATGCCGCGCTGCCGGGCATCCAGCGTGAGCACTTCACTCACCGAGTCGGTAAGGTCTACATAGTCAACACGGGGAGTATACACAGCCGACAGTGAGTCGAGGTATGCCTGTGGGGCATATACCATGACGCTATCGGGATATACGCTGACACGGTTGATGCGATACTGATGATTGGCCTCCATGCGGCCGCTGACCTTCACCGGCACTTTCACTCCCTTTGCCGAGGCTACGTAGTACTGCAGGGTATCGAGCGATAGCGCCACGATGTGTGTTGACGATGACAGATTGGCTGCTACCAGCTTTTCCAGTTCTTTCCCGTGTATTGCCGTGCGCCCCATCACATTGGGGTATTGGGCAAAGTCCACCACCAGTTCCTTGAATCTGCCGCGAGCCCTGTACTCCACCAGCTTGTCGCCCTTGTCCCTGAGTGTCACATCGATGCGTTCGGGCAATGGCTCTATCACAATCATCTCCTTGGGCAGGTTCTTCAGGCGCACCTTGGGCGAATACTTCATCTCATACTCGCCTGTCATGGTCATCAGATACCAGAATACAAACGAGATGAACAGGAAAAACAAAAAGATGAGAAACTCCCTGCTGTTGTTGATACGCAGGAAGTTTCTTACAAACTGTTTTGTACTCTGCAACCGATGGGTACGTTTCTCAGCCATACAGATTTAAGTTGTTGAGTTCATGAGTTTTTGAGTTTCACAAACTTAAAAACTAACAAACTTAAGAACCTTAACTTACTGCTGTGCAGTAGCCGACATATCGGCATATACGGCCGACTTGTCCACCTTGATTTTCACGCTGGGGGCAATCTCCAGCACCACGATGTTGTTGTTTATCTCCTTCACGGTGCCATATATGCCGCCGCTGGTCACTACCTGCTGACCTGCGCTGAGGCTGTTGCGGAAAGCCTCGATAGCCTTCTGCTGCTTGCGCTGCGGACGAATCATAAAGAACCACATGATGACGAACATCAACACCATCATCAAGATAAATGAGGACGAGCCTCCTGCTGCTTGTGCTTGCAATAACAACATAATTACTCTATATTTATTAAGTTAAACGAATCGATATAACAATCCTTACGGATGTAAAGATACACAATCTTCGGTTATTCCTTGGTGAGACGGCCCTCTTTTTTCAAATGATTAACAATTGTGTCGAGCATACCGTTGATAAAGCTGCCGCTCTTGGGCGTGCTATACATCTTGGCAATCTCCACATACTCGTTGAGGGTCACCACCGTCGGTATAGAGGGGAAGGTGAATATCTCGGCCAGAGCCACCTGCATGATAAGGATATCCATGAAGGCAAATCGCTCCATATCCCAGTTCTTGGCATTGCCCTCCATCAGCTTGCGGTAAGCATCGGCCCCGGTGATGGCAGCCTTGAGCAAGCGGCTGGCATACTCCTTGTCCTCATCGTTCTTATACTCGGGCATCAGCTCCTGGTCGGCACCCTTGGCAGCCTCGAAGTGGCGTATGGTCTTCAGCACGAAGGTGTCCACGATAGCCTTGTCGTCGTTCCAGTAGAGGCTCTGGTCTTCGAGCAACTCGTCTATCTCGTCGTTCTGCGCTATCATGCTGCGATACAGCTTGCGCCACAGCTCGCGGTCATCCTCATAGGTCAGGGCCTCCTTGGCCATATACTCCTGATATGCCTTCGTCTGCTCAATGCGCTCGAAGAGGCGCTTCACAAACTCGCCCTCATCTTCCCACGAGCGCTTCTGGTTGCTCCTGAACGCCTCCAGCTGCTTGTTCTCGGCCAGCTGGGCGATGAAAGCATTATCGATAAATCGGGTGTTAGGATTGAGGTCCTCGTAGGTAGGGCGCAACTTGTGACGGCGATTGTCGATACGGCGGTCGGCAAAGCGAGTGACCTCTACCATCAGCAACAACAAATAGTTGTACAAGTCGTATGCTTTTGACAAGCTAAAAAACAACTCCTTCTCTGCAGCTTCCACACTCTTGCCTTCATTTTGATAGTAGGCATAGATGACCTGAATCACCTTCAATCTGATAAGAACTCTATTGATCATAACGCTATATGAAATTTTCAAGGCACAAAGGTACACATAATTTTCCGATTTAAGGCCACACATGAGTCTTTTTCTATCGTCACAACCAAATTATCACCAAATAGGCACAAAAACATCCGGTTTATTTGCATTTCTCGAATAAAAACGCCAAATTTGCAGTTAATGGTTACTTTTAAGTTTTTGAGTTGATAAGTTTTTGAGTTGAAACTGAAAAACCGAAAGCCTAAAAGTCCAATCGGACAAACTTAAAAACTAAAAAACTAAAAAACTCACTATACTATGGACAACGAAAAAGACATCGTATTCTCACAATCCATCAAGGCCGGCAAGCGCATCTATTACCTCGACGTGAAGCGCAACAAGCGAGGCGAACTCTTCCTGGCCATCACCGAAAGCAAGAAAATCATCATGGGCGAAGGCCCCGAAGCCCCCTACTCTTTCGAGAAGCACAAGATATTCCTCTACCAGGAAGACTTCACCAAATTCATCGGCGCACTGAGCAAGGCCATAGGCTACATCCACGACAACCAGTCGCCCGACTATAGGTGTCCCAATGCAGCCAGCCCTATCCCCACCACCGAAGAGCTCATCAGCGAAGAGCCTCTGAGCGAGCTGGGCGAGGAGCTCGACATCAAGATCGACTTCGAGTAAGGCCGAGAGCTGAAAGTTGGTACCGCGATTACATTAAACACTAATCACCAAACTAACTCATTAAACCACGGATTTCTCAGATTCCACAGATTACAAAACGGGGCTGTAGTACACTACAAGGGAATAATCCATGTAATCCGCGTAATCTGTGGTCAATTTACATAAGAATATAATCCCAAACAGTCTGTTAAGTTTGCGCAATAGTTTACGCAAAAAATTACGCAAAAGTTGCACTTGCAACTCCTATGATTCTCAGGGTGTAACGTACCAACTTGCGCAAATCTATGCTGCAGGTCTGTTTTTTCTGTTCACACGCTTCACCACCTTGCGATACACCCCTTGGCGGATACGTTCAATGTAGCCCTTGGCGCAGAGTGTGCGCAGGTGATAGCTCACGGCGCGGGACTTGATACCCAGCTCCTCACCCTTCTCATTGGCCACGGCCGTAGTGAAGCACTGAGGCAAATACTGTGCGAAAGCCAAGGCACTGATGTTTACACGCTTGGGCTCCTCGCGCTCTTCACGGCGCAGGCGGTCGTAGATGGTGGAGGTCTGCATCATGCAGTAGAAGATGTACGCGAGGCCCCACTTCAGGTCGGCCTCCGCGATGGCGAAGCGCTTCTCGGTAAACATTCCTTCTACACATCCCAGCTCCTCATAGCGGCGCAGCACGGCAATGATCATCAGCATACGGTAGAGGTTGAGGCGCGAGCGCAGGATGGGTGCACGCAAGTCCTTGTCCGGCAAGGCCAAGGCCACGAACGATACCAGCTGGCGGTAATACTCGTCGATATACTTGCGCTGCTCGTCCGAGATTATCAAGCGCGGTAGCTCCTCGTCGGCCTTCCCCTCAAACGGACGCAGCTCCTTCCATATCTCGGTGAGCACACCGCGGTGATGGCCATACACATCCATGAACGCCTCGGCCGTGGCCTCGTCCATCTCGCCACGCACCGTGCTCTTCGCTGGCAGGTTATGATAGAGGAAGCGGGTGGAGAGACCATCCTCCAAGTTGGGGATAAACTCACGCACCGACGACATGGTGCCCGTAGCGGCCATGGCGAGTCGGGTGTGCTCAATGAGATAGTCCTCATCATCGGTCTTGCGCCCCGTGTGGAGCTGCTCCTCGTTCTGCGCGGCAAGCAGGATGTACATGAAGTCACCGAACGAACCCTTGTTGGCGGCGCTCATCTCCGCCAGTTCGGGGATATGCAGGTAGGAGATATTGTCTCCATTGGCATAGAGCAGGCGGTAATAGTTCGCCGCAGTAGTCTTGGCAGGTAGCTTGTGCATACGGCGCAGAGGTGCCTGGGGTTCGTCCACCTCCTCGGCAATGTCGTTCACATCCACGAGTTGCGACACATCGCCCTTGGCGGCAAAGTTCAATTGGCTGCTTAAACGCTTGTAGCGCGTGTGGCGCTTGCGGTGGTCGGACTGTGCCTGCAGACTCTCCTCGCAGATAATCTTGTTGATGCCATCGACGAGGCTGGCCACATCGCCCACGCATCCCTTGCCAGAGGCAGAGGGGCCTACACAGATGTTCATCATGCCGAGCGAGTAGAGTCGCTGGCCGTGGCGCACGCGTACATTACTCATGGCCGAGCCTAAGGTAGGCATTAGGGCCATCAGGAGCATCGTTCTTATATCTGCATCATCGTACAAGGACAAGGTCTCGCTCATCATCTGAGGTAGAGACTTCCACATCGTATCGGGCAGTGGGCAGGGAACTACCACACCATCCTCGTCATAGATGGAGTTCATCAGCGTGATGGGTTCTTCCACGAGCCCTTGGGTGACTTCACTGAGCAGGGGAAACTCCTCCTGCTGGGTCTCGCGCAGCACATCGGCGTAAGACTTGGGTTGTTGGTTTACATTAGATTCTTGCATAGCTTTCTGTTTTGTTTATGTTATTTTGACACAAAGTTACAACTTCAAAATCCCAATGTCAATACCCTGAGAGCCAGTGCACTTGCAAATAAAATGGGAGGTTCGTTTGCAAAAAACGGAACAATAGATTATCTTTGTTGGGCAAAGAGAAAAATGTTTCTACTTGCAAGTAGAAATGTTTCTAACTGCAAATAGAAACCATTCTGCCTGCAAGTAGAAATCCTTCCGACTGCAGATAGAAAATACGTAGGACAAGGAGAAATTCAAGAGCCAACGAACTCAAAAAATTAGGTGATAATATAGATGTTGTCCACATTCTTTAAATTCTCCTCCTGGGTTAGGAGGAGTACCCTCAAAGAGGGGGAGGTGGTACGATGCTTATAAATAATACC
>JAGAQY010000001.1 GCA_017622495.1 Bacteroidaceae bacterium | reverse complement strand
GGGTGCCTCTGTGAGTGCCCTCCAGGTCGACGACGCCCGCCTTACCGGCGTGAGCCGCCTTCCCGAAGCGCAGCTCGGTTTCGAGAGCCTTGACGCTGACGTTGCCTACTTTGCCTACGATGCCACGGGAGCCTATGCACCCATGATGCCCGGACTGACTATAAGTGAGATTCAGAGTGCTATAGAGCATGCGACAGCTACTGATGGTACCGTCAGGGCAGATGTATCAGACGGATTGCTCTCACTTTATGGCATTCGTGAAGGCTCTCTTGTGCTTGTATACAATCAGGCAGGCACATTAACGAATAGCCTATCAGGATATACCGAAGGTACTAAGTTGCCGTTGCCCACACGTGGTATATACATCGTAGCCGTAATATATGAGAACGAGCGACAAGTACTTAAAGTAGTATTTTAATAGGTAATATGAAGAATCGTCGTATAGGTTTTTTATCTATAATAACTTTTTCGTTTCTCGCCATGAGTGCGGTGTCGTCGGTTGCCGGCGACATCCGCCCGGGTGAGACCTGGTACGATACCAGTGGCAATGCCATCAATGCGCATGGTGGTTGTGTAGTATACCATGAGGGTGTCTATTATTGGTTTGGCGAGCAACGCTCGGGCAATAAGTCCGATGGTATCAGTTGCTATAGCTCTACAGATTTCTATTCATGGAAACGCGTGGGTCGTGCGGTGACTCCTACAGGCACCATGACAGATGCCTGTGTCGACATCGCACCAGGCCGTACCTTGGAGCGCCCGAAGGTCATCTATAATGACTCCACAGGGAAGTGGGTTATGTGGATTCATTGGGAGAATGGCAGCGATTATGGTAAAGCCAAGGTTGCCGTATGCCAATCCGATAAGGTGACGGGACCCTACGTGCTGGTCGACGTGTTCCGTCCCAACGATCACGACTCCCGTGACCAGACACTCTTTAAAGATGCTGATGGCACAGCCTATCACATCTATTCCACCAATATGAACTCTAACACCCACTGTACACCGTTGACATCAGATTATCTGTCGCCTACGGCCGATGTAAACCTCCAGCTCAAGGGACGGAGGTTTGAGGCTGCAGCCCTCTTCCGTGTAGATGAGACCTACTATGGACTCTTCTCAGGCTGCACGGGCTGGGACCCTAACCCCGGACGATACATGTATACTACCGAGTTGATGGGTGAATGGATGGCTCCTGCCGACTTTAAGGCCAGCGATGGTAGCACAGGTATCAACTACTGTATTGATGAGGGGAAGGATAATAGCTACCGCTCGCAGAGCAATTTTGTATTTCCTGTGCCTGGTCGTGAGCGGTGCTTTGTCTATATGGGCGACCGATGGAACTCTGGCAATGTGCAGAGTTCCAAGCATGTGTGGTTGCCGTTGAGCGTCCGATCAGGATATCCTACCGTCCGCTGGTACGACAAATGGGATATGAGTGTGTTTGATGATATGTACCAACTGAAGCGTACGGCCAAGATTGATGATGGAGCCGAATATCTTTTGCTCGAGAAATACTCCAACCGTGTCATCTCCCGCCCTTCGGCTACACTTACGCTCGAGGATGATGGTGAGTCGAATCTGGTATGGATATTTCATGCTACCAATGATCCCTACATCTATAAACTAGAAAACAAGGCTACAGGGAAATATATGGAGAATGTATATGGTACCGTCCGCTGGAGCAATGCTAAGGAGGCTGCTACCCAGTTATGGCAGTTCATATTGGAGGAGGACGGCTATTATTGTATCCGCAATGTCGAGGATGGCATGTGCCTTTCCGTGTCGGGCAATGCTACTATGGCGGGTACGAATCTGTTCTTGAATGAGGAGTCATCGGCCATCCACCAGAGTTTTGCCGTCTATTTCGATTCCTCTCTCTATCCCGAGCGTGCCGAGGCCGACATGTATAGCCGCGACTATCGCGCTACCAATCGTCAGCTCATGGAGGAGCAAGCCTTGCACATGGGTGTCGAGAGCCTTGAGTCTGTAGAGGTATTTGACAACGCTATGTACAACCTTCAGGGTCAGCGTATATTGGCTCCTGCAAAGGGTCAGATCTACATCCAGCATGGTCGCAAGATGTTTGCCAGATAATTCAGTCTTGTCTTAGAAAAAGTTGACTCGTTTGTATCAACTTTTTCTATGACAAGATATTATTGCTTCTTGCCAGCCTGCTTCTCGGCATATTCTGTAGGAAGCATCCCAAAGTCCTTCTTAAAGCATGAGGAGAAATACTTAGGCTCGTTGTACCCCACGGCGTAGGCCAGCTCGGCAATGCGTATGTGGGGTTGCGCCTCGAGCAGCTGGCAGGCCGCTCTCATGCGTATATGTCGTATAAATGCCGAGGTGTACATCCCGGTAAGGCTCTTGAGTCGTTTGTATAGGGTGGATTTCGACATGTTTACCTCATCGGCAAAGGTCTGTTGGTCAAATGTCGAATCGCTCAGGTGGCGCTGCACACACTCCACGCATCGTTTCACGAAGGCCTCGTCTTCGCTCGTGAGGTTCAGTTGCCCCAACCCTGCAAGACCAATTTCCTTGATGGCGTGAGCTATCTGCTGTTTGCGCAGTAGGAGGTTGTCGATACGAGCTTTGAGCACATCTATGCTGAATGGTTTGGTGATATACGCATCAGCTCCTGCAGTATAGGCCTCGGCGCGTGCCTCTTCAGCACGCTTGGCTGTGAGCATGATGATAGGGATATTGCTCCATAGTGGATTGCTGCGTAACTGCTGGGTGAGTTCCATGCCGCTCATCACGGGCATCATCACATCGGTGATGACGAGGTCAATATCATCCGTCTCCATCAACTCAAGCGCCTCCTTGCCATTGTAGGCACGTACGATACGGTACTCTGCAGTAAGCAATTGGGTGATGAGGTCGATGAGTTCTTGGTTATCTTCTACGATGAGGATGGTCGATGGCCGATGGTTGATGGTCGATGGATGATGGATTACCGTTGTCTGTTGACTATCAATCGTTGTGTCATCTACCTCGTCGTCTCCGAAGGCGCTGCGCCCGATGGGGAGTTCTACGGTGAAGGTGGTGCCTTGACCTTCTTGGCTGGTTACGCTTATGGTGCCATGGTGTAGTTCTACCAGGTCGCGGGTGAGAGATAGGCCAATGCCTGTACCATAGGTGCTGTGCCTGCGGTGCTCGCCCTCGTAGAATCGTTCGAAGATGTGGACGAGTTTCGGTGGGGCTATGCCTTTGCCATTGTCAGCCACGGTGAGTTGCACGCGGTTGCCGTCGTCGGTTGCGCGCAAGGTGACGTGGATGAATCCGCCCGGGTGATTATACTTGGCAGCATTGGATAGGAGGTTGTAGATGACCTTGTCAAGGTTGTCGGGGTCGAAATAGCCTGTGATGTGCTCGGGACTGCACACGAGCGATAGGTGGAGCTCTTTGGTGCGCATGAGGGGTTGAATGCTCTCTATCTCGCGGCGACAGAAGTCGGCTACATCGCCTGGCGATACCTGTAGGTGGAGGTTGCCCGTCTCTGCTTTGCGGAACTCAAGTATCTGCTGCAGCAGGCGTATCTGGCGATTGAGGTTGTTTTGTATCACCTTATAGTCCTCGGCATGCTGGGGCGATTCTTGTTGTAGCTTGTCGGTAGTGGCCAGGATTACGGTGAGAGGCGTCATGAGGTCGTGGGTGATGTTGGTGAAGAAGCGTAGCTTGTTGTGGTTGAGTTGGGCAAGTTGCTCCTTTTCCATATGGGCAAGCTCAATCTCATGAAGACTATGAGCACGCGATTGTAGGTATCGGGCGATGAGCAGCAGCAGCCCCGTCAGCAGTGCTATGTAGAGGACTATGGCATACCAGCGGAGGTATAAGGGAGGTTTGATATGTATTTGTAGCGACTGTTCGCACTGACTCCACGACCCATCGGGGTTCATTGAGCGCAGGCGTAGGGTGTATCGGCCCCAAGGGAGGTTGTTGTAGTGGGCACTAGCGTTGCCGCTCTCGGTATATTGCCAATCTCTGTCGTAGCCATCGAGGCGGTAGGCGAAGTTCTCGTCGGTGAGTTCATCGTAGTTGAATGAGGAAAACTGGAAGCGGAGGTGGCGATGCTCGGGGGCGAGTGTGAGCATGCGTGTGTAGGGTGGCAATGCATCGGCAATGGGCTGCCGCGACTGTCCGTGCAGTTCCCGTAGGGAGATGTTTGACAACTCTATGCCCGATACGTAGGCGGGTGAGTCAGGACGTGTGGCTTGTGTAGCAATGTCGGCAATGGTGGTATAGCTGGCAAGACTTGCGAAGCATAGGGTTCCGTTAGGTGCAGTACAGGAGAAGCGTTTGTTGAAGCTGTAGTTGTCTATGCCATCCTTACGGCTGTAGAGGCGTAGTTTGCTTACCTCACCTGTTGTAGAGAGTTGCAGGTGTATGATGGCATGTCGGGAAGATAGCCATAGGGTGCTGTCGGCACCTTGTTCGATGCTGTATATGTCGTCGTAGGGGATGCCGAAACGATGGTTGACAATGCTGAAACCGTTGCGCTGTGGATCGTAGAGCATGAGTCCAGCCTCTGAACATGCCCAGACGCGACCTACTGGGTCTACTATTGTTTTGAAAACATCGGTGACGGGAAGTTCGGTATCGAGTGGCTTGTCGTAAAGTGTAGCTTGTAAAGAGGCAGTGTGGTGGATATTGCCAGTGAGGCGGATGATGCCCTTGTTGCGTGTAGAGAGCCAGTAGCAGTCCTTTCCTGGGGTGATATGTGTGATACGGGCATCGTTGATGATGGGTGCTATATGCTCATTGGTGAGGTACATTCCCTCACCATGGGGGTATAGGATACTTAGGCCCATCCATGTGCCCAACAGGAGGTTGTGTTCGTCGTCTTCGTGGATGGAGTATACGCAGTTGTCTTGCATCCATGGTGCGTTGTGCCTGTTGTAGTTGGTGATGGTATGCAAGGAGTCGGCGATGATTAGACCATCACGCTCGGTACCGAAGGCCATCAGTCTGTTGTGGAGCTGGTATATCTTATTTACCTTGAACGAGCCAGGGTGTGATGGCTGCCCCAGTAGATAGGTGCGGTCAGTAGCATCGAGGTTACTGGCATTCACTTGGAGGAGTCCTTGATTGTCGATACCTATCCACAGGTTGCCCCGATTATCGTAAGATAGGGCGCTGATGTTGTAGCTGTCAGTGTAAGGTGCCGGCAGCGGGTGGCTCACCAGTTTGCGCGGGTGTGTACTGGCCGAGACGATGCCATAGAGTGAGGCGTTGAGCCAGATGTGTCCGTCACGATCGCAAAGCAGGTGCGATGCTCCGCGTCCGAAGGCGTGTTTGAATGTCTCTGCCGAGGACGGCAATCCATGAAAGTCTGCCCCATGGGCATCGGTTATACCGAAGGTCAAGCCCTTGGAAGTCCCCACCCATATCATGTGCGTGTAGGGGTCGGTAGCCATGGAGTAGATGTAGTTTGAGGGTAGTGCAGGGTATTGCTCACACATGTAGTTCTTGAATTGTAGGGGCTCACCCGTAGCGTGTGGGTTATATATATGGTATAGTCCTTTGCCCCACGTGCCTACCCATAGCTTGCCTTGGTGGTCCTCAAATACGACATGCGCCGAATTGATGTCGTTGAAGCGTGGGAGCTCGTAATAGGTACCATTGGCGGGGTCGTAGCGATAAAGTCCCCGATCCCACGTGCCTATCCAGATATATCCTTGGCTATCTTCCATGATAGAGGTGATGGAGCTGTGGGGAACCCTGGAGTTTCCCCGTTGGTCGCAGTAGAGAACAAACTCGTCGTCTGTGGCATCGTAGCGGTAGAGTCCACCCTTGGTGCCTACCCATAGCTGTTCGTCACGAGTGATGGTCATCACGGCGATGTGGTCTGTATTGTCGAAGTCGGTGAGGTGATACGTTGCCAGCTCTCCTGTGGCAAGGTGCAGGCGAGTGATGCCTCGGTCTGTACCCACCCATAGGTGTCCTATGCGGTCAGCGGCAAGGCAAAGCACATTGTTTGAGGTCAGCAGGTGCGGTTGTTCTTGATGGTTTTTGTATACCTCTACAGTGTAGCCATTGTAGCGGTAGAGTCCCTGCCCAGTCCCAATCCAGAGGAATCCGATGTGGTCTTGGTAAATGACATTGATGTTGTTAGAGGGTATCTTCTCCGCTACATTGAGGTTTTGGAAAGTAACCTCGTAGGGTAGTTCGCCACCCTGCCCATGATAGGGAAAGCATAGACAGATGGCTATAGTCAGTGCCATCAAGGACCGTATGGGAAAATTCGCGTTCATAGTCAATAGATGCGGTAATATATATGATGTATGGCTTCTCTTTTTGCCAGTGTAAAGATATATCGAATTATCGGCTCATGAAAGTGTCTTGTCTATGAATGAGGGGGAAAATAAGATAAAAAGGGGCAAAAAATAGTTATTTCTCGCTTTCTACCCTCTCATCAGTGTCTATGCATAGAGAAAATAAATTATTTTTGCACCAAGGGTGCATCAGTGATATCACTCCTTCCCTTGAGACACATCTTTGATATATATAACACAACAAATAAATGTTCTATCTTATGAAACACAGTAATCTATTGTTAACGTGCCTCGCTGCACTGATGAGCGTGGCTACAACACATGCCGTGGCACAGAACTATGTGCCTCAAGTGGGCGACAAAGTGACCGCTGAGGATGGTATCTATGTCGTTCAGGGTGAGAACCTGATTCCTAACCATTCGTTTGATGAGGGCCTTGTTAATTGGACTGCAGGTGACGGGTCGGCCATTTCTGCCGATAACTTCGAGGTGGTAGCCGAAGGTGGCCCCGATGGAGGAGCTTATCTGAAGGCTTTGGGAGGTGCAGGTAGCGGCTCCAATAAGTCAATCAAGCAGGGATGGCAACTCACGCCCGGCAAGACCTACCTGTTTAGTATGTGGGCCAACCGCACAGCCAGTGGAATGTCAAGCAACACGCAATATAGTAAGATCTGTGCGGCAGCCTCAGCTACGGGTACCGATGAACAGTTGACACTCGTGAGCTACAAGGCCGATACGTGGGTGCAGACTCAGGTGGTGTTCACGGCTACGGCCGAGCGTCCTTATTGCGTGGCTAACCTCGGATGGCTCAATGCAGCTACAAGTCTCGACTGTTTCTTCTTGGGCGAGGTGCAGCTCTCCAATGAACTGAATGTGGCTAAGCTCGAGCAGCTCATAGCTGATGCCGAGGCGTTGTTGGCCGATACGGAAGAGGGCGACGGCAGAGGACAGTATAGCACCGAGGTGCGTGCTGCCTTGCAGGATGCCATCGATGCAGCCAAAGGAGTATTGGCTGGAGCCACGATACAGGCCGAGATCAATGAGGCATGCAGCCAGCTCGAAGCAGCATCGAAGGTGTATGCCAGCAGTGCCAATCCTCCCTTTAGCCTCGACAAGAAATATGTGTTTGTCAACGTTGCTGCCGAGCTCTACCTCACTACAGGAGGGGGCACGGTGGGCATTGCCGAGGAGGATGTGGCAGATGCCACACAGGTATTTGTGCTTGAGAAAGCTCCCGAAGGCGCTGCAGCCTCGGGATACAACATCAAGGATGCCGCGGGCAACTACATCTATCGCAGTGGCTCATGGGATACGAAATCTGGAACAGTTGATCTGACTACAGCCAATGCTATCTTCCAGATAGTCGACTACATAGATTTTGTACAAATCAAGAACATGGGTAGCGGCTCTGTTTTAGGTCTTGATAACACTACTGCTGGCTCAGCTGTATATTCCAACAAGAACGGTACGTCGAGCAAGAACTGCTGGATAATAAAGGAGTATGTGTCGGCCGATGAACGTGACGACGAATACAACTACAATGCACTGCTCGCCAAGGCACAGAAGGAGTACGCTGGTATCAGTACATCACTGGTGGGAGACGGTATCTTCATGTACTCACCCGCTGCCTATGCTGCCTATGGTAAGGCCATTGAGGAGTCGCAGGGCATGGCCGACTATGCTGCGGCACTGGCGCTGCTGCAAGAAGCTATGGAGACTTTTGCTATCAACAAGATGAACAAGCCCGACCTTACACAGAAGTATACCATTACCCAGGTGGCAGGCAACAACATTGGCTATGTAGAGGGTGCTACCAATGTGGGTCTCGTAGTTCCCACAGGAGCTGAGGCTGAGCAGTTTATGCTTGAGGAAGGCGCTACCGAAGGGGCATATTATATAAAGAATGTAGCAGCCGAGGTTTACCTTGCAAAGTCTACATCAAGTGCTTGGGATACCCATTGGAGCGCCGAGAAAGCTACCGAGTCTGAGTGGTATATCTCAGCCTATGGCGAGGGAACGTACACATTGCAGAATGTGGCCGGCAAGGGTCATCTGGGTAGCGATGCCACAGCAGAAGGCTCGTTGCTGTACTGCGATAAGGCCGCCTCACTGGCCAACTCGCATTGGATTATCGACATCTATTCACTGACACGTGCTGCAGAGAAAGCGTTGGCCAAGGCTAAGGCTCTGGCTGCATCGGTGAGTGTGGGTGTCAACTATTGGGAGGTGCCTCAGGAGGCCATGGATACATTCCTCGAGGCAATAGCCAATGCCGAGGAGACCATGAGCGCGATTTCTTCCTTTGAGGAGGGGCAGGCTGTTGCCGACTTCCTCGAAGAGGCTATCGCTGAGTTTTCGGTTTCATACAACCCCATCAGCCCGTTCGATACTGGACTCACCTATGTCCTTAAGCATAGCAGCGGCAACTTGCTCACATTCACGGCAAGCGGCAACGCCACCATGACGGCAATGACCGAAGAGATGAAAGCCGCAGACGAGCAAATCGTAGTGCTTGAGGCTATTGACACACTTGACATGGGATACTATATCAAGTCATTGCAGACCGGCTATTACTTCGCTCGCACAGGAGCGTACAATACCGTTTGGAAAGAGGCTCCCGACTCGGCTGCTATCATGCAGATAGAGCAGCTCGAGGGCCGATACCTGGGTCTCAAGTTCTATATCTCTGGCACCTTCGCCGGCACTGACGACAACAACTCCGGCTCTTCCATATATAGCGACAAGGTCGGTGCAGGCAACACATATGCCTATTGGTTGGTTGAGCCCTATGTGACAGTACAGCTTGATCGCGAGGCCTATGACGAGGCTTTGCAAGCAGCTCAGGCATTGCTCGAGTCTATGGTGCCTGGCTATAAAAAGGGACAGTATACCACTACCGACATTAAGGCTTTCGAGACTCTGATTGCCAACACCAAGAGTGCAGCCGCCAAAGCAGCTGATCAAGATGCTTTGAATGCCATCACAGCCCAGTTACTTGCCGATATTGAAACATACAAGGGCAAGGCCAACGAGAAAGATATTCCTGAGGTATATCTGGCACAGCTCATTGCCGATTGTCAGGCCGAGTGCGATGCTACAGTGATAGGCATACAGAAGGGACAATACGCCGAAGCTGTGAAGGCAGCCTATCAGGCAGCTATTGAGAAGGCTGCGAAGGCTACCGCTGCCGAGGCCGAACAGGCTATCGGTGAACTCACAGCGGCTCGAGAGCTCTATCGTAGCAGTGCCAATAGTGTAGACCGCGCTGCATTGGGCAAGGCTGTAGCAGCTGCAGAGTCAGCAATCGCGAGTGCTGTAGCTGGTGATTACGACGGACAATACCCGGCCGAGGCTATTGACGCCTATGCCAAGGTAATAGCAGCAGTCAAGCAGACGTACGAAGATATAGCACAGTCTCAGGAGGCGGTAGACGCGGCGTTGGCTCAGCTTGATGAGGCAACAAAGGCTTTTGCTGCTGCTAAGGTGGTGATTGACTTTGCTGAGCTCAAGGCTATTGTTGCCACAGCCAAGAGCGCCATGGCAACAGCCGAGCCCGAGAAGGGTGAGGGTGCCGGTAAGTATCCTGTGGCAGCATTTGATGCGTTGCAGGCTGCAATTGACAAGGCTAACGCTATCGTGGGCAGCAAGAGTGTAAACCAAACCACTGTAGATGCTGAGTGCGAGGCTCTGGATAAGGCTATTGCTACATTCGCAGCTACTCGTGTGCCCAATGATTACAGCCAGCTCCGCGCTCTGATAGCAGAGGCAAAGGAATTGCTTGAGGCTGTCAAGAACGGACAGTATGTGTGCGAGGAAGAAGATTACGAGGATATGCGTGCATCGCTCGAGAAGAACGAGGCCCTGCTGTACTCGACCAATCAGGACGATATAGATCGTGCGGTGAAGCTTCTGAAGCGCGATATAGCTCTATTCAAGTCGCTCATCACACCCACCGCCATTGACAGCGTGCAGCATGCATCGTGGACCATCACTGTAGATCGAGGTGTGCTCAGCGTAGCCAATCTGCCCCAGCAGGCCAGCGTATACGTATATACACTCTCAGGCCAGCTTGTAAGCGAGTCTGCCAATGTTGCCCTTAACCGAGGTGCCTACCTCGTACGTATTGTTCATGGCGATGTGGTAGATACTCGCAAGTTGATGGTAGAGTAGCATTTTAGTCTCTTTCCCCCCATAGCCAAGAGGGTAGAAGATTGTTTTTGGGAGGGGCTGCCGATGTGGCAGCCCTTTTTTGTGCGATGAAATTCGAAAAACTGCGGTGGAAAGGGCGTTTCTTGACTCTCGATTGTGGCGGGAATATGGGCGATTTGTGGCCAAGGGGCGAATGCCGTGGTTGTTTTAGTGTGCTAAAGTGAGCGTTCTTTTTGATGATAACAAAACTATTTTTACCTTTGCACCTAACAACAGATACTTTTCGCTTTGTTGAGAAAGAATTTTCATACCTATGATAAAAAAATTTCACACCTGTGAAAATAATTTATCAAGCCTGTGAAAAAGTTTTTTCGCCAAGGGAAAAAGTTTTAAAGACAAACGTTATGAGAAAAATGTTAGAAGGAAAAGTGGCACTCGTGACGGGTGCTTCGCGTGGCATAGGTAAGGCCGTGGCCCTGCGCTTTGCTGCCGAGGGTGCTGCCATAGCATTCACACATGTGACTCCCAGTGCAGCAGCCGAGCAGACCGAGCAGGAGATTGCCGCATTGGGCGTGAAGGTAAAGCGTTATGTGGCCGACGCAGCCGACTATGCCGCTACCGAGGCTCTTGTGGCCGATGTGGTGAAGGAGTTTGGACGTATCGACATCCTTGTAAACAACGCGGGTATCACGCGCGACACCTTGCTCATGCGCATGAGCGAGCAGCAGTGGGACGAGGTGATCTCGGCCAATCTGAAGTCGGCATTCAACTTCTGCCGCCTCTGCACACCTGTCATGATGCGCCAGCGTAGCGGTAGCATCATCAACATGTCGTCCGTAGTGGGCGTGCATGGCAATGCCGGTCAGTGCAACTATGCAGCTTCGAAGGCGGGCATCATAGGTCTCACCAAGAGCATTGCTGCCGAGATGGGTTCGCGCGGCGTACGTGCGAATGTGATAGCACCGGGATTTATCAATACCGATATGACGGGCAAGCTCAGCGAAGAGCTGCGTGCCGAGTGGGCCAAGCAGATACCTCTGCGCCGTGCAGGCGAGGGTGAGGATATCGCAGGTGCTGCCCTCTTCCTGGCTTCGGACCTCGCGGCCTATGTCACCGGACAGGTGCTGCAGGTCGATGGCGGAATGGCAATGTAAGAAGCATAGTAAATGACTTGTGGAGATAAGGGGAGATATATAGGAAGATAAAGGAGATAAATGTCTAATGTCCTTACGCGCGAAAAGGCTAATGGCCTTTATCTCCTTAGCAAAGCGACTATCTCCCTTTAACTCCTCAACTTCTCAAATAATAGAATTATGAACCTAAGAATTATAGTTTTGGCCAAGCAGGTGCCTGACACACGCAACGTGGGTAAGGATGCCATGAATGCCGACGGCACAATCAACCGTGCGGCACTACCTGCAATCTTCAATCCCGAGGATCTGAATGCCTTGGAGCAGGCCTTGCGCCTCAAGGAGCAGTATCCCGGCACTACGGTCAAGGTGCTCACCATGGGTCCGCCCCGCGCGGCAGAGATTGTGCGCGAAGGCATGTTTCGTGGTACTGACGGTGGCTACTTGCTCACCGACCGTGCCTTTGCCGGTGCCGACACCCTGGCTACATCGTATGCCCTCTCTACAGCTATCCGCAAGATGGGCGAGTACGACATCATCATCGGAGGCCGTCAGGCTATCGATGGCGACACCGCTCAGGTAGGTCCGCAGGTGGCCGAGAAGTTGGGACTCACCCAGATAACCTATGCCGAGGAGATACTCAAGGTGGAGGATGGCCGCATCACCGTGAAGCGCCACATCGATGGAGGCGTCGAGACCGTTGAGGGGCCCCTGCCTATCGTCATCACCGTCAATGGCTCGGCAGCACCTTGCCGCCCGCGCAATGCCAAGTTGCTGATGACCCACAAGAATGCCGTGATTACCGAGTGGAGCGTGGCCGACATCGATGGCGATGTAGCACAGTGCGGTCTCTCGGGCTCACCCACTAAGGTGAAGGCCATACAGAACATCGTGTTCAAGGCCAAGGAGAGCAAGGCTATGGGCGACACCGATGCAGAGATTGAGAACTTGATTGTGGAACTGGTGGAGAACCACACGATTTCTTGATGGAGATAAAGGAAGATAGAAGGAGATAAAAGGAGTTAAAGGCCAATAGTTGTTTCGCGCGAAAAAAGCTAATGGCCTTTATCTCCCCAAGGCGCGAAGCGACTATCTCCCTTTAACTCCTATAACTCCCCAAATAATAGAATTATGAACAACCTATTCGTATACTTAGAATTACAGGAAGATAGCCGCGTGGCAGAGGTGAGCCTCGAACTGCTCACCAAGGGACGCTCGCTGGCTACCCAGCTCGGCTGCCGCTTGGAGGCTGTGGCTGCTGGCTGCAACCTCGAAGGCATTGCCGCACAGGTGATGCCCTATGGTGTAGATGTGCTCCATCTGTTCGATGCCGAGGGACTCTATCCCTACACCTCATTGCCTCACACTTCAGTGTTGGTCAACCTCTTCAAGGAGGAGCAGCCGCAGATAGCCCTGATGGGTGCTACCGTTATCGGTCGCGACCTCGGCCCGCGTGTGTCATCGGCACTGCATAGTGGCCTCACTGCCGACTGCACGGCCCTTGAGATTGGTGAGCACGACGACAAGAAAGCAGGCAAGCATTACGAGGGTCTGCTCTACCAGATTCGTCCTGCCTTTGGTGGCAATATCGTGGCCACCATCGTCAACCCCGAGAACCGTCCGCAGATGGCTACCGTGCGTGAAGGCGTGATGAAGAAGGAACTCTTCGATGCCAACCATCAAGGCGAGATCGTCCGTCACGACGTGGCCAAGTATGTACCCGACACCGACTATGTGGTGAAGGTCATCGAACGCCACGTGGAGCGGGCCAAGCACAACCTCAAGGGAGCACCCATCGTGGTGGCCGGAGGCTATGGCGTAGGCTCGCGCGAGAACTTCCAACTCCTCTTCGACCTGGCCAAGGAATTGCATGGCGAGGTAGGTGCCAGCCGTGCTGCCGTGGATGCCGGCTTTGCCGACCACGACCGTCAGATTGGTCAGACCGGTGTCACCGTGCGTCCCAAGCTCTACATCGCCTGCGGCATCAGCGGGCAGATACAGCATATCGCCGGCATGCAGGAGAGCTCCATGATTATCTCCATCAACAGCGATCCTAACGCTCCCATCAACACCATCGCCGACTATGTCATCACCGGTCGCGTAGAGGATGTGGTACCCAAAATGATTAAGTATTATAAGAAGAATAGTAAATGATTTGTGGAGATAAAGGGAGATAAATGGAGATAGATGCCAAATGTACCGTACGCGGTGTACCAAACTATTGGCCTTTTATCTCCCAAAGAACGAAGTGATATCTCCCTCTAACTCCCTTTAACTCCTTTAATAATAACTATGGCCAACTTTTATACTGACAGTCCGGAACTCAAGCATTACTTGAACCATCCGTTGATGAAGCGCATCGTGGAACTCCGCGAACGCGACTTCGCAGAAAAAGACCAATACCCCTATGCTCCTCAAGACCATGAGGACGCTATGGACAACTATGATAAGGTACTCGAGATCATCGGTGAGATATGTGGCGATATCATTGCCGCCAATGCCGAGGGTGTAGACCACGAAGGTCCCGTTTGCGAGAACGGGCGTGTGCGCTATGCCTCAGGTACCGATATCAATATGGATGCCTGCCGCAAGGCTGGACTCATGGGCATGGCTATGCCCCGCCGCTTTGGTGGACTCAACTTCCCCAGCGTGCCCTACATGATTGCCGCCGACATGGTGAGCCGTGCCGATGCAGGCTTCGAGAACTTGTGGGCCCTGCAGGACTGCGCCGAGACTATCTATGAGTTTGGCAGCGAGGAGCAGAAACAGCACTACATCAGCCGCGTATGTGCCGGCGAAACCATGAGTATGGACCTCACCGAGCCCGATGCAGGCTCCGACCTCCAGAGTGTACAGCTCAAGGCCACCTATAGCGAGGCCGACGGTTGTTGGTACCTCAACGGTGTGAAGCGCTTCATCACCAACGGCGACAGCGACATACACCTCGTGCTGGCCCGCTCCGAAGAGGGCACCAGGGATGGCCGCGGCCTCTCCATGTTCATCTACGACAAGCGTAACGGTGGTGTCACCGTACGCCGCATCGAGAACAAGATGGGCATCAAGGGCAGCCCCACCTGCGAACTTGTATACAAGAACGCCAAGGCCGAGCTCTGTGGTGAGCGCCGCCTCGGACTCATCAAATATGTGATGGCACTGATGAACGGTGCCCGCCTCGGCATCGCCGCTCAGGCTGTGGGCATCTCTCAGGCCGCCTATGAGGAGGCACTCTCCTATGCCCGCGACCGCCGTCAGTTTGGCAAGGCCATCATCGAGATGGCGCCCGTAGCCGAGATGATAAGCAACATCAAGGCCAAGCTCGATGCTGCACGCACCATCCTCTATCAGACCTCACGCTACGTCGACATCTACAAGGCGCTCGACGATATCAGCAAGGAGCGCAAGCTCACCCCCGAGGAGCGTAAGGAGCAGAAGTACTACGCCAAGATGGCCGATGCCTTCACACCCCTCTCGAAGGGTCTCGGCAGTGAGTTCTGCAACCAGAACGCTTACGACTGCATCCAGGTGCACGGCGGCTCAGGCTTTATGAAGGACTATGCCTGCGAGCGCATCTACCGCGATGCCCGCATCACCAGCATCTACGAGGGCACCACCCAGCTGCAGGTAGTGGCAGCCATCCGCTACGCCACCTCAGGCTTCTATGCAAATGCGATGAAGGAGTTTGCCCAGTGGGAAGTATCGTCCGAGATGGCTCCGCTCAAGGCACGTCTCGATGCTATGGCCGCCCGCTACGAGGAGGCTGTGGCCACCGTCACCAGTCACGAGTCGCAAGAGCTTATCGACCTCACCGCCCGTCGCCTCGTCGAGATGGCCGGCTACATCATCATGGGCTACCTGCTCTTGCAGGATGCTACGGCCAATGCCGAGCTCTTCGCCACCTCGGCCAATGTCTTCGTGCGCTGGGCCGAAGCCGAAGTAGACAAGCACGCCGGCTACATCAGTCGAATAAACCCCGATGAAATGGCCTTTTTTCGTCGCTATTGATAGGTTGATGGTCGACAATTGACCGTAGACCAAATTTTTAGTTGAAAACGAAAAATTAAAAAAACATATAAGAAACGAAGAAAGGTTATCGTCATTGTTAACGTTATCGTTGCAGCTTGCTGCCTAGACCGTTGACTGTTGACCGTCGACCGCTGCTCTGCAGCTAAAAACGTGAATAAACTCTAATTTATAGCTTATTTGGCTGAATATTCGTTTTTTTTGCACTACCTTTGCATGCTGATTGCGAAAATAGCTTCGCTATCTCTGTATGCGAAACAAAATTCATTGCAATGAAACGATATAAGCTTATTAACAACCTCATGGGTTGGTTTGTTTTTGCCGTAGCAGCGGTGGTCTATTGCTTGACCATCGAGTCATCGGCAAGTTTCTGGGACTGTCCCGAGTTTATCACCACGGGCTATAAGCTCGAAGTAGGTCACCCGCCTGGTGCACCTTTCTTCATGCTTACGGCCAACCTGTTCTCACAGCTGGCCAGCGACCCCTCGCAGGTGGCCTACATGGTGAATGTGATGTCGGCCCTGCTCAGCGCAGGATGTATCCTGTTCCTCTTCTGGAGCATCACACACCTCACACGCCGCCTCTTGTGTGGCAACAGCAACACCATCAAGACGGGCCAGATGGTCACCATCATCGGTGCGGGTCTTGTGGGAGCTTTGGCCTACACCTTTAGCGATACCTTCTGGTACAGCGCCGTCGAGGGCGAGGTATATGCTTACAGCTCGTTCTTCACGGCAGTGGTGTTCTGGTTTATCCTCAAGTGGGAGGAGGAGGCTGGCAGCGTGCATAGCGACCGCTGGCTCATCCTCATCGCCTACCTGATGGGTCTCTCCGTGGGTGTGCACCTGCTCAACCTGCTGTGTATACCTGCTATCGTGCTCATCTACTACTTCAAGAAGAACCCCAATGCCGGATGGAAGGGCACCATCGTGGCTCTTGCCGTATCGGCAGCGCTCGTGGCAGCCATCCTCTACGGTATCGTACCGGGCATCGTGAAGGTGGGCGGATGGTTTGAGCTGTTCTTTGTCAACACCCTCTCCATGCCGTTCAACACGGGCCTTATCCTATATATTATTGTATTGGTGGCCGCTTTGGTATGGAGCATTTGGGAGACCTATGCCGCCAAGTCCAACGTGCGCACCCATATCGCCTTCATCCTGGTGATTGCGCTCACGGGCCTGCCCTTCTACGGGCATGGCGTGTCCTGTGTTGTGCTTAGCCTTATCGTGCTGGGCGTTTTGGCCGCCTACCTGTTCAATATGGACAAACTCAAGGAGCAGTGGCGCATGAGTGCTCGCTTGATGAGTACCACCCTCGTGTCTATCATGATGATCGTCATCGGTTACTCGTCGTATGCCGTCATCGTGGTGCGCTCGGCTGCCAACACCCCGATGGACCAGAACTCACCGGAAGATATCTTCACCCTCGGCAGTTACCTCAACCGCGAACAGTATGGCGACACACCGCTCTTCTATGGCGGCACCTACGCCTCTAAGGTAGCCCGTAAGGTGGAAGGCCAATACTGGGTGCCTGTAGTGAAGGAGGGAGCCAAGGTATATATGCCTAAGGAGAAGGCTTCGGCCGATGAAAAGGACCAATATATTGTAGTCCGCACCAAGGACAAGTACGTGATGGAGCCCTCGATGCTCTTCCCCCGTATGCACAGTGCCGACCATGCCAACTGGCCTGCCGGAGGCACCACCGTCAACCTCTACGACAACTGGGTGGGCGGCATTCAGGGCCGTGAGGCTACCGTCAACGTTGGCGGCCAAAAGCAAAGGATCAAGGTACCCACACAGTGGGACAACATCAAGTTCTTCATCAACTATCAGGTCAACTTCATGTACTGGCGCTACTTCATGTGGAACTTTGTAGGCCGCCAGAACGACATCCAGGGCCACGGCGAGATAGAGCACGGCAACTGGATTACCGGTATCAACTTCATCGACAAGATGCTCGTGGGTGACCAGACCCTGCTGCCCTCAGAGCTGCGCGACAACAAGGGCCGCAACGTCTTCTATGGCCTGCCCCTGCTGCTCGGCCTCATCGGCCTCTTCTGGCAAGCCGGACGCGGCAAGCGTGGTGCACGCCAGTTCTGGGTAGTGTTCATGCTCTTCTTCATGACGGGCCTTGCCATCGTGCTCTACCTGAACCAGACACCCATGCAGCCCCGTGAGCGCGACTATGCCTATGCCGCCTCGTTCTACGCCTTTGCCATCTGGATTGGTATGGGTGTGGCCGGCATTGCTCACCTGCTGCAGAAACTTGTCAAGAACCCCACCGTGGCAGGTGCCATCGCTACCGTGGTATGCGTGCTCGTTCCCCTGCAGATGGCTAGCCAAACATGGGACGACCACGACCGCAGCAACCGCTACATGGCTCGCGACTTCGGACAGAACTACCTTAACACCCTCCCCGAGAAGGGCAATCCCATCATCTTCACCAATGGCGACAATGACACCTTCCCCCTCTGGTACAATCAGGAGGTAGAGGGCGTACGCACCGACTCGCGCGTATGTAACCTCTCATACCTGCAGACCGACTGGTACATCGATCAGATGCGCCGTCCGGCCTACGACTCACCCTCTGTGCCCATCCAGTGGGAGCGCCTCGACTATGTGGAGGGTACCAACGATGTGGTAGAGATACGTCCCGAGATGAAGGAGGCCGTGCTCGACCTCTACAAGAAGCAGCCTGCCGCTGCCCGCCGTCAGTTTGGCGACGAGCCCTTCGAACTGCGCAACATCCTCGACTATTGGGTGAAGAATAAGAATGAGGAACTACACTACATTCCTACCGACACGGTATATATCACCCTCGACAAGGCAGCCATCCTGCGCTCAGGTATGTATATCCCCGAGCAGTACCGTGGTGCCACCGATGAGGAGACCATGGCCAAGATGCCCGATCGTATGGTCATCTCGCTCAATAACCTGCGTCGTATAGGTGGTCGTCCCATGCTTACCAAGAACCACATCATGCTGCTCGAGATGTTGGCCAACACCAACTGGGAGCGTCCGCTCTACATGTCTACCACCGTAGGCTCCGAGAACTACGTAGGTCTCGACCCCTTCTTCCTGCAAGAGGGCCTTGCCTACCGTATCACTCCGTTCAACTTCCGTGAGCTCGGCCTTGCCTCTGGTGGCTATGCTGTAGACAGCGAGACCATGTATGACAACCTGATGAACCGCTTCGTGTTCGGTGGCATGAAGACTCCTGGCATCTATATCGACGAGACCATCACCCGCATGGGCTACACCCATCGTCGCCTCTACACGATGTTGGCCAGCCAGCTCATCCGCGAGGGCAAGAACGAGAAGGCACTCGCCGTGCTCGACAAGTGCGAAGAGGAGTTCCCCGCTTCTATCCTGCCGCACAACTACTGGCAGAGCCAGTCGCATCTCATCGGTCAGGCCTACCTCAGCCTGGGCGAGACTGAGAAGGGCATGAATATCCTCTCCCAGGTAGCCGACAATGATATCGAGTATATCACCTGGTACCTCAGCCTTGACGAAGACCGCTTTGCCACCTCATTCAATGAGGTACGCTCTTGCCTGAGTAGCCTCGTCAAGACCATCCAGACCATGGAGCGCTCGTCTGACAAGGCCACAGTGGCACACTACTCCGGCCTCTTCGACAAGCTATACCAAGAGCTGGAGTTGAGAGTGAAATGATGTTTAGGAGATAAAGGGAGATAAAGGAGTTAAAAGGAGATAAATGCTAAATGTACTATACGCGGTGTACCAAACTATTGGCCTTTAACTCCCCAAGAGCGAAGCGACTATCTCCCTTTAACTCCTTATAACTCCCCTAAGAAGTATTTCTTATGTTCATTGAGCAACCCCCACAATTCATCCGCCGGCTGTACCCACGTGCTTGCTGGCGGATGGATTCATCTGAGCGTGCCGTATACCTCACCTTTGATGATGGTCCTATCCCTGAGGTCACCCCTTGGGTGCTTGATGTGTTGGACAAGTACCGCATCAAGGCCACTTTCTTCATGGTGGGTGACAATGTGCGTAAGCATCCCGACGAGTTCAAGATGGTCGTCGAGCGTGGCCACCGCATAGGCAACCACACCTACAACCACCTCAAGGGGATGGCAGAACATACCGACCATTATGTGGCCAATATCGACAAGGCAGACTGTTACCTCAGCACCAACCTCTTTCGTCCGCCTCACGGACTCATGAGTCTGCGTCAGTATCGTGCCCTTTGCGAGCGCTACCATATCATTATGTGGGACCTTGTCACGCGCGACTATAACCCCAAGCTCAATGGTCGTCAGATTTTGCGTAAGGTGCAACAGTATGCCCGTCCTGGCTCTATCATCACCTTCCATGACTCACTCCGCGCCACTCACAACCTCTACTACGCCCTCCCTCGAGCTATCGAATGGCTCCTTGCCGAAGGCTACGAGTTCAAGGTTTTTGATTAGGCAATAATATAGGAGTTTACCTATTTTGAAATTCTCCTCCGTCGCGCAGGGTACTGATAAGGCTTGCAAGCAAGATGCTTTTGTGAAACTAAAGTTTCAGCCGTCGTCAATGCGAAGCGCTCGACTCGTTCGAGAACCGACGCTCCTTCCGCGTCGGCGTCAGCGTTAACGTCAACGTTAAAAAGAGACTATCAAGATAGCGGATAGGATTTTGCTGAATGCCCCTTACTGTTATAAATATTTTTGGTAATAATATAGATGTTGTCCAAGCCTCGGTATTGTCCCCCTAGATTAGGGGGACGAGCGAAGCGGAGGGGGTATTATCTACGAGAAGCGTACCACCTCCCCCTCTTCGAGGGTACTCCTCCTAACCTAGGAGG
>JAGAQY010000006.1 GCA_017622495.1 Bacteroidaceae bacterium | reverse complement strand
GTTGCGGCTCGCGCTGAAATCCCACTCGCCCTCGAAGTCCCCGTTCTTCAGGAGGTTCTTCTCGATGTCGCCGCTCTCCACGCTCCACTCCGGCTGAAGGGCAAGGTCGGCAAGGCGGAACGTGTCAACGGCTATGCCGTCACGGTAGACGAATACACGCTCGTCGGGGGTCACCGCATAGCGGTAGGTATGGTAGAGACCGTCGGTGTTGTAGAACGTGCCGCCGTTGCTAGGGTTGCTGATGCCCTCGTCGCTGATGAAGGTGTTGGCACCGTTATAGAGGCCAAGGCTGGTGTTCCCGATATAGCTCTTGAAACCGACACCGTCGCCGGTAAGGGCATAGGGGTAAAGCATCGCGCCAGAGGCATCGGTGCGGGCCTTGACCTCGATGGTATAGCCCCTGGTGGCATCAAGCGAAGACGCGTCGAAGGACATGGACTCGCTGCCGCCGCTGTAGACGGGGCTGCCGGAGATGTCCTTCACCTCAAGGGAAGTGCCGTAGCCGACAAGGTCGACGTATGCACGCATGTCACCGCTGCGGAGGATCAAGCGACCTTCCTTCCGGGAGAGGCTCGTCAGATGGGTAACGGTGACTGTAACCTCTTCATCTATTCCTGCAGGAATCACTTCTGGTCTCACAGCAAATCCACTAGTGACCTTTAAACTGACATCTTGTAATAGCCCCATGGTATTGACCTTTAGGGTCATCTCTGTACCAGTACCCTTAATGATCATCTTATCGGGTACTATTGCCTTAGATGCTGACAATGCCGCGCCATCGGCATCGGCAAAGGTGATGACACCACTCTGGGGTGATACCTCATCGAAGGCACGAAGCGGCATGCTTGCCATCAGCAGGCACAGGGCCGCCATTGCGGGGGTAAGTAGTTTTCTCATAATTCTCTTCATTGGTTATTACATTTCAATATAATAATATATCGGTAATCACATGGCACCAAGATGATTGTTCTCGGCACTCGGCTTTGCTGATGCCAAAAATAGTCATTAATCCAATAGGTAGAGCACGCAAAATGAAAATAGGATTATTATTACCACACATTTGACCGATATTTATACCTCATTTAAGCTGTGAGCAGTGAAAGGAAAGAGGTGAGAGAAGAGTGGTAATGTACGCAAAAAACGCCCTTTCCATCGGTAGAAAAGGGCGTAAAAAATAGACACATCAAAATCAGAAAGTGATAGTGAGCGGCGTGGGAGTATCGCTATAAATGATGGCCGTAGCATGACTAAGATAGAAGACCTCAGTAGCAGGATCATCGGCACGATAGAACTGAGCCAGGTGCGGGTGGGCATTGACCATGCTTGCTACGGCCTCGCGCCGTGGATCGAGGGTAACACAGCAGGTGACGCGTATCCAGTCGTCGCCACGCATGGCGGTTAGCTCGACCTGTGGGTATTGCTTCATCTGATCAGACACATGCTTGCCGCTCTTGGTCATGATGTACAAGCGCCCATCGTAAAGGTGGATGGTGCCAAAGGGACGCACACGGGCTTGAACGCCATCAAACGTAGCCAAGTAATACACCTTAGCCTCTTTGAGAAAATCGTAAACTCGCTTCATAACTTTTAGGGGATTGAAGATTTTTTCTCCGTTTCACTAACGACACGAAGATACAGAGCGCAAAATTATATAAAGTTTGTCGGAGAAAAAAATCCATCGTATGAGAATTATTTGTAATTTTGTGGCATTATATGCAATTATACCCTTTCAGAAGAAACTATTTATATCAATAAAAAACACTATGAAACAGTTAAACTCGAAATCTATTGCCATGCTCGCGCTCCTCGTGATGGTACTCTGCGGTTGTAAGGAGCGTATTGAGGAAGAGGCACGCTACACGTTCGTAGGACACACGATAGCTTCATTCTTGGAGTCTAACGAGGAAATCTATAGCAGTTTTATAGAGATACTCCGCAGAGGCGAATGCCTGAGCCTGATGAAAGCATATGGCGAGTACACCTGCTTTGCACCCACCAACGATGCAATTGAACGCTACCTGTATGAACAGGACTCCATCTACTGGACTACGCTGGCTGCTGGTGACCCTATATGGACGGGAATCACATCGCCTGAGTTGAGTGAACTGTCAGACTCGATGTGTAAGGTTATATCGCAAACGCATATCCTCGCCGACCAATACCTCACCACCGACATGGAGGGTGACATTATACCTACGATGAATATGAACGACCGCTACCTGAGCTTGGGATACGACGTGGACGAGAACAACATGGCCGTGCTGCTCATCAACGGAACGGCGCAGATTATCGCAAAGGACGAAGAGGTGGAGAACGGTGTAGTACACACCCTGGCCAGTGTACTGAACCCCTCGACCAACATGGTACCCACACAGGTTAAGGAGCATGAATATTTCCGCATCTTCAGTGAGGCTCTTGAGCTCACTGGATATGATGAGATGATGCAGCTCTACAAGGACGAGACATATACCGATGGCGACAAGCAGCACCTCGACATCAAGTTGCAAGGATATTGTCCCTATCCTGCCGACAGATATTACGGATTCACGGCGTTCGTGGAGAGTGACCAAGTGTTTAACAAATATGGTGTATTCACCCTCGAAGACCTCATTGACAAGAGTGCCGAGTGGTACCCCAATGCAGACCCATCGGCCCCCTATACAAGCAAGGACAATCCACTAAACCAATTTGTGGGATATCACCTCATCAACAAAAAAGTGCCATACTCGCGACTCACATGCTACAAGATAGCACTCAACAACTTCGATTCGGAGAAGAATCTCGTGAACTACTCTGACCGAAACGAGTTTTACGAGACCATGAACAATCGACTGATGAAGGTGACCGTGCCGCGCAGCAACCCCAAGTATCAGTCTACATACCTCATCAACTACACACGCGACGGAGCTAACCTGCCCGAAATGGCCGAGCACGTGAACGTAAAGGTATATGACCCAGCCGAATTCCGCACACTGGATACATTGTATACGGACTTTGCTCCTGAAGCACTGAATGGCTCTATCAACGTCATCGATAAGGTGCTCATTTATAACGAAGATGAGATGGCAGGAAATATCCTGAACTGTATCATCCGATTTGATGCTTCTACATTGTGCCCTGAGCTCACCAATAACGACATCCGCTGGAGAAGCCGCGACAAGGCGGGAAAGAATGCCGGAGAAATATATATCCCCAACAACTACTGCACCAACATGGAGGTATACTCAGAGGAGACCATGCACTTCTACCTGTGTCCTTATACCAACTGGCACAACTACCAAGGCGACGAGATGATGACACTGGGTGCGTTGGACTTTGCATATAAACTGCCGCCCGTACCAGCCGGCACCTATGAGATACGCATGGGATATCAGTCTGAGACGGTTCGACACATTATCCAGTTCTATGTAGACGGTGAAGTGACAGGCATACCCGTAGACCTTAGAATTGCGGCAAGCCACCCCTCGATAGGATGGGTAAAAGATTCTGAAACTGACGACAATGGCGTGGCCAACGACAAGGAGATGAAGAACCGTGGTTACATGAAGGCACCCACCACATATAAGTATAATGGTTCGGTCATCGTGCGCGAGGAGGCATCGACCATACGCAAGGTGATAACAACCAAGTATCTCTCGGAGGGTGAGCATTGGATACGTTTCAAGAGCGTGTTCGAGGGTGATGACGGTAAAGCACAGTTTATGCACGACTACTTCGAGATTGTGCCCATGACATTCATCCGCAACGAGAGCCTCTCATTAGAAGATAAGCGCAAGTAATTGTCACAATTACAATTGAAAACTGAAAAAATCCCATCAGGATGGTTCTATCAACCATCATCCATCAACTCTAAACACTACACACTACAACTATAATGGAAAAGAAATTCAAGAGAACGACCGTCACTTCGGCGCTTCCTTATGCCAACGGTCCTGTACATATCGGTCACTTGGCTGGCGTATACGTGCCTGCCGACATCTACGTGCGTTACCTCCGCCTCAAAGGCGAGGAGGTGCTCTTCGTAGGAGGATCCGACGAGCATGGAGTGCCCGTGACCCAGCGTGCCCGCAAGGAGGGCATCACGCCGCAAGATGTAGTGGACCGCTATCACAATATCATCAAGGAGAGCTTCAAGGAGTTCGGAATCTCGTTCGACGTATACAGCCGTACAACATCGGACGTACATCATAAGTTTGCATCGGACTTCTTCCGAAAGCTCTACGATGAGGGCAAACTGGTAGAGCAGTCAACAATGCAGTTCTACGATGAGAAAACAGGGAAATTCCTCACCGACCGCGATGTGGTGGGTGAGTGCCCCTACTGCCACAAGCAGGCTTACGGCAACCAATGCGAGGAGGGCTGCGGACGTGCACTCGAGCCCACAGAGCTCATCAACCCCCGCTCCAAGGAGACGGGCGAGACTCCTGTGCTCAAGGAAACCAAAAACTGGTACCTTCCACTCAACGAATACCAGCAGTGGCTGAAGGAGTGGATACTGGAGGGTCACAAGGAGTGGCGCCCCAACGTGTACGGCCAGTGCAAGAGCTGGCTCGACATGGACCTGCAGCCCCGTGCCATGACGCGCGACCTCGACTGGGGTATCCCCGTGCCCGTAGAGGGAGCCGACGGCAAGGTGCTCTACGTATGGTTCGATGCGCCCATCGGCTACATCAGCAACACCAAGGAGCTGTGCGACAACGAGCCTGAGAAGTGGGGCACATGGGAGAAGTGGTGGCAAGATGAGGGCACACGCCTGCTGCACTTCATCGGCAAGGACAACATCGTGTTCCACTGCATCATCTTCCCCACCATGATGAAGGCACACGGCGGCTATGTTATGCCCGACAACGTGCCGAGCAACGAGTTCCTCAACCTCGAAGACGACAAGATATCTACCTCGCGCAACTGGGCCGTTTGGCTCCACGAGTATCTCGTGGACTTTCCCGGCAAGCAGGACGTACTGCGCTATGTGCTCACGGCCAATGCGCCCGAGACCAAGGACAACAACTTCACCTGGCGCGACTTCCAGGCACGCAACAACAATGAGCTGGTGGCCGTATATGGTAACTTCGTGAACCGCGCCCTCGTGCTCACACACAAATACTTCGACGGTAAGGTGCCCGCATGTGGCGCGCTCACCGACTATGACAAGGCTACCGTTGCCGAATTTATGGACGTGAAGGCCGAGGTGGAGAAGCTGCTCGACACCTTCAAGTTCCGCGAGGCACAGAAGGAGGCCATGAACCTCGCCCGCATTGGCAATAAGTACTTGGCCGACACCGAGCCCTGGAAACTGGCCAAGACCGATATGGAGCGCGTAGGCACCATCCTCAACCTGTCGTTGCAGCTCGCTGCCAACCTCGCCATCGCCTTCGAGCCCTTCCTGCCCTTCAGCAGCGAGAAGCTGCGCGGCATGCTCGGCATGGAGACGTTTGAGTGGAACCAGCTCGGCAGCACCGACCTGCTCGCTGCAGGCCATCAGCTCGGCAAGGCCGAACTCCTGTTCGAGAAGATTGAAGACAGCGCCATCGACGCGCAGATGCAGCGCCTCGAGGATATCAAAAAGGCCAACGAGGCGGCCAACTACAAGGCCAATCCCGTGAAGCCCACCGTATCGTTCGAGGACTGGGAGAAGCTCGACATCCGCGTAGGCACCGTGCTCGAGTGTGAGCGCGTGCCCAAGATGAAGAAGCTGCTCAAGTTCAAGATTGCCGACGGACTCGCCGACCGCACCATCGTAAGCGGCATCGCCGAGCACTACGCTCCCGAGGAGCTCGTAGGCAAGCAGGTGCTCTTCATCGCCAACTTCGCTCCCCGCCAGTTCAAGAACGGCCTCGTGAGCGAGGGCATGATCCTCAGCGCCGAGAACTACGACGGCTCGCTGGCAGTGACATCGCTCCTGCGTGAGGTGAAGCCCGGAAGCGAGGTGAAGTAAAAGTGTATTATAATGGCATAAACTATGCAAGCAATCATATTGGCCGCAGGTATGGGAAAGCGTCTTGGTGAACTCACCAAGGAGAACACCAAATGCATGGTATCAGTCAATGGAGTACGCCTCATCGATCGTATGCTGACACAATTGGCTGCACGGGAACTTTCACGTGTGGTCATCGTAGTAGGATACAAGAAGGAAGAGCTCATTGCCCATATCGGCAACCGATATGACGACCGTATCAAGATAGAGTACGTACACAACGACATCTACGACAAGACCAACAACATATACTCCCTGGCCCTGGCCAAGGAGTATATGCTCGAGGAGGATACGCTGCTGCTGGAGTCGGACCTCATTTTTGACGACAGCATGCTCGATCTCATCATACACAACCCCTATCCCAACCTAGCCCTTGTGGCCAAGTACGAGACCTGGATGGATGGTACTATGGTGCGCATCTCTGAGGATAACGACATCATGAGCTTTATCCCGAAGAAGGCTTTCAAGTATGCCGATATAGAGCACTACTACAAGACGTGTAACATCTATAAGTTTAGCCGTGAGTTCTCATGTACCCAATACGTACCCTTCCTGGAGGCCTACAGCAAGGCTATGGGCAACAATGAGTACTACGAGCAAGTGCTGCGTGTGCTCACCGCTCTTGATCGTTCTGATCTGAAGGCACTGCCCATCACCACGGAGAAGTGGTACGAGATAGATGATGTGCAGGATCTTGACATTGCCGAAGCAATGTTTGCCGAGGATGAGCATCTGTTACGTAAATATTACCGCCGTTATGGTGGGTACTGGCGTTTCCCACAGCTGAAGGATTACTGCTATTTGGTAAATCCCTACTATCCCAGCCCAAGGATGAAGGATGAGCTTCGCGCCAACTTCGACGTGCTGCTCACCGAATACCCCTCAGGCATGTATGTCAATTCCCTGTTGGCAGGCAAGTATTTTGGCATCAATCAGGATTATGTGGTCGTGGGCAATGGTGCTGCCGAACTCATCAAGAGTTATGTGGTGAACCACGTGGAGGGAAATATTGGCATCATCTTCCCCACTTTCGAGGAATACCCCAACCGCGCCATCGCGGAGCGTATTGTCAGATACATGCCCGGCAATGCCGACTTTGCCTATACAGCACAGGACATCAAGACCTACTTTGCCGACAAGGCCATCTCTACCCTGCTCCTTATCAACCCCGACAACCCATCGGGCAACTTCATCACCATGGCCGACCTGCTGCCGCTGATTGAGTGGGCACGCGAGCGAGGCATCACGATGATAGTAGATGAGAGCTTCGTGGACTTTACAGACGACTTTGCCAACAACTCGCTACTCCATAATCATATACTGGAAGCACATAGTAACTTGGTAGTGGTGAAGTCCATCAGCAAGTCATACGGTGTACCCGGCCTTCGCTTGGGCGTATTGGCCTCAGGTGACAAGACCTTAATCGCCTGCATGAAGAAGGAGGTGGCGATATGGAACATCAACTCATTTGCCGAATTTTATATGCAGATCTTCGGTAAGTATGAGAAAGACTACACCGTTGCCTGCCATAAGTTCATCAAGGAGCGCAACATCTTCTTCGAGGAACTGCAAGCCGTACCCTACTTACGTGTAATACCCTCACAGGCCAACTATTTTCTCTGTGAGGTGACCGATAGATATACTGCCACCGAACTGACCCAACTGCTGCTGAAGCGATGCAACATCCTCATCAAGGACTGCGGCACCAAGTCAGCCTTTGCAGGTAAGCAATACATACGCATCGCCATCCGTGACCGGGCCGACAATGCCTATTTCGTAGAAGCACTAAAAGCATTGGCGTGATGAAGAGAATCTGCATCTGTGGAGGAGGCTCACTGGGGCATGTGATTGCTGGCTATCTGAGTGCAAAGAAGGAGGTTGAAGTAAACATCCTTACCCAACGTCCGCAGCTGTGGAAGCAAAAACTTCATATATCCACCCCGGAAGATGACACTCTACACGGGAAATTGCATATTATCAGTAATAATCCCGAAGAGGCTTTGCGTGGAACTGATATTGTACTGCTTTGCCTGCCGGGTTATGCCATCAAAAACGAACTCATCAAGATAAAGCCTTACGTGAATAGCCACACCTTCGTAGGCTCGGTATTCTCTTCTACGGGTTTCTTTTTTGAGGCTATGGAGTTGTTCGAAGGGGATGTCCCCTTATGGGGGTTCCAACGGGTGCCTTTTATTGCTCGCACCAATGTATATGGAGAGAGTGCCCATTTGCTGGGTTACAAGAATAGTCACAACATAGCAATAGAGCGTTGCGAAGACAAGGAAGGTTTTCGGACCATTATAGAGGAACTCTTTGATGCTCCCGTACGTCTATTGAATAATTATTACGAGGCGAGTTTCACCAATAGCAATCCTATACTGCATCCATCGAGACTGTATACTCTATTCAAGGACTGGAATAAAGAAGTTTATTATGACCATCAATTCCTGTTCTATGAAGATTGGACTGATGAAGCTTCTAAATTATTGATTGCGCTGGATGGAGAACTATTTTCACTCTTAGGTAAGTTACCTGTAGCTCCTGACTTCCTGACACCCATATTGCCTTATTATGAAAGTATAGATGCGGTAAGTCTGACCCATAAGATACGCTCTATCAATAGCTTTAAGGGAATAGCCACCCCCATGATACACTCTGACAAAGGATGGCAGCCTGACCTTGATAGCCGTTATTTTCAAGAAGACTTCATGTATGGCTTGCGCTACATCTATCAGGAGGCTCACCGACAAGGAGTGGCAATTCCTATGATAGATATGGTGTACGATTGGGGTGTAAATATTACAACATACAGATAACCTCAATATCATATGCCCGACTCTGACACCAAACGTATAGTAAAGAATACTGGTTTCCTCTACATGAGAATGCTGGTGATGATGGCAATAGGCTTCATCACAGCTCGTGTAATGCTGAAAGCATTAGGGGTAAACAACTATGGCATCAACAATGTGGTGGGAGGGTTGGTATCCATGTTCTCCATGTTGTCGGCATCCTTGTCGGGTGCCGTAAGCCGTTTCTTCACTTTCGGTCTGGGTAAGGGGGACATGAAGCGACTACGGGTAATTTTCTCTACCTCTATCAATATACATATTTTGCTGGCTATAGTTGTAGTATTGGCTATCGAAGTAATAGGGGTATGGTTTCTCAACAATAGGATGAACATAGATGCCGACCGCCTTGTAGCTGCCAATTGGGTATTACAGTGCTCGACCGTGACGTTCGCTATCAATCTGCTCTCTGTACCATATAGGGCCGCGATAATCGCACATGAGCGTATGTCGGCCTTTGCCTACCTCACGATATTTGATGCTACGGCCAAACTGCTTATTGTCTGTGCTGTCTATTTCTATGGTGGAGATAAGTTGATATTGTTATCGGTTCTTAATATCACGCCGGCGATCATATCACAAATAATTTATTGGCGCTACTGTAAGCGCAACTTCAAGGAATGCTCGTATGAGTGGGTGACCGACACGAAACTCTTCAAGGAGATTTTCAGCTTTGCTGGCTGGAGCTTTATAGGCAACACCGCTGGTCTGATGAAGAACGAGGGGGTAAATGTGGTCATCAATATTTTCACCAATACAGCCATCAACGCAGCACGTGGTATTGCCATGCAAGTCAACGGCATGGTGATGCAGTTTATCAGCAATTTCACGATGGCACTCAACCCCCAAATCATCAAGGATTACGCTGCGGGGCAGCTACAACGCATGCACAAACTGATGTTCCAAGGAACTAAACTCTCGTACTACATATTCATGGTACTCTCCATACCTCTCATCTTTGAGGTGAAGGCCTTTCTTACCTTGTGGTTAGGCGAGGTTCCTGAACACTCAGTGCTATTTACGCGCTTAGTATTGGTGCTCAGCCTTGCCGAGATTGTTTCATATACATTGATTACGGCTCAAAATGCTACTGGCAAGATTAGAGACTACCAAATAGTAGTAGGTGGCATCCTTCTACTAAACCTTCCCATCTCCTATCTTTTGCTCCGCTGGGGAGTATTCCCCGAAGTGACGGTCGTTGTTGCCATTGTCGTTTCGCAGTTGTGCCTTGCTGCGCGTCTATGGTTTCTTAGAAAGATGATTGACTTCCCAGTGAGACAATTCATTATCAGAGTATACTTTAATGTCATCGGAGTCACCATACTGTCACTGATTGTACCTGCCATCTGCTATGTCATGATGCCCCCTGGATACCTGCGTGTCATTATTCTGGGTACACTTTCGGTGTGTGCCTCCATTGCGGCAATCTATTTTGTAGGCTGCACGTGTGAAGAGCGCACCTTGGTGCGCAACACTATAGTGAATGTAATCTCAAAACTCCGCAAGCGATGATTGAGATTATTGACAAAAAGCATTGTTGTGGATGCCATGCGTGTGCTACGGCATGCCCGGTTCATTGCATCACGATGAAGGCCGATGAGCAGGGATTTCTATACCCGATTGTAGATAAGGAAGCCTGTACGCAGTGCGGACTATGCGAGAGAGTATGCCCAGTAATACATCAGGGTGCCCGTCGCCAACCTCAGAGTGTATATGCTGCTAAGAGCAAAAACGAAGAGGTGCGTATGCAGAGCTCGTCGGGCGGGATATTTACCCACCTGGCTGAAGCTGTGATAAAGGATGGCGGTGTCGTATTTGGGGCACGGTTTGACAAGCATTGGCATGTAGTGCATGCCCACGTCAATAACATGGAGGAACTATCGATGTTACGTGGGTCAAAATATGTTCAGAGCATAATAGGCGATACGTACAAGGAGGCGAAAGAGTTATTGCTCCAAGAGAAGAAGGTGCTCTTTGTTGGTACACCCTGCCAAATCGCGGGGCTAAAGCGTTATCTGCGCAAGGAGTATGCCAACTTGTTGACCGTTGATATTGTGTGCCATGGCGTTTCCAGTCCTCTGGTGTGGGACACCTATCTCTCTGAGATATGCCGTAAGCAGACATCCCCTATAGCTGGGATCTCGTTTCGCGACAAGACATACGGATGGAAGAAGTATAGATTCCATATTCGCTATGCCGGCTCTACCGATACTCCTTCGTCAGGCAACGTCTTCATGAAAGGCTTCCTTAAGGATCTTTATTTGCGTCCCTCATGTCATGCTTGCCCTGCCCGTTCAGGAAAGAGTTGTAGCGATATCACATTAGGCGACTTTTGGGGTATACAGAAACATTATCCTCAGATTGATGACGACAAGGGCACAAGTCTTGTCCTCATCCATAGTGACAAAGGGCAGGCCTTGTACGATTCCATAGAAAAGGAGCATACCGAGGCTAAACTCGAAAATGCGCTATGCGAGAATCCGAGCATAGTACAGGACCCTCCTGAAAGCGAATATTCGCAGCTGTTTTGGCAACAGTTTCCCCTGAAAGGCATTGCATGCATAGAGCCCATATGCCGGAAGGCTGGGCCGCCGAGGCTATTGATACTTTACCTGAAGGTTAAATGGGCATTGTTGGACATTTTTAAAAGAAAGTAAGGGTATGAGAATAGGCATCTTATCGCTTCCGTTAGGAACCAACTATGGTGGCATATTGCAGTCGTATGCCTTGCTGCACACATTGCACGATATGGGGCATGAGGTATATGTCATCGATGAGGACAAGCAATTTGAATATTCGCTGAAGCGGCGGATAGAGATGTTTGTCAAAGGTACCATAAAAAGATGCTTGATGGGGAAGAACGCCATCATCTATTCGCCCACCTATTATAGGAAGCTATGGGCTGCACGTACGATGCACACCAATAGGTTCGTCAGCCGGCACATCAGCAGGAAGATGGTACGCAACATGACAGAGATTGGCGTACAGGATTTTGACGCATTCGTTGTCGGAAGCGATCAGATATGGCGTGCACGTTATGCCAGACCATTTCCTGGGGTCGAAAACTCCTTCTTGAAATTTACAGAAGGCTGGAATGTCAAGCGCCTTGCATATGCGGCATCATTCGGCACTGACGAATGGGAATACAATAAAGCAGAGACGGCAAATGTCGCTGCTATGGCTCGTATGTTCGATGCCATAAGTGTACGTGAGGTGTCTGGTGTCGGGCTTTGTCAAAAGTACTTAGGCGTAGAGGCCATGTGCATGATAGATCCTACATTGCTCTTGAATGCAGAGGATTATACTCGACTGATTGGGGAAGATACTCCGCCGAGTCCAGGCAATATGATGTGCTATGTACTCGACAGGAGTGAAGAAAAAGATGCATTGGTCAATGACATTGCCTGCGAGAAAGGATTACAACCTTTTCATACGAACTCGCGCACCGAGGATCATAAAGCAACATTGGAAGAGCGCATACAGCCACCTGTTGAACAATGGTTGAAAGGATTCCGTGATGCAGAGTTCGTGGTTACCGATAGTTATCATGCTTGTATATTCTCTATATTGTATAGAAAACCATTCGTAGTCATTGGCAACAAAAGCCGTGGAATGACACGTTTTGAATCTCTGTTGCAGGTATTCGGCTTGGAGGGACGGCTGGTCACCTCGTACGAAGACTACAAACAAAATAAAAAGGCCCTACTCTGCCCGATAGATTACGAGCCGGTATACCGCATCCTTGAAGAAAGGCGTACAGATGCCCTCCGATTCCTACAGGAGTCACTGCATTAATACTATCTATCCGTTCTCACCGAGCCGCAGCATCCATAATGCATCTCCTATTGGCGAAAGTTCATAAATAGGTTGGCATTGGCAAGGCCATCATAAATAAGCGAGGTATCGGGAACCTCACTCTTGCCGCCTTTTTATCCACAGATACACCTCTATGCTCGTTTCTCCACATCGCTGTTTGCTGACGAACCGCCATTCACTGCACCGCCACCGCGGTGGCGTTTTGTTTTCACCGCGGTGGCACTTTTCTGTCACCGCGGTGACGCTATCACGCCACCGCGGTGGCGGTAGTTTTTCCCTTTGTCCCGTATAGACAATCAGAGGGTTAAAAGAATCTGTGCTCCCTCCAATAAAAAAACACTTTAAGATGACTTCTCGCTCGGTGATGGTTAAGACCTGCCCAGGCACTTGGTCAGTCCATGAAGCTTATCATTGCCTCGCTGTGCTGTGCCAATATAAAGCAAGCCATTGCCAACCGATTTATGAACTTTCGCCATAGAGATCCTCAGGTACTGATGGCAATCATAGAGCGTGTATAAACTTTCCGAAGAAAAATTTGCAGTCTTGGAGGGGATATTGTATCTTCGCAAGACGAACAGTCATGGCAACAGATAGAAGACAGAGGTATGAAGCAGTCGCCGAAAATATCCGTAGTGGTTCCCGTATACAAGGCGGAGAGATTCTTGCATGGCTGTGTAGACAGTATTCTGGCACAGACATTCGAGGATTTCGAACTGCTGCTCATCGATGATGGCAGTCCCGACAGTTCGGGGAAAATATGCGATGAATACGCCGAAAATGACCATCGCGTGCGTGTATTCCATATCCCCAATGGCGGAGCCAACAAGGCGCGAGCATTAGGCGTAAGCGAATCGGCAGGAAGCGAATATATCACCTTCGTAGACTCTGATGACTCGCTGCCGTCCACAGCGCTACACGACCTGTATGCCTTGGCCGGTGAGGAATATGACATCATCATCGGGAACTATGACCGTAATCCCAAGCAATACGCCGATGGCGAGATGGACAAGTTGGAACTCGTCAAGCGGATATATGCCTATAGCATAGCCTCATCGCCCTATGCCAAATTGTTCAGAAGAGAGTTGTTCGACGAAGAGACATTCGACCTCCCACGCGACTTTGTAATGGGCGAGGACTTCATCATGAACCTCCGACTGGCCTTTGCATGCGATAGGAAGATACGCATAGCACATACAATGGTATATCACTACAACGACAACACTGAGGGTATCATGAACACGTTCAACTATACGCTCGACTATCTCGGCAGGTCGTATCACTTCAAGAAAAGTGTGATTCCCGAGCCTTATCGCGAGAGGTGCATGCCCTACTGCATTGCCAATGTACTGATGATGAACCACGTGATTGTAGGGCACTATTATTACCACAAGACCAGAGAAAAGACTCAGCTACACCTGCAGGTGATAGAGGACATCCGCAATTACGGCTACAAGGGGCAATGGTGGGAATGCTTTGCACTGCGGTTTGCCAATCCCATGTTCAGCAGACTATATTTAGGAATTAGAGCCATGACGCAATGGCTGAAGAGGATGAAAAGGAGGTGGATATGATAGACCGAAAAGTGCAGCAAGAACTGCGCGAGAAATACAGTCCCGACGGCTCGCTACTGCGTAGAGGGCAGCTACGGATGCTCGACATACTGAAAGCGGTGGATAAGATCTGCCGTGCCCACGACATACCCTACTGGCTCAGCTCGGGCACACTGCTGGGGGCCGTACGCCATGGGGGATTCATTCCTTGGGACGATGACCTTGACATCGAAATGCTGCGCGATGACTATCTACGTCTGTTGCCCCTACTGCGCGAGGAACTCCCCGAACAGTACATGCTTCAAGACAGAAGCACCGATAAGGACTATCCCCATCTCTACGCCAAGGTGCGCGACAAGCACTCATGCATCGAAGAGAGCTTTGCGTTTGAGATGAAGCACAAAGGATGCTTCATCGACATATTCCCTCTGGAGCGCTCGCCGTATGCGCTATATCGCATTGCCAACAGACTATACGTCAACCTGTGCCACCACAAGGTGTACAAGCATCGTTGGCTATACAACTTCAACTACGCAGTCCTTACGCGTGTCGTATTCCCCCTTTTCAGAGGATATGTTTCCCTATTCCATAAGGGAAGCAACTATCATCATACCTTCGGGATGATATACAAGGCCGAGAGGTGTGTAGCTGATATATTCCCCTTGGTGGAGATACCCTTCGAGGATAGCATCTTCTATGCTCCCAAGAGTGCACATAGCTATCTATCAAGGATGTTTGGAGACTACATGCAACTACCCAAGGAGATAGCCGTGCATGGTAATATTAAATGGATCGACACACCGCTATGAAACTCTCCATCATCATCCCCGTATACAATGTAGAGCAATACATCGGTCGTTGCCTGCAGAGCTGCTTATCCCAAGCCAATGTCACAGCAGATGACTATGAGTTGGTGATCGTCAATGACGGCACCAAGGACAACAGCATGCAAGTGGTAGAGGAGATGACACAAGGATGTACAAATATCACTGTCATCAATCAGGATAATCAGGGCTTGAGCATGGCACGCAATGCCGGGCTGAAAGCGGCAAAGGGAGAGTATGTGTGGTTTGTTGACTCTGATGACTGGATAGAGGAGGGCTGCATAAGTGAGATTCTGGAGCGTCTGGCACAGACCAATGTAGATATACTGCAATTGCAATACAGAAACGTGTATGCCGACGGTACACCAAGCGACGAGCACTTTGCCATCATCAATGGTATCATGCCCTGCAGAGAGTTGTTCGTACGAAACAAATACCACGCTGCCGTACCTTTCATGATATATCGTCGCACCTTACTACTGCAACGTCATCTGTTTTTTCACCCCGGAATATACCACGAAGACAGTGAGTTCAAGCCGAAGGTATTATACCTCTCTAAGGATTGTGCATCATACGACAAGGTGGCTTACAACTATTTCAAAGGAAACTCCGGCAGCATCACTGCCGTACTGAAGCTGAAGAACGGAGTTGACCTCTTTACCGTAATGAACAAGCTGTATGCCTTTGTGGATGAACACCATGTGACGGGGGTATACCGCCGCAGCTTCTATGCACAGATAGGTTTTGCCATGAGAACCGTACTCCGCACAATCGAGTCGGTGAACGAAGAGGAAGCTGCCACACTGACACAGATGATACGCGACAACCGGCACCTACTCAAGTGCATGTGCAGTGCAAAGAACATAAAATTACAGATAGGCGGATTGCTGATGTATACAAATCTGACACTCGGCCTCAAAATATATAGAATGGTATGCTGACTATGCCCAAGATATCTATCATTATCCCCATCTACAATGCAGGTCCCTATATCGAGGCCTGCCTGGCATCGATTGTAGCGCAGACCTTGGACAATATTGAAGTGTTGCTTGTCGATGATCATGGGCGCGATGATAGTATGGAGCGTGCCCAGAGGTTTGTCGACACTCACCCGGGCAATAAGACATTCCGCTTCCTTGCCACACCGCACAATATGGGTCCTGGCCCAGCACGCAATATAGGCATCGAAGCTGCCCAAGGAGAATACATCGCATTTATTGATAGTGACGACGTGGTAGAGCGCGACTTCTGCGAGCAGCTCTACACTGCCGCCAGGCAGTATGATGCCGACCTTGCCTATTGCCAAGCACAGTTGGTAAAGGGAGCTGAGACTCAACCGATGAATAATCCCGTGATTGAAAGTGGCGCATTTAGTGGAGAGAAACGTTGCTTCTTCCTCACCCATTACACCACGCTCTTCGTCTCCTTCCTCTATCGCCGCTCGTTGCTTAACGAATATGCCATCTCCTTCCCTGCCACACGCAGTGCCGAAGACAGCTATTTCCTCACCTGCACACTCTTGGCAGCACGCCAAATAGCTTGTGTCGACAAGCCTCTGTACCACTATCTCATGCATGAGGAATCACTCTCTGAAACACGCAATCCCAGCCGCTATCGAGACAAAATCAAGTCATTCGACCTACTCATGCAGTTTGCCCGCGAAAATGGATTATACGAGGCCAACCAAGCAGAACTGGACTATATATACCTAAAGAAAGGCTATCTGCTGGGAATACTCACCTATATCTATAATGAGCAGCAACCGCAGCAGCTCACACTATGCAAGATATACAATCATCTGCTCAGCTACGTGCCTTACTACAAGGCAAACGCTTACTACCATGCCGACCTTAAGCTGCGCCTGCTGCATACATTCGTCCGCCAATACCCACGATTGGCATTCAAGGTGCTGCCCTACTATATACACAAAACAAAAATGAAGTTATGAAGAAGCATATCCGCATCAAGTTTGTTGACTTCTGGGACGATTTCGTGCCCGAGAACAATCTCTTCTACCAGCTCCTGAGCGAATACTACGACGTGGAACTCTCTGACAATCCAGAATACCTCTTCTGCTCCGTTTTTGGCGATGAGCATCTGCGCTACGACTGTGTGAAGATATTCTACACGGGCGAGAACCAGTGTGCCGACTTCAACCTCTATGACTATGCCATAGGGTTTGACCGCATGGAGTTTGGCGACAGATACTTCAGATTACCTATATACTATCTCAACAGATACCAGAAAGACTTTCGGCTGATGCAGGAGAAACACAAAAAACCAGTTCCCGAAAAGAGCGGTTTCTGCAGTTTCGTCTACTCCAACGACCGCGCCTCAGAGGTACGTGAGCGCTTTTTCGAACAGTTGTCGGAGTATAAGCCCGTCTCATCAGGTGGACGTTATAGAAACAATATCGGAGGCCCCGTAGCAGACAAACTCGCCTTTGAACAGGGGCACAAGTTCAGCTTCTCTTTCGAAAACAGCAGCTACCCCGGCTACTGTACCGAAAAGCTGGTGCAATCGTTTGCTGCACAGACTGTCCCCATCTACTGGGGCGACCCTGCAGTAGCTGAAACATTCAATGAGGATGCATTCATCAACTGCAACAAGTACACCTCATGGGACGAAGTGCTGGAGACCGTCAAACATATTGACAGTAATCCAGAGCTATATAACCGCATGCTGGCTACACCAGCACTGAAGCATCCTGACGAGGACAGCATAGAAGCTAAACTCAAACAGCTGACAGAGTTTATATGCCATATCATAGACCAGCCACAGGAGAATGCACTACGCTACAATCGTGTATACTGGGGACGCCGCTATGTGAAACGCATGAGGCAACAAGCCAAGGCCTACCATAACAGCATAAGGGGCATTGCCGAACGACTATACATGAAATACTTCTGGAAACACCGCCGTAAAGGCATCCTCTGGAAAATAGACCGCTTGATAAAGCGAATCGCAAACTGACTACATTCTGCTCCTTATTTAAGTCATACAAAGGAGAGAATAAACTGATTAAATCAAGGGTAGACCCATAAAAAGTAGGGAATGGAAGCATCCATTCCCTATTCTTATATTCTGTTGGGATTATCTCAGGCCTAATCCATAGTGATATTGGTAATGCCGCTTGGTGCACCGCGTACAATTTCCACCTGATTAGACATCTTGTATAGCGCATCCTTTGCTATCTCTGCATCAATGGGGATATAGATACGCTTCAATTTCGGACAATTCTCTATAGCAAAACTCTCGATACGCTTTGTTCCCTCCGGGAAATAGATTTCCTCAACGCTAAGATGGCTGTATATTGTGTTCTTTCCCACTACTTCCATAGGGAGAAGTTCAACAAATGTCATGCCTCCTGGGATATAATAAAGCAGTGGATTACCTCCATTACGCTGATATACGATACCCTTATGATCCATCAAGCTCTCATTCTTCTCATCAACGTAAACGGCCTGCAGATTTTGCCCAAATCGGCTAAGACCTACATTGTTATCATCAGCATTACCCAGGGTTATGATGTTCTGTCCGACATATATCTCAGCAATATCTTCAGGCAGCTCAACCACTGGATTCAGCGAGTTCACAACAAATCCATTGACACTATAGGGCACTATAAAAGCAGCACTATTTGTGCGTACTTCTTTTATATTGAGCAGGCGGTCAGAATAGTTATATATGGCTATGTCATCACTGAATATATTCACATCGGCTGTTACGGGTGAGAGATGGCCGTAGTTGCCATATTTTTTCATCGTGAAAGTGCCCTTGTTAGTAGGGTCACTTACCGTCCATGTACTGTCAGGACAAGTATAGGCCCACGCATGCCCCATTTCACCATAATATGGGTCTATGAGGAAACCGTTGACCACCATGGCAGGTATGCCTTGCGAGTAGCACATCACGGTAAGCAGGTTTGAATAACCTTGACATATGGCTTTGCGATTCTTGAACACAGCATAGGGATCGTTATCGTTGTACTCATACTTGATATTATTTGTTATCCAGTTGAAGATGGTCTTGTACTTCATCATCTGTGTAGTGTCCTTTTTAGTCAGGTCTACAGTAAACTCGGCTATCTCATCATACTGTTCGCTTGTAATGTTTATTGCACCCAATGACTGTATGATTCCTGATCCGGCCTTGTCCAGCAAATCGCGTAGTCGCTTGTTGGTAGAGCTCATTGTACTCAAATCGACAGATTCATCCGGCTCGGCAAATGTACGTGTAATGGTATATCCACCATCATCCACTATTGCTTCCTGAGAAATGACTCTTTCATCCTCTTCCCCGCATGAGGTCACCAATGCCATAGCACAGAACAGTGCGGCTAAATAATTGATTTTCATTATCGCTTTGTTTTTGAGTTTAATCTATATTATTACCCTTTTGCAAGTGGGACTAACCCAACACTCTTGACAAGAGAGCGCAGTCAGGCTTATGGCGTAAAAGTACATAAATTATTTGTAATACACCGCCTATAATGCTCTTTTTTTTCAGTACTGGGTCAATATGGAGTATTGGTTGAATAAAAAAGAGAGGGAGATTGCCTCACGGCATCTCCCCCTCACAATTAGAGTTTTGATTGTTCCACTAATCAAGCTCTTATTTCTTTTCTACTGCTTTCTTATCCTTCTTACCCATCACGAGGTATGCCATGGGAGCGGCGAAGAAGAGTGATGAGCAGGTACCATAGATAACACCGAGAATCATGGCAAAGGCGAAGCTACGGATGCTATCACCACCGAGGAAGAAGATGAAGAACAATACGAGCAAGGTTGTCAGTGAGGTGTTGATGGTACGAGCCAGTGTGGTGTTGAGCGAGTCATTGAAGAGCTGCTTCTTGTCGCGCTTAGGATAGAGTCCGAAGAACTCACGGATACGGTCGAAGATAACCACCTTGTCATTGATTGAGTAACCGATAGCGGTCAAGATAGCACCGATAAAGGTCTGGTCAACGTCCATAGAGAAGGGCAGGAAGCCGTGGAGCAGTGAGTAGGTACCCATGATGAGCACTACGTCAACTGCAAGGGCGATAACTGAACCCACACTATATGCTACGTTGCGGAAACGAATCAAGATGTAGATGAAGATAGCAGCCCATGCGAGCACCACTGACCAGATTGCACCACGGAGGATATCAGAAGCCATGCTCGGACCCACCTTCTGTGAACTGATGATAGAGCCACCATAGTGGTTGTCGCGGTCAATGAACACATCGTAGGTGAGATTGCTACTGAGCAACTTGGCATCCATGAAAGCATCGAAGAGGAACTGCTCTATCTCTGCATCGATATCCTGTGCATCGTCGTTGATACGGTAGTTGGTACTGATACGTACGGTCTGGCCATCGCTACCAAGTGCGATTACAGATACTGAAGCATCCTCGCCTACCTTCTCAGCCAATACCTCACGGATCTGCTCGGGCTCAACTTGCTGCTCAAACTTAACGGTGAAGTTACGGCCACCAGTAAAGTCGATACTTGAGCTCAAACCGCGGATACCGAGTGACACGAGGCTGATGAGGATAGCAGCACCAAACACAATGAATGAGGTCTTGTATGCACCCATGAAGTTGAACTTCGGAGCACGCATCCACTTGGCAGAGAGAGGAGTTACGAAAGCGAGGTCTGTCCACTTCTCCTTGCCAAGACGCCACTCGTAAACGAGACGTGTCACGAACACAGCGGTGAAGAATGAGCAAACGATACCGATGATCAATGTGGTGGCAAAGCCACGGATAGGACCTGTACCGAAGTTGAAGAGGATGATACCAGTAATGATAGAGGTAATGTTAGAGTCAAAGATGGCCGAGAAAGCATTCTTGTAACCATCTGCGAGTGCTTGCTTCACAGTCTTGCCCGCACGAAGTTCTTCCTTGGTACGTTCGTAGATAAGCACGTTGGCATCCACAGCCATACCGAGAGTAAGCACCATACCGGCGATACCAGACATGGTAAGAGCGGCCTGGAACGAAGCCAAGATACCTAGTGTGAAGAAGAAATTGAGGATAAGCGCGCAGTTGGCCACCATACCGGGGATAAGGCCGTAAACGGCACACATGTAAATCATCAAGGCGATGAAAGCCACTACAAATGAGAGGATACCCTGCTGGATTGACTTCTGACCGAGTGAAGGACCAACGATATCTTCCTGCACAATCTTGGCAGGAGCAGGCATCTTACCTGACTTGAGCACGTTGGCCAAGTCCTTGGTATCTTCCTGTGTGAACTGACCGGTAATCTGTGACTGTCCGCCAGTAATCTCATTGATTACGTTAGGAGCACTGTAGATATAACCGTCAAGTGCAATTGCGATGGGCTTGCCAACGTTCATCTTGGTCAGTTGTGCCCAACGGCGTGCACCGTCAGAGTTCATGGTCATTGATACGCTGGGACGACCGTTGTTGTCATAGTCGTCGGTAGCAGATACGATAACGTCACCCTCGAGCGGAGCGCGTCCGTTACGTTGCGTAGACTTGATAGCATAGAGTTCATAGATTTTGCCATCGGTGTCAATGGCCTTCACACCCCACATGAGCTTGAGGTCGCGGGGGAGGAGTGCCTTCACCTCTTCACGAGCAAGATACTCGTCGATCTGCTTCAAGTCACGGCTGTGAGCATAGCCCACCACACAACCCTGATTCTGCACGGGCTGGAGGATAGAGAGCAAGGGATTTTCCTTCTTGGCCTTTGCAAGAGTAGCTGCATCTACAGCACTTTCGGTATTGTCACCGGTAAGTGCAGAGAGGTCTACGTCCTCTTCGGCAGCTTCAGTTGCCTCAGCAGCAGCCTCCTGGGCAGGAGTTTCTGCAGCCTCGGGGTTCTCCAAGGCAATGATATCGCGCAACTTGGCATCGGCAGCCATGAGGAACGGTGCTACTTCTGCAGAAGTGTAGGTCTCCCAGAACTCGAGGTTAGCCGATCCCTGGAGGAGTTTTCTTACACGCTCAGGCTCCTTGATACCAGGGAGCTCAATCATGATGCGTCCCATGCTACCCTCAAGTTCCTGAATATTGGGCTGAGCTACACCGAAGCGGTCGATACGTGTACGGAGCACGTTGAATGAGTTATCGATAGCAGCTTCTACCTCAGCACGCAACACGGTCTCTACCTCAGCATCAGTGCTCTTGGTATTTACCTTGTCCTTCAACTGTTGAGTAGCGAAGAGCTCGGCCAGTGTTCCGTCGGGCTTTTGGTTTTTATACTCCTTAATAAATAAGGTAATGAAATCGCTGTTGCTGCTTGCAGCCTGCTTGGTAGCGTTGGCTATGGCAGTAGTAAATGCCTCATCGGTCTTGTGGTCGGCAAGTGCCTTCACTACATCGGGTACAGAAACCTCGAGAATAACGTTCATACCGCCCTTAAGGTCAAGACCGAGACCGATACCCATCTCACGAGCTTGCTTGAAGGTATACATACCGAGGTATACCTTCTTGTTCATGATTGAATCGATATACACCGATTCGCCTCCAGCGTATTGTTTCGCCTTCTTCTCATGATGGCTTGTCACAAACGTGAAGGAAAGGTAAAATGCGCACACTACAGTGAGCAATACCGCAATCGTTTTTACAAATCCTTTGTTTTGCATTTTGTTAGTTATTTTATTTTGTTATTTGTTTTTCACTCTGTCAAGACACTGCACAATGACCCAAAAAATCAAAAACAGTTTCTAACAAGAGTGCAAATATAGGGCTTTTTTTCTCAACAGACGATTTATTGCCCAAATATTTACTCTTTTGCTCCTATTTTATGTGGCAAAAGGATGTTTTACAGGCTTGATAGAAGCTATTTTGACTTTTTTAAATAGCAAGAAACTGGATAATGGTCTGAGCGACCAAAGGTGCGGTCTACACGACATGCGTATGCATCTAAAGAGGGCGAGTGCATCATGTGGTCAATACGATAGTAGAGTTTGTTCCGGTTATAGCTTATGCCGGGACCATTCCCACTGGCTACAAAGGCATCGGTCAGACGACTGGAAAAGAGGTGATGAGTATACGATATGGGAGAATCATTGAAGTCTCCGCATAGGATGACATAGGGAGCATCCTCACGCTCCATATCGTCCATAAGGATGCGCGCATGTACGGCACGTTTCACGGCTGCATCGGTCAGCTTATCCAGTATAGTCCATGTGCCCTGTGCCCGGAGCTTTCCCTTGGGGTCAGACAGTATCTGTTCGTAATTGCTCTTATCCTCGGTATTGAGATTGTTTGACTGCAAATGGCAGTTATACACCACTATGGTGTCTTCCTCATGTAGGATACGGTATTTCTGGCAGCCATTTGCCGTAGTATAGAGATCTATCTGCTCTACGCTTAGAATAGGATATTTGGACAGACAGCCAAGATAGCGGGAAGTCCACTCGCCACTACCAGACAGGTCGAACGAGCGGTAGGGATACTTGGCCAAAATATCGGAGTGCCTGCCGTTCTCCTTGAGATTGGCAAATGCGAACTCCTGTAAGCATACAATATCGGCATCGATAGAGTCAAGGTACTGCACGGTGGGGTTTTCCTTGAGCGGGGAGGGTATATTGAGTGTCCAGCTAAGCAGGTTGTACGATACCACCTTGATGCTACCCTCCGGAGGTTCCTGACGGGAGAAATTGACCGGTAAGAAGGTGCGGATTTGCGCTATGCACATCAGGCATGCGACAAGCGATGCCAACATATAGCGAGGGTAGAATACCAGCCACACGAGCAGAAAGGCTACATTAGCTGCCAGCACAAAGGGGAAGGCGAGGCCGCCCAATGAGAGCAGCCGTATATGCTCAGGAGGGAGTAGCTGACTATAGGCACAAGCTATGAGTGCCACTGCCATCACTACATTAATGAGCAGTAAAGGGAATAACAATATTTTGCGCAACCACTTCATCTTCGGCTCCTACTCGTTCAAAAAACGCCATGGTCAGTTCTTACTAGCATCAAATAATCGGCGTTTCTCATTATCGGTGAGACTGCTATAGCCCGACTTTTTCAGTTTTTCCAATATACGGTCCACCTCATCGGATTGTTCCTTCTTGCGGGCATTATATTCGTAGTCGGCCTTACGTCCCGAGGCATTGTTGACATGCACCTTCATCCTGGGTCTACGAGGTTTGCGCTCGCGCTTACGGAAGAGGCTGCCGAGAGCATCCATACACACATTCACCCAATGAGTGATGTCGTACCCCTTAGCGATTCCTCGTGCAAACCACCATCCAGCCAAGGCTCCGCCCAAGTGAGCGATATGTCCGCCTGCATTGTTCGAACTCACATACAGTATATCAAAAAGTACGATGAATAGGGCAAAATACTTCAGTTTCACCGGGCCGACAAATAGGAGATTGATTTGATAATCGGGCTCGCGTATCGCCGTGGCAATGGCTATGGCCAACACCGAAGCCGAAGCCCCTACCAGCGTGGCTCCATAAAGCTGTGGCCCGAACATGGGAAAGACATTATAAGCCAGTATATAGAGAAGTGCACCCGACAACCCACCTACGACATAAAGTCCACGCAGATGCTTGGCGGAGAAGAAATAGAGAAATAGACGGCCAAACCAATAGAGCCACAGCATATTGCCCAGCAAATGCCAGAGACCGGCATGCATGAACATATAGGTAACCAATGTCCACGGACGGCGCAACAGCTGCAGCAGATCGGCCGGGAGATAAAGTCTGTACAGCCACTCTGAGATGCCTATATTGAACAGCCCAAGCACCACTCCCAGCAGCATGCTGACGATATATGCCGCCACATTGATGTAGATGAGGCGGACAACAATGTTCCCTTGCCGGAAAGTACGCTTCAGATCATCTAAAATACCTGCCATGCTGAGTCCCTTTCTTGCGCCAATACATAATCAGTAAGAAGCCGAATATCATTCCGCCCAGGTGAGCGAAGTGGGCGATGCCATCATTGCTCATGATGCCCATGCCCAACTCTATCACAAAATATCCAATGATGAGCCACTTGGCCTTGATGGGCATAGGTAATGGGAAGATAAATATCTCCTGGTTGGGGAAGAGCATGCCAAAAGCCATCAGAATAGCATATACTGCACCCGAAGCTCCCACGGTGGGCACGCTGATTACACGTTCATACATAGTAAGCCACTGTGCAGCCGTATGCGTGGTGCCATTGATGGGTATGACGGCCTCAGGAGCATAGGTCGAGAGTTGCGCCATGTCGGCCATATAGGGTATAAACTCAATGTATTGCGTCACCTCCTGCACCAGTCCGGCGCCCATGCCGCACAGCACATAGTAGAAGAGAAACCGCTGCGACCCCCATACAGTCTCCAGTATGCGTCCAAACATCCATACGGCAAACATATTGAAGAAAATATGCTCGAAGCCCGAGTGCATGAACATGTAGGTGAAGAGTTGATAGAGCCTGAACTTATCAGACTCAAAGTAATGGAGTCCCAACACATCATTAAGGTCTACACCATATTTCTCTGCCACAATAGCGGCAAAGAAGCATAGTATATTGATGATTATGAGATTCTTGGTTACAGGTGGTGTATTGTCCATCATAATTCAATTTTCCAAAAAACATGTAAAAGTACGCATTTTCTTCTATATAACCGCCAAATATAGACATATTAAATGCTTTTTTGTTTTTTTATGCATTCCCGCTCGGAGAAAAAAAGATACCATAACACTCATTTTTTCTTATCAATGATACAGATAATTCCGTTTTTTAAGCTATCTTTGGAGCAAACTAAATACCCATATCATAGAAGCCCATGAAAAGAGACATTATCCTTGGCATATTCATTACCTGCTGCACATTGCTTGCAGCACAGCCCCGCTATTCTGACGCCATCCGCTTAGAGAAGTTAGGCCGTGGAGTGGCCGCCGTGAAGAGTCAAGACAACAAGGTGTTCGTCACCTGGCGTTACCTGGCAAGCGACCCCGAGAATGTAGCATTCAACATCTACCGCAATGGGGAGAAGATTAACAAGGTGCCTGTGAAAGACAAGACATACTACATCGACCCATACGACGTGGATACCGATGTTCAGTACGAAGTGCGCCCAACGACAAGCACTGACGCCATATCCCATGGGCAATACACTGTACCAGCCCATAGCAGCCACGGCTACATAGAGATTCCTCTCGACTACCCTACAGTAGGCGTTACCCCCGACGGGCGCCCCTACACCTATGCAGCCGGCGATGCAAGCATTGGCGATGTAGACGGTGACGGCGAATATGAAATCATACTGAAGTGGGATCCCTCGAATGCGCGCGACAACGCACACGACGGATACACGGGCAATGTTCTCTTCGATTGCTACCGGCTCACCGGCGAAAAGCTTTGGCGCATAGATCTCGGCCCCAACATCCGTGCAGGAGCCCACTATACACAGTTCATGGTATATGACCTTGACGGCGACAACAGAGCCGAAGTGGTGATGCGCACTGCCGATGGCACCATTGACGGCATAGGACACGTCATCGGTGATGCTTTTGCCGACCACCGCCTTGTAGGCGACACCACCATGCGCACTCCTGCACCCTCTCCCAACTCCGCACGCCGACGTTGGCGTCCTACTCCCCCCATGCAAGGCCGCATCATCAGCGGTCCCGAGTATCTTACTGTATTCTCAGGCCTCACAGGAGAAGCGCTCCACACCATAGACTACGTGCCCCAACGCGGTCAGGTACAAGACTGGGGCGACAGCAAGGCCAACCGTTCTGACAGGTTCCTGGCCTGCGTAGCCTACCTCGACGGCATACACCCCTCGGTCATCATGTGCCGCGGATACTATACCCGTACGGTGTTGGCTGCTTTCCAATGGGACGGCAAGCAACTCACCCAGCAGTGGGTATTCGACTCATACCAGCCGCAATGGAAGAACTATTCGGGACAGGGCAACCACAACTTGCGTGTAGGTGACATCGATGGTGACGGATACGACGAGATTGTATACGGGTCATGCACGATAGACCATAATGGCGAGGGGCTGTACTCTACCGGCCTCGGCCATGGCGATGCACTCCACATGACCGCCTTCTACCCCGACAGTGCAGCACTGCAGGTATGGGCTTGCCACGAGAATAGGCGTGACGGCTCCACCTTGCGCGATGCCCGCACCGGGCGCATCATACACCAATACCCCAGCAACGAGGATGTGGGGCGCTGCATGGCTGCCGACATAGACCCACGCCATCCGGGGGTAGAGATGTGGAGCCTGGCATCGGGAGGCATACGCAACCTCAAGGGCGAGGTCACTGCCGCTAAGGTGAAAGGTCTCTCCACCAACATGGCCGTATGGTGGGACGGAGACCTGCTGCGCGAACTGCTCGACGGCACACGCGTGAGCAAGTACATATGGGAAGCCGACAGTTGCCAAGTCATAGCCTCTTTCGAGGGATGTGCGAGAAACAACGGCACCAAGTCAAACCCATGCCTGCAGGCCGATATCCTGGGCGACTGGCGCGAAGAGGTGCTGATGCGTACCCAAGACAACAAAGCACTGCGGCTATACATCTCTACCATCCCTACCCACTACCGTTTCCACACCTTCATGCACGACCCCGTATACCGCATCAGTGTAGCTACGCAGAATGTAGCATACAACCAGCCCACTCAGCCAGGCTTCTACATCGGCCCCGAGCTGAAGGGTCACTTCCGCGGCACATATATCAAATGACAACTACTAACATCTAATCCATATACATTATGAAAAGAGAAGCTTTCAAGATGTTCCTCAAGCCCGGTTGCGAGGAAGAGTACGAACGCCGCCATGCAGCCATATGGCCTGAGCTGAAGAAAATGCTGTCCGATAACGGAGTCTACGACTACTCCATCTATTGGGACAAAGACACCAACATACTTTTTGCCTGCCAGAAGGTACGCGGCGAAGGTGGTTCGCAAGACATGGGTGACAACCCCATCGTGCAGAAGTGGTGGGACTACATGGCCGACATCATGGAGGTAAACCCCGACAACTCACCTGTATCGATTCCTCTGCCCGAGGTATTCTATATGGAATAGGCTCCATTTTACCGCTCATATAAGGTAAATATAAAAAAATGTCCTTACTTTTGTAGCACATTCGTTTACCATACAGTAAGCGATTCATGACAAGATTATTAAAAGCAAGACAACGAAGACATAATGGAAAATGTTATCGCCCCCATCAGTAAGGAACTACTGAAATCCGAACTCACCGAGGAACGACTCCTGCGACACACCAATCGCGGTGGCAATGAGCTATACATAATCGATGCCCACACTGCCCCCAACGTGATGCAGGAGATAGGTCGCTTGCGCGAGATTGCTTTTCGTGCAGGTGGCGGTGGCACTGGCATGAGTGTCGACATCGATGAGTTCGATACGATGGAGGTACCCTACAAGCAACTCGTGGTGTGGAACCCCGATGCAGAGGAGATTATAGGCGGATACCGCTACCTGCATGGCTCCGATGCCAAGTTCGACGACAAGGGACAGCCAATCCTCGCCACCTCACACATGTTCCACTTCTCCGAGAAGTTTATCCAGCACTATCTGCCCCGCACCCTTGAACTGGGCCGTTCATTCGTAGCCATAGAGTATCAGGCATCACGTACCGACACCAAGGGTCTGTTTGCACTTGACAACCTCTTCGACGGCCTTGCCTCACTCACCGTAGTGCTCGATGGTGCCGAGTACTTCTTTGGCAAAATGACCATGTACCCCTCCTACGACAGGCTTGCCCGCGACATGATACTCTACTTCCTCGACAAGCATTTTGGCGACCGCCGCCACCTGGTGAGTGCCTACCAGCCTCTGTTCCTGGAGCACAACCCCAAGCAGTTCAGAGAGCTGTTCGTGGAAGACGACTTCAAGCTCGACTACCGCATACTCAATGCAGAGGTGCGCAAGCGAGGATGCAACATACCTCCCCTGGTAAACGCCTACATGAACCTCTCCCCCACCATGCTGATGTTCGGCACCGCCATCAACCACGAGTTTGGCAATGTAGAGGAGACCGGCATACTCATCCATGTAAACGAGCTGCACGAAGACAAGCGCAAGCGACACATCCTCTCTTTCATCGAGGAGCGCCCCGAATACAAGAAACGCGTCAAAGGCAGCAAGGTCGTGTTCGCCAAGCACAAATGACATTAGTCATCAAGCATTAGACAAAAGATGAAGAGGGAGAATCTCACGATTCTCCCTCTTCATTCTATCTGTTGGCCAATCCTTAGAAGTAGTAGGCTGCACCGATCGATGCCTGAGGCATAAGACCATTGTCACGTACGATACGCATACCCTCAACGATTTCGGGCTTGTGGTATATAGCTACGTTACCTTCGGCAAAGATCTTCCAGTTGTCCGAAGCACGGAATCCCCACTGAGCGCCCAGGTGCCAACCCAGGTTGGTACGGTTCTTGTAGGTAGAGTACAATGCATCTACACCCACGGTAGCCTTTACATCCATGATGCGCGAGGGGTCGTAGCCCAACATTGCGTTGGTCACATTGAGCATATATTCTACACTACCTGACATGCCATGCTCAATAGCATCGGTGAAGTCAGACTGGAGATTGTTATATGTAGCTCTGAAACGGATAGAGCTCAGTGCATTGAACTCACGACCTACGGCCAGCCCCACGTGCGGACTGAAGATGCCCAACACATCCTTCACGGGCTTCACGTGGAAGAAGTTCATCGGATAAGACAAACCAAAGTCGGCCGATACGAACGTGCGCGGAGTGAATCCAGCGTAGCTCTTCTTGAGCTCCTCCTTGATGGGGTTGCGCTGACGTATTTCCATACCCACGCTAACATCGGTGATGCGCTGCTCGAAGTGGGGGATGGTACCACCATATTCGTCGACGAACTGACGCTCATAGCCGAGCCATGTATGGCGGGGCTCGATGAACAGACCTATACCGTCGCGTACATAGTACTTGAGCTGTGCAGCTACAGTCGGACCGCTGGCATACGCCCAGTGGTCTTCATACTGCGGCAGCGGACGATACAGCACACTACCATGATAACCGCCGAGGATGTCGACCTCAAACTTTCTGAGTTCCTTTGTAGGAGCAAAGAGCGACGATACGTTCAGCATACCCTCGAGACGACCACCTGCATAAGCCATAGCGAGCAGGAAGGGCTCCTGGTAAGTACGGTTGAGCGAACCGAAGGCTGATACACGAGCACCTACAGGGCCGAACCATCGACCTACGGCAACATTACCGATAGGCAGGGCAGTGATGTCACCGGGCTCCATCATCACGTCATCGTATCCGTTAGAGTTATGGTCTTTCTGCAGACCGCCGAATACAGATACGAACCAGTCCTTACCCCAGTTGAACTTCTCCATATATCGGCGGAAGTAGAGAGGCCCGTTCACATAGCTGATACCTGCGGTCATGTTCCACATACCCTTGTCATACAGCAGACACTGTCTGAGTGCCCAACCCGACATGTAGCGGTACGAAGGCTCTACGAAGAGCTCGATGGCAGGAGCCACCTTCCATACTACCGGCATACCGATCTCGATACCGTGACCAAAATACTCAGCATCAGTGAGCGAGATTACAGGACCGGCGTACGGACGCAGGTCGAAGCGGTGATTGGTGTTGCCCAGCCACCAGTTGGTCACGTTAAACATGTATTGGGGCGAGAAGGTGCTCCAGTTTGTCTTCGACTTGATGCCCTCTACCTCATACTCGGTATTGTCGAGCTTCAGGCGCAAGGCACTGTAGTCGTCGAAGCGATAACCCAATGTGAAGTTGTAGCTAGGATTCAGAGATGCCAGCCAGTCGCCACCCATGAGGAAGGGGTACTGACGTCCATAAGCTACCGAAGCGAAGAACCCTCTGCGGTACTCTACATCGCCCATGGTCATGTACTTGGCAGAGTAGCGGTTGTAGTTCGACTTGTAGAACTCCACACCGAGGTTGAAGTTACCATACTCATCGTAGCGGTCGTGCTCGCCATTATACATAGATGAGTATCTGGCGTCGGCAAACAGGGCAAACTGCTTGTTCACGAAGTATTTCAGCTGGATGGCCGATGAGCTACCCCACTGACCCAGAGCCCAGCACACACGGTCGTAGCGCATACCGCCCGACACCTCAAGGCCGAAGCGTCCCATATCGAATCCGAAGAAGTGAGGGATACTCATCACACCCTCTACCATGGCACCTGCACGTCTGTTGCGGTGTATCCTGTTCAGCTGCTCGGCATAGAGCGATGTGCGCACACCGAGTTTGGGGTTAAACCAGCGACCCACAGCGAAGTGGAACGAAGGACCCATCTCGGGAGCACCGGCGCGCATGTCGGCAAAGCTGTCGAATGCACCCATGCTGAGCTGTATGAAGTAGTTGTCTGTCTTGGTCACGGTATCCTCGTCTACAGTCCACTGCAAGGGCTTGTAGGGCGATGTGAGGCGGGCACCCCAACCTACGAGCACGTGGCTCTTCACGTCGATGTTGTGCCAGTCGTCACGAGTATGGTTGTTGGTATATGCCGATACGCGGGGCTCTACGAAGAAGTATGATCGGGGCGAGAGGTTGGCCCTTACCTGCAGACCAGTGTGCAAGCCACCATAATAATATCCTGCATCGGCGATAGAGCTGCGTCCGAAGTCCATACCCACAACATAAGCCAGCGACCAGGGTCGAGCCTCGTTGTATCCGAAGTAGTAGTTCGACATATCCCACATGTAGTCGAGTCCCAGCTGATGACGTAGTGCATACTTGTCATCGGCAAGAGCCATGTTGGCATAGTCATAGTTGAGGCGTATACCGTTGTGCTGGTCGAAGTACTTGTTCACGAAAGCACCCCAGTGGAAGTTATACTTCGAGATGAAGTCGTTACGGTGCGGTGCGATGAACGGCATCGACTGGTCGGTATACACACCCATTGAGATGTGCTTGAGCCAACCGGGTACAAATACATGCTTGTCGGGCGTGCGATAACGCGGAGTTATCAAGTGGTCCAGAGCGTTAAAGGAGGTCGTATCCTTCTTAAAATCATCGATGTTCTGGGCATGCATACCCTGGGGCATGAGCAAAACTACCCCCAACACCATCAAAAAGCTGCGTAGATACTTATATCTCATCATATTCCTATATACGTCTTTCTATTATTACTTTGTTAAGCCCCAGTCTTCTACATCCTCGGGAGTAGGATCGGGGGCACCAAATCCAAACTCGTCTACCGACATGTCATCCAACACGGTATATCCCAGATCCCCGTCGCCATCTTTCCATCTGTAGTATCTGGCCACAGCCTCCTCATAGAGGTCTCTCTCACGTACGTCGCCATCCTGGTATGAATCTCTCACATAGGCATCACCCTGGCATCGGCGGATGAACGACTCATCCAGCTCGAAGCACTTCACCAGGCAGTCTACAGCCTTATTCTCATAGAGATATCCTGTAAACACGTTGGCCTCGGCGATAGCCAGGTCGAGACGGCTATAGATTACAGCCTTGAGGTAGTAGCCCAGCGCCTGTTTCTCAGCGGGCAGGTCGTTGAGCTGGCGAATCATCTTCAGGGCCTCCACATTGTGGTAGCGCTGCATCTCGCGCGACACCTTACCCTTGTTCTGCTTGGCACCCATTGCCAAGTGCAGTACGATATCGTTGATTACATCCTTGCCAAGGTTGGCGTTCAGCACCTCGGGATCCTGAGCGTAGTAACCGTTGAGGCAGGCAACCAGCATCGACAGTTCTCTAAACTCGGGAATGTTCTCCAGGCGGCGTACGAGGCTTGCAGCCGAGAAGAATCGTCTGCTGAGCAGGTACATATATACCTGGTTACCCAAGATTTCACCGGGGTTATATATCTTAGTATAGGTATCCGAAATCTTCAGATCCTGGTTCACACGATATTGCGGGAAGATAAACTCCTTCAGCAATACGGTATCCATCATCGACAAGTCAATCTTCTGCTGAGCCATGGCATTGGCAGCGAAGGGGCGTATGGGCGAGTCGTATGTGATCTCGGCAAGTGCGCGCTTGCAGATGGCAATCTTCTCCTCAGGATTCTTGATACCCTGTATGAGCATCCAGAACTCGAGAGGTTCAAACTTGAAGTCAGGATTCGTTCTGTATATCTCCATCACCTCGGCACTGCTCAGGTTACGGCGTACGGTATACTTACAGCTTGTGCGCACACAACGCAACTTGGGCAATATACTGTCGGCGATCTCCCTGTAGTAGGGCAAGCGGCGCATCTGAGCCGACTGCGCGTCTATTGTGGGGTAGTTGGCCACGATCTCGGCAATCTCGGCAGCCTTCACGGGGTCGCGCTGCTGCATGAGGTCGGCCACCTGGTCCCATCCGGCCACCTCACCACGCCATTCGGTAGGAGTTGTAGACTTCAGCAATCCCTGCGCCCTGAGCTGCTCGATAGCATAGTTGGCACGGCGTCCGGCGAGGTTCAAGTTCGACTGATATCCACCCTCAGGAGAGGCCACACCCACGATTTCGTATGACTGTATGCGCGAGCCTGTAGTCTCGAGGATAGCCTTCAGGTTATCCACGATCTTGTTCCACTCCGTCTCGTTCTTCGGGTTCTTGGGGTCTATGCGCGTGCTACCCACGAGGAAGGTGAGCGATACGGTGTCGGCATCGTTTCTTGCGCGCAGCTGTGAGCTGGGTCTATACTTGAGAGGATCCAGGGCAAACGATGCGAATCCCAACTGGAAATACTGCAGCGGGTCCTCGCGCTGGCACTTACAAGCTATCGTGTCGATAGTCTCCACGATACCAGGATACTGCTGTGTCACCTTGGTGAGCTTGAGCTGGTAATAGGCGTGGGGGTCGGGCATGGTAAACTGGTAGTCGCGGCTAAACTTCTTGTACTCTCCATCGAGCACGATAGTCGTGTCGGTATAGGGATACAGCGTGTCGCGCTGGGGCACATAGCTCATGCGGCGCTCCTGTGTGAGGGCAAACTGGTCGCCCACCACGATTACCGGGTCAAAGTAGTCGAGTATCGTATCCGTCTCGCTGAAGCAAGTGGTCACGTACGTCTGATAGATGATACGGTCGTGCTTGTGTCCCTGGGCGGCAAAGTTCGGTGTGAAAAACATCTGGTCACCGATCAGTGTCGGTGCCGTAGGCTCCAGCACATCCGCATCGGGCAGCTTGGCCACGATTTCTACCTCGTCAATCTTCTCACCCTCCACGGCAACCTCGATATCCAGGTCACCCTTGTCCATGATGGGGAATATGGGACAGTTGTCCATACCATAGTCCACCACGATGCAACCATTCGAGTAGGCCTCCTCACAAGCGTAGTAACCATTCTCGTCAGGCTGTATGATGAGCATCTCCTGCACCTTGGTATCATAGTAGTGGTGGTCCTTTCTCAGGTTACGCGCCACCTCCTTAGCCTCTTTCTGGCTCTTCACGAAATACAGGTTTACTGTACCTACGGCAAAAGGTTTGTCCCCGTCGGTCACGTTGACAACCTTACCCTGCACATAGTGGTCCTGCGCCCACGCGTTGCCACTGCCTATCATCACGACAATGGCCAGCAACCCTACGATCTTTTTCCAGTTATTCATTATTTCAAGATATATACGAAATTAACACCTATTGACGTTGTAGCAATGTCATACTTCATTCCCGGTTGGCTTGTGACACCCTCGGCAGCAGGCATGTCATTGGCATAGCGCATGAGGAGTCCCCATCCATACTGCACCTCCAGGTTCCAGCGCTTCGAGAGCGGCCATGCATATCCGGCCACGATCTCGGCGGCAGCCATATCGGCCCTGTACAGACCGTTCTTATTATTATAGGTATAAGCGCCGGCCTTCAGTCCTGCACCTACGAAGAGCTGTGTCAGCGAACGCTTCGATATCCAGTATCTGTACTGGAGGCTACCCATAGCCATCTCCATGTCGAGTCCCCAGGGTTTTGCTACGGTACCCATCAGTTCCACGTTCAGGCTCGTCTTCTCGCCTATCACCAGTTCGGTACCGATGTTGGGCACCAGTCCCAGGTCGGAGAGAACATTTGTCTTCACAGAGATATGCTGTGCCACCACAGGTTGTGAGCACAACCCCATCAGTGCTACAGCTATCCACAAGCTCCGTTTCATTATCATTATATGCTTCTTCATACGTCAATCATTATTAATAGTCCGTCATGCGGGTCTTCCTATACATTTTACTTATCGACTGTCTGCGCAGCACCAGCGACACATGCAGGTCAGTGATGATTGGGTAATACCACTTGCCGCTGCCAGTCACCTCGCTCTCCACGCGGTTGTAGCAGTCATACTGGCTCAGCACACAGCCCAGGCTTGTACCGAACTCCCACTCCAGGCAATACTTGTTGCTGAAGTTATAGAAAGGCTTGTTGAAGCCATACGAGAAGCCCGCAATGGCAGCGCGTCCCACGCGTCCATGCTCGTAGTTATACAGCGGCAGGCACATCGAGAAGTCCGCATACTGTGCGAATATACCTGCATAGCTGCGTCCCTTGTCGTTGAGGCGGTCGTTCACACGCTCGTTCCAGTACTTCTTGGTGGTAAACAGGCGGGCCAGCCCGTTCCATGCATTCGTCATCAGCGAGCACTCGTTAGAGTTCTCACCGAAGCGGAAGTGGCGGCGATACTCGATCTTACCCGAGAAATACTCATAATTCATGTCAGGTGCATACGCCTTGTTGGCATTCAGGCTCATCTTGGCCTCCACATAGAGCGAAGCGCCGTTGATGTATATCGGATTGGTGAGCGGTATGTCAACACCCACGTTAGGTGTTACCAGTGCCCAGTCAATCAAGTTGGTCGACACAGCGGGCACACGAAACCCATCCTGCGCAACTGCCTGTCCTACACCCAAAAAACCAAGGATAGCAACCAACGTAAGTTGCACCTTTGCAAATCTTTTTCTTAAAAACATCTTTTGTGCTGATTTTTTTCAGACCGCAAAGGTACTGCTTTAAATTCGGGTGGCAAAACTTTTTTTAATATTTCTTCTCATTTCCACCATTTTATTAAGGTTTCACAGCAAGCCCTAAAAACTCAACCACGAATTGTCAACTGCGAATTGTCAATTATCCTCCTCACCCCTTCCCTCACCGAGTCCAGCCCGAAGTCATCGGCTTTCACCTCGCCCATCGGCACCCAGCGGCACTCCGCCACATCATCGTGTGGTACGGGCATAGCCCCTTGCGGCACGCTGCACAGGAAGAACGCATCTATCGTGTGCACCACGAATCCGCTGTACAGGTACGTGTTTGGCAGCGAAAACAGATACTTCGTCTCCGTCACCCTCATGCCCGTCTCCTCCAGCACCTCTCGTGCCACGCCCTGCTCGGCGCTCTCGTGCATGTCGCAGAACCCTCCCGGCAGGTCCAGCGTCCCCTTGGCCGGCTCCTTGGCCCTCACGCACACCAGCAGCTCGTTCCGTTCGTTCACTATCACCGCCACCGTCGCCGCCGAGGGGTTGAAGTAATACACGAATCCGCACCCCTCGCAGTGGTACGCCTTCTCGTTGTGTCTCACAAACCGCGCCCCGCACCGCGGGCAGTAATGAAACGATTCAAATGGGTGATTCTCTGTTCTTTCCATAATGGTGAATAAAAATCTTTTGCGAAGATACATATTTTCTATCTATTCCCCTTAGAACATCTAATGTTTTTTAATCATTGTTTTCAAATAATTGGGGGATGTTGTATATTTGCAGAAAATTTAACAATCAAGTATATCATGAATAAGTGCCACCACAAGCTATTGATAGCTATCGCATTCTTATTTAGCTATATAAGTTCTACGTATGCAGAATCTGTTTGGACATTGGTAACCGATGTTTCCGAATTGTCAGTAGGGGACACTGTCATAATTGTTGCCAATAATGCAAACTTTGCAATGAGCACAGAACAGAAAGCCGACAACAGAGGCCAAATAGCCATTAGAAAAGAGGGCATATTTTGTTCTGTCGAAACAGCCTCAAATAACACCTATGATATACAAAAACTCATCCTCAGAAAAGGGAAGAAAGATAACACGTACGCCTTCTATACAGGTGATGGCTATTTATACGCAGCATCTGATAAAGAGAATTGGTTAAGAACAGAAAACACATTATCCAATAATAGCAGTTGGGAAATCACTATTACTGAAGATAGAACTAATATAGTAGCTCAAGGAGCAAACACAAACAATGAAATGCGACACAATAATACATACGCATTATTTTCATGTTACAATAAAACAAGCACACAACCAAAAGATATTGTATTATACAAACTGACAGACTCAGATTTAATTAGGAATTGCACTGTAACATTATCTGTTGATAGCATAGATAATACAGAAACACTTAAGGTAGGGAGTAGCTATACTTTACCATCTGAAGTTCCCGAAGTCGCAGGACTTGACTTCGTCGGTTGGAGTACAACTCCATTCCCTATCGGGACAACAAAGACTCCAGAATTAAATAATCCAGGAGAGACTGTAACCATTGACGACACCATAACGTACTATGCCGTATATGCTAAGAAGGAAGAAGTTAGAGAACCTACTTACATAAAGATTGAGAATGAACAGAGCGATTGGAGCGGCACCTACCTCATTGTTTGTGAAAGCGAAGGTGTAGCTTTCGACGGTAGTTTAAACGATATAGATGTTGCTGGAAATTTTAAAAGCGTCATTATCTCAGATAATAATATCATAAGCAATGAAGAAACAAATGCATCAGCTTTCTATATCAGCAAAACGACAGATGGATATTCCCTACAGTCCACAAGTGGGAAATACCTTTATAACACTGAAATGAAGAATCAAGTATCTACGTCAGATAATCCAAAAGTAAATTTCATTTCATACAATGGGGATAATGGTGTATATATAAAGGGAACAGGTAAAGCAGAAAATTATGCTATCAGATATTATAAGAGTGGAAGTGGAAGTAGATTTAGATATTATCTATATTCCAATAGTCTCCCCATCCAACTATATAAACTCAATCAAACCTCCTCTGCATACACCTATTACACCACATCTTTGAATATCGAAGTTACAGCAAACAAATACGGATACTCCACTTGGTACAGCACCGTCCCCGTGAATATCCCAGAGGGGCTCAATGCCTATTATTGCACTATAGAGGAAAGTACAATTGCCACACTGCACCCAATAAGCGGTATCATACCCTCCTCTACTGCAGCTATACTTTATTCGTCCGAAGCTGCCACAACCCAATCATCGAAGACCTATACATTATCATACACAAACGCTACTACAGAAAATGTTAGTGGGAACCATCTCATAGGATACACAGAAGACACTGAGGTCAACAATGGAGTATCGCACTATGCACTTAATGCGCTTAATGGCATCGTCGGCTTTTATGTACCCAAGACGGCTATAGGGGACAATCCCACACCTAAGAGTGCATTCATAGCTAAGGCGGGAAAAGCATACCTCTCCATAAATCCCAACGAGGCACCCATTTCTTATGCTATCAAAAGAGTAGACGAGACTGATATTAACCCAACTATAGAAACAATGCCTCGATGCGAGATGCAGATTTATGACCTATTCGGCCGCCCCATCAAGCATGCAGGCAAAGGGATATACATTACCAATGGGAAGAAGGTCTTCTTTTAAGAAAAAACACCGATGAAAAGGAAAAAAATGGTTTATATACGCCCTGAAATAGAGGTGATAGAAATAGTGTTAATGCACATATTGGCCATTAGCCATGAGTTAAGTGTGGACTCGGAGCATCAGGGTGGTGAGGAAGCAGACTTCGGCCGGAAGCGCGACAACAGTCGCGGTGTATGGGGCAACCTATGGGGCGATTAGCCCCCTACCCCTGCGCATGCCGTGCCTTATAGGCCAGTGCATAGAGGCGCATCTGCTTGACCATGGCGACGAGGCCATTGCTGCGGGTGGGCGAGAGGTGCTCCTTGAGGCCTATCTCCTCGATGAAGTAGAGGTCGGCATCGACAATCTCTTCGGCAGTGTGGCCGGAGAGAACCTGCACCAGAAGGCTGACGATGCCCTTGACGATGAGGGCATCGCTCTCGGCCTGGAACACGAGGCGGCCATCTACCTCATCGGCCTGTAGCCATACGCGGCTCTGACAGCCCTCGATGAGGTTACTGTCGGTCTTGTACTCCTCGGGCAGCGGCTCCTGCTCACTGCCGAGGTCGATGAGGAGCTGGTACTTGTCCATCCAGTCGTCGAGTTCGCTGAACTCCTCGATAATCTGGTCTTGTATTTCGTTGATGGTCATGTTTTTTTTTGTTTAGTGTTTAGAGTGTAGTGTGTAGAGTTTAGTGTGTAGTCAACAGTCAACGGACTGCCATCTGGGTGTTATTGGTTTAACTCCTAATATTTATTTCTCATTATAGATGACCTGCATCACGGTTTGTCCGGCAGCACGGAGCACAGCGGGGTCGATGTTTTCCATCGTGTCGTCCATGGTGTGCCAGGTGGGGGCAAAGCCCGTCTCGGGATAGTGCCCAATGATGTCGATACAAGGAATGCGGGCTATCTCATTGATGGGCAGATGGTCGTCCGTAATTACTCCGCCATCGGCATAGGGGAACCACCCTCCGTGACCACTGGTATGAGCAGCTGCCCACACTTTGTCAACAACATGCTTGGCATAATAATCAGAGTAGCCCTCACGATGGAAGCGGGCATCGCGGCCACCCACCATATCGAGCAGGATACCGAAGCGGGCCATATATTCCTCTACATGAGGCACGCGGGCCCAGTACTGAGAGCCCAGACACCAGGTGATGCCATCAGTGGGTTCCTTATCTTCGGCATGGGTGCCATAGTCCTCGGCATCGAAGAAGATAATGTCGATACCGATATCGGTGGGCTGGGCCTGCAGCTGGCGGGCTATCTCGAGGAGCACGCCCACGCCGCTGGCGCCGTCATTGGCTCCGAGGATGGGTGTGCGGTGGTTCTTGGGGTCGGGGTCGGCATCGGCCCAGGGGCGGCTGTCCCAATGGGCACAGAGGAGCACGCGCTTGCGGGTCTCGGGCTTGTAGGAGCCGATGATGTTGCGGGCAGCAAGGACGGTGCCGTCGTAGGCGCGGAGGGTGACATGCTGTGAGGTCACCTTGGCTCCGAAGCGCTCGAGCGTCTGCGCCAGCCAGTCGCCACACTGGCGGTGGGCCTCACTATTGGGCACACGCGGCCCGAAGGCTACCTGCTGCGCGGTGTAGTGGTAGGCGCTGTCGGCATTGAAGGTGGGCACCACGACAGCGACTTGGGGCTGCGTGGAAGTTTTGGGTTGCTTGCTTCCGCAGGCAACAAGTAATGTCACACTCAACAGCAGAAGCAAGAACGGGATGTTATAATTTTTAATTTTCAATTTTTAATTTTCAATTTACTTGTTCAACTTCCAGGTGCAGCCATCCTTGGTATCCTTGATCTCGAAGCCGAGGGCAGCGAGCTCGTTGCGTATCTTGTCACTGGTGGCCCAGTCCTTGTTGGCCTTGGCGATAGCACGCTGCTCGAGGAGCATATCGACAACCTTGCCGAAGGCCTCCTCGCGACCGCTGTTGTTGCCGCTCTGCTCGGCCTTGATGCCGAGGATATCGAAGAGGAAGAGGGCGAACACCTCTTTCAGTTCGGCCAAGTGGGCAGCACTGAGGGTGGCCTTCTTGTCGATGGCCTGATTGATGATGCGGGCGGCATCGAAGAGGTGGCTGATGACGATGGGTGTGTTGAGGTCGTCGTTCATGGCCTCGTAGCACTTGGCACGCAAGCCGGTAACATCGACCGATGAGCTCTCGGCGGGTGCGATGCGGCCGAGGTTGTCCCATGCCTCGAGGAGGCGGCTGAGGCCCTTCTCAGAGGCTTGCAGCGCCTCGTTGCCAAAGTCCACCGTGCTGCGGTAGTGTGCCTGCAGGATGAAGAAGCGGATGGTCATGGGGCTGTAGGGCTGCTCGAGCAAGGGGTGCGAACCGGCAAAGAACTCGCTGAGGTTGATGAAGTTGTTGTATGACTTGCCCATCTTCTGTCCGTTGATGGTGATCATGTTGTTGTGCATCCAGTAGTGCACCATATCGTCGCCCTGGCTGGCTACGCTCTGGGCTATCTCGCACTCGTGGTGGGGGAACACGAGGTCCATGCCGCCACCGTGGATGTCGAAGTGGGCACCGAGATATTTCTTGCCCATGGCCGTGCACTCGCAGTGCCAGCCGGGGAAGCCGTCGCTCCAGGGTGAGGGCCAGCGCATGATGTGCTCGGGCTGTGCCTTCTTCCACAGGGCGAAGTCTACGGGGTTGCGCTTCTCGCTCTGTCCGTCGAGGTTGTCGCGTGAGGTGTTGAGCACGTCGTCGAGGTTGCGGCCCGAGAGCTTGCCGTAGCGGTGGTCGCGGTTGTACTTCTCTACATCGAAGTATACCGAGCCTTCGCTCTCGTAGGCGTAGCCGTTGTCGAGAATCTCCTTGACGAGGGCTATCTGCTCGATGATATGTCCTGAGGCATGGGGCTCGATGCTGGGGGGCAGCACATTAAGTGCCTCCATGGCCTTGTGGTAGCGGTTGAGGTAGTGCTGCACCACCTCCATGGGCTCGAGCTGCTCGAGGCGTGCCTTCTTGGCTACCTTGTCCTCACCCTCATCGGCATCGTGCTCGAGGTGACCTACATCGGTAATGTTGCGCACGTAGCGCACCTTGTAGCCCAAGTGCTGCAGGTAGCGGAAGAGGATATCGAAAGTGATGGCGGGGCGAGCGTGGCCCAGGTGGGCATCGCCATATACGGTGGGGCCGCACACATACATGCCCACATGATTCTCGTGCAGGGGCTTGAAGAGCTCCTTGCGGCGTGTGAGCGTATTGTAAATGAATAACTGATGTTCCATAATGCTATGTTTTTATATATGGGTACAAAATTAGTGCAAAATTTCGATTAAGCGAAGACAATGCAAGTTTTTAACGAGCGAATGCAGAGAAAATGCCTAATAACAAATGCGGTGGGCAGTGCCCACCGCATTGAAGATATTGTGCTATGTATGCATCAGTCGTTGATCAGTACCTTGCGTGTAGAGCCATCGCTCATGAGCAGGATGTTGAGGCCAGGCTGCAGGCTCTCTACGCGGGCACCCTGAAGGTTGTAGACTGCCACTACGGTAGCTTCGGCAGCCTCGGCTTCGGTGATCTCGGTAGTGCCCTCGGCATCCTCGACAGCTGAGCGGCTTGCACCGGTGGCGCTCACGATGGTCTCGATAGCGGCTGTCCAGGCTGCTACGTCGGCTGCAGTGGCTGCACCGCCAGCAAGGTTGATGACGTAGGTCTTGCGGGCTGCGCGGAGGCTCTCGGCAGCATCGGTGAGGCCGGCAGACTCAGCTGCGGTGAGGTAACGCTCGGTGATGGTGTTGATGCCACTGATGTAGTCGGCTGTAGAGCCCTGGTATACGAGCTCGACATTGTCCATCGCCAGGATGGTGGCCTTGGTGCTCTTGGCATTGATACCAAACTCGAGGGTATTGGTGCCCGAGAGGGTAGTGGTCACCGTAAGGGTCTTGGCAGCCTTGTTGCTCTTGGTGTTGATGGTGGTGGTGGCATCGTTGGCAAAGAGGGTGACGCCAGAGACGTCTTTCTCGCCCTTACCGATACCGAAGAAACCACTGTAATAGTAGTATGACATGCATGAAGCGCTCAGCTGATAGGTACCCTCGGGGAGGTAGTAGAGGGTCTTGGCGATGCGGTTGGTGCCGCTGGTGCCGATGCGTACGTAGGGGACACTGAGTCCGCTGCCGTCTGCAGTAGAGGTCCATGTAGTCCATGAGCCGGTGACGGTCCAGTTGGCCACGTTATCAGCAATGGCGGGCACGAGCGTAGCGGTGAGACTGATGGGGGCATCGGCGGTGCTACCGGTAGGCAGCTGCTCCTCCTCTACCTCGGGCTCCTCGGGCTCAATGGGAGTCTCGGGTTCCTCGGGCTCTACGGGAGTCTCGGGCTCCTCAGGCTCTACGGGAGTCTCGGGCTCCTCGGGCTCTACGGGAGTCTCGGGTTCCTCAGGCTCTACGGGAGTCTCGGGCTCCTCGGGCTCTACGGGAGTCTCAGGCTCCTCGGGCTCTACGGGAGTCTCGGGCTCCTCGGGCTCAACGGGAGCATTGGCAGCAGCCTGATGAGCGGCATAGGCATTGTTGTAGGCCTCATCGACCATAGCGCACAGTGCCTTGGCATCGGCCTCAGAGGCAACCATGCCGTTGTTGTAGCGGTACATCACGGTAGAGATGTCGTAGGCGGCCTGACCAGCAGCATTGAGCTGGAGCACCTTGGCATAAGTGTCGTTGACCTTGGTGACAACCATCTGCTTGTAGGCAATGGTGGGGTCAGAGGGAGCTGCACCGGTGCCGTAGAATGTGAGGCGGAAATCGTCGAGACACACCCATGCACCCTTGGCAGAGCTGGAGGTAGCGGGCTTGTTGAGTGCCAGCGTAACATCTGTTGCCGAGGCGAGGTTGACGTTGGCCGAGGCGAGGTAGGTGTCGCCATCGCGGAAGGTGGCGGCCACAATAGACATGTCGGTGCCTATGGTGGTGGCAGTGTTCTGGGGTACGGCGATGTTGGTAGAGCCGAACGAAACGACTACATTGCGGGTCTCATCCTGCTCTTTCTTGAACCAGCCGCTGGGCTTGTAGCGCGAACGGTAGAAGCCCTCGAAAGACACACTGTAGTTACCTGCAGGGAGGGTACCCAGAGCGTGAGAGGCGGTGACAGCACTGGTGGTGTTGGCTACGGCAGCCCAAGCGTAGTTGGCAGGTGTGGCGCCATTGTCGACACCACCGAAGGTAAAGCCTGTCCAGCTGGCAGCATAGCCAGCATCGGCCTCCATCTTGTCAAAGTCGGCAGCAGGGATCAGCGGAGTGAAGTTGAAGGGGTAGTCGGAGCTGGCCTTGGCCATCTCGCGACGGATAGCATCGGCGGTGAGGAACACCCAGCGCTGATTGTCGTCGGAGCTGCTCTTGGCTACGGTCTTGAGCACGTTGCCGGTCTCGGTAGTGGTGGTGAGCACACCTGCGCCACCCTCGATATAGTACTGACAAGTGGTGCCCGATGCGTTGACCGGAGTAAGAGTCCAAGCGTGAGCCTCGCTATCGGTACCGTCCATGTAGGGATACTCGGTAGCAGTGAGCTTGTTGCCGCGGCTATTGCCTACAGTGGCCAGTGAATAGGTGCCATCGGAGAGGGCTGTAACGGTGATGGGTGTGCCGGCATAGCCCGATGTGGCTTGAGTCTGCCAGGTGGCACCCACCTTGATGTACTGGCCTGTACCCACGTTCATCACGTAGTAGCTGCTGCCGCTCACTACCTGCTCGCCCAGCCATGTGGGCTTAGCGGTGGTGCTACCAGCCTGAATATCGTCCAAGGTATTGGCGGCCTCCTTCTCGGCTGCAGTGAGCGCTGTAGCCGTGGGGTCGGTAATGGTGAAGTTGACGATGACAGGATAGTGGTCAGACACGCCGAACGAGGTGTTGTGCAGATAGCTGTTGGCCTCGATGGTGAGCGATGACTCGGTGTTGTTGATGTAGAAGATCTTGTCGACTACCTCACCGGTATTGTTGTTGTAGGGAGCATTGTACCACATCATGGCATCGGCGCCATAGGTGGGGTATACACCGTTCCACACCTTCTCTACCCACGCATCCTTGATGGTGAAGCGGCTGTCGGCATTGATGACATCGATGAAGCCGGTCTGCAGGTGCTCGCGGGTGTAGCGGCAGTTGGTGTCGCCAATGATAAGGATGGGACGCTTGTTGCTGGTGCCCTTGATATAGGCTGCAAGTTGGGCAAGCTGGGTCTCGCGGGCCTCGATGTCGCCGGCATTGATGTCGGCATCCATGTGGAGCACATATACGTCGATGACGATGCCGCTGGCAATGGTCACAGCATAGTAGCGGAATCCCTTCTCGATGAGGCCGTCGGCACCGCTGTCGGTATAACCGTTGTAGGTACTCCAACCTGTCCAGCTCTCGCCGGAGAAGCCTGTGCCGTCGCGCTTGGCCACAAGCAGACCAAGACCGTCGGTGTCATTGCTCAAGCCCGACACGCCACCGCGGTGAGTACCCACGTGGTATAAGTTGGCCAAGGGAGCAGTGAGCTCGGTGTGATAGTTGAAGTCCTCAGAAAGGCCTACGATGTCCCAGTTCTGCTTTGCGATGGCATTACCCATCAACGTAGCTCCCTCGGCACCAGGGGCACCTTCGTTGACTGTAACAAATGAAATCTTCTCGGGGAGACCGTCCACATTCAGTGCGGTGGCATTGAAGGTGTAGGTGCGCTGTGCCATGGCACACGTCAGGGCCATGCAGCATGTTGCAAGGGATAAAAATCTCTTTCTCATGGTGTTAGTAAATAAACAAGATATTCTTTTCATACGATGATTGATGTTAAAAATTATGCTGTTCTAATAGTTCCACGATAATCTCAAATACAAAGTTATACAATTTTACGAGAAATATGCAATATACCCTCATTTTTTTGATTAATTTCGCGACATGAAACCAATCTATAAGCGATATACCGCGACTATCATAGCCTCTCTGTGCCTCTTTACGGGTAGCACTCAGAGCATCGGCACACGTATGGATGCCCTGCTCGACGATGCACTACTCAACAATGCGGACGCCTCTGTAGCTGTGTATGATCTCACGGCAGACAAACTGCTCTATGAGCATCGTGCCAACAAGCTGTGCCGCCCAGCATCGGTGCAGAAGCTCATCACTACCATCACTGCGCTGGACCGCTTGGGCACCGACTATACCATGCACACCGAGCTGCGATATACCGGCACACTTGGAGCCGACAGCATCCTGCATGGAGACCTCTATGTGGTGGGAGGATTTGATCCGGAGTTTACATCGGCCGACCTCAACAGCCTCATCGCAGCCATCCCCGCAGCAGGCATACGCAGCATCAACGGCACGGTGATGGCCGATGTGAGCATGACCGACTCTACCTACTGGGGCAGCGGATGGTGCTGGGACGATGCACCTGCCTCATTCCAACCCTACTACTCTCCCCTACTGCTTGACAAGGGCTGTGTAGAGGTGTGCGTGACACCCACTGTAAAAGACAGCATACCCACGGTGGTGTGCCTGCCTGCATCATCGTGGTATGAGGTGGACAATCGTGCTGTGTGCTACAACGACTCGGCAGGTGCACTGCACATCACACGCGATTGGCAGGAAGGGAGCAACCGCATTGTGGTATCGGGAAATGTGAAGCGGCCACAGACGAAGAAACTGAGCATTCAGACCTCCGACGAGCATTTTTTTGCCCTTTTCACCGAGAGAATGCTAAGATACGGCATAGGAGCTACACACTTCGGATATGGTATCTGTCCGCCACAGGCACAAACGATAGCATCAGTACATAGACCCATTGCCGATGTAGTAAATGAGGCACTGAAGGAGAGCGACAATCTCAATGCCGAGGCCCTGTTTTACCATCTGGCAGCAGCCGATACGCAGCCATACGCCTCGGCAACCGATGCCGTAAAGAGAATTGACTCGCTGCTCAGCGTCGTACACAAGAACTACAGGACACAGGAGGCAGACAAGAAAATGTATTCACACAAGATTGTGGATGGCAGCGGCTTGTCGAACTACAACATGATTACCGCACACCTGCTGCTCGACTATCTGCGCTACGCCTACTCCCGGGAAGAGATATACGACATGCTCACCGAGGCATTGCCCCATAGCGGCATCGACGGCACACTGAAAGGACGCATGGGCACCCAAGCCATGAGAAGGCGCATAGTGGCCAAGACCGGGAGCATGACCGGTGTGAGCACCCTGGCAGGATATGCACATGCCAGCAACGGACACATACTGGCTTTCGTCATCCTAAACCAGCACGTGCTGAAACTATCCCAGGCACGAGCATGGCAAGACAAAATATGCAAAGCAATCATGGAATAGACAACATATTATAATAATATATGAAAGGCAAACATATCATACAACGCACATTGACCGCAGCCCTGCTCATGGGATTGGGAGCATCGATACCCTTACTTATGGGACACCAACAACTTACCGACAAGGAGTTGCCACAATCTAAGGTAGCAGCACTGGCCGTATCACCCGAAGTACCTGAAAAAGTTCACTTTGCCGATGAGACGATACTGCTCAATAGAGCTGACCTCAGAGAACGCATGGACCGTGAAATCACGGCTTTCACCTACTCACACCAGCTTACACTGCTGATGATAAAGCGGGCAAACAGGTATTTTCCCATCGTGGAACCTATACTGAAAGAGTGCGGTGTACCCGACGACCTGAAGTACCTGATGGTGATAGAGAGCAACCTGAGCCCCACAGCACGAAGCGCCGCAGGAGCAGCCGGATTGTGGCAGTTTATGCAAGCTACAGGACGACAGTACGGACTGGAGGTGAATGTAAACATTGACGAACGCTACAACATAGAGAAAGCCACACGAGCAGCCTGCGCCTATCTGAAAGAGTCGTATGAGATGTATGGTGACTGGATGACGGTAGCTGCCAGCTACAATGGAGGACAGAACGGCATATCGCGCCGTCTCGAACAGCAGGGAGCCGACAAGGCACTTGACCTATGGCTTGTGGAGGAAACCTCGCGCTACATGTTCCGCATACTGACTGCCAAACTCGTGCTGGAGAACCCCAAGGCCTACGGATTCGTACTGAAACGATCACAGCTGTACCCCTACATACCACCCAAAGAAATCATCACCACCACACAGCAGATTGATGACCTCACGGCATTTGCCAAAAAACATGGAGTGACAGTGGCACAGCTTAAGGAGGAAAACCCCTGGCTACGCGAATACACCATGAACAACAAGTCGGGCCGCACGTATAAAATACGGATACCCGATGTGGAAGCATTGCACTACGACCCGCAGAAAACCAAACCCCATTATCCTGGGTGGGTAGTAGACTGATAACGATAACCTTTGCTGAATTAATGATTAATAATTTGCAATCAAAACTACGGGGTAACCATCAACCACCCACCAGTAAATGCTGCGAAGCAGCTTTTGGCGAAAGATAAATTACCTTCTACAATGTCGCCACTCTAAACACTACACACTAAACTCTGTTATCAATAGGTAGGACTCTACACTGAAGGGACTCTGAAAAAAAATGAGAAAAAAAAATCTTTTTCAGATTCTTTTCAGAATCGGGTTCTACCTTTGTCGTGTAAATAATGAATAACAAAAACGTTGAATCTAAAAAAAGAAGAACCATTATGAAAAAAATGATGCTTATCCTTGCATGTGTGTTTACCGTAGTAACCAATGCTAATGCCGACAACTATCGTCCCATCAATGTGAGCCAACTGCCCGAGAAGGCACAGACATTCCTGACCACCTATTTCCCTGAAGCAAAGGTATCGCTCGCTCGAAAAGAGTTTGACGTGACAGAACTGAGCTACGACGTAATATTCACAAACGGTAGCAAGGTGGAGTTTGACCGCAAGGGCGAATGGACCGAGGTGGACTGCCTGACCCAGCCGTTACCTGCAGGTATCGTACCCGCAACCATAGAGAAGGTAATCAAGGAGCAATATCCTGACGCCAAAGCTACCAAAATAGAGCGTGACCGACGCGAGATAGATGTGAAGCTGAGCAATCGCGTGGAACTGACCTTCAACAAAAAGATGCAGCTCATCGATATCGACTAACACCTATTGGACCAACGACAACTAAACTAAAAATCTATTACCACGAAAAACCTAAACCAGACCAAACTTTAAAAATAGACTAAACTGACCAAACTAAACTAAACTTAACAAAAAAGAAATGAGCTAAAAACAAGACTTTTCAGATTGATGCAAAAACGAGAACCGGCAGCGATGCGAGATCGCTGCCGGTTTGCTTGATATAGGAGAGTAAGATGACTTAGTACTCCACCTTGAGGGGCTTACGCACACTCTGTGCGTAGCGATCGAGGTAGGTGGTCCATGCCTCCATGGAGTCGAAGCCATACTTGCTCCAGCCTGAGCCCCAGTAGTAGGTGTACTCGGTCTCGGGCTTGTAGTTGCTGATAGCGAGCACGTGACCCGAAGCACCACGCTCCTTGGCCTCCTTGTCGGCAAACATCTGTGCCTTGGCCTCCTGCACCTTGGCAGGCATCACGGCACCTACGTAGATGACTCCGTTGCCATTGTTGACATTGTCGGTAAGGTCGGCATAAGCGATGTAGCCCTTGTCGCCCTCGAGGACATAGGCTGTGGGGTTCTCGGGATGGATGACGAGACCGGTAGCTACGGGAGCAGCCTTAGTGAGACCTGCGTATGACACGACGGTCTTGTTGAGCTGTGATCCTTGGGCAAGAGAGATAGTGCGGGTCTCTATCACGGTATCCTTACCTACGACGAGAGGATTGTAGGTGAGCTTCACAGTGAAGCGCAGGGGACCGTTCTCGAGAATCTCATACTCCTTCCAGCAGTAGGGGTAGAGGATGGCATCGCCCTGCATGAGGGCTGCGGTGCCGCATCCGAGTGTAGGACCTACCTTGTAGCAATCGAGGCCGTTGCCATGGTCTACGTGGTAAGACACAGAGTGATAAAGTTCGTTAGCCTCATCGTACTTACGTTCCTTGCGCAGGCGGGCAATCTCGGCCTGCGTGTCGGGGTTGAGCTCATTGGCGTAGCGCTGCTCCACCACGAGTCCGGGCACGCGTTTCACCCAAGCATCGTAGCCAAAGGCGCGCTCGCCTTTTGCCTGCAGGGCAGGACCGTAGGCACGGTAGGCGGTGCGGTCGTTCTCCCAAGCGATATCATCGACACGTTCGGGGTAATGGCGGCCATACACAAGGGGTTCGGCCTCAATGGGCTCGCCCACAGCTACGGTATACACGGCCTTGTCGCCAGCCTTGACATTGACGGGGAAGAGGAGGTTGTCGTCATAAGTGATTTGGTAGGCTACCTGATTGCCCTCAGCATCGAGGACGATGTATTGTTCCTCATCAATGAGCTGCACCTTCTTGGCCACCTCGCTGATGGGTACCTCAACCATCTCGGCACGGTCAAAGGAGAGGTCGTTGGTCACCGTAACGGCGAAGTCGGTACTCTGCTTGGGACCACATGCAGCGAGCAGGGCGAGGAGGGGGAGGGTTGAAAAATACTTTTTCATATTGTACTGATTTTTATAGATGAATAGTTTTAGGAGTTGCAGGATTTCGACTCCTGCAACTCCTAAATTATGTACCTTCTAAAAAACTTAGGGCTGCTTGCCGATATAAGCCAAGATACCGCCGTCAACGTAGAGCACGTGACCGTTTACGGCATCAGAAGCCTTCGAAGCGAGGAACACTGCGGGACCACCCAACTCTTCGGGATCGAGCCAGCGACCTGCGGGAGTCTTGGCACAGATGAACGAGTCGAAGGGGTGACGTGAGCCGTCGGCCTGACGCTCGCGCAAAGGAGCTGTCTGCGGGGTAGCGATGTAGCCCGGGCCGATGCCGTTGCACTGGATGTTGTACTCGCCATACTCTGAGCAGATGTTGCGGGTGAGCATCTTCAAACCGCCCTTGGCTGCTGCATAAGCTGATACGGTCTCGCGGCCGAGCTCTGACATCATAGAGCAGATGTTGATGATCTTACCTTCGCGGCGCTCCATCATCTCGGGGATAACGGCGCTAGAGCAGATGAACGGACCTACGAGGTCGATGTCGATAACCTGCTGGAACTCTGAACGCTTCATCTCGTGCATAGGAATGCGCTTGATGATGCCGGCATTGTTTACAAGGATGTCGATCTGACCTACCTCGGCGTGAATCTTCTCTACGAGCTCCTTCACAGCCACTTCATCGGTAACGTCGCATACGTAGCCATGTACGTTCTCGATGCCTGCCTCCTTATAGTTGGCCAAGCCCTTCTCCAAAGCGGCTTCGTTGATGTCGTTGAAGATGATGTTCTTGATACCTGCCTGCACGAATGCCTTGGCGATGTTGAATCCGATACCGTAAGATGCGCCGGTAATCCAGGCGTTCTTACCCTCTAATGAAAACAAGTTTTTCATATTCTATTTATTGTATATTAATTATTTCAAGTCAGTAATCAGAGAGAAGTCCTGATCGCCATAGTCGAGATTCTCGCCACCCATACCCCAGATGAAGGTGTAGTTGTGTGTGGCGGCAGCGCTATGGATTGACCACTCGGGAGAGAGCACGGCTTGGTCGCCCTTCATCCAGATGTGGCGAGTCTCGTCAACCTCACCCATGAAGTGGCATACAGCATGCTCTTCGGGTACTTCGAAATAGAAGTAAGCCTCCATGCGACGGCTGTGTACGTGAGCAGGCATGGTGTTCCATACGCTACCGGGAGCCAGCTCGGTCATACCCATCTGAATCTGGCAGGTGGGGAGCACCTGATTGACGAGCATCTTGTTGATGTTGCGGTCGTTAGAGCCTTCGAGCGAACCCATGTGTGCAACAACGGCATCGGCCTTGGTTACCTTCTTGTTGGGATAGTTGCGGTGAGCGGTGCATGAGTTGAAGTAGAACTTGGCGGGGTTCTGGGGATCCTTGCTCTCGAAGATTACATCGCGGTCGCCCGAACCTATGTAAAGCGCCTCCTTATAGTCGAGTTCAAAGGTCTCGTCGCCAGCCTTCACTACGCCGGGGCCACCTACGTTGAACATACCGATCTCGCGGCGAGTGGTGAAGAAGGGTGCCTTCAGGGGATCGATGGCCTCGAGCTTGAGCGCCTCGTTCACGGGCATGGCACCGCCCACTACCATACGATCGTACATAGAGTACACCATGTTTACCTCATCGGCTGCAAACACCTTTTCAATGAGGAAGTCGCGACGGATACGCTTGGTGTCGTAGCTTTTCGCATCCTCAGGATGTGCTGCATAACGCACTTCATAGTTTGTCTTCATAGCTTTACTTTTGTTATGATTGGTAATAATGTTTTTATTGTATCTCTGCAAAGTTACAAGAAATTTTCAATAATCGGTCAAAAAGCGTAGCTTTTCTACACGAAGGCAAGAATTACAAGACTCCCTGATCGACCCAATAGATGATCTCCTCAATCTCGGCATCATCGCCGTCGGGGTCGTAGCCACGCTTAAGGCTGGCACCGAAGAGGGCAGCAAAAGCCTGATAGAAACCCGCCTTGAAGCTGCCCATGAAGGTGCGTATGAGTTCGTAGCCCGTCTGGTCGCACTCGCGATCGACAAGTTTGATGAGCATCTTGCCCTGCGAGAAGGTGAGCTTCTTCATTTGCGGGGTGTACTGTGCCAACATGCCCTTCTCTACGGTAGCCAAATGCTCTTCGCGCACCTTCTCGTCGGGGATGGTAAGCAGGTACTCGTAGGTCTCAATGATAATGCCTCGCACCTCACGGGCAATGGGAAGGGTCTTCTTCACATCGCGTACAGTGCGCCAATAGTAGCGCTCCTGGCGACGGTTCTTGAACTTGGGACGCTGATATATGTAAACATCGCGCATATGGATTACCGGGATAGTATCGCCCTCATACAGCTCTACAGGCAGAGGTATCTGCTTGTTGCGATAGCTCTGCGCCGAAGCACCGGCACATGCCTGCAGTACCAAGAGCAAACATATCACTATACCGTATGACCTTTTCATGCAGCAAAGGTATGAAAAGCGGACGAATAAAACAATGTTTTAACACTCTGCACATCTCGTCATCCCCCACCCGATGGCATAAAAACAGATTTTTTAGGCAACATTTTACAACATTTAAGAATAGAAATCGTATCTTTACCAACAGAATTATGCACCAAAAGATAAAATTCATAGCCATAGCTTCCATACTGCTATGTAGAATGTCGCCCATCGCCGCACAGTTTGCCTCATGGGACACCTTCGTAGAGCAGTTGCTTATTGAGGCCGAAGCCAGCGAAGATAACATAGAGCATTTGGCCGAAAACCTCTACGACGACTACGTCTATCTGCATACCCACCCCATCAACATCAACCGTGCCGACACCACAGAGTTGCAACAACTGGGATTCCTCACCGACATACAGATAGAGGGCATACATTACTACATATATAGGTATGGACCTCTACACAGCATAGGCGAACTGATGCTCATCCCCGAGCTCGACTACCACACGCGCCAATTGCTATCCTACTTCATCACCTTCGGTAAGCCCGAAGAGAAGCGTGAGGATACACGTGAGACGTGGCACCGTATGCTCACACGGGGTCGCACCGAACTATCTACACGAATGGATATACCGCTATACCGCCAGGCCGGCTATGCACCCCGCACACAGAGCCAACTCGAGGCAGCGCCCTCACGCTACTATATGGGCAATGCCCTCTATCATAACCTACGCTACAGCTACCGCTACGGTACACGCCTCTCGTGGGGTATCAGCACAGAGAAAGACGCAGGCGAGCCCATCTTTACCTCCACCTCTCCCCTACCCGATTACCTATCGGGATACATACAATTGGGCGATATGGGCATCGTTAAGAATCTTGTTGTGGGCAACTACCGCCTGCGATTCGGGCAGGGACTGGTGATGAACTCCGACTTTGCCCTCGGCAAGGCGATGCTGATGCAAGGACTGGGGCGACCAAACGGCACCATCAAGCCTCATCGAGGCACTGGTGAAGGAGACTACTACACGGGGGCTGCCGCTACACTGGCATGGCACTCATGGCAAGTTACCACATTCGCTTCATACCGGCAGCTCGACGCTACGCTCAATGGTGCAGCCATCAGCACACTGAAGACCGACGGCTATCACCGCACACCTACCGAATTGGCACGAAGGGGAAACACGCGTGGCAACCTCTTCGGTCTACATCTGGGATATGCTGAACACGGTTTTCACGTAGGCGCCACAGCCATGTATCAGTCCTTTAACCGTAACTTTGCACAGCCTACACAGCCCTACAAGCAATATGCGCCACAGGGGCATAGTTTTCTCAATTTCTCGGCCGACTACGCTTGGCATCACCACCGGCTGAGTATCATCGGCGAGACCGCTATAGATGGCAAAGGCTCAGTGGCTACACTCAACATGCTGCGCGTAAAAGCGGTGGACGGATTGCATCTCACCCTATTGCAGCGCCACTATGCCCACGACTATTGGGCTCTGGAGGCAAAGAGCTTCTCCGTCTCATCAGATATCCGGGGTGAGCAGGGCGTATACCTCGGTGCCGAATGGCAGCCTCACCGCAAGCTGCAGGTCACGGCCTATGCCGATGCTTACCATTTTCCCTATCTGCGCTATCGCGTGTCGACCCCTTCATATGGTACCGACGGACAGCTCATGGCCAGCTACAGCACCAGCAATAATCACAGCCTCATGCTACGCTACCGGTATAGGCTCAAGCAGCGCGATGTCGCCGAAGGATACCGTCTGCCCCATGGAGGGCTACTCAATGAGTGGACACACCGATTTCATGCCGAGTGGGACGGTACACTATCGCCCACCCTATCATTGAGGGCACTCCTCGAGGGAACTCTGGTGACAGCCGAAAAGCGCTCGACTGGATATATGGGCAGCATACAGGCTACTTATACACCAGTATGGCAGGGTCACACATTGCGCCTATCAGCAGGTATCACTGCCTTCGACGCAGACTATGCCGCCCGACTCTACAACTATGAACGCGGCCTCCTCTATGCCTACAACTATCAGATGTATCATGGGCGCGGGGTGCGCGGCTACGTGCTCGTGCAGTATAGCCACAAAGATACACCACGCCTCGCCTTCACAGCCAAACTGGGCACTACCTGCTATGCCGACCGCAGCTCCATAGGCAGTGGAGCCACCCTGATTGATACTTGCCACCGAGAAAACGTTCAGCTGCAGGCAAGATACACCTTCTGAGGTATCGGGGGAGGGGAGAAAAAAGAACCTGCAGAGCAGATTCTTATTTCTTACGTATCAAGTAATGACATGAGGTGCTGAAGAAATCACGCACATAGGGAAGACAGGCGATAGCCCTCCATAGCTTGCGCGGCTTCAGACCGAATTTCTTTTCATAATGGGGATTGATGAAGTAGAGCCTACGGTCTACGATCTCGAGACCCGTATGAGAGCAAAGCTCCTGAAATGCCTGTATGGGCATCCGCGTACTCTTTACACTAAGGAGGTCTTTAATGACAAAGTCAGGCTCGCCCAACTTACGCATCAACCATTCGTACACACCATTAGGCAACAGGTGGATGAAGGGGCAGCGCGACACAAACTTGGTGCGTGCCACTTGCTGATGCCCCCCAAAGGGCATACACCAGGCAGGGAAGGCGATATAGAGGATGCCATCATCGGCAAGGAGTTCGCGTAGGCGGAGCATCAGGCGTTCCTTCTCCTGAATATGCTCTATGGCATCGTGCAGCATGATGAGCTGATAGGTGCCTGCATCCTGATAGTCGTGGATGTCACAACAGGTAAACACCCCATCCAATCCTTTTTGCGGGAACAACCTATTAGCCCAATCAATGGATAGGGAGTCTATATCAACACCACTGACCGGACACCCCATACGGGCAAAGGGAGCAAGGTTGCCGCCCAAGCCACAACCCACCTCAAGGACCTTGGTAGAGGCAGCCCAAGTAAGGGAGGTATGCTCACCAAGATAGGGCAGATAGTACTTCTGGCATGACTCCTCGCTCTCGCAGAAATAGCGCTCGTAATCGGTATGTCTCTCCTGCATAAATATTAATTTATTATATCATAACTCTCTGCCTCGGTTATTCTTCAGTTCCTCGGCAAGCACACGTGAACGCTCCAGAGCGATGGTGATATGGCTGCAGATATTATCCTTACCGATGAGTTCGTCAAAACCAGCTTTTGAGAGCACCTCCATTACCTTGGGATTGACACCCGAGAGCACGATATGCACATCTTTCTTCAAGCATTTCTTGCAGAGGTTGGTGAGATTGTGTACACCCGTGGAATCGATGAACGGAACCTTACGCATACGGATGATGCGCACGGCAGGGATGCTGCCCATATCGTTCATCACCTCCTCGAAACGATTGGCAATGCCGAAGAAATAGGGCCCATTAATCTCGTATACCTCTACGCGATCAGGAATGATGAGGTGCTCTACATTATCGGGCAGGTCGCTATCTACACTAAGGTCTATTTCGCCCGTTTCCACCGACACATTTGTAACCTCAGACATACGGCGCATGAAGAGTAGGCAAGCGATGAGGATACCCACCTCGATGGCTACCGTGAGGTCGAAGATGACCGTAAGGAAGAAGGTGACGAGCAATACGGTGATATCGCTCTTAGGATTCTTGAGAATGGCCTTGAAGCTGCGCCACTCACTCATATTATATGATACTACTACAAGGATACCTGCCAGGCACGACATGGGGATGTACTTGGCCAGCGGCATGAGGAAGAAATAGATGAGCAGTAACACGAGGGCATGGATGATGCCTGCCACGGGAGTACGGCCACCATTATTGATATTGGTCATGGTACGAGCGATGGCACCTGTAGCGGGGATACCGCCAAAGAGCGAACATACCATATTGGCGATACCCTGGCCCACAAGTTCCTGGTTACTGTCATGCTTGTCACCTATAACACCATCTGCCACAGCAGCAGAGAGCAACGACTCTATTGCTCCCAGCATAGCAATGACAAGAGCAGGCGACATAAGTTTGGTAAACACCTCCCAGGTAATCTTGGGTACCTCGGGAGTGGGCATGTTGGGGTTGATGGTGAATCGGTCGCCTATGGTCTCGATAGTGGTAACACCGGCAAAGTGCTTGAGCAGCAGTGCCACTATGGTCATCACAATAATGGCTACAAGCGAACCGGGGAGCTTCTTGCTTATCTTGGGTGTGTATACAATGATGAGGATGCTGCATATACCTATAAGCAGGGGCCATATATTCATCGTATCGAAATGCTGGAAGTATACCACCCACTTGCTCACGAAGTCAGCAGGGACATCGGCAATCTGCATGCCAAAGAGGTCCTTGATCTGTGTAGTGAAGATGGTGAGGGCAATACCGCTCGTAAAGCCCACGATGATGGGGTATGGTATGTACTTGATTATAGTGCCCACACGCAGAACACCCATCAGGATGAGGAAGATACCCGCCATGAAGGTGGCAATGACGAGGCCGTTGATACCGTAGTCGGCAATGATACCGAAGACAATGACGATGAAGGCGCCTGTAGGTCCACCTATCTGCACCTTGCTGCCTCCGAAAACAGAGATGAGCAGACCAGCTATGATGGCGGTGATGATACCCTTCTCGGGAGTGACACCTGATGCGATACCAAAAGCAATGGCCAGTGGAAGGGCCACAATACCTACTATAATACCGGCCATGAGGTCGGACATAAAGGTCGCCTTGTTGTATCCCTTCAAGCAGGAGAACAACTTGGGCTGAAATTCAAATAGTTTCATACGTGAATAAGACTTTTTAACTGATACCTTATTATAATCGAGTCAATTGATGGTGCAAAATTACCACCTTTTCACGAATTATCAGATACAAATCTTAAAAAATCTTTAGTATGGGATATTTCTAATACAGTTGCTTTACTGCTACTCTACCATATTGAACCGCATCATATCCTCTATGATGTCGCGTGAGTTGCTCAGGCGGGGTATCTTGTGCTGTCCGCCCAGCTTGCCTTTCTCCTTGAGCCAGGCATCGAAGAGACCCTTGCGTGCAGGCACTATCTCAAGCTCCTGCAGGGTGATATCCTTGTAGCGCTTGGCCTCATAGTCGGAGTTGATGGTCTGCAAAGCCTGATCGAGTAGTGTGGCGAAGGCGCTGAAGTCGGCAGGGGGTATGGCAAACTCGATGAGCCACTGGTGGCGGCACTTGGCATTACCATCCATGAAGACGGGGGCGGCAGTGTACTCCTTGACCTGTGCGCCGGTGGCCTCGCAAGCCTGTCGTAGGCCCTTCTCGGCATTATCCACCACAAGCTCCTCGCCAAAGGCGTTGATGAAATGCTTGGTGCGCCCAGTGATGATGAACTTATAGGGATTCTTTTGAGTAAATTTCACCGTGTCGCCGATGATGTAGCGCCACAGGCCGCACGATGTGCTAATGACCATGGCGTAGTTGCGTCCAGGCTCCACGCCCCAGAGGGGTACGATGGTGGGGTTCTCCTTGCCAAACTCGTCCATGGGGATGAACTCGTAGAACACATCGTAGTCAAGCATCAGCAGCATGGCAGGGTCGGCGAGGTCGCTCTGTAGGCCAAAGAAGCCCTCACTGGCGTTGTAGGTCTCCATATAGTGCATACGGTCGGTGGGGATGAGCTGCTTGTACTGCTCACGGTAGGGTGTAAAAGCCACGCCACCATGGAAGAATACCTCCAGGTGAGGCCATAGCTGGCATAGGTTGTCCTTGCCTGTAACCTCGAGCGTACGCTTGAGCACAGCCATCATCCAAGAGGGCACACCGGAGAGGTTCGTGATGTTGCAATCCTTGATATATTGGGCTATGCGCTCCATCTTCTCCTCGAAGTCGCTCAGCAGGGCTATCTCCTTGCCAGGCACACGGAAGAGGTTGACGAAGGGGCTGATGTTCTCGATGAGGATGGCGCTGAGGTCGCCCACGAGGCTGTGGGGCAGGTTATAGTTGGGAGCATGGCTACCGCCAAGAATGAGCGCCTTGCCGCCGAACATTCGGCTCTGCGGATTGCTGCGGAGGTAGAGGGCCACTGAATCTGTGCCTCCACGGTAGTGTAGGTTGTCGAGGCCGTCCTGCGATACAGGGATAAACTTGCTCTTGTCGTTGGTAGTGCCCGATGACTTGGCGTACCACTTCACACGTCCGGGCCACAGGATGTCGCTCTCGCCGTGGCGCATACGGTCGATGTAGCCCTTCAGTCCCTCGTAGTCGGAGACGGGCACACGGGCAGCAAACTGCTCGTAGTCGCGCATATTGTCATAGCCATATAGAGCACCCCACTCGGTGTGGCGGCTCTTGCTGATAAGGCGTGAGAGGACGCGACGCTGTATCGCCTCGGCCTGGGTATCGTATCGGTCAATCTTGTGCTGTCTGAACTTTAAGGCAGTACCAATCAGTTTGGTTTGCATTATCCTCGTTTATAAAAATTGCACAAATGTAGTGCAAAGATTTGAGACCAACCTACTATCTCGCCATTTTATAATAAATTATAACATATAGTAACATCCCCGATAAAAAAACACACACCCTTCGCACTTATGCAGTGGCTTTGCCTTCAGCAGGTGCAGCATGCGGTTCGTCTGATGCCTCGAGGATATGCTCCTGCACCTCCTTGGAGGGTGCTACTGCGGGAGCTGTACGCGCTTCATAGTGCCCAACGGCATTTTTGTACAAGTCATCTTTCTTGCGGATGTGGCGCATGGCCTCTTTGGCGGCAAGCTGCTGACTCTCTTTCTTGGAATAGCCGAAACCGGTACCAAACTCGAGACCTTCTATGCATACGCGGCTACGGAAGGTGGGGCTGTTGGTGCCTACCGTGTTCTCGTCCACAAGCTCGAACATGACGGCAAACTGTGTCTTCTGGCTCCACTCGATGAGCTTGCTCTTGAAGTTGTCGTCCTCCTTGGCCACCTGCTTGAGGTCGATATGCTTTCCTATCAGGCGATGCTCGAAGAAGCGGTAGCACCAGGCATAACCACGGTCGAGGTAGATGGCTCCCACTAGTGCCTCAAAGGCGTTGCCGGGGATGAAGCTGTTGTGTGTGTGGTTGATGTGAGTCGACTGTATGAGGTCGACCAGCCCCGTCTCCTTGGCCAGACGGTTGAGACTGCTGCGCTGTACTATCTTGCTTCGCACAGAGGTGAGGAAGCCCTCCTTCTTGCCGGGAAACTGGTGGTAGAGGATGTCGCTCACTACAGCCTCTATGATGGCATCGCCCAGATACTCGAGCCGCTCATTGTCTTTCTTCTGATTACCTTGACGGTGATAGTTGAGCGAGCGGTGCATGAGCGCCTCACGATAGACAGAGACCTCGCGAGGATAAAATCCCAAGATACGGCGCAGCTTGCGACGAAACTCCTTGTCGCTGCTGAAGAGGTAGTGTATGTAATCGGCCAGGCGATGCATAGGGGAATGGGGTTTAATAATAAAAAGTCGTATAATCGGATTTTGACCAATTAATACGACTTTTTATAGTACTATCGCTGTACTCTGATTACTTCGCGTTGTTAGCGATGTAGTCGATAGCGTCCTGTACGGTAGCGATCTTCTCAGCCTGATCATCGGGAATTGACATACCGAATTCCTTCTCCAACTCCATGATCAACTCTACTGTATCCAAAGAATCTGCACCGAGATCGTTAGTGAAGCTTGCGGTAGGAGTTACTTCTGACTCGTCTACACCGAGCTTGTCAACGATAATAGCTTTTACTCTTGCTTCAATTTCTGCCATAATAGTAATGTTTTTAATGAATAAATAACTTAAAGCGCTACAAAGGAAACAAACTTTCTCTTTCGCTCCAAATATTTTTTTTGGATTTCTGACAAAAATGCACTGAAAAACTTTTTTTGCGCAAAAAAAATCTCAAAAATCCCCATTTCCTCATCTTTTATGTGGCAAAAACGTCAATTTAGAGCACACGCCCTCCCCCTGTCAGCCCACAAAAAAGGGTAGCGGAAGTCTCCCGCCACCCTACTATAGCGAACGAAATCTGCTCATGCAGCACCATATTCCTCGCCTCAGCACCCTATCAGTAGTTGTCGGCCTTCACCTCGAAGTATCCTTTGGGATGCAGGCAAGCTGGACAGCGGTCGGGCGCCTTCTTGCCGGTGAATGTATATCCACACTTTCGGCATTGCCATGTCACGGGTTCGGGACGATGGAAGGTGTGCTCGCGCTCCATATTCTCCAACAGCCTCAGGTAGCGCTCTTCGTGTTGCTGCTCGGCCACGCAGATGGCTCTATACATGATGGCAATCTCCTTGAAGCCCTCATCTTCGGCTACATCGGCAAACACGGGATACATCTCATACCACTCTTCATGCTCCCCTGCCGCCGCAGCCCGCAGGTTGTCCATCGTGGTTTGTATTTTTCCAGCAGGATAGTCGGCACGTATCTCTACCATGCCTCCTTCGAGGAAGCGGAACATGCGCTCGGCATGCATCTTCTCCTGCTCGGCTGTCTCCTGAAAGATGGCTGCTATCTGCTCGTAGCCTTCGCGCCTGGCCTCCTCGGCAAAATAGGTATAGCGCATACGGGCCTGCGACTCGCCGGCAAACGAGGTCAACAGGTTCTTCTCGGTCAAGGTTCCTTTTACACTTTTCATACGGATGTCTTTTTTTAGGGTTATATTCTACCCGATAAGAACACTCCGAGACGAGGAAAGGTTTAAGACAATGCTATTATATATATATAAGAGTCACACACAGCGACTAACAAAACATCAATACGAAGCCGAGGCCTTGATACCCCGAGATATGAGACGCTCTACGATACCGTCGAGCTGCTCAGGCAAGGCCTTCTGCAGATTGTGCGACGGCGTCTCACGATCTATCGTATATATCATCACCTCACGCGGTGCTATGCTCTCCACGGCATCGAGCCACGGGTCTACATACTGGGGCGTGGTATTGTCTACCGACACGCCTTCGGCATCGGTGCCTCTCATAAACATAGTCTGCACCACACAATGCCCCTCAAAGGCCCTCATGCACTCGATGAGTTCGTCCAGGTCATAGTGGCCCACGGGGCGGTCTACCCGGGCGATATAGGCCATGTCCACCGTATCGAGCTTCACGATATTGTTGTCTACCCGCTTCAGCGCCTCAAACACCTCTGGCCTATTGATGCGCGTGGCATTGGTGAGCACACTCACCTTGGCATGGGGGAAATAGCGGTCGCGCAGCTGCAACGTATCATCTATGATAGCCGCAAAGTCGGGGTGCGCCGTAGGCTCACCGTTTCCCGCGAATGTCAGTACATCGGGTGCCATGCCCTCGGCCTGCATCTGCACCAATTTCTTTTCCAATGCTTCTGCTACCTCATGGCGTGTGGGCAGTTTCTGCTTGGGACGGCGCTCGGCATTGAAGCCACACTCGCAATAGATACAGTCGAAGGTACACACCTTGCCGTCACCCGGCAGCAGATTGATACCCAGCGATATGCCCAGGCGACGGCTCCTTATAGGGCCAAAGATAGGAGAGGGATAGATAATGGTAGACATAGAGTGGATTCTTAATTTTTTCTAAATTCGTGCTACGGCAGCAACTTCACGGAGCGAAATTACAAAATGATTTTTATATATTTGCGAAATAATCGTAGAATTGGTAAAAAAAACAAACGCACAGCATGGCAGACAGGTTCACACACACAGCCCTTGTGCTCGAAGGGGGCGGCATGCGCGGTGTATTCACCAGCGGCGTGCTCGACTGGATGATCGACCATCACATCACCTTTCCCTACCTCGTAGGCGTGTCGGCAGGCTCGAGCAACGCCCTGTCGTTCGCCTCGCATCAGCGTGGCCGTGCCAAGTACACCTTTGCCGACCTGCAGGCCGAGCGCCACTACCTCGGTGTGCGCAACCTCCTGCGCCACCACAGCATCATGGATATGGAGCTCCTCTACCGCGAGTTGCCCGAGACCCTCTGGCCCTACGACTACGCCGCCTACCGCGCCAACCCCATGCGCGTAGAGAGCGTAGCCACCGACTGCCTCACGGGCGAAGCCGTATACCTGGAAGAGAAGGAGAACCCCGAGCGCATCATCGACATCGTGCGTGCTTCCTCGGCCCTGCCCTTTGCCTGCCCCATCGCCCATGTCGACGGCCGTGCCATGCTCGATGGCGGCATTGCCGACTCCATCCCCCTCGCCCGCGCCTTCGCCCAGGGCTATGAGCATGCCGTGGTAGTGCTCACCCGCCACCATGGCTACCGCAAGGAAGAGCGTCCGCCCCGCATCCCCCCGTTCGTCTATAGCCGCTACCCCAAGCTGCGCGAGGCACTGCGCACCCGTGGAGTCCGATACAATGCCCAGCTCACCTGGGTAGAGCAGCTCGAGCGTGAGGGGCGCATCACCGTCGTCCGCCCCGACCATCCCGTCGATGTGGCCCGCATCGAGACCAACATGGACAAGATGAATGCCCTCTACCGCCACGGCTTCGCTATGGCCGAGAAGATGCTGGGCTGAGAAAGAGAAACGCCCTTTCCATCGGGGGAATCCTTGGAAAAAAGATTTCGATGTCACGCTACGTGTGGCCAATGTCACGCATTTGTCACGCTCATGTCACGCTTTTTTCACGCCCGTTTTTGTGTTCGTCTGTTGTAAAAGCCTTATCTTTGCAACAGACGAACACATTATATATGTAACCACTGAATATATGCATTGCACTATGAAAACATTCATCTATTCCCTGCTGACTATCGTTGCTCTCGCATTCACGTCGTGCAATCGGTCAGGGCAGACAATGAATAACGAAAATTCAGCGTTATCTGCAATTGAAGAGATGCGACTAGCCTTTAATACTTTCGGACAAGCTCGTAAAGCCGAGGCAGAAGGACAAAAAGAAAAGAGTATTGAAATATACAACCAAGCCTACTATCACTATGCGAATATCGTAGTGCGTGACGATGCGAACGACACCTTACGTGCTGAGGCATTATATAAACTGCATTGGATAGAATCTTGCCAAAGGCATAACTATGGAGCTGCCTTACAATATTTGGAGCAATGTATGAGGCTTACTCCTAAGGATGATCCTGTTTATGCCCACTTTTGTTCTTTTAAGGCCGATGGACTTTGGCATATCGAAGAGCTTGACTCTGCCATTTACTATGCTAAATTGGCCTTGCGGCTGCCACATCATCAATCATCCGTTGAGTATACCAGCGGATATGTATTGTGGAAGACCTATGAAAAGTTAGGTATGAGCGACTCAGCCGAGCATTACAAGCAACTCCATTTTAAAGCACGTGATGGGAAACTCTATTTGGAACAGACGATGGATGAGCTGAAAGATGAGTTGAAGAATAATGTCATTGCCAATGGCAAGCCTGAGGTGAAGGAGAATCTGCGAGCTTCAGAGGCTCAGAAACGCGACCCTCAGTTCAAGGCGCAGAAACGGCACCAGCGTATCTATCGCATACTCCTGTTGCTGATTCTCCTATCTCCCTTTGCCATAGGGTACTATCGCAAGCATTATCGTCGCCGACACCTTGTCCGTGAGGAGCCGCAGTCGCCACTTCCCAGCCCCACGACAATGACTACAGAAGAGGAGGACAAGGAGACCTTTTCCCTTCCCGAGACACTGATACTGCGCCGCTCGCTTGCCGATGGTCGCCGTGCCTTTGAGAATACCACCAGCTATGAGGAACTTAACGCCATGCAGATTAAGGAGAAGGAACTCTACGATATGGCTTACGAGGCTACTCGTGATGTGGAGAGCACGCTCTTCGACTCCTTCAAGGAGGCTTGCAGCACGCTGCACGAGGGGCTTGAGCTGAATGATCAGGAGCTGGTATGCTGCTTCTGCACCTATCTGGGCTACAGCAACAATGTCATTGCCTACATCGGCCACACCACTCCCACCACCATTCGCAAGCGCAAAGAGCGTATCCGCAAGAAACTACCCACCGACCTCTATGAGGTAATATTCGGTGAAAAGGAATAAATACATGTATTCAACAATACGTAACCTGCTCTTGATACTTTTTTAAGTGTCCCCTATTGGCAAAAGTTCATAAATCGGTTGGCAATGGCGCAGCGTAGCGAGAGCAGAACCAAATTTATTTGAGTTATGTCGAGCTAGCAAGCTATCTTAAAGCATAGCTTTATATTGGCAAAGGCCCTCTCTTAAAGCAAAGCTTTTATTGGCAGTGCTGCGCTGCAACAATACCGATGACGTTGACGTTAACCAAGTTAAAAAACGTAACTATCAGTACTTTCTTGCAAGTACTGCAGTACTTAAGGCCAAGTACTCGAGTACTTACGGCTCAGTACTGTAGTACTGACAAGGAAGTACTGGAATTGTGTCTTTTCCTGATTTCAGTAGACGCTTTTTTGCTTCATTAGCTGAAAAGATTTACACCTTTTCTCTAGCCATACTGGCGAGGTTTACGCTTTCTCCGATTCCATGCTGTTCCGCTTGACATCTCGGCTGATGGGACAG
>JAGAQY010000005.1 GCA_017622495.1 Bacteroidaceae bacterium | reverse complement strand
TTACTCATTCCCGAGGAATAATAATCCCGAAGAATGGAAAGACATTCTTCTTCACTGTAATGTTCTCGTTTTTCTCTCATACTGTTTACACATCTTTAATGGTTATTAAATGTGTCTACCTATAGCAGTATAAGACAGACTGCCAACTGGGGTTTCAGGTCAAAAGCCTCTTAGTCCATGAAATTGTGGTGCTGCTCGTAGGCATCGAACACCGGTTGTGTGATATGTTCTTTATATTCTCTTAGTGTGCCTCCAGCCAATTTGTGCCCCAGCCAAAGTCGGCACTGAGTGGCACCTGCATCCGGTAGGCACTCTCCATGGCCTCAATGACGATGCGCTGCACCAGCTCCTTTTCCTCGGGGTAGACGCTGAAGTTGAGTTCGTCGTGCACCTGCAGTATCATCGTGGAGCGCAAGCCCTCGGCACGGAAGCGGCGGTAGATCTCTATCATGGCTATCTTGATGATGTCGGCCGCGCTGCCCTGGATGGGTGCGTTGATGGCGTTGCGCTCGGCATAGCCGCGCACTACGCTGTTGTGTGAGTTGATATCGGGCAGGTAGCGCTTGCGGTGGAGGATGGTCTCTATGTAGCCCTTCTCGCGGGCCACCTGTATGCTCTCGTCCATGTAGCGTTTCACGCCGCCGTAGGTCTCGAAGTAGTTTTCGATGAGCTCCTTGGCCTCGCTGCGGCTCACGTTCATGCGCTCGGCAAGTCCGAACACCGATATGCCGTATATGATGCCGAAGTTGGCCGTCTTGGCACGCGAGCGCTGCTCGCGTGTCACCTCCCCGATGGGCACGTGGTATATCTTGGCTGCTGTGGCCGCATGGATGTCCTCGCCCGAGCGGAAGGCCTCGATGAGGTTCTCGTCGCCACTGAGGTGGGCCATGATGCGCAGCTCTATCTGCGAGTAGTCGGCCGAGAAGAACTCGCACCCGGGCTCGGGGATGAAGGCCTTGCGTATCTCCTTGCCGTCCTCGTTGCGGATGGGGATATTCTGCAGGTTGGGGTTGCTCGAGCTGAGGCGCCCCGTGGCCGTGACGGTTTGGTTGAATGAGGTGTGTATCTTGCCCGTCGCGGGGTTGATGAGGGCGGGTAGGGCATCCACATAGGTGCTCAGTAGCTTCTTCAAGCCTCGGTGGTCGAGGATCTTCTCCACTATGGGGTGCTTCGAGCGCAGCCCTTCGAGCACCTCTTCCGACGTGCTGTACTGTCCGCTCTTGGTCTTCTTGGCCTTCTCCACTATCTTGATACGCTCAAAGAGCACTTCACCCACCTGCTTGGGCGAGGCGATGTTGAACGAGAAGCCTGCCAACTCATATATCTCGCGCTCTATCTGCATCAGTCGCTCGGTGAAGTAGCGTGAGGTCTCCTTCAGGGCCTCGGTGCTGATGCGTGCACCGTTGCGCTCCATATAGGCGAGCACTCGCACGAGCGGCATCTCGATGTCGTAGAACAGCTTGTCGGCACCGGCTGTCACCAGCTCCTTCTCGAGGATATGCTTCAGCTTCAGGGTCACGTCGGCATCCTCGCAGGCATAGTCGCAGATGTCGGCAGGGGCGAGGTCACGCATATTCTTCTGCCCACGTCCTCGGGGGCCTATGAGCTGCTCTATCTTGATGGTATCGTATTTCAGATAAATCTCTGCCAGGTAATCCATGCCGTGGCTCAGCTCGGGTTGCAGCAGGTAGTGCGCCACCATGGTGTCGAACATCGGGCCGCCGAGCTCCACGCCATAGCCCTGCATGATGAGGTAGTCATACTTGATGTTCTGCCCTATCTTCAGCGCCTGCTCATCCTCAAGCACGGCACGTAACTGCTCCACGATGCCTTGCGCCTCGCTGCGCTCGGCAGGCACGGGCACATAGTAGGCCACGCCCTCCTCGATGGCAAAGCTCATGCCCACCAGCTCGGCCGTGATGGGGTCGGTACCCGTAGTCTCGGTGTCGAAGGCAAAGGCCTTGGCCAAAGCGAGTTTTTCTACCAATTCATCGCGCTTTTCTTGGGTATCCACCAAGGTGTAGGTGTGCGGTATAGAGGCAAGCCCCCCTGCAGCTCGTAAACGAGACTCCTCTGGGGAGATAAACCTCCCTTCGTCGCAACCGACGCTATCATACCGCGTCGGCCCCCCAAGGGGGGATGACTCTGACATCCCGAAAAGGTCACCTTGCGCGAAAAGGTCACCTTGCACAGGTGCGAAGAGGTCACCTTGCACTGCACCTCCTGCTGCAGCGAAGAGGTCGCCCTGCGCCGCATCAGCAGACTTGTTTCGCGATGATGGGGCCTTCCCCCCTTGGGGGGATAAGAGGGGGGCTTTCTTTCTCAGCAGCGTGCGGAACTCCAGTTCCTCAAACAATGCTTGTATCTTCTCCTCGTCGGGTGCCTCGCGCTTCAGCGCCTCCAGGTCGAGCGTGATGGGCACATCGGTCTTGATGGTAGCCAGGAAACGGCTCAGCTCTATGAGCTCCACATTCTCGTCCACCTTCTTCCTTAGCGCACCCTTCAGCTCATCGCGGCGGGCGAGCAGGGTGGGTATGTCGCCAAACTCGGCAATGAGCCTCTGTGCCGTCTTCTCTCCCACACCCGGACATCCGGGGATGTTGTCCGACGAGTCGCCCATCAGGCCCAGCAGGTCAATCACCTGCTCGGGGCGCTCTATGCCGAATTTCTCCTTCACCCGCTCTATGCCCATCACCTCAAACTCCTTGTCGCCAAACTTAGGGCGGTAGATGAGCGCATTCTCCGTCACCAGCTGCCCATAGTCCTTGTCGGGCGTCATCATATAGGTCGTGATGCCCAGCTCGTCGGCCTGGTGAGCGAGGGTGCCGATGACATCGTCGGCCTCGTAGCCCGCTACCTCGAGGATGGGGATACGGTAGGCACGCAGTATCTCCTTGATGATGGGTACGCTGGCACGGATATCCTCGGGCGTCTCCTCGCGTTGCGCCTTGTACTGTTCGTACATCTCGTGGCGGAAGGTACCGCCCTTGGGGTCGAAGGCCACGCCTATATGTGTAGGCTGCTCCTTCTTGAGCACATCTTCCAGGGTGTTGACAAAGCCGAAGATGGCCGAGGTGTTCTGCCCCTTCGAGTTGATACGCGGAGCGCGGATGAAGGCATAGTAGGCCCTGTAGATGAGGGCATAGGCATCGAGAAGAAAGAGTTTTTCCATACGTTTTATTAATAATAGGTTGTAAAAGTACGAAAAAAATACGATACAAACCGCCTTATCGCCCATTTTATAAGCAGAAAATAGAGTAGGCGGTGAGGATGCAGAACTCGCGGAAGAGATTACGGTCCCCGAGCAGCGGCCCGCTCACTCCACCCCGCCGCTACGCCTGTATTCGGTGGGCGACTGCCCCGTCTGGCGGCGGAAGTAGCGGCAGAAGTAGGAGTCGTTGGGGAAGCCCAGTGCGTCGGCTACGGCAGACACGGTCTTCGTGGGGTCTCTGAGGAGGATGCGGGCATCGAGCACTACGGCCTTGTCGATCCACTCCGAGGCAGTCTTGCCGCTCACCTGCGTCACGGCCTTGCTGAGGTACTGGGGGGTCACGCAGAGGCGGTCGGCATAGTAGGCGACGGGCTGCTTGCTGGGGCGGCAGGCTGCGAGCTCGGCCATGAAGCGGGCATAGAGCATCTCGGCTGCCGAGCGTGCCGTATGCTCCTCATCGCTGCCGGGCAGCGTGGCCACGTGGCGGAGGAGCGCTATCGCCAGCAGGTCGGCTACCTCGGCGCGGTAGGGCTCCGAGGAAGCTATGGAGTAGATGGCGTGGAGCAGCAGGGTGATGTCGTCCCAGTCTTTCGGTGTGGGGCGTCGCTTCACGAAATGGCGGCACTGCAGCAGGTGCTGCTGGTGCCTCTCGGGCACGAAGGCCATAATCTGCCCCTGGGTGTCGGGGGCAATCTCAAGTATCTCCACATAGGTGTTCTCGGGTAGGATGAGGACGTCGCCACCCACCAGCACATGCTCGGTGAAGTTGATTTCGAGGCGTGCCTCCCCTGCGAGTATGCGCAGCAGGCGATAGTCCTTCATGATGAGCGGGAAGCGTACCTTGTCGAACAGCTGAAGTCCCACCTTGTTGACCGCCATGTCGAGGTTCATGGCCAAGCGGTCGCGGATGAGCAGCTGCTCGAAGCGCACCGCTGACTTCTTGATGATGGAGGAGATGAGCTCAATGTCCAGCGGGCGGAAGCGTTCCTTGTCGTTCTTCATAATTTAGCCAATTTTCACCGCAAAGATAATGAATATTGCCTGAAACATGCTCTTTTTGCAAAGAATGATTACGAAAAGGACATTATTTGCCAAGAATAGACAATGCCGGTACGGAGAAGAATGGCGTACTTTGCGAGGGATTAGGAGATAAAGGGAGTTAAAAGGAGATAAATGCCGAATGTGATTACGCGCAAAGGAGCTAATGGCCTTTATCTCCTCAACGAAGCGAAAGCGGAGTGTATCTCCCTCTGACTTCATTTAACTTCTAAAAGAAACCAATAACACTACAACCTATGAAACGAATATTGCTATTGACCTCGCTGCTGGCTTCGCTGGCAGTATGTGCACAGCCGAGTGTGGAGCGGTGCAAGGAGATGGCGCGCGAGCACTATCCGCTCATCAGACGGTATGGACTGATAGAGCAGAGCCGCGACTACACGCTGAGCAATGCCGCCAGGGCGTGGCTACCGCAGGTGACGCTCTCGGGGCAGGCCACGCTGCAGTCCGACGTGGTGAGCTGGCCCGAGGAGTTCGAGTCGATGCTGGCCATGCAGGGACTTGACATGCCGGGCATACGCCGTGACCAGTACAAGGTGCAGATTGATGTGCAGCAGACCCTCTGGGATGGCGGGAAGAGCCGTACCGACCGGGCCATCGCCGAGGGCGAGGCCGCGCAGGAGCGCATGAGTACCGAGGTGGAGCTGTACGCGGTAGACAGCCGTGTAGAGGATATCTACTTCGGCATACTGCTGATGCAGGAGCAGCAGCGGCAGATAGGGGAGACGATGCAGCGCCTGCAGACCAACCTCGACCAGGTGAATGCCCTCGTGGAGAACGGGATGGCCATGCAGGCCGATGCCGATGCCGTGGAGGTGCAGCTGCTGACGCAGCGCCAGAGCCTCGGACAGGTGGAGGCCCGCCTGCAGAGCTTCCGCCGCATACTGGGCCTCTTCATCGGTGAGGAGCTGGGCGAGGCACCCCTGCCCATGCCTGTGGCCGAAGAGCCTGTGGGGTACGACTCTGAGCGCCCCGAGCTGCAGCTGATGGATGCGCAGATGGCTCTGCTGCAGGCACGCGAGCAGATGGTCGACGTGTCGCTCGCTCCGCGTGTGGCACTCTTCGCGCAGGGCTACTACGGCTATCCGGGACTCAACATGTTTGAGAATATGGTGAGCCACCGCTGGACGCTCAACGGCATTGTGGGGGTGCGCATGAACTGGAACATCAGCAGTCTGTATACGTCGAAGACATCGCGTCGACAGCTGCAGAACGCACGCGACAATGTGATGCTGCAGCGCGAGGTGTTTGCCTTCAACAGCCGCTTGCAGGCCGAGCAGGAGAGTGCCGAGGTGCGCCGCATACGTGAGGCCATCGCTGACGACGACCGCATAGTGGCACTGCGCAGTCGGGTACGCGAGGCTGCCGAGGTGCGCTTGCAGGAGGGCATGATAGACACGCACGACCTACTGGGCAAGATCAGCGACGAGACCTCCGCCAAGATAGCCCGCAGCACGCACCAGATAGAGCTGGTGAAAGCCATTTATGATTTGAAGCATACGTTAAATAAATAGGATTATGAAAAAAGAAATATATACAATCATTGCCGCCCTGATGTGCGGCGCATGTGCTGACAAGGCTACGTACGATGCCTGTGGCACCTTTGAGGCCGAGGAGATACTGGTGTCGTCGCAAGGCACCGGGCAGTTGGTATGGTTCGATGTGCGCGAGGGTGCACAGGTGGAGCCGGGTGTGGTGCTGGGAGTGGTCGACACCATACAGCTGCACTGGCAGAAGGTGCAGCTGGAGGCACAGGCCGAGGCCATCCGCAGTGCGCGCCCCGACATACGCAGTCAGCTCTCGGCCATAGAGAGCCAGATTGCTACGCTCAAGTCCGAGAAGCAGCGCATAGAGAAGCTGGTGGCCAAGAATGCCGTACCCACCAAGCAGCTCGACGACCTCAACGCCCAGCTGCAGGTGCTCGAGAGGCAGCGTGTAGCGCAGCAGACCGCCCTGTCGGGCAACACCTCGGCTGCTGATTACAATGCCGAAGCCATAGCCGCGCAGATAGCCATCGTGGAGGACCGCATTGCCAAGTGCCGCATAGCCTCGCCCATCGGGGGCACCGTGCTGGCCAAGTACAAGAGTGCAGGCGAACTGATGAGCATGGGCACACCGCTGATGAAGGTGGCCAACCTCGATGCGATGTACCTGCGTGCCTACTTCACCTCCGACCAGCTGGCCACGCTCAACCTCGGCGACGAGGTGGAGGTGACAGCCGACTTTGGCGGCGACCAGCAGTATGCCTACAAGGGCACGGTGATGTGGATAGCCTCGGAGAGCGAGTTTACCCCCAAGGCCATACAGACACGCAACACACGCGCCAACCTCGTGTATGCCGTGAAGATTGCCGTGAAGAACGACGGACGCTTGAAGGTGGGGATGTATGGGGAGACGAAAATAATTGACAATTAACTCCGTTGAAGTTGCTCCGCTCGGTAGAGCCTGCAAGCAGTCTTTACTCTCGCTTATACGCAACTTTGACAATTGACAATTAAAATAGACCCTCAACCCTCAACCCTCAACCAACATGCCATCCATCAGAGTAGAAAACATATCGAAGCGCTACGGCACATTCACTGCGCTCGACGGAGTATCCTTCGAGGTGGAGCGTGGCGAGCTCTTCGGACTCATCGGGCCCGACGGGGCAGGCAAGACCACGCTGTTTCGCCTGCTCACCACGCTGATGCTCCCCGACGGAGGCAGCGCCGCCGTCGACGGACTCGACATCGTCACCGACTACAAGTCCATCCGGCAGATAGTGGGCTACATGCCTGGGCGCTTCTCGCTCTACCAGGACCTCTCGGTGGAGGAGAACCTGGAGTTCTTTGCCTCGCTCTTTGGCACCACCATAGCCGAGGGCTACGACCTCATAGCCCCCATATACCGGCAGATAGAGCCCTACAAGACGCGCCGTGCCGGACGCCTGTCGGGCGGCATGAAGCAGAAGCTCGCCCTCTCCTGTGCCCTCGTGCACAAGCCCCGCGTGCTCTTCCTCGACGAGCCCACCACGGGCGTCGATGCCGTGAGCCGCAGCGAGTTCTGGGATATGCTCCACACCCTGCGCCAGCACGGCATCACCATCCTCGTGTCAACCCCCTACATGGACGAGGCCAGCCGTTGCGACCGCATAGCCCTCATCAACGAAGGCAAGATATTGCGTATCGACACCCCCGACCGTATCACCGATGAGGGGGCAACGCTCGAAGATACATTCATCAGACTAATCCAGGAGGAGTATGGAAAACATCATATCGGTTAGGAACCTCACCAAGCAGTTCGGTGCCTTCCGTGCGGTCGACAACATATCGTTCGATGTGGCACAGGGCGAGATCTTCGGCTTCCTCGGAGCCAATGGTGCCGGCAAGACCACTGCCATACGCATCCTCTGCGGACTGAGCCGTGCCACCTCGGGCACGGGCAGCGTGGCCGGGTGCGACATCATGACACAGAGCGAAGACATCAAGCGCAACATCGGCTACATGTGTCAGAAGTTCTCCCTCTACGAGGACCTCACCGTGCTGGAAAATATGGAGCTCTACGGAGGCATCTACGGCATGCACCGCAAGGAGATACTCGCCAAGGCCGAGGCCATGCTCACCGAACTCGAGTTTTGGCATCATCGCCACGACCTCGTGCGCAGCATCCCTGCCGGATGGCGACAGAAGCTGGCCTTCACCGTGGCCAACCTGCATGCCCCCAAGGTCATCTTCCTCGATGAGCCTACGGGCGGGGTCGACCCCCTCACGCGCCGTCAGTTCTGGGGCATGATACGCCGCGCCGCCGCTGCCGGCACTACCGTGTTTGTCACCACCCACTATATGGACGAGGCCGCCCTGTGCGACCGCGTGTCCATCATGGTCGACGGGCGCATCATGGCGCTCGACACGCCCGAGGCACTCATCAGCAAGTACCAAGTAAGAACGATGGACGAGGTGTTCCGCACCCTCGCCCGCAATGCAGTAAGGAATGAATAGATTTGCCCATTTCGTCAAGAAGGAGTCGCTGCATATTCTGCGCGATGTGCGCACCATCCTCGTGGTCATAGGCATCCCCATCGTGCTCACCCTGCTCTTCGGCTTTGCCATATCCACCGATGTCAACAACATCAACGTGGCTGCCTGTGCGCCCCATCGCACGGCCGCTGTGCGCGATGCCGTGTCGCGTGTCAGCCACACCCCTCTCTTCACCTTCAAGGGGTATGTCGCCCCCGACGAGATTGACAAGGTGCTGCGCACCGGCACTGCCGAGGCCGTGATGGTCTTTGCCGACGACTACGACCACCTCGTGGCAGGCACCGCCGAGGTGGCAGGCTGCGGCGTGCAGCTCGTGCTCGACGGCTCCAACCCCAACGTGGCCGCCTCGGCCTCGGCCTACCTCATGCAGACCCTCAGCGGCGTGGCTGCTGCCTCGCCCATCGATACACACATCCTCTACAATCCCCAGATGAAGAGCGCCTACAACTTCGTGCCTGGCATCCTCGGCATGATCTTCATCCTCGTGTGTGCCATGATGACCTCTATCTCCATCGTGCGCGAGAAGGAGCTGGGCTCCATGGAGGTGCTGCTCGTGTCGCCCGTCAAGCCACTGTGGATTATAGCTGCCAAGATGATACCCTACTTTGCCCTCAGCTGCATCAACCTGCTCTCCGTGCTGCTCATCGCCCGCTATGCCCTTGGCGTACCCATGACAGGTAGTATGGGTGCCCTCCTCCTCATATCTGTTATCTATATCGTCCTCTCCTTGGGCTTCGGGCTGCTCGTCTCCACCGTCACCGACAAGCAGATGGTGGCGCTCATCATCTCCGGCATGCTGCTCATACTCCCCATCACCATGTTCTCCGGCATGCTCTTCCCTACCGAGAACCTGCCCCTTGTGCTCCGTCCCATCACCTACATCGTCCCCGCACGGTGGTATATCGATGCCATGCGCAAACTGATGATCGAGGGACTCGCTTTCGGCGATGTGCTGCTCGAGCTTGGCATCCTCGCCGCGATGACTATCGGCATCATCCGTGTGGCATTGATGAAGTTTAACGACCGTTTGGAATAACTTGACCACTATGCGCGTACTACGAACCCTGATCATTAAAGAGCTGCGGCAGTTTCGCCGCAACCCCTTCCTCCCCAAGCTGGTAGTGGGCTTTCCCCTCGCCATCGTCCTCATACTGCCCTGGATAGCCAACATGGATGTCAAGGGTGTGAGCGTGGGCATCGTCGATGCCGACCGCTCCGACGTGTCGCGCCGCATCACCTCGCATGTCGAAGCCTCCGAGTACCTGCGCCTCCACGACCTCTATGCCGACTACCCCTCGGCGCTCGCCGACCTCGAAGACGGCCACATCGATGCCATCCTCGAGATACCCAACGGCTTCGGCCATAGCCTCCACGCCACCCCCAAGCGGCTCAGCATCTGGGCCAACGGTGTCAACGCCATGAAAGCCTCCCTCGGCTCCCAATACCTCATGCAGACCGTAATGAAGGCTTTCCCCACAGAGAGCGCTCCGACGCAACCTTCGTTTGAGAACAGCGAAATTGTCAATTGTGAATTGTCAATTGTGAATTGTGAATTAACTTCGTTGAAGTTGCTACGCTCGGCAGAGCCTGCAAGCAGTCTTTGCTCTCGCTCAATCGCAACTTTGTCCATTGTCAATTACTACAACCCCACCATGGACTACAAGCACTTCATGATACCTGCCCTGATGATCATGCTCATGGTGATGGTCGGCGGATTCCTGCCCGCCCTCAACCTCGTGTCCGAGAAGGAGCTGGGCACCATAGAGCAGATCAATGTCACCCCCGTGAGCCGCCTTACGTTCACCCTCTCCAAGCTCATCCCCTTCTGGGTCATCTGCCTCCTCGAGCTCGCCCTCTGCATGACCCTCGCCCTCCTCGTCTACGGACTCCCCGTGGCCGGTTCCGTAGGGGCCATATTCCTTGCGGCGCTGCTCTTCATCATCGTCATGTCCAGCATAGGCGTCATCATCGCCAACCTCTCCGACACCATGCAGCAGACCATGTTTCTCATGCTCTTTGTCGTGCTCTCCTTCATCCTCCTCAGCGGCCTCATGACCCCTGTCGAGAGCATGCCCCTCTGGGCCCAGCACTTCACCCGCCTGCTGCCGCCCACCTACATGGTCGAGATTATGCGAGCCGTATACCTGCGTGGCACCACCGTGGCCGAGCTCTCGGGCAGCTACCTCGCCCTTGCCGCCTTCGCCCTCACCTTTGCCACCCTGGCATCGTTCACCTACCGCAAGCGTGGGTGATAGAAGCAAATTACAACGCAAGAAAAGCTCAATCCGTATCGCTACATGACGGATGGAACTATGGAAACGCCAAGATGGAATCTGACAGACAATCAGGATAACATCTGCGGCTATGCAACCCATTCGGCTACTGCCAAATATCATATTGAGCGCCATCCAAGCTTACTTGAAAGCAGGTTGAACATCCATGAATGTGTAAGCGTTTTTACGTCATGATGATGTAATTTAACATCATTTTAGTGCGATATGTCAAATAAAACGTTTATATTTGCAGAAAAATCTATAGTTATGGGACAGGTATCAATGACTGTGAGGATGGACTCACAACTGAAAGCAACATTCGATGCGCTCTGTGCACAGTTCGGGATGAGTGCCAATACGGCAATGAACGTGTTTGCCAAAGCTGTGGTACAGCGCGGTAAAATCCCGTTTGAGATTAGAGGCGATATGCCTGTGAATGCAGGTGGATATGCCGCATTCTCTGCTATACGCAGAATGGCGGAAGCAGAGCAGCTGCCCGAACTGAGCGATGAGGAAATCATTGGCGAAATAAGTAAAGCACGTGCCGAGCGATGAGAGTGTATGCTGTAATCGACACCAATGTCATTGTATCGGCCTTGCTCGCCAGAAATCCGCAATCGGCAACGGTCAAGGTGCTGGAGGCGTTTTGGCAAGGAAAGATAGTGCCACTGGTCAATGATGAGATTATTGACGAATATGACGAGGTATTGCGTCGCCCCAAGTTCAGATTTCCAGAAGAGCTTGTGGCTGCTGTCGTTGAGGGCATCAAGCAAGGTGCCGTCAGTGCTGAGCGCGTGAAAACCCGACAGGCTTTTCCCGACCCCAAGGATGCCGTCTTCTATGAAGTGGCCTTGTCAAAGGATGATGCTTACCTGATAACGGGAAACATCAAACATTTCCCCCATACGCCCATAGTGGTCACCCCTGCAGAGATGCTCGACATATTGTCTTCATGGGAAGACTGAATAGCCCCATCCCATCAGAGCCGTCCGTTAAGAAAATCGGACGGCTCTGATTTTTTTATCGCAAGGCTCTGGCAGATTTATCAGACGGCTCTGATAATCTTGCTGAAAGGCTCTGATTGGTGGGACAACATCTATATTATTACCTAAAAAAGATGTGGCAGCACAACGAACAGATATACATCCTGTTACGCGCGTTCTGCCACATCTTTTTCAGTTTTTCATACCTTATGTGTATTTAAATAAATAATTAAAAGAAAATAAATATATAATTAATTATTTATTATCCCTATAGGGTTTCAAAAACGCGTGGCAATGTGGCAGAATGCATCAATCGCGCTAATAATCAACGAAATGCGTTGCCACATCTTGTCTTGTCCTCCATTGCAGAGAAAAATTTTTATAAAAGTGCTATTGTATGGTTACAAACGTTGCTCCTCGCTCTGTTCGTTTCTTAATTCAACATGTTTTTCTGTTAAATAATTGCTGTACCTGATGGTCGTGGCAAGTTTGTAAGTCAGCGTGTGGACTATCAGAAGATGAAAGCCTCCAAATTCCGTGCATACAAGAAGAAGGTATTGAGCAATAGTCGTTATCTACAGAATCCTACTTACTATGCTCCCGACCCTATGGAGACTTTTGGATATGTGGAAACAAGTTACAATTCTGCTGGTGATAATGTAAGGAGCGTAGCGGGTGTTGTCATAGTTTCTAATCCCCATCAGTATCAACCGCTGGAGCAGTGAGCGCCATCCAGGTTTGCTTGAATAAGCTTTTTCATAGGTTCATGGAATGGAAGACGAAGTCCCATTTGGAATGAAAAACAGTTGTTTTCAGATTTACTTTTGGCCTTCTTTTACGACCTATATATAGAGACTATTCTATGGATCTATGAAAAAGTTATTAGCAACTATGACGGCTCTTGCGCTGACGATAGCAGTGCAGGGGCAGACGGAGACGGTGGATACGGCACAATTCGTGGCAATGTATGACTATGAGTGCAGAACACTGAACGATGAGGATGTGCCCATCACAGACAGGATGCAGATTGTGCTTCAGGTGGGACGGACGATGACAAAGTGCATGCCGCGCTCTCAATACCGTGTGGAGGGCGAGGAGGTGGACATCGCGACAAGCTTCCAAGAAGCGTATATGCACATGCCGACGGTGTGGACGGGGTGGCCGACTGGGAAGACTACCATACGCGACTTCATCTACCCTCACGAGTTTGAAGGTTATGAGTCTACACCCGACATTGCGTGGACATTGCTTGACGACACGGTGACCATCAACGGCTATCATTGCCAGCAGGCTACGGCTACGCTGCGTGGTGTGGAGTGGCGTGTATGCTATACCGAAGAGATACCGTCATCGGCTGGTCCTTGGCGCCTGCGTGGCCTGCCCGGACTGATTGTAAGGGCAGAGAGTGAGGCACACACATTCTGCATTGCAGGGTTGAAGCAGGAGCAGGTGCCCATCACCGCACCAGCGCAGAACCCCGAGGTGCAACGGATGAGATACCCCAAGCTGCTGAAGTACCGCAACGAGGTATACGGCAACCGCCAGTATGCCAAGAACCCTACTTACTATATCCCCGACCTCAATAGTACCCTCAAGGAGATAGTTGTATTTAATCGCAACAACCAACAACTCGTACTGGCCAATGGACAACCATTGCTGACGAAAGCACATGTGTATCGGCCGTTGGAATTAAAATAAAGCAAGATGAACCGATTCCTATATATAATACTATCTTTGGCACTGGCCACCCGTGCCTCGGCACAGGTGAAAGTAACCGGAAAAGTTTTAAGTTTGAGCAACAAGCCGGTGAGCGAGGTGGTCGTTAAGCTGATGGGTGGCAACAAGATACTGGCGTTCGGTACCACCGATGCGCAAGGCACGTATAACCTTGAACTGGAGAGTGCGCCGACGGGAGAGGTCACCCTGGTGTTCAGCCACATCAGCTACGAGAAGGAGTCGGAAAGCCTCACGCTGAAGGATAAGTTGACAAAGGTCGACATGCTGCTGACTCCAAAGAGCATCAGCCTGAAAGAGGTGATGGTGCGCCCCGACCCTCTGCGACAGATGGGCGATACGCTGAGCCATCATCTGGCTGCGTTCCTCGGCAAAGGTGACGTGACATTGGAGGATGGCTTGAAGCGCCTGCCGGGGGTGGATGTATCGAAGAGCGGCAGCATCAGCTATATGGGCAAGGCTATCTCGCAGTTCAACATCGAGGGGCTGGACCTCTTGGGCGGCAAGTACAGCCTCGCCACAAGAAACATCCCGGCCGACTATGTGACGAATGTCGAGATAGTGCGCAACCACCATAGCCGCAAGATAGACAAGGAGCTCCCGAGCGACGAGGTATCGATGAACATCAAGCTGTCGCAGAAGGCAAAGTTCAAGCCCTTCGGACAGGAGGAGGTAGGTGCCGGCTATATGCAGGATGGTGAGGACGGGCTGCAAGGCTTGTTGGGTGTGACTGGTATGATGTTTACCGACAGGTTACAGACTATCGGCTCCTTGAAGGGCGGCAACTACAAGAACTTTGCGCAAGTCGATATGATAGACCACTTTGGCGGGTCGGGTATCAGCACACCGGCTACCAACCTGTTTGGCGGGTTCGATGGTGGTGCCCCTCCGCAAGGCGAGTACCTCTACCAGCGCAACGGCATGGCAACACTGAATACTATCTGTAAGGTGGATTCAAACACGACGTTCAAGGTGAATGCCGACTACAGCTACCACCGCGCCACACACGATATAGGGCAAAGCACCACCTATCTGTCGGGCGACGGCAGCTACATAACCGTGGGCGAAACCACCTCGCCACTCTCAACAGTGCATCTCCCCAAACTGTCGATAAACTATTTGAGAAATGCCAGCAAGGCATATCTCAATGAGCGATTCGTGCTGAAAGGTGTGTTTGAAGACAACGAAGGGGACGTAGTGGCCAACGGCGCCTTGGTAGAGCAACATCGCCGCACCACGTCGTTTGAGATTGGCAACGACCTGCATTGGGCAAACAAGACCGCCAATGTCAGCGTACCCATATCGTTTAGGCGGACACCGACATTGAGGCTCACCTTCGGGCAAGGCGGCAACGTATATGGCCAGACGGCACAGTCGTCAACACTCTCCATGAGCGTCAGCTCATCGTTCAAGATTCCCATCGGCAAGACCTTCCGCCTGAGGCTTCCTATAGCCCTTAGTGCCATCTTCGATGATGTGGAGACCTGTCGCGTGGCCACAGGAGAGACCAATGACATTCACGGATGGGCGTTCACTCCCACGCTAAACCCGGGCTTTGAAATCCATTCCCGCAATCACCGCTTCTATCTGAATGCGGGCATCGGTGCCGCGCTAAAGGGGCTGTACTACAACAAACTGAACTACACGAAACCTGTGCTCAATCCATCGATGAACATTACCTACACCTTCTCGGCCAACAGCAAGGTGGAGCTGTCTACCGGTTACTCTACACACATCGGCGATATGATGACGCTGCTGACGGAGCCTATGCAGACGGACTATCGCACCGTGCGCACCTCATCGGGAATCATCGGTGAGTCGAATACGTGGCGTGCATCGGGCGACTGGAAGTGGCAGCTCCCCATGCAGTACTTCACGCTGCACCTCTCGGCCGGCCACAGCTCAAGCAAGCGCAACACGCTCTACTCGCAGAGCATCAGCGGTATCGACGTCAGCAGCACGGCACTGCTGCGCGACACTCGCTCCGAAAGCACAAGCCTCTCCATCTCCAGCACGAAGAACTTTCCGTCACTCTACGCCAACCTCAGCGCAGGAGCCAGCTACGGTTTCGGAGGTGGAGAGCAAGCCATAGACGAGGATATCATCAAGACCCGCTCCAGCAGCTATAACATCCACGGCAAGGCATCTGTCGCCCCTGTCAAGTGGCTCGAGCTGCGCTACGACATCAATTATGGCTGCAGCGAGTCGCGCTTTGCCAATGAGAGGAACGCGACGACTTCGCTCACCCACAGCAGTGCCATCCACGTGTTTCCCATCGCTGTCCTCGACCTCTCCCTGAACTACAATCATGTGCGCCGCCAGATTACTGCCGACCGCCACAAACGCATGACCCTATTCAACGCCTCGGCACAGTATAAGCTCAAGCGCCTCGTCCTCCGCCTCGAACTCGACAACCTGCTGAACCAACGCAGCTATGCCTACACCGTCTTCGACGGCATCAACGCCTATAGCTTCGACTACGGCCTCTGTGGACGCACGGCGATGCTTCGCGCAACATTCAAGTTATAAACTCAGAACCGAAGGTCGCTGGCCGAACCTTTAGGTCGACGCCCGAAGGGGCTGAAGTCAAGGGAAAAGCAAATGCTCAAATAAATTTAACTTTGTAGAATTTCTGCCTCGCTCAGTAGAGCAAAAAATACATTTTTTTTCTACATTCACTCGTTGAAATTTGGCATTTCATTCGCCTTGCACTAATTTTAGTATTCGTTGCGCGAACACAGAAATTAGGCGGCGGCTCGGAAAATTGCAACTGACGCAGGAACGAGAGCAGAGATGAGCTTCCTTGATCTCTGCCGAGTGACAAGGAAGAAAATATAATTAAGTAAACTTGCATTTTCGCTCGCCTTGCACTAATTTTGTAGAAAATAAACCAGCTTTCATCGTATGGACGCAATGCAAACCATTCTACAACCTATCGAGGCCGAATTTGCCATCTTCAAGAAGATGCAGGATGACCTCGCCGTGAATCCCAATCCGCTGCTGCGCGAGATTATCCTCCACGTCAACAAGCAGCGCGGTAAGCAGATGCGCCCTATGATGGTGCTGCTCTTCGGTAAGATGTTTGGCGACATCGTGGACTCCACCTATAGCGCCGCCCTGGCACTGGAGCTCCTGCACACCGCCAGCCTCGTGCACGACGATGTGGTGGACGACAGCATGCAGCGCCGCGGACAGGCTTCGGTGAACGCCATCTACAACAACAAGCTGGCGGTGCTCGTGGGCGACTACCTGCTCTCTACTGCACTGGTCTTCACCGGCCGCTGTGGCGACAACCGTATCACCAATATCGTGGGGGCATTGGGGCAGACACTCTCCGACGGTGAGATATTCCAGATGTTCCATAGCCACGAGAAGCTGGTATCCGAGGAGGTGTACCTTGAGATTATCCGCAAGAAGACGGCTTCGCTCTTCTCCTCTTGTGCCGAGATAGGCGCCCTCTCGGTAGGCGCATCGGCCGAGGATGTGGCCCGTGCACGCCAGATAGGCGAGTACATCGGTATCTGTTTCCAGATACGCGACGATATCTTCGATTACTACAGCAACGATGTGGGCAAGCCCACAGGCAATGATATGCGCGAAGGCAAGCTCACGCTGCCCATCATCTATGCTGTGCGCACACAGGGCGACGAGCACATACGCACCATGATAGACCGCCTCAAGGAGGGCCAGCTCTCTGACGTCGAGATCAACGAACTCATCACCTTTGCCAAGGCCTGCGGCGGCATCGAGTATGCCGAGCAGACGATGCAGAAGTATCGTCAGAAGGCGCTCGCACTGCTGCCCGAAAACATCGATGAAAACGTGAAAAATGCCGTCATCGCCTATATGGATGCGGTGATAAACCGTAAGAAATAGATTGCCTTATTCTTTCTTGCCCCTGCGGCTGTTGCGCTCCCAGAATATGCCATCGGTATAGCCTTGTATCTCGGTGTTCTCCTCGGCCATGTGCAGGCGCTTGGCTGCCCATAGGCAGTACTCCTCATTGATTTCTATGCCCAGGTAGCGGCGGCCGAGCTTCTTGGCCACTACGGCTGCCGTGCCGCTGCCCATGAAGGGGTCGAATACCACATCGCCCTCACGCGATGAGGCCAGTATCAGCTTGGCATATAGCTTCTCGGGTTTCTGTGTGGGGTGGTCGGTATTCTCGGGCATCGACCAGAAGGGTATGCTGATGTCGTCCCAGAAGTTTGACGGGTAGGTGAGCCTATAGTTCCCCTCCTCAGTGGCCTCCCAGTCCTTAGGCTCTCCATTGATCCTGTATGGAGCCAGCACCCTGCGCCGCTGTTTTACACTCTCCACATCGAAGTAGTAGTTGTGAGGGTCTTTTACGGCAAACCATATATCCTCCATCCCGTTCTTCCAGTTGGCCCGTGCTCCACGTCCCTTCTCGCGTTGCCAGGTGATGCGGTTGAGTATGGTGAGCCGCTCCTCTATCACCGTCTGCAGGGCCGCAGTGCACTTCCAGTCGCCACACATGTAGAGTGTGCCCGTGGGCTTCAGCTTGTCGCATACCTTATCGAACCATGTGCGTAGATAGGCTATATACTTGTCCGATGAAATGGCCGAAAACGAGAGTCCGCCAAAGTCCTTCGCCAGGTTGTAGGGAGGGTCTATGATGATGAGGTCGGCCACGCCGTCGGGCACGCGGTCGATCACCTCCAGCAGGGGAGCACATACGATGGCATTCTCCCACCGGGTTGGCTCCCAGGCATCGGCGTAGGCAATCTGCTTGCGCAGCATGTCTCGCTCTTCGCTGGTGAGTGTTATCGTCTGGTTGCGTTGGGCACGTGGCTTGTTCATGGTGTCTATGCAGGTGCTATCCGTATTGCTTCTTTATCTGCTCAAATATCTCGAACAGCTCCTCCACGGTCTCGGCCCTCAGCATGGCGATGCGCAGTTGCTTGAAGTCGGGCAGACACTTGAAGAGCGGTGTGGCCGCCAGGTGGCGCCGTATGTGCAGTATGCCGCGTCGTTCGTCGAGCCGTGCCACGCTACGCATCACCTGTTCGCGCAGTATATCCATACGCTCGTCAAAGGTGAGCGGGGGCAGGTGCTCGCCCGTCTCCAAATAGTGCTTCACCTCGCGGAATATCCATGGTCTGCCAAAGCTGGCGCGGCCTATCATCACGGCATCCACGCCGTAGCGGTCGAAACACTCCTTGGCCCTCTCGGGAGTGGTGATGTCGCCATTGCCGATGATGGGGATATGCATGCGCGGATTGTTCTTCACCTCGCCGATGAGTGTCCAGTCGGCCTCGCCGGTATACATCTGTGCGCGGGTGCGCCCATGGATGGTGAGTGCCTTGATGCCGCAGTCCTGTAGCTGCTCGGCCAGGTCGACGATGATTTTCGAGCTCTCGTCCCACCCGAGGCGGGTCTTCACGGTGACGGGCGTGTTCACGGCCTTCACTACCGAGCGTACGATGTCGAGCATCAGCGGCACATTCTGTAGCATGCCAGCTCCTGCTCCCTTGCCAGCCACGCGCTTCACGGGGCAGCCGAAGTTGAGGTCTATGATGTCGGGCTTCACCGTCTCCACGATGCGTGCCGCCTCGGTCATCGAGTCCACGTCGCGTCCATAGATCTGTATGGCCACGGGGCGCTCCTCGTCGCTGATGGTGAGTTTCTGCATCGACTTGTTCACCTGGCGTATGAGCGCATCGCTCGACACGAACTCCGTATATACAAGGTCGGCGCCAAACTCCTTGCACATCAGCCTGAAGCCAAGGTCGGTGACATCCTCCATCGGTGCCAGCAGCACCGGATACTTACCTAATTCTATCTGATCAATCTTCATTTGCTTGGCAAAGTTAGTGCAAGGCGAGAGGAGAACAAAATAAATTCATTTATTTTTTATCCCGAGCCGCCGCCTAACTTCTTTTTCTTGTGAGAAAATCAAGTAGTGCAAGGCGAGAGGAGAACAAAATAAATTCATTTATTTTTTATCCCGAGCCGCCGCCTAACTTCTTTTTCTTGTGAGAAAATCAAGTAGTGCAAGGCGAGAGGAGAACAAAATAAATTCATTCATTTTT
>JAGAQY010000076.1 GCA_017622495.1 Bacteroidaceae bacterium | reverse complement strand
GATATCCCATATTTCTTACAGATATCCGTTTTTTTCATGTTGCTGTGGTAGTAAACATCCACAATCTCCAGACGGAGAGAAGTACTGATTGTTCGTGACATAACTTTTTTTGTTGTGTCAACTTATTTAGTACATGTCAGAAAGTATTCTCCCTGCAAGTAGAAAAACTTTTGTGTGGTCCCATTTCGTGAAAACGCATTATAAAATCGCTCTAAAATGATGTCTTAATAATCTATGTCCAATAGGTTCTTCTCTCGCAAATATTTGATTTCACACAGATCTCACAAATCTCACAGAGGCTGCATCGCACAAGGCTCGCAGCTTGTCGGCTTTGCCGAGTGTTTGCAACCGGATGGCAAACGCGAGTGTAACGATGCGTTCTCTGTGAGATTCGTGAGATCTGTGTGAGGCAACAAATTGATTATCTGAGAGAAAATAATAGCAGTATGTGATGAGGTTATAATGCGTTTTCCCTGAGCCACGAAACAGGGATAATCTCTTGTCTCTATATACGCAAACTAAACCCTGCTATTTTTTTGCAAGTGCGCCGATTGACAAGCTACTGCGACTGTGCGAAATTTACAATAGATTATGGAAATCAAGAACAACATGCAAGGACAACCCAAGGACAGCCAAGGCTGTCCCCATCAAAAGCGTAAAGCACAGCGCATTAGAGCCGACAAGGACAGCCGGACAACCTATTCAGGGAAAGATACTAATAAGAAGTGATCAATATCATCTGCAGAGTTTAGTCAAAGTTTCACCCCTATTTGTTCTTCACATCTTTCAATTTTAGGCACTTGCCATGAAAAAAAGTTTACAATCTCTTCTAAAAACAAAAAATATCGTACTTTTGCAAAAAAATAACAGTTCACAAGAACGCTTATTGCTAAAGTTTTCGTAATTTTGCGCCGTTGCAGTTGCAACAGACATATTAAAGAAAGCGTTTAGCTTTATTCCATAAAAGTGAATCTGGACAATTCATCTTGAAAGTTGGAATAGGGAAAGCGTTCTCCTTTGGTGTTGTATATATATTTCTACGTATACGACCGAAGGTGTGAGCTGTTTTTTTCTTATCAACTTTCATGGCAGTCCAGAGCCAACTTTTAGGATAAGAAAGTTAACAGGCTCACACTTCTCTTTTATATGCCTTTCACCAACTTTATAATGGCTCCATAGGGCTGAGGAGCGCGTAGAAATACAATGAAAGGGGACATTAATCCGCAAGAATCATTGCCTAAAGAAGACGGTCTTACAAAAAACGGACATCAAGAAAACTTAAAAGAGGGTCGTAGAGACGACCAAGAGCACAAGAAGGCTTTCGCTCGGGAAAAATACATCAAGCCTACATGTGAAATAATAGAGATGGAACCCATAGAGATGCTTGCCATGAGCGGTGAGGGTAGCGACACTGAGGGCGACCACGAGTTCGGTGAACGCGACGAAAACGGCGAGAGCAACCGCCACCGTGGCGAATGGGGCAACCTATGGAAGTAGTAACACAGCTGTTAATCATTAAGTCATATTTAAAGATGAAAGTAAACCATATTTTATTGAGCGCATTGCTGCTGTCATCGATGGTGAGTTGCGACGGCAATGACATCACACCAGAGGTACCCGATACCCCCGAGCAGCCTACCGAGGGCTACCAATTCATTTTTGGTGGCAGTACTGACACTGAGGAAGAGGCTACACGTGCATCATGGACGGATGAAATCACAGGTAATGACGGGAAGCGACATTTGGTGTTTGGCTGGGACTATACCGACAAGAGCAACCCCACCTATGAGATGAAGATGGCCTTCCTCGATGCTCAAGGCACGCCGCTCACAAGCACAGAGGGACAAAACTACTCAGACATCACCATCTTGAAGCACTCGACCAAAGCCAACGACAGCCATTGGGCCGAATTTGAGACCGTGGAGCGCTATGCCAACCCGCTCAATACATACGATGGATACACACTGATTGCGGTAAATGGCAAAAACAGCTCTGTGACGACCTCCCCATTCGCCATGCAAATGGAGATGCCCAACACATTCACACAGCAGGCCGCCAACTCGCTCGCCCACTTGAGCGACTATATGTATATGTATGACACCTATGTGCTCGAGGGCGGCACCGCACACCTCAAGTTCAAGCACCTGACCGCACCTGTGCGTTTCCGCATACACAACTTGCGCCCTTCAGCAGTCAAAATCTATAGCGCATCTATGCATGTAGCCAACAATCAAGCGCTCACAAGCAGCAGCGTATCTGTAGGTTCTAATGGGGCTACGTATGGAGCTACTACCCATTCGTCAATAACAGTAGCAGCCGCCAACGATGAGGGTTTCTCTATCGCAGAGCGCTCACATAATGAGTATATAGACCTCTACGCCCACGTATTACCACTAGGCGATGGAAATAGCCTTGTAGGAAAGACCATCCAGTTCACCATCGAGGCCAACGACATTGTCACTGGCGAAAAAAAGGTGCAGTACCTGACTTCGGAATTAGACCACATCACTGCAGACAAATTCTATCAAGTCACAAAGTCATACAACTGGATAGCAGGCGACCTCTACACCTTCCATATCTATCTTGACGATGCCATCTATGGTATTACTATTGAGTCAGTATCCATCAAGGAGTGGGAGAACGAAGACCTCGGCGAGAGCGAGACCATGTAATACATTTAATATTATTAGTACACGACATCACTTAGTAAACAATACATAACATATATGAACACAAAGAAATTTATTCAGATTCTTGCAGTGTCAGCCACTGCACTAATCACAGCATGCGAAGAGCGATTGACCTCTAACGACTATGCAACCCCTATCACCGTCACTTCACAAGTATCTGAGAAGACAAGAGCAGGATACGACAATTCAAACCTGCCCGATAAATTCGTCATGGACATCTATCAGGGAGGTGGTAGTTATGATTATTCTCTTGTAGAAATGGAGCGTGAAGAGGGTAGCAACACATACAATGCTCCAAACGGAACACTCCTCTTGTGGAAAGGCAGCGAAACCAATCACCCCAACGCTGAGATAAAGGCAATGACCATCCCTGATGGTACCGCTATAGACCCCATAAACCCGATGACCATCAAGGTAAACACCAACCAGACAACCGATGCGAATGTTAAAGCCAGCGACCTGCTGGGTGCACAGACGGGAGACGGCATCACCATCAATGGACACTCTATCAACATTGAGTTCCGCCACCTGCTGTCAAAGCTTTATGTAAACTATAGGTTTGCAGAAGGACTTACAGGCACAGTCAACTCTATTACACTTACAAACGCATGTGTGCAGGGCGGATACAGCTACAAGGACATGAACTATGTCAATAGTTCACTCAGCTATGGAGACATCGAGATGTTCCTCTACGACTCGAAAGAGAGAGCTGCCGAAGCCATATTCTACCCCTACACTCCTACAAGCACCACTGGTGATGCCAAACTCAATGTAAGCATAAAGGTCAACGGCGTGGACAAGACGCTGACCTGCCCGATAAATCTGGGGGACAATGCAAGTTTCGAAGGAGGGAAAAAGTATATCATGAATATCCTCATTAGTGGCACTACTATCGAGAACACCTCTATCATTGTCGTTAAAGACTGGATTGAAGACAATGAGTCGGTAGAGGGCATCTTCGCTGACAAGAAGATTCTATGGATAGGCACATCGATTCCTGCAGGTTTTCCTAATTATGCCCCTTCATATCCAGAATTGATTGCACAAGCTACAGGCTGTGAAATTGTAAATAATGCAGTAGCGGGCTCGGTTGTACACTTCTTCAACAAGTACAACACTTTACCCGCTGCTGCTTGGACAAGTCCACAAGTTATTGATTTCCAACCAATGCGAGATGGAATGCTCTATGCCCTCTCAGCGACAAAAGCAGAAATTGAAAGTAAATTCAACACAATATTAACAAATTTAGCATGGGAAAAATATCCTGAAAATATGCAAGGAAATTGGTGGAATCAATATGATGCAAACGAAGAAACTCGTAATCAATATTTGGCAGCCATTCCAGGTCATATAGCAAGGCTCCAACAATACTCCTATGAAGAGTTAATACTACCACATATTAATGGTACTTCGGGTAAGACACAATGCGATGTAATAATAATTGACCATGGATACAACGATGCTGCATTTATGGTACAAGAAGCTATTGGGGCTAATGGCACTGCCTCTACAAGGGAAGCCCTACCTTGGTTAGAATCACTGATAAACGGTACGGAATATGAACTTTTCTCAGGCTATAGAACCTTTTGTTCTAGTATGGGCGATGGGGATAAAATCTCATATATCGCGGCTATGAATTATATAATAGAAGAAATTAAAAAAGCTAATGAAAACGTCCAAATCATTATAGGTAACCATTATGCCTCAAGATCACTCAACCCTGAAGACCAAGACGCAATCTATACAAAGACAAACGAGGCTGTAGCGGCTATAAACAACACGAAGATAAATGAAGATAAATTGCCTATTGTAAATGTATATGAACACACAGGCTTAGATGCTGAAACAGCAGAACTATACACTCAAACATATGGCGGCCCTGAAATGTATAATAATCTATTCGTAGGATATTGTCCCGATGGCGTTCACCCAGGAAGTGATCCTCATGGCAAGCTGAACAAGATGATAGCGAACATATATATAGAAAAACTTAAAGAAATCTTCGGAAAATAAACTCCAATTGACTCAAGAAAAAGGAGATGCACCCGACTGCCACTCCCTATCGGCAGTCGGGTCATCCCTTCCCGATAGCCCTGATTAGTAAAACCTACTGACCCAGAGCTTAGATAGAAATAGGAATAGTATAGATACGAATATTAACATCATTTTTTGTGTTTTTAACATTGATCAGGGATTAGGCATAGGTGACTATCCCTTCATCCCGCCTTACTCGAGGCGTGAGAACGCCAAGAGATAATTTTTTCATACATGATTAACCAAGAAGAGGGCATAGGCGACTATCCCCTCTTCTGCTTTTTCAAGGAAAATTCATGGACTATTTACGGCAATTTGTGTTTTAGAAGAAAAAGTACTATCTTCGCAGTGTATAAAAGAATAAGAATATATGATGAATAATATCGCACAACAACTGATGGCCCTGCTCGATGCATCGCCCGTCAACTTCCTTGCCGCAGGATATGTGGAGGAGCAGCTGCGTGCTGCGGGCTTCACTCACCTCGACGCTGGCAAGCCCTTTCCCATGCTGGTGCCCGGCAAGGGATATTTCGTAACAAAGAACAACTCGGCTGTCTTTGCCTTCAGGATGGGTACAGCACACCCGTCGGAGGCTGGATTCAAACTCATCTGCGCACATAGCGACTCGCCCGGCTTCCGTGTAAAGCCCGCAGCAGAGATGTACACCGAGGGTGGCGCCGTGAAGCTCAATACCGAGGTGTATGGCGGACCGATACTGTATACGTGGTTTGACCGCCCCCTGTCGCTGGCCGGACGTGTACTCCTGCGCAGCGCCAACCCGCTGAAGCCCGAGGTGCGCCGACTCAAGATTGAGCGCCCCCTGCTGGTGATACCTCACATCGCCATCCACTTTAACCGCCAGGTAAACGAGGGCAACAAGCTGAGCAAGCAGACCGACATGCTGCCCGTGATAGGCATCATCAACGAGAAGCTCGAGGCCGACAACCTCTTGGTAAAGGTGATAGCAGAGGAACTGGGGGTAGCGGTGACCGACATCCTCGACTTTGACCTCTCGCTCTACGACACACAGAAGGCCGAACTGGTGGGACTGCACGAGGAGTTTATCTCCTGTGGCCGCCTCGACGACCTGGCCATGGTGCACGCAGGCCTCTATGCCCTACTCCACAGCAACGCCACACCCATGACACAGGTGCTGGCCGTATTTGACAACGAGGAGACAGGCAGCGGCACCAAGCAGGGTGCAGCATCGCCCGTACTGCGCAACCTGCTGGAGCGCGTGGTGACCAACGATGGCTGCGGCACCGACGGACTGTACCGTGCCCTGGAGCACTCGTTCATGATATCGGCCGATATGGCGCATGCCCTGCACCCCAACTATCCCGGCAAGCATGACCCCACCAACCATCCGGTGATGGGCGGCGGACCTGTAATCAAGATCAATGCCAACCAGAAATATGTGACCGACGCCGAGTCGGCAGCCGTATTTGCCGAGATATGTCGCCTGGCCGAAGTGCCCTTCCAGTACTTCGTGAACCACTCTGACATGGCCGGTGGCTCTACACTGGGCAACATACTCACCTCGCAGCTCCCGATGCGCGGCGTAGATATGGGCAATCCCATGTGGGGCATGCACTCGGTGCGTGAGACTGCAGCCGTAGCCGACCAGGAGTATGTATGCAAGGCATTCACCACATTCTACAACCTGAAATGAAAAATATAGAGGCGCAGCATGCTGCGCCTCTATACCTATTTATATAAGAAAGCGGAAAGACAGGGATTCGAACCCTGGGAACAGTTGCCCGTTCACCGCATTTCGAGTGCGGCCCGATCGACCACTCCGGCATCTTTCCGCCGCGAAGGTACAATATTTTTTTTATATGGCATCACAGATGTCAGTTTTTTTAATGAAACAATGAAAATTTCCCTCGTACAAATGAACCTCGCCTGGTGCGACACGACAGAGAACCTGCGCCACGCCGAGGAACTGATCACAAGCAACGGCGGAGCCGACGTATACGTATTGCCCGAGATGTTCACCACTGGCTTTTGCATGGAGCCCCACCGCATAGCCGAACCCATGGAGGGCCCTTCGCTGCAGTGGATGCGCAGCATGGCGGCCAAGGCCGATGCAGCCATCGTGGGCAGCGTAGCTACCATAGCCCCCGACGGCGGATACAAGAACCGCATGTACTTCGTGGAGCCCGACGGCCACGTGACCCACTATGACAAGCGCCACCTCTTCAGCTACTCAGGCGAAGACAAGCACTACGAGGCTGGCCAGGAGCGTGTCATCGTGACGTTTCGCGGTGTACGATTCTTCATGCAAGTATGCTACGACCTGCGATTCCCCGTCTTCGGACGCAACCTCGACGACTACGACGTGGCGCTATATGTAGCCAACTGGCCCGACAAGCGCCGCATGGCGTGGGACGTGCTGCTACGGGCACGTGCCATCGAGAACCAGGCCGTAGTCATCGGTGTAAACCGCGTAGGCACCGACCCGATGTGTGTATATGACGGAGGCACGGCAGCCATCGACTTCTTCGGCTATGTAGCCGCACGGTGCGACGACCACACCGAGCAGGTTGTCACATACGAAGTGAAGATGGACGAGCTACGCCACTACCGCGACAAGTTCCCCTCACTGGCCGACTCTGACGACTTCCGCCTGGTAGAAAATGAATAAGTAAGTTATAACGATACAAATATGAAAAAGAAAAATCAAGCAGCACGCTATACACTGGCCACCTTGCTCATTGTGGCTGTCGTGTGTGTAGGCTTTGCCATCGTACCATCAAATAAAAGAAATACAATTATGGAATCAACAACACCACAAGTACGCATCAGTACAAACTACGGAGACATCGTAGTGAAACTCTACGACGAGACTCCCGAACATCGTGACAACTTCCTCAAGCTGGCTCGCGAGGGCTACTATGACAGCACACTGTTTCACCGCGTCATCAAGGACTTCATGATTCAGGGCGGCGACCCCGATTCCAAGGGAGCACCTGCAGGCAAGCACCTGGGCATGGGAGGTCCCGAGTATACCATCCCCGCCGAGTTTGTATACCCCAAATACTACCACAAGCGCGGTGTGCTGAGCGCTGCACGACAGGCCGACCAGGTGAACCCCGAGCGACGCTCATCAGGCTCACAGTTCTACATCGTATGGGGAAAGAAGTACACTGAATATGAGCTGAAGCAGCTTGCTGCACAGCTCGACGGACAGCGCGGACAGCAGATATTCAACGGACTGGCCGCACAGCATCGCGACAGCATACAGGCCATGTATCAGCGTGGCGACCAGAAGGGCCTGAACGAACTCCAGAGACAACTGGCTGCCGAGACCGACAAGATACTGAAGGAGACACCCGGATTCTCGTTCACCCCCGAACAGATAAAGGACTACTCTACAGTGGGCGGCACACCCTTCCTCGACAACCAATACACCGTATTCGGCGAGGTGGTGAGCGGACTCGATGTAGTGGAAAAGATACAGAAGGTAGCTACCGGACAAGGCGACCGCCCCAAAGAGGATGTGGTGATGACAATGACAGTAATAGAATGAGGCTATAGCAGGAGGTGATTATGAAAAAGTTTTTTCTGGGCGGAGCGCTGCTGCTCTGCAGCATGACAGGTTTCGCGCAAGACAAGGCCGTGAAAGCCGATATATATGGATTCGTGCGTAACTACTTCACATACGACTCACGCAGTTGCGTGCAATCCAACGAGGGACTCTTCAACATGCTCCCCAACGACCACAGCTACGGAGTCGACGGCGAAGACCTGAATGCCATCCCCTCGGTGCGCTTCCTCTCCATCACCACACGCTTCGGCGTCAACGTAAGTGGTCCCGAGATATGGGGAGCACAGTCGTCGGCCAAGTTTGAGTCGGACTTCTGCGGTGCCTCGTCATCATCGGCCTTCAACCTGCGTATTCGCCAGGCCTATGCCAAGCTGGCTTGGGAGAAGCACGACCTGCTCGTAGGTCAGGCATGGCACCCGATATCGGGCGACTTGATGCCTGAGGTGTTCAGCCTCGCTACAGGAGCCCCATTCAACCCCTTCAACCGCTCTCCGCAGGTACGCTACAACTACACTCCCGTCAAGGGACTCACCCTCACAGCCGCTGCACTCTACCAATTTCAGTACGGTTCGGTAGGTCTCGACGGCAAGACCTCGAATGTGTATTCACGCAATGCCATGGTACCCGAACTCTTCGTGGGCATGACAGGCAAGGGCAAGTACCTTTCGGGCGGATTCGGTGTAAATGCTTCTACCATTGCTCCACGCGTAACCGCTGGGACTAACGAAGGTACGATACGCGTACATGAAAGACTTACCAGCTACTCGGCTATCGTATTCGGCTCGCTCAAGGTAGACGACCTCAGCGTGCGTGCCAAGGCGATGTATGGACAAAACACCTCGCACATGCAGCAACCCACAGGATTTGGCATCGTAGGCCACAGCGACAATGAACACATGCCCAATAAATATCCTAATGTGGTAAACGAGTACGACCCCATGCAACTGGGATCGGCATGGCTCACCATGATGTATGGCAAAAAGGTACGCTACGGATTCTTCGCCGGATGGATGAAGAACTTCGGCACTGCCGACATGGAGTACATCTACACTCCCGTAGTGCGCAACAATACAGGAATGGATCAGGCCTACCGATTCTCACCCATTGTGACCTACAAAGTGCAGAATATGACCCTCGGGCTTGAGTATGAGCACACTGCTACTGCCTATGGAGAATACAAACAATCGGCAGGAGTAGGAAGAGTGACCGACGGTACCATCATCAACACCCACTGGGTAGCCAACAACCGCGTATGCTTCATGCTGAAATATGACTTTTGATAAATTGTGAATCCTGAATTCAATGACAACTAATGGAAGAAAATAATTCTCAATTCGTTGAGTGCGTACCCAACTTCAGTGAGGGGCACAACATTGAAACCATCAACGCCATCGCCGAGGCCATACGCTCGGTCGATGGCGTTCGCATACTGCACATCGACCGTGGCGAGGCTGCCAACCGAACCGTCATCACCTTCACAGGGTCGGCCGATGCCGTGGTGGAGTCTGCTTTCCGTATGGTGAAGCGGGCAAGCGAGCTCATCGACATGCGCCAGCACCATGGCGAGCATCCTCGCATAGGAGCTACCGATGTGCTCCCGCTCATTCCACTGAAGAATATCACGCTGGAGGAGTGTGCACAACGGGCCCGCGCCTTGGCCGAGCGTATATATAAGGAATTAGGTATCCCCACCTACTGCTACGAGGCAGCGGCATTGCGTTCTGAGCATATCAACCTGGCCGACTGCCGTCACGGCGAATATGAAGGACTGAAAGAGAAGATGCTCGATGCGGTGATGCGCCCCGACTTTGGCGGCGAAGAATACACGCATCAGGCTGCTCTATCAGGAGCTACAGTAGTGGGGGCACGAAACTTCCTGATTGCCGTAAACTTCAACCTCGACACCACATCACGCGAGATAGCAGCAAGCATAGCCTCCCGTGTAAGAGCCAGCGGAGAGGTGTGCCGCGATGCCGCAGGCAATATCCTGCGCGATGAGGAGGGCAAGGCACTACGCCGCCCAGGACTGCTCCGCGGCTGCAAGGCTATAGGATGGTATATAAAGGAATATGGGTGTGCACAAGTGTCGATGAACATCAACGATGTACAGCTCTGCCCTATCCACACAGCCTACGAGACGGTATGCGACGTGGCCAAACAATATGGCGTGAAGGTGACGGGAACCGAACTCATCGGTCTCATCCCCGAGAAGTGCCTATTGGAAGCAGGACGCCACTTTGCCAAGAAGCAAGGTATCGACGTGCATGAACAAGATAAACTGATGGCTGTTGCTATAGATGCCATGCGCCTTGACGACCTATGCCCGTTTGACGCAGAGCAGAAGGTGCTCGTTGTTTAAAACATTTAAAATGCGAGTATATTTTATCAAACAAGTGTTAACCACGCTCCTACTCTGTTAATTTGTAGTAAATGATAGAGCACATCGATTCAGAAAGACAGAAAAAGCATTATCTTCGCATCGTGAATAGTTAAATAGGAGAACAAATTAACCTAAATATAAAATATAGTTATGAAATCGACAATTAAGAAAATCTTTGGTTACTCCGCATTGATGATAGGCAGCGCCTTGGTAGCAGGTATCACGACCTATACGCTGATGGAGAAGAATGCTGTGAAAGAAACCATCGTGACTGTGCAGCAGGAGGGTGGATATGCTATGCCCACAGCTTTGTTTGACAACAAGACCGCACAGCCTGTAGACCTGACCGATGCAGCAGAAAACTCACTGCATGCCGTAGTACATATCAAATCGACACAACTGGGCAAGACACAGACGGTGCAACAGATGCCCGACCTCTTCGACTTCTTCTTTGGCGACGGCATGGGACGCCAACAGCAGGTGCGCACACAGCCTCGCGTAGGATTCGGATCGGGAGTCATCATATCTAAAGATGGATATATCGTAACCAACAACCACGTGATAGAGGGCGCCGACGAGATAGACGTGAAGCTCAACGACAACCGCGAGTTTAAGGGTAGACTGATAGGTACCGACCCCAACACAGACCTTGCGCTGGTAAAAATTGAGGGCGACGACTTCCCCACCATACCTATAGGTGACTCAGAGGCACTGAAGGTGGGCGAATGGGTGCTTGCTGTAGGAAACCCCTTCAACCTCACCTCTACGGTGACTGCCGGTATCGTAAGCGCCAAAGCCCGCACACTGGGTGTATATAATGGAGGTATAGAATCGTTTATCCAGACTGACGCCGCCATCAATCAAGGCAACAGCGGTGGTGCATTGGTCAATGCGAGAGGCGAACTGGTAGGTATCAATGCCGTGCTGTCATCTCCTACGGGTGCTTATGCAGGATATGGATTTGCCATCCCCACGAGCATCATGAACAAGGTAGTAGACGACTTGAAAGAGTTTGGCACCGTGCAGCGTGCTATCCTCGGCATCAGAGGATACGACCTGGGTGACGAGCGCACCAAGGACAAAGACCTGGGCACAGTAGAAGGCGTATATGTAGAAGAGGTTACCGACGGCAGTGGAGCCAAAGCTGCAGGCATTGAGTCGGGCGACGTCATCATAAAGATTGCAGGCAAGAAGGTACACAACATGGCCGAGCTGCAGGAGAACATCGCCAAGCACCGCCCCGGCGACGAGGTAGAAGTGACCGTGATGCGCAGCAAGAAGGAGAAGACACTCGACGTTACACTGAAGAATGTACAGGGCAACACGAAAGTGGTGAAGAAGTTTGACCTCGATATGCTGGGTGCAGCCTTCAAACCGATCGATGATGATGTAAAGCGCCATCTGGGCGTAAGCTATGGCCTGCAGGTGACAGGTGTAGACAAGGGGAAATTTGCCGATGCAGGCATCAAGAAGGGATTTGTAATCCTCAAGGTCAATGGCTCGAAAATCGCCAGCGAGGAGGACTTGGCCAAGGTATTGAAGACAGCCAACCAGTCGCCGGAGCGAGCACTATTCATCTCGGGCTATTACATGTCGGGACGTAGAGCCAACTATGCCGTAGACCTCTCTGATGGCGAGTAAGCTCCATACCAATTCCTAACAAACGATAATTATCGGTGGTTTTTCGAAAAAAAGAGAAACCACCGATACTTTTTGGAAGGTTTTTTCGTTTTGGTATAGCGAGAATGTCAAAAAAAAACGCTAAATTTGCAGCTAATTTGGTTTATTGACTGAAATACGTATTTTTTCGAGATGAGACAGCTTAAAATTACAAAGAGTATAACCAATCGCGAGAGCGCTTCGTTAGATAAGTACCTACAAGAAATTGGTCGTGAGGAGTTGATTACCGTAGATGAGGAGGTAGAGCTCGCTCAACGGATCCGCAAGGGTGACCGTGCAGCATTGGAGAAGCTCACCCGTGCAAACTTGCGCTTCGTGGTATCGGTGGCCAAGCAGTACCAGAATCAAGGCCTAAGCCTACCCGACCTAATCAACGAGGGCAACCTGGGCTTAATCAAGGCCGCAGAGAAGTTTGACGAGACACGTGGTTTTAAGTTTATCAGTTATGCCGTATGGTGGATTCGTCAGTCCATCCTTCAGGCCTTGGCCGAGCAAGCTCGTATCGTGCGTCTGCCCCTCAATCAGGTAGGTTCGCTCAACAAGATTAGCAAGGCCTTCTCCAAGTTTGAACAGGAGAATGAACGCCGCCCCTCTGCAGAGGAGCTGGCCGACGAGCTCGACATCCCGGTAGACAAGATTGCCGACACACTGAAGGTTTCGGGTCGCCACATCTCAGTGGATGCCCCCTTCGTGGATGGTGAGGACAACAGCCTGCTCGACGTACTCGTCAACGATGATTCCCCCATGGCCGACCGTTCATTGGTGAGCGAGTCGCTCTCTACCGAAATTGACCGCGCCCTCTCTACACTGACCGACCGCGAGAAAGAGATCCTGCAGATGTTTTTCGGCATCGGAGTACAGGAAATGACACTGGAGGAAATTGGCGACAAGTTTGGCCTCACTCGTGAGCGTGTTCGCCAAATCAAGGAGAAAGCCATCCGCCGCCTTCGTCAGAACTCACGCAGCAAATTGCTGAAGTCATATTTAGGATAACACTTTATTATATTAATAAGGTACGCGCGCGTATGAATAAGTTGAAGTATCTGTTGGGGCTGATAAGCATAGTGCTGCTTTCGTCTTTCATGCCTGCCAAGGAAAAGAAAGATAAAGCAAACGAGCCCAAGCGTGTATATATGTACGGTGTCTCTATAGACTTCAATGACTCGATAGTCTACATCACCGACGTGCAGCATCTTGACGACGTCATCATAAACAGCGACGGCTCGCTATTCAACTATGTCTACTATTCACTCCAGCTGAAGACCTACCTGGAGGGCACATTGGGCGAGACCAACCAAACATGCGCCGTCATCTACTCTGACAAGAAGAAAAAGCTGGAGAACCGATATCTCAAGATGTACAAGAAATACCAGTCGAGCAACCCACAGTCGGTGCGCACGATTGGCGCAGACTCATTCATGTTTCACAAAGAATAAGAACAAGGTGTGAAGTCAGCAAGCTCTCTCATCAAATACATATGCACGATGTCTATACTTCTAAGTATGGCATCGTGCCGCTTGTTTAATTCAGAGGACGACATCAGGTACGACCGCACGGTCCTTGTATATATGGCCGCCGAGAACAGCCTGTCGTGGGGAGAGTTTCACGAGCAGGACATCGACGAGATGGTACAGGCTGCACGCGACATCCCCGAGGGGAGCCGCCTGCTCATCTATCTTGACGACACCGAGCTGCCCCGCATCCTCACGATAGAGAAGCAAGAGGGACGCAGACCTGCCCGCAAGGTGCTGAAGCAATACGACACCGAGCACAACTCCGGCGATGCAGAGACACTTCGCGAGGTCATGGAGTGGACCATCAGCAACTCCCCCTCATCAAGCTACGGCTTGGTGCTATGGTCACATGGCGACGCATGGCTACCCGCCAAGGCCCCCATACAGCGTACCATCTGCATAGACAACGAGCACAACAGCCATTCCAATAGCGGCTCCAAGATGGAGATTGCCGATGTAGCTGCCGCCTTGGACGACTTTCCGCGTCTCGATTTCATCCTGTTCGATGCCTGCTTCATGCAAGCCGTTGAGGTAGCATACGAGCTACGTCATGTAGCCAAGTATATAGCCTCGTCACCGGCCGAGATACCCAACCCCGGCGCTCCGTACGAACGAATGATAAAACCCATGTTCTCTTCACCGCTCAACATGGAGGCACTGATAGACGAGTATTACCGCGCATACAACGACACCGAAGTGTTCGTATGGGACTATGGCACCGAACGCTATGGAGCCCTGCTCTCGGTTGTTGACTGCGACTATCTGGACGATTTGGCCACAGCAACAGCCGAAATGCTGTCAAGACATCTCACACCTGACAGCAACATTAACCTCAGCAGTGTACAGAGCTACTACCCCATCTCAAGCCGCACGCGTCCCATGTATCATGACATGAATGACTACATGAAGCATCTGATTGCTTCTCAAGACGACTATGCAGCATGGAAACGCGTCTTCGACCTTGCCGTGCCCTATCGCCGAGCCACCTCGTGGTGGTACTCCAACGATGCACGCACCCAATATGTAGACATGGAAAACTATGGTGGCCTCTCGTGCTACGTCCCCCAAGAAAATCCCATCTACTCAAGTCTAAACGACAAGTTCGCTGCCACATCGTGGTATAAGAGATTGAAAATGGAGAATTCACAATTGACAATTCACAATTGACAATTGAGAATTAAAAATTAAAGTTCAATCCTCATAATTCATAATTAAGCGAAGCGTCATTCACCTCTCCGCACTCACACTGCGAACTTTTACAATATACAAATTGTTGATACAGTAACTAAAATTGGGTTAACTGTTAATAAATTATACTTTTTGAATTAATGAGTGTTAATTCTTTGGTTCATTTCTAAGATGTCGTGTATATTTGCAACATGAAAAAGTCAACAATTGTCATATTGGGATTGATTATGGGCGCCTCATTCATCGCCCTACTCTCGTTGCAGGTTAGATACATCGAAGAGATTACCACCATGCGCCGCGAGCAATTTGACGAATCGGTCAAGCGCAGCCTATACAACGCAGCACACAACCTTGAGCTCTACGAGACCATGAAGTACCTCGAGAAAGACGTGGCAGAGTCAGAGCGCAAAGCCCATCAGGCAGAGAAGCAAGGATTCGGTGTGGAGATACACCAATACGACCTCAAGAGCAGTAAAGACGGCAAGGTATCATCCTTTGAGATGCGTGCCATAGTAATGCCGCGCCGCCCCCAGCAAGAGAAGAAAGACATCCCCGATGCATCACGCTCACTGCAAGACGTAGTGCGAAGCCGGTACATACACCAACGTGCCTTGATGGACGAGGTGATATATAAAATTCTATATACGGCAAGCAATCAGCCGCTTGAGAATCGCATCAACTTCCGTGCACTCGACCGCGACCTGCAGGCCGAGCTCCTCAACAACGGCATCGACATCCCCTATCACTTCACCGTATCCACAAGCGACGGCCGCGAGGTATACCGCTGCTCCGACTACGAGACCGAAGGAGAAGACGTATCATACACCCAAATACTATTCAGTAACGACCCGCCAAACAAGATGGGTGTATTGAAGGTACATTTCCCTACGATGGACAGCTACATATTCAGCTCCGTGCGCTTCATGATACCCGCTCTTGCCTTCACCATCGTGCTCTGCATCACCTTTATCGTTGCAGTCTTCCTTTTCGTCAGACAAAAGAAGGTGGCAGAGATCAAGAACGACTTCATCAACAACATGACCCACGAGTTCAAGACCCCCATCTCTACCATCTCGCTGGCTGCCCAAATGCTCACCGACGGTTCGGTATCCAAGTCGCCCCAGATGTTGCAGCACATCACGACCATCATCAATGACGAGAGCAAGCGTCTGCGATTCCTTGTTGAGAAGGTACTGCAGATCTCCCTGTTCGAAGAGCAGAAAGCCACGATGAAGACACGCGAGCTCGATGTCAACGAACTCGTGAACGGTGTAGTCAACACCTTCGCCCTCAAGGTAGAGAAGAACGGCGGCACCATAGTAAGCCACCTCGAGGCCACCGACCCCCTGATCTTCGCCGACGAGATGCACATCACCAACGTTGTCTTCAACCTCATGGACAATGCCGTGAAGTACAAGCGCGCCGACGAGCCCCTATGCCTCACCATACACACATGGAACGAGCCAGGCAAGATATGCCTCTCGGTACAGGACAACGGTATCGGCATCAAGAAGGAGAACCTCAAGCGCGTATTCGACCGCTTCTACCGCGTACATACGGGCAACCGCCACGACGTGAAAGGCTTCGGCCTGGGCCTGGCGTATGTCAAGAAAGTGATACAAGACCACCGCGGCACCATACGTGCCGAGAGTGAGCTTGGTGTGGGAACGAAATTCATTATTGTATTACCATTATTAAATAGTAAGTAAATTATGGCAGAGAAATTAAGCATTTTGTTATGCGAAGATGACGAGAATCTTGGCATGCTGTTAAGAGAGTACCTGAATGCCAAAGGATATAACGCCGAGCTGTGCCCCGACGGCGATGCCGGCTACAAGGCATTCCTGAAAAACAAGTACGACCTGTGCGTACTCGACGTGATGATGCCCAAGATGGACGGCTTCACACTCGCCGGTGAGATACGCAAGGTCAACACAGAGATACCCATCATCTTCCTCACCGCCAAGACCCTCAAGGAAGATGTGCTCGAAGGCTTCAAGATAGGTGCCGACGACTACCTCACCAAACCCTTCAGCATGGAGGAGCTCACCTTCCGTATCGAGGCCATTCTGCGCCGCGTACACGGTAAGAAGAACAAAGACACCAGCATCTACCAGATAGGGCGCTTCACCTTCGACACACAGAAGCAGCTGCTCACCATCGGTGACCGCCAGACCAAGCTCACCACCAAGGAGTCAGAGTTGTTGTCGCTCCTCTGCGCACATGCCAACGAGATACTGCAGCGCGACTTCGCCCTCAAGTCAATCTGGATAGATGACAATTACTTCAACGCCCGCAGCATGGACGTGTACATCACCAAGCTGCGCAAGCACCTCAAAGAAGACCCCGACGTAGAGATCATCAACATCCACGGCAAGGGCTACAAGCTCATCATCCCCGAGGCCAACTGATGTTCCACGAGTATAACAAGAGAGGGAGCGCATGGTGCGCTCCCTCTCTTGTTATGCTCATCACATACTGAGTAGGCTACTCAGCAGTCCTATTAATCCCTCTTGTTGAGTACGATATACAATACCAGGCCTACAATCATGGCACCAAATGCGCCAAACTGCACAGCATTGGAGTTGTTCCACCCGAGGAAATGGCTGAGCACCAACACGATAGAGGCAATAACAATGATGATAATGCCCAAATTCTTCAAGATTCCGTTCATAATGCTATTTTATTTTTATATGTTTTCTCCAAATATTTTACAAAGAAACACAATATTCTTCAAATGAGAAAATAATTCGCAGGAAAAATGGAGCTACACACAAAAAAGTTTAGCTTTTAGCATCTCACTCTCTACGTTCAAAGAGGCCACCAGACAGTTCTTCTTCGGGATCTTCGGCCCATAGGTCTCCCCAGGTACCACGCCGTTTCTCTATCACGTCGGCCTTGCCTTCCTCCTCTTGTTCTACATCAATAAAGATAGAGGTGGCTATCATCATATCCGGAGCTATTTCAATAATCTCTATTTCCGGTTTAATATACTTTCTCATACCACAGCTACTCTTTATTGTTATAAAATTTCTTCCCATTCATGATATACAATCCGCGTCCTGGGCATTCCACCTTTCGTCCTGTCATATCATAGATTACGTTATCTTCAACCCTTTCAAGAGGAATAATCTCCGTGGATCTTCCCAAGCGTATGCCTACGACTTTTGCCGCAGACATGAACGTTTCTGTAAACGATGGTCCCTCCAGGTAGGCCCTAAACGCCGAGATTTCCAGCTTTTTCGTCGCGTTCTTGATTTTGTTGCTGCTTATGTAGTATGTTCTATCCAGCACAGCGGCATCAGTAATCACCATCGGCATAAAGGTTGCTTTCATCCTCCATTCACCCACTTTTGCCGATTCGCCTACCGCATCACCCACTTCACTATTCTCCGTTTCAAAGCCTGTCGGCTGTGCATCACCTTTATTTATATAAAGGTAAGGCATGCCTGCTTCAGGCTTCTCCACAATCTCGAAATGCAGATAGTCAGGCCCCACCTCTTGCAGTTCATAGAACTCAAACGATGCAGCGGTAGCCTCATCCACAGCAAAGGGCAGCACCACCGTGCCATATCTTCCGGGCGCCAATGTGCGGTCATACCTACCTTTCGTGATGGTAAAGTTGTCGGTCACAGCAAACGGATATCCATCCGTGAGCAACAAGTTTTCACACCTGCCATTCACTACCACATTACTGCCGTTGGTCAGTCCAAGTTGCTTTGATGTATAGATGAGGGCATTCGGGTTGTCCACGACGTTCACCGCTCCTTGATAGGCAGTCACCGCCTTCATATCCACCACCATGATTCCCTCCTTCTCGGCCAATGCAGCATTCAGCACTTCTGCAGCCTCATCAGTATATTCACCTCCGAGAGTCAGTACGTTGTCCTGTGTTATTCCCACAGGCACTACAGTCGTGAAGTCGGCCGGAAGACAAGACGTCAGTGTCTCCTTCAGCGTAATCTCCGATTCCTGCAGTTTGAGTTCATACACTCCAGCCTGCAACCCTTCATCAGCCTTTATCTTCAAGGTAGCCACAGCACCCTGATTGCCGACGAATGCCGTATTGCGGTTCGAATAGCACACGATTCTCACGCGGCCATCTTTCATCAGCATAGCATCTATGAGATGCATCTTACGCATATCACTGCTTGTACGGTCAGGATCCACAAATACATCCATATAGGTCTCCTCATCCTCCACTTCGTAGGTTACCGTTATGCCTTCGGGCAATACGAGGTCGGTCTGGTAAGCACACACAACCTGCTCATTGGTCAGATTCAGGTCCACAGTCACCACATCTCCCGGCTCCATATAGAATGGAGCTATCGACAGATAGTTTTTCTCATCGGCTTGTACCGTTTGCCCCATGAGGGCAAACAGCACAAGCGAAATCAGTATTTTCAGTTTGTCCATATCGCTACATTCTAATAGATTACAACCTTCTTACCGCACGCCATATAGACACCCGGTTCGAGCGCTACAGCGGTCACACCTTCGGGTACATTTACTACACGCACGATGCGTCCGTCTGCCGCATATACATACACCGTCTGCTCCTGTAATGCAGTAATCGTAAGCTGTTTGCCTCCTTCTACGGCAACACCAGCATACACATCGTCCACATCCGTACCTTCCACCTCTACCTTAGCAGTAGCCGATGGCAGATATTGTGCATCCAGTGAGTTATCCACAAGGCGAGTGTTCTCGATCGACACCATCTGCTCTACTCCAGGCATTGCAGCCATAGGGCGCACAACAAGTTCCATGATATCCTCATGAGTTGCTATCGCTGCATTTCTCATTGAGTACACCACCACTCTATACCTATTCTCAGCTATCGGTGCATACGATACCGTGTGTCTCTTCAGTTGTCCATTGAGTCTTACATCGGTCAGTTCCATGCCAGCAGGTATCACCACATCGCACTGCCATGCCACATAGCTGCCTCCAGTCTCGGCCAGCGATACAGGGATAGCCACCTCCTCATTCAAGCGGGCCACCACATCATCGGTCATCCATTCTTGCTGCATCGTCTGACTGCGTGCATAGGCTCTGGCAGCAGCAGTGAGTGTATTGTCGCCAGTAAGGATTCGCTCCACTATACGTGTAATGTCTGTCACGCTGATACCTCCGTCGGTATCCATATCACCCTTCACAAACACAAAGTTAAAGGGATTCTCTTCCATGATATAGCTCACTACCAGCGACACGTCAGTCACCGTCACCTTGCCGTCGTTGTTCACATCGCCCATGAGCAGCATGATGATTGTTTTCTCAAACCATGCTATCAGTTCGGTTGTCTTGTCGATGACCAGTGAGAGCATAGCATCTACAGTCTCCTGCTTGTTACCGTTGATACTCCATCCTGCGAATGTATATCCGCTGTTGGCCACAGCACGCAGTGTCATCTCTGTACCATACTCATACATACCGCTTGCCACACCGGCAACCGTTCCTTGTTCCTCGTCGCAACCTATAGTAAGCATATAGGTTTCAGGCACAAACTCGGCCGTCAAGGTCGTAGGCTTGTATAGCAGATGTGTGTAGCTTGCCGCCGTGGACAGAACCTTTCCATCCTCGGTCCAACGATAGAACACATAGCCCTCCTTGGCCTCAGCCTTTACCGTCACATAGCCAAAGGCATACGCTCCGCTGGCTGTCGCCGTGCCGCCCTCTGCTGGTGTCACCACCACATTGAGCAAGGCCGTACCACTGATCTTTTGTGTCCACGACTTCATCACAGAGGTTTCACCGCTCAGTCCGTCCTTATCGGTGATTCCTGTTGTGTACACCACCAGTTGGTGCGTGCCATACATCGGGGTCAGGGCCGACCAGTCTACCACATACGTCACAGCATCCTGTCTCCTTACAGTAGCCTTGGACATATCCAGCTGAGTGCCGTTGCAAGTGATGACGATGTCCTCGGCCGTAAATGTAGCGGCATCTATCTCCTTGCTGAATATCACCTTCACCTGCGTCACAGCCTGCGAGCTCTCCACATCGGGCAATCCCTCTATGGCCGTGATAGTGACAGGCACAGCGGGCTTCGCCTCGAATGTCAATGTATAGGTCTCTCCTATATTATATATATAGTCGGCAAAGTGGAGCAGATTCTCATACACCGTACTTCTATCGCTTGCCATCGTGCGGTCTGTCTGCCAGAAGTTATTGACACCCATGTCAGCGCCGTCGCTCTTTCGCACCACAGAGGCCAGCACCATGGTACCGTTTGTGGGGTCATGCAGTTTGCCATACATCCACCCTGTTCTTGCAGCATTCACTGTCAGTTCGTAGGTGCACTCATCCACCTTGTTCACTATGGTCTGCTCACTCACAATCTGCAGGTCGGTAGTCTCGTTGCCATTCGCGTCGATTACGCAGTCGGGCAGGTTCTCCGAGTCCTCAATCTCGTCGAGCAGGAAGATGTCGGTCGCGGCGCGTGCCTGCACATCTACCCCTCTCATGGCCTGTGCCGAAGCCGTAGCCTGAGGTATCGCCTTCACCGAGCGCTTCAGGTCGCGTGCTCCGAGCAGTGTGATGAGGTTAAACTCCTCTCCATACAGCGAGCCACGTGTCATCTCGGCATAGTAGTCGTTGACATAGCCCGACACGTTGCTGTAGAAGAACCATCGTGCCAGCACATTCTGTCCCGGCTCTATAGCTCCCACCTTCATATAGGTGAAGGGGAAGTTGCCCTCCACGCCATCGATAGATGAGTACAATGACTTGAACGACACGGGCAGTCCGTTTACATTCTCTATGATTTGCGGTTCCGAAGTCTCGATAGCCAGATCCAGCGCCTTTCCGGCTCCCTTGTTCTGTATGAGCAGGGCAAACTCGGCAGGTTCCCAAGGCTCAACCTCCTCGGTCAGCGGGTCATCAGAGATAAACTCACGCTGGATGAAGTAGGTCAGGTAGAGGTCGGGCGACGGGTTCACCGTGAGTGCCGTCTGCATCAGGTCCACTTTCACGCGGTCACCCGTTGCCACATCGGTATAGGTCAGCGTACCGCCAAACAGATAGGTCACTGGCTCTGTGGGTGCTGTCTCCTTCGAAGGCACATAGATGACACCTGCCTCGCCACTCTTCTCGCCCGCCAGGCTCCATACCTTGGTCTTGTCATCCACCTTGATGTCTCCTGTCGGCTGCTCATCGTAGTCGAGGGCAAACATCTCTGTCACATCCTGTCCGTCCATAGTCTCCACATTGGCTTCAAAGACGATGTCGGTCAGGTCCGTCGTGTACTGGTTCTCTATCTTCAGCGTGCCGCGGAAGGCCTGGCGTGTGAGGAAGATGGTCTGACGGAACTCCAGCACCACCTGATGGGTCTTCGAGTTGGATATCGGGTTATACTCGGGCATACTGATGATACCCTCCGCCTCGTCATTGATACCATTATCCTTGATTTCCTCAAACATATTCTCCAGGTCGCCCTCTTCGTCTCCATCGAGGTCACCACTGCCAAATCCGCCGCCACCGATGATGATGGGTTCGTCCTCGCATCCCCAGATTGCCACGTGACCGTCGTTGTTGGCATACGTCTCGCCCTGCAGCTTATACTCATAGTGCATCACTACGGTGGCCACCATCTGTCGGGTTACATTCTCAGGTCCGTCAAAGCGCACCTTCATGTCGTAGCTCTCGCCCGGATACAGCACCGACGGGTATTCGTTGAGTACCGTGAAGGTCACTCCATCTACGGTCGGGAACAGCAGATAGGGATTATATGCCGTGAGCTTTCCCTTGTTGGTCAGTGTCACATTCACCGTGGTGGTACCTCCGCATCCAAAGTGCATGCCTTCGGGCACTACGATAGCCTGCGGTATATCGGGCACGAATACCATTTCGATACGTGTCTCATACTCATCCACCACCTCGGTTTCCTCCACCGTATAGGTCACCTTCACTGCAGCGTAGGGCAAGAAGGCCTCTATCACCCTCTCCTCTCCAGGTCCTATGGTAATGGTTTCCTTATAGGTCTGATGACGGTCGGCCGATACGAACAGGTCATACACGCCCTCTTTCAGCTCCGTTGTTGTCCACAGTCCGTCGCTTCCCGTGGTACCTGTCATGGCCGTCTCGCCAGTCATCTTGTTCACCAGTTTCACGGTAGCTCCCGCCACGTGAGGTCCGTTGCCATCCTCTGCACTCTTGGTATATACATCCACGGCATCGACGGTCAGTGTCGCCTTCTCGTTGCTCACCACGGTTACGATCACGGGCAGCACCACGGCACTGCCATTCTCGGGTTTCACACGCACGAACGACTCATACGTGCCCTCGGCAATCATATCCTCCTGGTAGGTCAGTGTCAGCATCATGCTGGCCGTCTCGTTGGTAGCCAACGATGTCATGGTAGCCGGCGTGGCAAGTCCGAGCCACGGAGTACTCGTCGGTGTCTCCACCGTGATGGTTCCTGTCTCCACCAGTCCGGCATTACCTATCTTCACCTCATACGAGCGCTTGGTGCCTCTCATCAGTGTGGTCTTCACCTGCTCCATCTCAAACACCACATCGGCATACGATCGGGTGCAGTAGTAGTAGGCATCTACACTCTTGCTGATACCCTCATCGCAAGTAGCCGTCACCTTACCCTCCAGGTAGCTGCCTCCCGTAGAAACGCCGTTGGGCGTTATCTTATAGGTAAAGTAGGTCATGGCTCCTGGTTCCAGCGTGGCTACAGCGCCACCTATCTCTATCGTGCAATTCCCGGGCATATTGTCCCAGGCGAGCTGTACGTTGTGTACGGCTATGGCCGACTGGTTGGTCACGCTTATGCGTCCCTCTGCCACTTCGCCCTCGGCAATCTTCCATACCAGGCTCTTGCCACCGTTCACATCCAGGTTATATACGCCTATCTCGGCCAACTCCTCATATTCGTTTTCTCCCTTGCCGCAGGCACCTATCTTGTACTGGCCTCCCCAGTTGGCGCCGATGGTATGCTGCAGCTCGAAGGTAGCGTCGATAGCCATCGTAGCATATCCTATGACCATGCGCTGGCCCGTCTCGTTGTAGCAGTACACCTCCACGATGTCGCCTTCGCGTCCGCCGGCCGCCACTCCCTTGAGTGTAGCCACGTCGCCGGGCATATATACCTGCTTGTCAGGGGTTATGCTTGTCACCACATAGGGGCGCACGATATCCACGGCTATGCCGTTGGGTTCGTTGTTGGCATACGACAGTTCGTCATCCGCCAATATGCTCTCCTTGCGGTTACCCCAGGTCTTGAAGTAGCCGTATCCCTCGCCATAGGTAAATCCTGCGGGTATGGTGACGGCAAATGTCATCACCTTGCTCTCGCCCACAGCAATGGCCTCGGTCGTTGTCCATGTGCCTATCTCGGCCATCTTGGTTTCCCAGTAGATATTCTTCACGTATCGTGCTCTATCGGCCAGGTACACCTTTATCTCATAGCCAGCGGGCAGCACGCCTGTACCCTTGTTCTCTATCTCCATCTCCACGGCAAACTCGCGGTTGGGCGATAGCGTCTCGGCCAGTATGCGGGTCTGCTTCACGGCATAGTCGGGCAGTGTGCGGTCGTCAATCATGAAGAGCAGTGTAGCCTCGCCATACTTGCTGTTCTGTGCCTTGATGGTAAAGGTGCGCTCGTCATTGGCTGTACTGTTGGTAGGCACGCTCACCACAAAGGTCGTCGAGGTCTGGCCTGCAGCTATCGTTGCCGTAGCGGGTACCGTCACGGTGTTGTCATCTACCGAGAGGTTCACGGTCACGGCCTCGGTGCTCTGCTGGTTGTTGTGGTTCAGTGTCACCGTAGCCTTTCCGCCCTCCAGTATGGCACCTACGTTACATTCCATGCTGATGTGCAGTTCGTCATTGTCGGTCACCTCGAAGGTCTGCACCACCTTGGTTGCCTCATCGGCTCTCTTCACGTCGGTGAGGTAGATGGCCGCCGTCACTTCATACGCGCGCGTACCTTCTATAATAGCGTTGTCGGTCACGCCTATCGGGAAGGTTACCGAACTTGTTCCGGCCGATATGGTGTAGCGGTCTGAGTCGAAGTACACCTCACCGTCCGATGAGTTGTCTACGAATATGTTCAGGTTGTCGCTCAGGTCGCCGTCGCGAGTCACCGTAGCCATCAGTGCACCATAGCCGTCGGCCTCGCCTACCACGTCGGTCGAGAGTTCGAGCGTGAGCTTGGGTCGGTCACCGTCGATGAGCGGTATCTGCACCTGCGAGGTCTCATACTCGGTAGCCTGTGCCGTATAGGTCACGGTCACGTCGGCCTGTGGGGTGAGGTTGTCTCTCACGCTCACTGTGGCCGATGCCTTAGTCTGTCCGGCCGGTATGGTGATGGCACGCAGTGTGGTCATGCGCAGCGGCTGGCTGCAGGTGATGTTCACCTTCAGCTCCTCATCGAGCGGACCATCGCGCTCTACGGTCAGTGTCAGCACATCGCCTTCGGTAATCTGTGCCTTGTCGGCCGTGATGGTGAGCGGGTAGTCGTCGTCATCGGCCAGCAGCACGCCAGCCTTCACGGCCTCATAGCCATGGGCAGCCGCTACGGTCAGATAGGTCTTGGCCAGCGTGTTCACCTCATTGTCATCGACGGCAGTCACGGGGAACGAAATGCCCGACTGTCCGGCCTTGATGGTCACGGTGGCAGCAAAGCTCAGCACGCCCTCGTGCTCACAGCCCAGCGTGTACACCTCGTCCATCGACCAGTCGCCCGAGCGTGTCAAGGTATAGTTGCTCTTCTCGCCCTCGGCTATCCTGGCATTGTCGGGTGTGAGAAACAGCTTCTTGGTGAGCATGCACACATCGTCCGATGCGGCGCCGTTGTTGCCCTGGTCGGCAATGATCTCGCCCGTCTTCTTGATGTTTACAATCTCCACATAGGGTGTCACCTCGCCCTCGATGCGCATCACGTTGGGGATGGCAATCTCCACATTACGATCAATCTCGCTGCTCACGGGCAATGTATTGCCATACATCACGCTGCCCACAAACACACGGGTGCCGCCGAGGTCGGTGAGGTAGATATTCTCTTTCCACCCTGCGCCAGTCTCGGCATCGCCCTGGTTCTTCACCGTGTAGCTCAAGCGCAGCACTTCACCGGGAGTGAGCGTGCGGTGAGCCTCGTTCACGGTCACGTCGGTCACGATGAGGTCGGGTGTGGGCACACGCTGTACGGTGAAGGTGCCCTCATACTCGGTGGCAGTGGCCACGTTCTCACCGTTGGCCTTGGCCAGCACGATGCCCGTGAGCTTCATCGGTGAGGTCACCTCGGGCTGTGCCTCCTCGTCTACGGTCATGGGCAGTCGCAGCAGCAGGCCCGAGTTGCCCTTGATACTTTTGTTACTGAACGACATCACGGTTACCGTGTACTTGTACACACCGCCCGTACCGATGCTCTTGTACATCACCGAGTGTCCGTCCTTACGTGTCTCGCTCAGCACGATGTCTGAGGTGAGCGCATAGGGCAGTTCCACATCAAACTGCACGGCCACCACCTCATCGGCGTTGGTCAGGTATAGCGGCACGCTCACTTCCTTGCCAGCCGCGCCCTCTATATCGGCCACTGTGAGTGTAGCACCGGTGGTCTGTGCGCTCACAGCAGTAGCGCACAGTGCCACGAAGGCCGATACCCACAGTTTTATATTCTTTATTATATGCATAGTCTTCTGTATTTATTCTTAAAGGAGGTAAAGGTCAATACTTCTTAGGAGTCGGTAGTAAAAGGGAGTTAGTCGCTTCGCTCCTTGGGGAGATAAAGGCCAATAGTCTTTACGCGCGAAAGGACATTCGGCATTTAACTCCATTTAACTCCATTTATCTCCAAAATAACTATCTCCATTTACCACTTGTGTCATTTTGTCGCTATTCGTATTACATCGGTAGTTCCGTTGGCCATACGCACTTGCAACAGGTACACACCTTGTCTGGCCTGCTCCACCGGCCAGGTGTTGTCACCTGTGTGCAGCGTAGCATCGGCATACTGTACTATCAGTCGGCCTGCGGGGTCGTAGAGACTCAGCGTGACAGCCTCACACTCTACGTTTGACTCCACATACAGTGTGCCGTCTTCCATACGTGCCGTGAGTGCCTCGGTGAGCTGTACGGCATCGAGTCCTGTAGCGTTGCCGCCCTCCACCCCGATGGTGAGCGAGCGGGCATGGGCATCGGCTGCATCGGCAGCTATGGGGCTGGCCTTCTCGGCACGGAGTGCCAGCAGCTTGGTGGTGCCCACGGGCAGTGTCTTGCCCGAGGGTGAGAATACCACGAGGCGCACTCCCTCATCGGTGGCCCGGCTTGCCATCTGCCAGTCGGCAGCAGGCAGCAGCAGGCGCACCTGTGTAGCCGAGGCTCCCTGCAGCTCGATGTCGAGAGCCGCCACGGCCGTGTCGGCCGTGAGGCACAGGTAGCCATCCTCCACGTAGAGGCGTCCATGGGCATGGGCACGCTCTACGGCAGTCATGCGGCGTGCACGGGCCTGTGCCACGGTGTTGGTGTGGTCGAGCACGTGGTTGACGGTGACTACCACATCCTGTATGTTGATGAGCGCATCGGCAAAGGTGTTGGCAGCCGACCAGCAGAAGAGGCCTTCGGCACCCGTAGCAGCCACCACATAGTTGAGCGTGTGCTGCACATCACGCACATCGACTACCTGGTCTACATTGGCATCGGCCTCCACGAAGGTCACCCTGACGGGCTGCACCGAGCCGTTGGCCGTGCCCGAGGTCTGCGCCATGATGAGCTCGGCATCCTGCGGCTGCCTGTAGTCGAGGCTGGCCAGGTGGTAGTAGCCTCCACTGTAGGTGAGGCGGGCGTATGTCTCGCCGAGGGTAGCGCTACGCAGTTCGTAGGTAGGCGTAGCGCTCCAGTTGTGTGCGGTGTGATGGTACTTCATCAGTGTGCTCTGTCCCCAGTCCTGACCATAGGTGGCGGCAAGCGCCATCTCCACGGTGCCCAGCGGTGCGAGGTCGTGGAGCTGCGAGCTGGCACCATATACGCGGTGCTGATACCCGAGGTCGAGCGAGGTGATGCTCGTGGGCAGTGCCTCGTCTACGGCCGTGAGCTGGTTGTAGCTCAGGTTGAGGGTCTGGAGTGCGGTGCATGGGGTGAGCATGCTTGCGGGCACCCCACCCTTCAGCTGGTTGCGGCTGAGGTTGAGCGTGGTGAGTGCGGGCAGGCTCAGCGCCTCGGTGGGCAGCGTGCCGGTGAGTCCGTAGGCAGTGACGTTGATGGCTGTGACGCGGCCCTCGGCATTGAAGGTCACACCGGGATAGTTGGTCGACTTCATCACCTCGGCATCAAACAGCCACTGCTTGCTCCAGCCTGTGCCGCCACAAGCATCGTAGAGCATGCGCAGTGCAGCCACATCATCGGCATTGGCATGGAAGGCGGTAAACGAGCGCTGGCTCTCGGCCGTATTGTCGCACGGACCTATCGCGCGTACCTTATATATATAGGAGTATCCCGTGGCTACGGTAATCTTCACCGAGGTGGCTGTCTGCTCGGTCACGGTGCTCTCCACGGTGCCGTCGGCGGCGGTGCTCTCTACGGTCACCTCATACGAGGTGGCTGCGCCCACTGCGCTCCATGCCACGGTCGCGGTGCCGGGGTCTACCACGGCTGCATCGGCCGGTGTGGGCGAGGTGAAGTTGACCGTCTTGGTAGCTATCGAGGGTGCCACACGTAGGCTATACACGAAGGTGCGCAGCTCGGTGCCGTCCTTGGCTATGGTCACGTGGTAGTCTATCTGGTCATAGTCGGCTCCGGTGTTGGTGAGCGTCATGGCAGGCAGGTCGCCCGTGCCCTCGGCAGTGTAGCCCTTGACATACCTCTTCGAGGTGGGCACGGCGGTCCACGCTATGGTGAGCTCGCTGCTTATGGTGCTCCATGCGCGTGGCGTGCTCGTGCTGCCCGAGCAGAGCTGCTCCTCGGTGATGTCGAGCATGCTGAAGTCGTAGGCCGCGCCGTTGATGTTGAGCGTCACGTTCTGCAGGTTGACGTGTGTGGCAAAGGCCTGCAGCACCTGCAGCTGCTCGGCGGTGCCGCACGTGAGGTTGAGCGTGGCGCCCGATGCGGCAGCAAAGGTGATGCGGCCGCCCCACTCCTGCATATCGTCTACCACGGCCTGCACCATGGCGAGGGCCGCCTCGGAGGATGCGTCGTAGGCAAAGGTGGCGCCATTGCGCACGGTGACGGTGATGTCGCTGGTGGCTCCGCGTGTAGAGAAGTCGGTAAACATCTCGCTGAGCGAGCGGAAGTTGCGTGCGGTGCCTGCAGCCAGTGTCTCGTCAAGGGTGTAGTTGCCCTCGGCACTGAAGCTGATGGTGCGCTCCACGAAGGGGCTCCAGCCGCCCTTGCTGTGGGCACGGATATAGAGGGTGCGGTCGCCCGTGAGGCCACCAGCTGGAATTTCCAGTTCCAAGTCTGTCAGTTCTACTGCATTAGCGGGTGTAAAGGTCACCTGACGTGCCTGCCCGAAGGCGGGGTGCCCGTCGGTGTCCCAGTAATACTCTATGGCATCGATGAGCACCAGCTCATCGCTCTCTACACGCACCAGATAGCTCAGCGTGGGCGACCACCCTGCTGCATAGCTGCGGAAGCTCAGCATGTGTACTCCCTCGCTCAGCCCCGCGGTACTGACCTCGAAGCTCACGGTGGTGGGGTCGTCGCCAGTGGCAATGCTCACCTGCGTGGCCTGGCCGTAGCCGGGGTCTTCGTCCCAGAAGTATTCGATGCGGTCGGCATATATATTCTCGGTTATTATCACATAGCCGAAGATAGTGGGCGACCAGTACTCTGCCGAGAGGGCTCTCATGCCTATCTTGTGCAGACCTACGGTGAGGCCTGCTGTACTGGCCTCGAACGTCACTTGGTATGTGCCCGCCTCGTCGGCATCGGTGCTCACGGGCAGGGCTGTAGCCTTGCCATAACCGGGGTCGGTATCCCAATAGTACTCGAGCTGTATCTGTGCCGAAGCTATGGCGCTGCAGCACATACACATCGCTATCAACCACCCCCGTAAGCCCCACCTGTTTGTTATAGGCTTACTCATAGCGGTCAGTCGTTTTGGTTAACAATCTTGAGCGATACCTTCACCTTGCCGTCCGTAGGCTGGGCAGGCACTGCGGCCTCGGTGAAATAGGGGATATGCTTGGGCATGCCATAAGTCACAAACGGATAGAGGCTTCCCTTGGCATAAGGGCCGCAGTCGATACCGCCCTCACCAGCGCCAATGGCGGGGCTGCCTTCGATGAGCTGCATCCATGAACCACCAGCACCAGCCTGTATTACTACTTGACTGAAATCTCGACTTGTGAAACCGACTGTATTATTGGGATATAAAGTATTTGCTCCATATACACAGTTATTTATTACAGAACAGCCCGAACAGTTTGCAGGAATCCATCCACCAGAATCATAAGACAACAAGATATTATTTTTTATAGTACCATTTGTAATATTATTAAACAAATTTCCATTCCAGTCACAATACATAATACAATTTACAATTACAGGCTGATATAAATAATGCACACTATGAGTTCCATTACCACCACTGCTAATATAGCTATTGTATATTTCCCATGATTGAGTAGCTGTATTAGATGTCCCAGCACCTCTTATTGCTGTATAACGAGTAGGAACTTCGACATAACAATTTATTATCTTAACATATTTCGATTCGATATTCGCATCTGCCTGCTCAATACCATTATAAATGGCACAACGTTGAATTACAATATTATTATACTGAGGATAAAGTTTTCCTGTCATTTTTATACCTGTCAATGTTGCTTGCGACTTTACATATAAATTTGCACTGATTGTTGCAGGAGAATAAGGTTTATCATTAAAATCCCATCCAGTACCAATGACAGTTACCGCCTTAGTGATTGTTTGGTCACCTGTTATATTAGCTCCCGGATCAAGATACAGCACATCTCCATCCTTTACCAGTTCGCTTGCCATTGCCGCATTGATATCCACGAAGTGTGCACCCTTTGAGGTGTCATTGTTGATGCGCCATGACTCAGCCACGGCCACTTGTGCTGTAGCCATAGCCACGGCCACGAGCACCACTCTTTGTAAAAACTTTTTCATAAGGATAATTTTTATTTGATTATTTTGTTGTGTTTTCTCACGTTGCTATAGATACAGAGCATAGCACACCCTACAGGCTCAAAGCTACTCCTTTGCCTGCAAGTCTCCCTAAATGGCACCAATAATTTAATGATGAATAGATACAAGAAAAGCGTAGAGACTTGTCACGCTCATCGTACGAATGGTATCGCCAAACACCGCAGTAGAAATGAACAGAAGAACAAATACCCCACGCTGTTTGTATACACTTTGCAAAGCACAGCGTGAGGCTGTACGCGTACATATACAAAACAGAATGAGCGTATCTCTTCTCTACCCTTCTACTTGAAACTTGGCGATTTTTTCGTACAGGATAAAGCAAGAAACGCATTCTTGGCCCAAGGATTTCTCCCCTCAGGCACTGCAAAGATAGTGCAAGCCGAATGAAATATCAAATTTATTTGAATATTTCTGAGGCGCAGCCTATCTTCTTCTTGCGAAGCAAGATAAAATTAGTGCAAAATTTCGATTAAGCGAAGACAATGCGTTATTGCCGCACGCAGAAAGCTGGCTATCCCGTCCGATGAGTTTTATCTCACGCAGAGACCGCAGAGAGCACAGAGAGCGCGTCGCTAAGCCCGCGCTGGCCATCCGGCGGGTACACTCGGCAAAGCCGACAAGCTGCGAGCCTTCTGCGATGCAGCCTATTCTGCGAATTCTGCGGTCTCTGCGTGAGACAAAAAAACACTCGGCGAAGACGACAGCAAGGGCGAAGCGACTTGCCCTCTGCGAACTCTGCGGTCTCTGCGTGAGACAAGTAAACACTCGGCGAAGACGACAGCGACAAGTACTCGTGACGACAAACGCAGTATTTTATCTCACGCAGACGCCGCAGAGCTACGCAGAGAACCAGGTCCGATAAATTTTTCTCACGCAAAGACCGCAGAGAGCACAGAGAGCGCGTCGCTAAGCCCGCGCTGGCCATCCGGCGGGTACACTCGGCAAAGACGACAAGCTGCGAGCCTTCTGCGATGCAGCCTATTCTGCGAATTCTGCGGTCTCTGCGTGAGACAAAAAAACACTCGGCGAAGAAAAGTGTGCATTAAGGCTGTCTTCAGGAAGACGAACCACCCATTTTATTCAATCAATTAAACAAAAAGTCGGTTTATTTTGCAAATTCATTAAACAATCGGTATCTTTGCGTCGTTAATCCTTCTATATGAATAGTTATGGACAAGCAACTTTTGAAACAGATATTGAGAGACAACCAGCAAGAGGTAGTGCGATACATGATAGAGCCGCGCGAACTCACTATCGACGACTTCCCTTGTGGAGTATTGGTGGGTGTTCGCCGTTCAGGCAAGTCGTATATGCTATACCATCGTATTCAGCAGTTGCTCCGTGAAGGCAAGCAGTGGGATGAGATGCTCTACCTCAACTTTGAGGACGAGCGTCTGGAGAGTTTCGAGGCAGATGACTTCAACCGGCTTCTCGAATGCCACCAAGAGATGTATGGGAAGCGCCCCATGCTCTTCCTTGACGAAATACAGAACATTGACCATTGGGAGAAATTTGCCCGCCGTATGGCAGATGCAAATTATACCATCTATATCACGGGGTCAAATGCCAAGATGCTCTCGAGAGAAATAAACACCACGCTCGGGGGCCGCTTCCTCACCTGTGAGGTTTATCCCTATAGCTTCAGTGAATATGTGAATGTGCATCGTCTGCCGGTAGCAGAGAATGACTTGCTCGCTACCGAAGGCCGTTCGGCAGCCGTCAGATGCTTCAATGAGTATCTTCACGATGGTGGCCTGCCTGCCTCAGCACTGCTGCCTGCTAAACGCAATTACTTGAGCAGCGTGTATCAGAAGATATACTTAGGCGACATCATTGCCCGCAACAATATATCCAATATAGCAGGCATCAGGATTATGATAAGGAAAATGGCCGAGAGCGTTTGCCGTCCCATCTCGTTCAATAGAATCAACAACCTGATGTCAAGTGTGGGAGGCAAGCTTAGCCTGGCCACCAACATCAAATATGTAGAGCACTGCGAAGAGGCCTGGCTATTGCTACGCCTAAGGAATTATGCCTCGTGCCTTGCCGACAAGGAGAGTAACTGCAAGTACTACTTCATCGACAACGGTATCCTTAACCTCTTCCTTATCGACAAGGATGCAATGTTGCTGGAAAATGTGGTGGCCCTACAGCTTTTCCGTATGTATGGGCACGATGCGGACAATGAACGTGTGTATTTCTATAATGAGAATTATGAGGTTGACTTCTATGTACCAGAAGACGAACTGGCCATACAGGTATGTTATTCACTTCATGATGAGGATACTCTGGATAGGGAAAGGGGAGCATTGAGCAAGCTCCCCAAGCGTCTTCCATGTCGTAGACGCGTACTCCTGACTTTTGACGAGGAGACATCGTTCACTGATGAGTATGGAACGATAGAAGTTATCCCTTGCTGGAAATGGATGCTGGGATGAGTGATTTTCGCAACAGGTTGTCCGGCTGTCCTTGTAGAAGATAATCAACTATCCTTCACGGCGTTAACAAGGACAACCCGGGTTGTCCTTGGGTTGTCAGGGGGTGTCCTTGATCGACATGAAAGTTATAGGCCTGATCATGTAAAATTGTACAATATTACATGGGAATTTACATGGGAATTTATACAAGAACACTTGCCTTTTACGATTACCCATAAAGCGTTTTCACGAAATGGGGCCACCAGGGAAAACGCATTATAATTTCTTTCCATTGAAATATCCTGTTTATATCCTCTATTTGACATGATTATCTCACGCGAATCTCGCAAATCTCGCAAAATCATACATCGCTATCGCTCGTATGTAGCCGTCCGGATGGCAAACGCGAGTGAAATGATGCGTTTTCGCG
>JAGAQY010000075.1 GCA_017622495.1 Bacteroidaceae bacterium | reverse complement strand
CTGTTGTCACATACGTGTTTCATTAACTCCACACTACCGAGACCCTCTCGCACTATCAAATAGCCTACGGCATCATTGGTGTGTTTCAGAAATTCTTCTTTCATCAGCGATTTTAGTTCGGCATAGAATTCGTCCATATACCGGACTACAAACTCCTCTTGTGTTCCCTCAAACTCCTCGCGTGTTTTATTTGCTCTGTCGTGCCAATCGGCCAAGTATGTGAGGATGCGTGCCATCTCGTCATTGAGAGGCGTACCCGATGTGCGATGGTTCGCAAAGTCTGTCACAATATCGCCCTTTTCCAAGATGGGATTTGAAAAGAGGCCACGGGCAATGTCAATGCGGCAATTAAGCGCAGTATCGGGAGCAATGCCTCTAAATGTCACCCTATTGCCATCGACTGTAGTAGAATCAATCTTGCAGCCATTATCAAAGTCGGTGAGATAGACGGTCTTTCCATTGTAACTCGAATCAGGGAGTTCACCCGTCAACGTGTAATATCTTTCTTTATTTCCACACGCCCCCAGCAGCACCGCCACGGCAAGGGTAAGGAATAGTTTTGGTTTCATCGTATTGGTTGTTTATGTCGTTACACGAATTTTATTTGTGGATAACTTTACTGCTACTTCTTCAGCTCCTCCTTCAGCGTACTCACCATCTTGCTGTGGTCACGCAAATCGTTGCGTAGGCTACAGCTGCCATTCTTGTCGACAAGCACATACGAGGGTATACCATCAATGTTGAACATGTAGTTGGTGAGGTATTTCCATTGCGCATCGTTCACTCGGTAGTGGATTCCCTTGATGCCCGGAATCATCTCTGAATAGGTGTTGATGGGTGAAGTCTCGTTAGCAATGTATACCCACACGAGGTCTTCGCTGGAGAGTTCGCCTGTCTTGTAGGGTTCTATGGCCTTGATGGCGTTTCGGCATGGGCTGCACCACGTGTTCCAGAAGTCCACCAGCACCACTTTCCCCTTGTGTGGAGCAATGATAGTGGGAAGCAGATTCTCAGGCGCAATGTCTGTGACATCCTGGGTCTTCTTGGCGCTCTCCTCTATGGCTTTTCTTGCGCGGTTCCGTATGTCTTCGCATATATCGGCATAGAAGGGATTGTTCCATTGGCGCATTGCCTGTAGCTCTGCATCGGGAAGAGCATCTGCAGCCGCCTTGGCCACTGCCTTGTGAGTAGTCCCCCACCAATTGAATGTTTCGTTGGGATTATCCGAATCTATATATCGTGCCGCTATCATTAATTCCCCACTTCTATTGTTGAGGAGCAACCAAGAATTGTCAAGGTCAACGCAAGCAAACAGGCGTTCGTAATGCGCCGAGAGGATATCATCATGCTTAAAGTCGGCAGGGATATGAGAGTAACGTGCACACCAATGCCTGAAATCGATGTTCATGAAGTGAATACAGATGTTGAAATTTATAGCCTTGCACATTTCCTTCTTCCAGACATGGCACTCCTGTGCATCGGCATACTCACATACTGCACGATAGTACTTGATGAGGCTGTCGGTAAACTCATCGGCCGTCATATCGTAGCGGACATATTTATGGATGAGCAGCGATTCGGGCAATACTATGTCATCCGCTACAGATTGGTTGTTCAGAGCATCATATACGCTTCCGTGAGTCCAAGCGGCCTTTATCCTGTTTATGGTTTCGGCTGTTCTCTTTTGCAATTGCATTACCTGATTGATGTATGCAAGATTAATGTATAGGTCTACAGTCTCACCCGGTGCCACCAAGCAGTCGCCATATCCACAATTATTGACAGCAGGCGAGAAGGAACCTGTTCCATAGATGGTGAATGAGGCACTCCCCTTTCCTGTAGCGCGGTCAATCTCAACATCTATACTGCGTTGGTCCTCAAATGCAGTCCTTATAGGAAGTGTTACCTTGCTGGCAGACCCTTCGCGATAACCCAGCAGATGGATGTTGACGGTGGTCTTACCGTAGGTGTAGGCATACTGCGGTGTTGGTTCGCCAGTAGCGGACGTCCGTTTTAGCTTTTCTGGCAAGTCGGCAGGACTGTTTGCATCTCTCTTCCCTGTAAGGTCAACGTCATATATCCTCCAATCACCTTCAGCATCACTCTCTATAAAGTCGAATGAGGTGACGTCCTTAGGCAGAGGCTCAAACAATAGGATGAAACACGAGTCGCCATCCTCGGGCATATAGAGTTCTTCGCCAATCTCTACACCTTCACTCCCAAGCAATTTGTACTCCACACCCTGTGAAACGAGGTGGGTATATGAAGGCACTTTAATCCAATAGTTCGGACGATGGAATCCGCGTACGGTCAACACGGTAGCCTTGTCGGTAAGTTCCACTTTCTCAATGGCAAGCTTCGTAGTATTGGACGCGCCCACCAACGGAAATTCAATCACATTGTCCTCTCTCGTACACGCCCCAAGCAGCACCATTGCGGTAAGGGCAAGGAATAGTTTTGTCTTCATTGTATTGGTTGTTTATATTGTTACACGAATTTCTATATGGATAATTTGTGGCAAATTTACGGGAATTTATGTTGAAAAAAGGGAACACGAAACGAAGTTCGCCGTCCGCAGGGGCTAAAGGCAATGCTCATGAATTAATCACGAATTAGCCACGAATTAATTCTTCGTCCCGTTCATCATCTTCAGCAAGTTTTCCAGCGCATTGAGGTCGCGAGGGTCGGCATTCACGTCGAGGATGTTGCCGTTGCGGTCAATGAGCTTGTAGGTGGGGTAGCTATTCACGCCAAGGAAGCGCTCGATGGCGGTCTGCTGCTCGGCAGGGAGGTTGTAGTGCACCACGTTGTCGCCCGTCACGTTGTATTCCTTGATGACATTCTTCCACGACTCCTCACTGGAGTTGTTAGCGAGGTAGAGGTATACGATGTCGTAGGGATTCAAACGCTCGTACTCCTCTTGGCTGTTCTTCAAAGCCGCCTTGCAAGGGCCGCACCATGTGCCCCAAACGTCGAGCAGGATGAACTTTCCTTTATAGGGCTCGATGAGTTTGCGCAGTATCTTCTCGCCATCGCTCATGCCCTCCACATCGTCTGACGACTTCAGACTGCTGGCATTGGCAAAGTCTCGACGTTGTATTGCAAGGTACTTCTCGTTCAACTCCGTCACTGAAGCCTTGGCGGCGGACAAGCATATTTCTTTCTCCATCCAGGAACAAATTTCAGGATAGAGGGGCGTACGCGTATTTTCTATTTGCATACATAGTCTGCGAGCAATAAATATATCGCGTAATTCGGGAGTATAAGGAATACTATCGAACACATTCATAGAATGATTGCAGATGATTTCTATGTTCAATTCTTTTTGCATTCGAGGAATAAGGTTGTTCAGCGTATTCATTACCTTATTTACATTGTAGGTATCTTCTATATTTTGTCTTTCCTCGGCCGTCCTCGCAGCACGCATAGCTGACTTCACCTTATCAAAGTTGTCTACAGCATAACGTTCCTCCTCGGTCAATATAATCGTATTCTTATCGGCCATAATCTTAAGATAATCTATAGCTGTCATTTTCTTGACATCTATTTGTCCGATATAGTTACGAAGGAACGAGTTGTAGTCACGGTACAGAGTATAAGGGTGTATCTTCTCCCATATATGTTTGGCTGCATAGTCCATAAATTCTTGAGGGACTGTAGGTGTGGCAATATAGAATCGTGCCTGCATCAAGCTCTCTCCATGCCCTGCGATGTAGTATCCTTTTACATAATCGATGTATCGTTTCGAGAGCTTAGGATGATTTGCTATGCGCTCTTCCAGCTCGGAATCCAATGCTTTATGTACACTATCCACTGACTCCATGAATGCTATTGCTTCTTCATAAGTAGCACCATCATGCGGAATACGTTCATTGAGCCAACCGTGCGGATAAGCTATCAACTCATTCTGCAGTCGCGCATCTGTACCCATGAAAAGCCTTTGTCCTGTAGTGAAATCTACAAGAAGGAAGTAGGTCTCATTGGGTTCGAGCACTGTGCAGATACGGCTTCTTTTCCAATCGAGAAAGGCTTGTGAGGTATTGAACAATGGCACCTTGAAGGCGAAGCGTCCGAGCGAATCCAATGGGGCATAGAAACTGTCCTGTTCGTCGGTCAAGATATTCATGATGGCCACCTCAAACTCTTTTCCTCTTTCCCATGCCTCGGCAGGCATATCCTTGAGCCAACCCACGATGGTCACGCTGTCGCCCATGCGATAGCCGTTGTCCTTGAAGCCTTGGCGGTCGTCACGAATGGGATAGTCGGGCAAGGTACTTGTGGTGATGGGGCTGCACTTTACACTCACCTTCTTGTCTATGGTGATTGTGCGCTCCTCCTTTTTTGTGGGACTTACCTTGATGCTCTTTGCTTCATTGCCATTGCTGATGGTGAGCGTATGGCCTCCTTTGCACTCCGTCTGCTCCACGATGTCCCATACGGCATTATCATAGATAACGTGCTTCTCGGTAAAGCCGATTACCCAGTCACCCGTCTTCGGTTTTTTCCAGTAAGTATCTGTAAGGTTTTGTGCATTGCCTGTGTTAGCCCCCAGCAGCACCGCCACGGCAAGGGCAAGGGTTGTTAGAAGCTGTCTTGAATTTACCGCTAATATGTACTTGATTGGGCTTTTCTGTTTATTTAAGATTCTTTCCGGCATCTTTATCCTCTTTGTTCTTGCAAATAGACCACTATTTGCTGCACCCAAAGAAGACAAATCTACTCGAAAATAATTCTTAACTAAACTTGAAATAAATTCAAGACAACTTCTAAGTTTGGTTGGTTTCATTGTATTGGTTGTTTATGTTGTTACACGAATTTTATTTATTGCTAATTTGTGGCAAATTTACGGGAATTCGTGTTGAAAAAGAAGGATGCACTGATGTTTCTTAAATGTCCATGCCAGAACTTCACAGCCCCGGCATGGATTGGTCTTGACCATTATCTTTAACTAAATTACTTTATTGGTTTTTCTGATTACTCAAGTTCTATAGATTCAAATTACGGAACTCTTAAGTATTCTTACTTACGAGAATTGAATCTCAGTCTGATTCCCGACAAAGGAGAGTTTTGACGCTCAGGCTCGGGATAATCTTCCGCTTCCTCGATGTACCATTTCTGGTTTGAGTTGGTCTGCCCGTCATCATTGATGTCGTAGCTGAATATGGCAGCTCCTTCCTTGGTGTCGCCGCCAGCCAGGTCTACGCAGCGGCCTGTGGCTTTGTTGACGATGGTGACTGCGCCGTCCTTCTCGATAAGTTTCCACTGCTGATAGGGGTTGTTCTTGTCGAGGTAGCGGAATATGAGCCACTGTCCTTCAGAGGTGTCAGAACCATCTTCCAGAGCAAATCTATCTTCATTGACGATGAAGCAATCTTCGTTCACAACTTCGGTGATGCGCTTGTCGACCACAACTGTCGGAACAAACTTGAATCGGAACACCTTATTGCCCGTGATGACTATATTATTACGGCCTACTCCTTCGGGTGCAGCCTCGTGATAGGCGCTGGCATGGTTGTTATAATCGAACGAGATTCCCAGCTTGGCGCCTGTGCCCTTGTTGAAGAAGGTATAGTAGGTGTCTGGTGAGTAGCTGAAGTTGGTAGTCATCTCGCTGTAGGGCAGCTTGCCATAGAGTACGTGCAGGTCGGCATTGTTGCCATTGACCTTCAGGATATACACCGTACGATAGTCGGGGTCAGAGTCGGCTACGCGAAGTTCATACGAACGGTCATTCCCGTCCAATGCACTCACCCAGGCATAACTGTAATATCCGTCCTGATGCGTATTGCGCAAAGCGTTGATGAGTGGTTCCAACTTCTTTGGGTTGACGTCACGGAAACTGTATTCAGCGACACGCTGAAGGAGTTTTCCCGTTTCCACATCTTTTTCGATAACTTCACGTGAGGGTGCCTTAGGGTAACTTTTCAGCAGTTTGCTGATAAGGGCATCTACGTTATTTTGTGCTGAGGCTGCGAATATGAACGTCAGCATCATCAGAGTCGTTGCGATCTTTTTCATTGGTTACTTAGTTTTATTGGTTTGTCATTATTTGTTTGGTCTGGGTCCATAAAGAATGTATAGCGTGGCCACTGTCCTACCATTCTTTATCGGATACCATTTCAATATATAGCTGGTGCGGTAACTGCGCTGCTCGGGGTCTACTACTGCCAGCGACACGAAACTGTATTCCGTGGAGTGGCTTTCCAGTCTATCGCCATTCTGTAGGGTGACTGTGGAGGCCCTGCGCCGCTTCTGTGTTGCCTGATTGTATTCGGCAGAGGTACGTATGTAGCTGTAGCTATCCATCTTGTCGGCCTCGAAGGCATTCAGAAGTTTGTCCATAGCCATAGTGTCGGGTATCGACAGCTGGTAGATGCGGTTAGCCTTCGAGCCTGCCTTTGTAGGGTTCGTGTTGCCGTTCTCGCTATTCCCTTGATTGACGACCCACTCGGGATGCTTTGCCAGCATATCGTCGATGGCTTTCCTGACGTGTGTCTGAGCATATCCTATCGATGTGAATGCACACATCATTGTAATGAGAATAATCTTTTTCATATATGTCGTATACTTAAATGTAAATATTGGTTTGGAAGTCCGCTTCCTCTTGCGCCTCGCTCAGCGAGAATGTCTCGTCAATGTCCATAGCGCATCGTATTGTGGTGTGCAGGAACGACCTGTCGGCCTCATCAAGCATTCTCTGTTGCTGCACCATCACCATTCTGTCCACAGCCTCGGTATTGCTATTGGCATTGGTATTGTGGAGCATCAGTAGCAGTAGGAAGCTGGCGGCAACAGCCGTTGTCCATCTTAGGGCTACCATTCTTGTCCTCTTTCGCTTGGTCGTGGCGGGCATCTCGACCTTTATGGTGTGTACTTCGTCTTCCTGCTTCGTGGGCTTCACCTCAATGTCCACCTCTCCGTTGTCGAACAGGGCAAACATCTCCTTGTATACCGCCCATTCCTCGCTCACCTCGTGGGTGCGGAAGTACTGTGCCAGCACATCTTCCTCGGCGATGCTGGTGATGCCAGCCATAAACTTGTCTATCAGCTGGGCTATTTCCTGTTTATCATACTGATGCTTCATAGTTGGTTCCTCCTCAATAGTTTGTTTTGCAATTCGCTTCTTGCTCGTGACAGCAGTGTAGATACCGAACTCTGCTTTATGCCCAGTATGTCGGCAATCTCGCTCAGTTCACGGCGCTCTAACTGACGCATCCTCAGTATCATTCCCGTTGTGGAGGGCAGGCTGTCGATTTGCTTGTCGAGCCATTGCTCCAGTTCAACATATTCGAGTTGGTCGTGCGGTGTCGTCTCGTCGGTGAGTGGCATCGCATCGTCTATCTCCTTGTACTGATGCGTGGTGCGCCATCGGTCGATGCAAGCACGCTTGGCGGTGATGATAGCCGAAGCCTTCAGATGTGTGGCGTCGCTCAGCTACTCGTGCAGGCTCCACAGCCGGAGCATCACGTCCTGTGCGATGTCTTCCGAGTCATCGGTGCTGTACCCAAACTTCGCAGCTATCGATACGGCCTTTGTCCGTATCTCGCTCGCCATATATGTGAATTCTTCTTGTGTCATCACGCTTATTATACGAACGACCAACCGCAAATTAAACAAGAAATCGTCATTTTTTTTAATTTTTCCCCATTTTTCTTGTTTTCTCGGGGTGTCCCTGCTCCATCTTTTGCCTATGCACAAAGAACGTTTTAGGGTAATGCTTCGATGAAATGGACGGTTGCACGCCATGCTCTATTGGCGAAAGTTCATAAATCGGTTGGCATTGGCACGACGCAACAAAGTGCAGCCAACTTTCTCTACGAGAAAACTCCACCGAAAACTCCGTAAAATCACCAAACATTTGTCCGAAAACGAAGATCTCTGTGTATAAAAACTCAAATATCCACGGATATTTCATCACGTATCCGTGGATATTTCATTACGTAACCGCGGATATTTCATTAAATATCCGTGGATATTTGAGTTTTTGCGTGCGGGGGAACTGGAAATTACGTGAAGAGTTGCTGAATTTTCGCGAGGTGTGCTGGAGTTTTCCTAAAGGCGTCATCCCGACAGAGCATAGCGACGAGGGATATCTGCGAGATTTTTTTGCAATGTCCAGTTCCTAAGTTTTCGTCATCGTTATCGTTGCAGCGCTCCGCGCTGCCAAAGCCAACCGATTTATGAACTTTCGCCATAGGGGATATCTAAAAAATCGCCCCATTTCATCGTGAGAATAATCAATTCAAGTACCCCAAACCATCATCCATCGACTCTCAATCCGCAGCTCCGCTGCCCTGTTTTCGTTATCGTTATCGTCATCGTTGCAGCGGTGCAAATGCTCCGCTGCACTGTGCCAGGCCAAAAATAAAACTTTTTTACTCGGTGGATGGGATTATCTCCACCGACCTGTATCGATATAAAGGCCTTATCGAGTGTTTGTTACCTTCTGCAAAAAAAATACGATTTACTTTCCTTTTTCCAAACATCATTTGCTCCTAATACGTCGATGCAGCGGATTTGTTACACTCCGTCGCAACTTTCTTGAAATTATTGTATGCACATCTTAATAAAGGTATGAGCGAGTAACGTCCGCACCAAAGGATAAAAAAATAGAAACTCACGGTAATGTTTGGCATATAAGGAAATATCAACTACTTTTGTGGAAAGAAAACTTTGTAAAAACGAAAGCTTATGATTCCCGAAGAATTTAAGGACATGCGTCCGTTTGAGCCAGACGAATTGCCCGCAGCGTACGACAGCCTGCTGGCCGACCCCATGTTCCGCGCTGTAGTGGGTATGGTGATGCCACAGATTCCCGCCGAGGCGTTGGGCCCGATGATGCACGGTTGCAAGACCTGTCAGGAGTTTCAGAATACCTTCATCCGCCCATTGCTGGATGGTGTCATCAAGAAGTGCACCCAAGGGCTGACCAACGACTTCGGCCAGCTGGGGTTGTCCAAAGAGAAGGAGAACTACACCTATATATCAAACCATCGCGACATCGTGCTCGACTCGGGCTTGCTCGACATGATCCTCTTCGTAGAGAAGGGACTTGACACGGCGGAGATTGCCATCGGCGACAACCTGCTCATCTACCCGTGGATAAAGACGCTTGTGCGCATCAACCGCAGCTTCATCGTCACCCGCAAGGGCGGCATACGCGAGATGCTACAATCGAGCATGCGACTATCGGCATACATGCACTACGTAATTGCAGAAAAGAAAGCTCCTATATGGATTGCACAGCGCGAGGGACGCTCGAAGGACTCTACCGACCACACCCAAGAGAGCATCCTGAAGATGTTTGCCATGGGTGGCGAGGGCACTCCTGCCGAGCGCCTCATTGCACTCAATATGGCTCCGCTGGCTATCTCCTATGAGTATGACCCGTGTGACTGGCTCAAGGCCATGGAATTCCAGCTCAAGCGCGACAATCCCGAGTACAAGAAGTCGCAAGCCGATGACCTGATGAACATGAAGACGGGCATCTTTGGCTACAAAGGCCGCGTACACTATCAGGCTGCCGCGTGCATGAACGACTTCATCGCTGCCCTGCCTGCAGACATGCCAAAGAACGAATTCTACGCCACCATAGCCACAGAGATAGACCGACGCATATATATGGGTTACCGCTTATACCCAGGCAACTATGTGGCGGTGGATCTGCTGCAAGGAGGCAATACCTATGCCGACCGCTACACGGCCGAGGAGCGCGCCACCTTCGAGCAATACCTTGCCGGACAGTTGCAGAAAATCGACATGCCGGGCAAGGACGAAGCATTCCTGCGCACCAAGATACTGGAAATGTATGCCAACCCAGCGTTGAACCAGTTAAGCGTGAAGTGTGAAGCGTAAGGCATTGAAAGCAATGCGGGCGACACTGCTGTTGCTCCCCATCCTCACCCTGCTCAGCAGCTGTGAGGATGCGGTTGATGACGATTACCGCTACCCTTCGGTGCGCACCGACTTTGCTTGCATTGCCACTGACGACAAGGGGAAGATTGAGCATTTACTGCTTGATGACGGGAGCAGTTATCCCGTACACCTCACCCGAGATTTCCTTGAGGCCTACGACGACGAGCCCACCTACAAGCGCGACACGCTGTATCGGCTCCTCAGCGTATACGAACTGGTAAGCACTGGGCAGAACGATACCGTAGCCGACCTCTATGCCTTGGGCAACATCATCTCGCAGGTGCCGACACCGCTCCGCGAGGACGAAGAGCTGCATCAGGATCCCGTGTATCTGCAGAGTATCTGGCTCTCGGGTGGTTATCTGAACTTCGTGCTCGAAGTGAAGGCGCTCAACGGAAAGCACAGCATCGGCTTTGTCGACACCACGCCCGAGACGATGCAAGGCAAGGAGTTCACCTTCTATCACCGGGTGATAGATGATGTGGAGTCGTATCGTCAGAAGCTCTACGGATCCATCCCTCTCGTTCCCTTCAAGGAGTCTTTGAGGCAGGGCGACACGCTACGTTTCGTGGTAAACACTTACGATGAGGGGAATACCGTGTATACCTATCCGTTTTAACATCGGTCAAGGTTGACAATACAAAGAAAGGAGGAGCCATAGCCCCTCCTTTTCTATTATTGTCCCAGCAATAGCAGACAGGCTCCTATTTATAGATGGGGCCGTAGGTGGCGCAAGCGCGGTAGTCGGCACCCTCTTTATCCATGCCAAAAGCATTCCATGCGGCAGGACGGAAAATCTGCTCTTCGGGTACATTGTGCATACAAACGGGGATGCGCAACATAGAGGCCAATGTGATAAGGTCAGCACCGATGTGGCCGTAGCTGATAGCACCATGATTGGCACCCCAGTGGTTCATCACTGAGTAGACATCCTTGAAGGGAGCCTTCGTCTCGTCGAGGCGAGGCACAAACCATGTAGTAGGCCAAGTGGGGTCGGTGCGCATATTGAGGACCTCGTGGATGGCAGGGTCTACATCGGCTGTCCAGCCCTCGGCAATCTGTAGCACAGGGCCGAGACCTTTGATGAGGTTGAGACGGCTCATGGTGACTGGCATACCACCCTTGGAGAGGAAGTTGCTCGAGAAACCGCCGCCACGGAAATAGTCACGGTCGGCAGGAGGCCAACAGGTAGCCTTGAGGCATGCCTCCACATCGGCGTCGGTCATCGCCCAAGAGGGCTTCATGCAAGGTTCTCCAGCCGCATTGCAGCTGGCACCGGTGGCGTCGAGCGTGGTAGCGCCAGAATTGATGAGGTGTATCATGCCGCCAGCAGCGAGACCCGTGAGTTCCTTGCCAGTGACACGCTTTACAGCCTCGGGACTCCAGTAGGTGCGCACGTCAGAGAACATCTGTCCGCAACCCGTGAGGAGCTTGCCAAAGAGCATAGCCACTCCATTGCAGGCATCGTTCTCGGTGGCGAGGATATAGGTTTCGCGTATACCGTTCCAGTCGAAGGTGCTGCAGAGGAGGGCTTCGGTAAAGTCGCCATTGGGCTTCCAGTCGGTCCATTGGCGCTGTCCCTGGAAGCCAGCAGCGATAGCATTATGCCCGATAGCCTCTTCTTTGAAGCCAAGTTCACGCAAGCGGGGATTGCCCAGCATGAGATCGCGCACGATAAGCGTCATCTTCACTACAAATTCCCAATCGGCATCCTTTCCGGCACGGTCTTTCTGCTTCTCGGGGCGGTTCTTGTCCCAACCCTCGTTGACCTTACAATACTTCTCGGTCCAAGCCATTGCCTTCGCATATTCTTCGTGGTCGTAGATACCCTCGTCCATACGGCGCAGGATCTCGGTCTCGTCGACACTTTCATTGCGCATGCCAAGATACTCCTGGAAGAAGTTTTGATCAACGATACTGCCGGCAATACCCATGCACTGACTACCTACCGAAAGGTAGCTCTTGCCGCGCATGAGAGCTACGGCCTGGGCTGCACGTGCCCAACGGAGTATCTTCTCCGCCACATCGGCGGGGATAGTGTTGTCGTCAAGGTCCTGCACATCGTGCCCATAAATACCAAAGGCGGGAAGTCCCTTCTGTGCGTGACCAGCCAATACAGCAGCCAGATACACCGCACCGGGGCGTTCGGTCCCATTGAAGCCCCATACTGCCTTAGGCCAGTGAGGGTGCATATCCATAGTCTCAGAACCATAGCACCAGCATGAGGTAACGCTTATGGTAGCACCTACTCCTTCACGCTCAAACTTGGCCTGACAGGCTGCTGTCTCTGCCACACGACCTATAGTGCCATCAGCGATGACACACTCTACGGGCGATCCATCGGGATTCTTCAGGTTGGATGAAATCAACTCGGCCACTGCATGGGCCAGATTCATGGTCTTCTCTTCAAGGCTCTCTCGCACACCACCCTGACGACCGTCGATTGTGGGGCGGATACCGATTTTTGGATAGTTGTTCATAGTATTAAATGTATTATATCAAGTTTACAACTTTTCGGCCTCAAATATAATAAGATATTTGAAATCGACATAGAGATTACTAAAAAAAAAATCGTTCGTTTCCTATAATGCGCCAAGACGAATCATCAGAGAATCGCATACCATGCGGAAAGCTGCCTTGTTTTCCTCACTGATGGGTTTCTTTGGCTGCGACTTGATGGTAAGGGGATTGATTGGCTTGCCGTTCTCATACACACGGAAGTCGAGATGCGGACCAGTGGACAGGCCTGTAGAGCCTACATAGCCGATAACCTCTTTCTGAGCTACGTGGTCACCCACCTGAAGGCCCTTGGCAAAGCGAGACAGGTGCATATATGTAGTGGTATAGGTGCTATTGTGACGTATCTTTACATAGTTACCTCCACCATTAGCCTGGTAACCCTTGGCTATAACCTTACCGCTACCAATGGCATATACAGGAGTGCCTGTAGGAGCCGCATAGTCGACACCATGATGAGCACGGTAGCGCTTGAGCACGGGATGATAACGACTATTGGTAAAGCGCGATGAGATACGGTAGTAGTCGAGCGGGGCCTTTAGGAAAGCACCCTCAAGGCTATTGCCCGTCTCGTTATAATAGAGTTCTTCTTCGTCCTGCACGAAGGGAATGGCATAGTACATGCTGTCGGAAGCGCAGAATGAAGCTGCACGGATGCGAAAATTATTGAGAGGCAATTCCTCGACATATTCCTGCTCGTAGATAAGACGAAACTCGTCACCCTTTTGAATGCCAAAGAAGTCGATGGTCCAACCAAAGATATGGGAGAGCAGTACAGCAAGCTGAGGCGAAGAATCACTATCAATCATCGCATTCCACAAGGATGACTCTACGACACCGCGACTCGTGCGCTCCACCCACGACGAGGGGCGCGTGCCACGAGTCACCGTATCGTTCACAAGATCAAATACAGCATACTCCTTGGCATTGATTTCGTAGACAAAATAACGAGGCATCGATGCGCTATCGAGGTCAGAGAGGAGAGCACAGGGCTGACCAGCACGTACCTTACGCACGTCAAACACCGAATCGGGACATTGAGTAAGATTAAAGATCTTTTGCGCCGAGAGTCCATAACCGAGCAAGACTTCTGCCAGGGTCTGGCGCGGTTGTATGGTGTCGTTCTTGACCTTAAAATACTCAATAGGGAGTCCATACTTGTATAAAGTATCTTTCACTACAAGAGTATCGGCCGTTGGGACAGACTCAACTGAACTGGCACGATGTGTAAAAATATATACAGAAAGAGCGCCCACAGCCAGTATAGCTACTGCAACAGCTGCGATAACGAGATAGCGTTTTCTGCGGGTATTCGTATCGTATCGTCTGAATTTTCTTTTTTTCATAGCTATTTTCGTTTCAAGTTGCGAAGATAGCTCTTTTATACGAAAACGGCAAACAATATGAACCGCTTATGCGAATCTTTCCTTGACACACTTAATCGCGAGGCGGCAAACTGATAGGGAACAACGGATTGTCGACATGCTCCTGATAGACGATATCAACAAGTTCCCTCAACACCTGCGGGTGCTGCTCCTTCACATCGTGGTCTTCGTGAAGATCGGTAGCCAGATTATACAGTTCGGGTACGCCATGACGCACTACAAGTTTCCAGTCGCCACGGCGTACAGCCAACACATTGGCCTCGCCAAGCTCCCAATACAGGTGAGGATGCAACTGTTGCCCCTCCTCGCCAAGCAGTGTAGGTGCTATAGAGATACCATCAAAGTAGTCGGTATAGTCGGCACGAGGATTGCGGTAGCGCTCCTCGTAATTCTCGATACCGGCAAGTTCGCAGAAGGTGGGCATCATATCGTAGAAGGTAATGGGCAGGCTGCTTACTACACCCGAAGGGATAGTACCGGGACACCAAGCAATGAAGGGGACACGGATGCCTCCTTCGTAGGTGGTGCGCTTAATACCACGTAGTAGTCCTTGGGTATTGAAGAATGCAGGATCGGCACCACCCTCCCGATGGGGGCCATTATCGCTGGTAAAGAAGACGATAGTATTCTCTGCTAATCCGCGATTACGCAACAGGTCGAGTATCTCGCCTACCTGTGTGTCGAGACGAGTGACCATAGCGGCAAACTGAGTATGGATAGCATCAACAGGATTGTAACGAGAGCCTTGGTCACCACCCCAAGTCTTGTCTCCGGTAAACCGTTGCTCATAATGCTGCACGATACTATCGTGGGGCTGGGCAAGTTCTGCATGAGGCAGTGTATAGGTAAAGATTCCAAGGAAGGGACGGTCGGAAGTTTGCTTTTCAAGCCACTGCATAGCACGCTCATGAATAAGGTCAGAGGCGTATTGGGTGCGCAACTTATAGCCCTCGCCATGCATGGGATGCTGGATATTCTCAGTGAGCACCTCCCGAACCACAGCCGTATCACCTAAAGCCTTGCTGTAACGATTAAGAAAGTTTGGATAATACAAATGTGCTTGGAACTGACATATGTAGCCGTAATACTCATCTATACCATGGCGATCGGGGCTATAGTGAGAACCTTCGTAGCCTGCAGCCCACTTACCAAACATGCCAGTGTTATAGCCGTTATCCTTGAGTATCTCGGGAATAATGACGTGAGCCGAGTCGTACGGTTCCTGACCGCCCACAGCATAGTCACGATTGACACCGTACTGCACGGTACCACTCCAATGCTCGCGATTACCTCTGATGCGCGTGTGGCCGCTATGCTGTCCTGTCATGAAGCAGCAGCGCGAAGGAGCGCTCACTGGGCTGCCACAATAAGCCTGCGTGAAACGGATACCCTCCGCGGCCATACGATCGATATTCGGAGTACTGATATATACTTGGCCATAACATCCCAAATCGGAATAACCCATATCATCACACATGATATAGATAATGTTGGGCGGCGTCTGTGTTTGTTGGGCTACAACGCCCAAAGGAGCCAGCAATGCTAGGCTGGCAGGGAGTGTTTTTTTCATTCTTTCAGAATTATCAGTTGGCGTGCCTTCCCCTCATCGGCAGGATTTACAAGTATACTTACATAACCACCTATCCCATTGTAGCGTGAGGTCAATGCCGACAGGGTATGGTCTTCGAGGATGCAACGAATATCGTTTGACTCGAGCAATCCCTTTACAACTTCAGCTTCAAAGGCTTCGCCAGAGAACACTTCTATCCAGGCATAGTCTTTCGTAGTCATGGTCAGTTCCTCCATCATTTAGTTAGCAGATAAGAATATCATTATCAACATATGCAACGTAGAAAACGTTCATCGCTACATCTTCTTCAGGCTTTAAGCCCTTTGATGACAGCCGAGGAGAAGCCTGCATGCTCCATAGCATTCAATCCGCGAATGGTAAGTCCGCCTGCAGTGGTCACCTTATCTATTTCTTGTTCAGCATGAGTACCATTGGCAATAAGCAATTCTGCAGCTCCTTTTACTGTATGAGCCACTATATCCTGTGCCTCGGCTGGTCGGAACCCGAGTTCCACACCACCCTGTGCAGCAGCATGTATATAGCGCAAGGCATAGGCTATACCACAAGAAGCCAGCACGGTACCTGCTCGCAGGTGAGGCTCGTCTACTACGTAACATTTGCCCAATGCCGCAAACAATCCAGTCACATCACGGCTCTGTACTTGAGAAAGGCCACGCATAGTCAGGAAGGAGACTCCACACTTCAATTCGATGGCCGTATTGGGAATGGCAACGCACAAAGGCGGCACTTGCCCACTCCACTGATCAAACATACCCGCCAAGTCATCAAGACTTATGCCTGCAACCATAGAGACCACACACTGGCGAGTAGCATCAAGCGCTGAGGCAATCTGCTCTACCACCGAGGCTATCACCCAAGGTTTTACAGCAATCACCACAACATCGGCCCCTCTCACAGCAGCCACATTATCGGTGGTCAAAACAAGACCTGAGTCAAAACTTCTAAGCTTGCCCAGTGTAGATTCAGACAAGGCTGTACAGGTGATATCAGCCGCAGGCAAAACACCACTACGAACGAGACCGCGTACAAGCGCTCCACCCATATTACCTGTTCCGATAACAGTTACTTTCATCAGCAATGAGATTTTATCAATATTCCTTTTGGGCAAATGTACGATATTTTCCCGAAATACCACTATCATGACATACAAAATCGCCATAACAAGCATATAAATCACAAAAAAATTGTACTTTTACCATCGAAATGAAGAAGACAAACAAATACAGCACCCGGAAGTTGCTCACCGGGATATGGAAAGCATCGTATGGAGCTCGACTTCAAGTAGCTATATGTGCTTTCGTAGGCATCATATCGGTAGCCTGCTCACTGCTTTTCGTGTATCTCAGCAAGGAAGCTATCGACATTGCCACAGGAGTAAGCACAGGTGTTCTATGGCATTACGGCCTGGGTATGGGCATACTCATCCTGGCTGAGATACTGCTACGCGCCACCAATACTTGGTTGGCAAACACTCTTAGCGTGAAGACACAAAACAGACTGCGCACAGGTCTCTTCGAACGACTAATAAAAAGTGAATGGGAAGGCAAGGAAGCCCGTCACTCAGGTGATGTACTCAACCGACTCATACAGGACATCAACACTATCGTATCAGCCATTATCAGCACCATTCCCCTACTCATCACCACAGCAGTACAGTTCATCGCATCATTCTGCTTCCTTTATTCTATGGACAGTAATCTGGCTGTCATGCTTGTACTCATACTGCCCTTCTTTGCCCTGCTAAGCCGCATCTACGTCAACCGCATGCGCCACATGACTAAGGCCGTACGCGAAAGCGATAGCCGCATACACTCCGTCATGCAGGAAAGCCTCCAGCACAAGACGGTAGTAAAAACCCTAGAACAGAGCGAAAGCATGATAAACAAGCTGCAGGGTCTACAACACAACCTTTACGAAGAGGTAAAGTCACGCACCCGCTTCAGCATATTATCCAGGACATTGGTGTCGACAGGATTCTCCATGGGCTATCTCACCGCTTTCTTATGGGGTGTATTCCGCATGCAGGCTGGAACAATTACCTTTGGCGTAATGACCGCCTTCCTTCAACTTGTAGGGCGTATACAACGGCCACTCTCCGATATAGCCCGCATGATACCAGCACTCGTAGGCACACTCACCGCAGCTGAGCGCCTCTTCGAATTGGAAGAAACACCCATCGAAGACTGCGACCATCCCATCAGGCTATCCCATACAGCTGGTATACGGATAAACGACGTTAGCTTTACTTACTCTGATGGCAATGAGACCATCCTACAAAACTTCAACGCCCACTTCGCCCCAGGTTCAGTCACTGCCATATTAGGCAAAACGGGAGCTGGAAAGACAACGCTCATTAGATTGATACTCTCACTCATACATCCCGACAAAGGTACAATTACCTTTTACGATCAAGAACAAGAAGTAGAAGCTTCGGCACGCACACGCAACAACCTTATATATGTACCGCAAGGGAACACACTTTTCAGCGGTACCATACGAGAAAACCTGCTCTTGGGACGTCCCGATGCCACCGACGAAGAATTGCATGAGGTGTTGCGCATTGCATGTGCCGACTTCGTAGAACAGTTTCCCGACGGGATTGATAGCGCATGTAGCGAACAGGGAGGAGGCCTTAGCGAAGGGCAAGCCCAACGTATTGCCATCGCCCGCTCACTCCTTCGTCCAGGATCTATACTGCTGTTCGACGAATCCACATCTGCACTCGATGCTGACACCGAGCGTCTCTTCATACAAAATATCACGAGCCTACCACGCAACAAGACCATCATCTTTATCACGCACCGCACCTCAGTACTGGAATTTTGCGACCAGGTGCTGCATGTGTAAGCAGACATATCATCAATTCCGAAAATACCCGAGACGACCCTACTGCACCGTTTTTTGTGGATAAGGCCCAAACTAAGGCTTCAAATCCTTACTATCACAGCCTTCTCGTCACGACAGTCAGGCATTGCCTCTCCTATACCTGCTCCTATATATGTAGGGTCGCAGACGATGTACTTGCCATCGTTCAGCAGGATGTAATCGCCGATAACATCTTCTTTGAATTTAACAGCAGTAGCCAGATGACCTGGATAGTTAAGCAACACCACATCCAAGCCCAATAGGTCGCGCACCAATATAGAGTAAAGGATGGAGCGATCTTCGCAGTCGCAATAGGGATAAAAGAACGTTTCATCGCCAAACAAGGGTCGTTCGTAGCCAAACTGTTCATCATCTGTCTTATACTCAAAGGCGGTCTGCACGAAGTTGAGCAGTAGGTTGGCTGCTTCGGCGCTGCCCATTCCATCTATGTAATGTCGCAGTGTGGGGTACAGCTCCGACTTGATTTCTTGGCTCAACGAAGCACTGGAGTAAAAGCCCCATTGTGAACTTACGGGATAGTCATTGTAAAAGTCTATCAGATTCCTATCGGTCTCTACAGTCACCGACACCTGTTTCTTGCTTGTCAGGGTGCGCTCCACGGTTTTAGTTCCCACAGCCTGCAATGAGGGAGGCGACGGCATATAGAGCGACAATGCCATCTCTTGCGGAAATGCCCTATCATACACATAGAAGGAGCGGCCACTTCTTGCCCCGTCATCTATTATATAATAAGGTATGCCGTCTACCGTCAGATACGAATAGTCGTATACATCATGTTCTATGGGGAGCAACAACACCAAGCCGTTGTCACTACGTGCCATGCGCACCCTATACCCCGACTGCACCAACAGATATATCTGCATCAGTACAGCCTCATTGCTGTGCGAGGCAGTGAAAAAACTGGTAGTCATCTCTTGCAGGAAGCGCACATAGCCCCAGTCGCAGAGGTTCAGCTTCTCACGATACTCGGCACATTGTGCCAATACAGACAGATATTTGTCAGCGGCAAGTGTCACCCACGCATCTGCCACATGCTCCTCCTTCACTCCAGCCAACACGAAACGATGCGTGGAGTTCATTCCCGCTATTTTACACGATGTGCCATAATAAGAGAATGTGTGCCCAGGCACAGAGGTCACCACAGGCGTCACCTCCGGCAAAGGGATGCCAGGCACTACGGGTTGGGCCGGCTCGGCAAGGGGCACCACTTCATCAAATGGCAACACCACCTCTTCGGGCTCATCCGTATCTTCTTCTTCCGGTTCGGCAACAGGCTCCGTCTCTGGCTCCACTATGGGTTCTGCAGGCTCTTCCGTCGGTTCTTCTGCAGGTACAATCGCAGGTTCCACCACCGGCTCCTCTTGAGGAACTGGTAGTATTACAGGTAGTGTTGCAGGTTCCTCGGGAGTCTTCACCACAGGCTTGGGCGGTTCCTTGCGTGGTGGCACAGGCTTAGGAGGACATGGCTTATACTCTGTCCAAGCCTGACGCATATATTCCGCGTACTCTGCATTCAGTTGTTTGCGGTATTCTTCGAACTTGTCTTTCTGCGCCGCTTTATATTCCTTAAATTGCGCTGACAACATATTCTTTTGTTCCTTGAACGATTGAGCATGAATACCCAAAGTCAACAACGCCATTATAAATAACAATTTACTTCGCATGACCCATCACCTTTTATTAAAGACAACCAAGCATCAGCTTGGTTGTCAATTTATTTGCTTAAAACGATACAGCTGCCATAACGCCCCACGTGCCATCACTCATAATGGTAGGTGACAATGCATAGTTGTATCTACTTTCTCCTTTAGGATGGACAACTACTCTACGAGCACCAGGCGCTACAACAGCATCTACTAAATTATATACATATAATGCGACAACTGCCCCAATACAAATGTTACGTCCTGTCGCAAAATGATCGCTTCGCGTAGCATAAGCACGCTTCAGTTCCGCACTATGCGTTTTAGTTATCTTTTTGAAATAATTAGCACGCTGATTCTCCGTAAAAACTATGCCACCAGCCAAAGCTACAGTTCCACCCAAGAAGATTCCACCTTTCAGTTTGTCGCGTTTATAGAACTGTCCCCATCCGGGCACAATTGCTGACCGCCACAAGCCGTGTACTCCATATTGAGTGGTTGTCGTGAACTCATCAAAAATAGTTGTTCCCTGACCAGGAGTGGATACAGCAAACAATGTATAGTATCTATATTGCATCCCAAGCCCTGGAACGACAAATTGTTCCCAATAATCATCAATCATCATACAATCAAACTCCTCCACAGAAGTTTTAGTAGAAAATGACAACTTGTGTGACGAGCGATATTTGTCTCCACTGACGTTCGAATTCTCAGATTCCACAATTTTATCAATCGTTCCATCAATCTGATTGGTAGATTTCAGGTATGAACCTAAATGGACCAGCTTATCATTGCGCAAACGATTCAAGTCGGGGCCTTCATTGACAATCACCTTGTACTCGTAAGTCGGATTGTGTTTGTCTATATCCTCAAATGATGTCACCCATTGGGGCTTGAACTTATCAGACAATGTCTGAGCATAAGTCAAGCCCAATGGGAACAATAAGAATACAAAGAGTATTCGTCTCATATTGAATTATTCCTTCACGTCAGAAACGAATTCTTTTACCCACTCGTCTACAGCTGTGCCAAAGATTTGTTCTGTTGCGGTTTCCTTCAGAGCTTCATCCATAGCTTGTTTTCTAACTTTTGAGGCATGCTGTTCATCAATAATATAATAAACTTCGACTTCAATTCCTTTCTGAGTTGTTCGTTTTACAGCAACACTCTCCTTCATATAAGGGGTAATATATTGTGCCACCTTTTGCGTATATGCACCTTGTAGTTTTGTTCCCTTTTCTCCCAAGTTACTAAAAGCACGATTCATTCCACCCGAAACCACACTTCCTGCAGCTGTAGCATAATTCACACATGCATCATTCAGAGCATATAACCGTGCGGTACTCAATTCACCAAACTCATCCTGTCCTGTTCCAAACACAGGAATATAGCGTTCCATATCAGAGATAATCTTGTTGTTATGCATTTCCAGCAAATCGTACATTGTGAATGTACCCATAGCACCTGCCAAGGTATAGCCTGCAGCAGTCCACTCTGCAACTTTAGCTTCAGTACCTCTTACTGCTGTTTTCGCGGGATTCTGCACAGCCACATTCTTGCTTGCATTACATCCACTAAGGAAGCACACACATACGGTAGCGATGGCTACCAAGAAATTCATCTTTTTCATAACTTAAACTTTTTATGTTAAACAATAAAGTAAATAGAATAATTCATTTTTATTCGGTGAGGGTGCGGACGGCACGGGCACTACGAAGTTCGGTGTCATGGCTAATTTCTTGGGAGCCATAATTAAAGTCTATATAATAATGTTTAGAAGAATCATATGATGATGGTGTCGAAGACCAATATTTACCAGTTTTTGAAAATCCCCCGATTTTATCTTTCAGTTTGTACAAAGCAGACAACTCGGCTAATGTTGGTAAGCGCCAGTCTGCAAATCCACCTACAGAAGAACTTTCACATAACGACTTCATTGATGAATAGTTGCCACGCCCGAGGTCCTCGCGCTGTACGGCAATACCTAATTCGGGAAGATTGATATAGCTTGGGTCAAATAACGTCACAGTCTCGCCATAAGAAGTACCTTTATTATTTGTAGCATAAGCACGAGCATAAGTAATTGACGTTGACGACAAGTTTGATACTCTTGCCTCGAACTCACCCAATCCTACGCCATTGACCACAACCTTGTTGTCATCAACAGTGGGGGTACTATACTCTGAACTATACACGAAGCCGCGTTCCGTGTAAGAGGGACTACCAGCAAATGTAACCTTGCCACGCAGTACAGCCGAAGAGGTGCTCTCATCAATGTCTGTCGCCTCCAATGTCTCTACGGTTGCCAGCGATTCCTCGGTGCTGAAGGTGACGGTATTGTCACTATATACCACGCCGGCTTCGTTTTTGACATAAGAACGCACATAGTAGGTCGTTTCGCGAGCCAAATCTGTGAGTTTGGCATCGAAGGTTCCCTTACCACTGCCTTCAACCATCACTATATTATTATATATGGTAGGCGACGAGTTGGTGTGGCTGTATACGAAACCACGTTCCGAGTAGGCAGGGTCGCCAAGTTCCAATATCTCGCCATGTGCTACGGCTGTGTGGTCGTTCAGATTGATGTCATCTACTCCTATCATCGTAGCCTTGCCACCAACCGCCGCAGTGGTGAACGACACCTGATTACTGCTGTAGGCTGTGCCCATCTCGTTCACGGCATAGGCGCGGACGTAGTAGGTCTTGCCCAACGTGAGTCCTACGACTTGGCATGAGTAGATGCTATCGGCAGTCATTGTGGCCGTGAGGCGTTGCAGAGTCTGCTCCACAGTGGGCATCATCTGTTCGCTGAATACAATCCCTCGCTCATAATACTTGGGATAGCCGTCATCAACAATCTCACCCGTGAACACGGCTGTCGTTGCGGTGATGGACGATACCTCCAAGGTATTGAGCACAGCCTTCTTCTTGGCTTGTCCGTATGCCTTGACGGTTATTTCCGTGCTACCCACTCCCTCGGTACTGAGTACAAGCACAGTGGTGTTGTTGCCATCGGCAAGCAGGTCGCGGTCAATCTTCACAATGATAGTACCCGTCTTGCCATAGTCGAGCGAACCGCTCTTGGGCGATACGTCAGTAATCCATCCGCAGTTGTTGACCATCTCCCAAGAGAGTTTCTCGTAGTTGTTGTTCACAATATTAAATGACAGAGTGTTCACACCGTAGTCCTTGCCAAAGTCGAGTTCTGTGCGGTCGGCCGTAATTACGGCTGGTATGCGCTCGATGAGCAGGTGGGCCTGTGTGGTCTGATTGGCAGCTACTGTCACCACCTTGCCGTTACTTTTATAGCCCTCCTTGTTGATATTAACGGTGTACTCACCGGGGCTGAGGTCTACAAACTCGAAGGAACCGTCGCTACCCGTCACCGTAGAGTTGCCTCCAGGTGAAAGTACGGCACTTACCGTTGCAACAGGCTCACCTGTATTCTTGTCAGACACTACACCGGAGATACGTCCAACGTTGATTTCCTCATTGATGTCGTCACAGGCCACAAACAGCAAGCCTGCCAACAGAATGTAGAATAGTCGTTTCATAAATCTTGAGTTTTATCAGTTGTTATTTATCTTCTTCAGATGTATATTCACCTCCAATTCTTCACCGCTGATAGCGCTTACCAACTTACGATTGGCCTGATAGCCTGCTTTCTGAAAAGTGATGGTATACTGCTGTGCATCGAGGTTATCGAAGCGGTAAGTGCCATCGGCTCCTGTATGTTTAGTAATATTGGTAGGCGAAAGTACTACCGATGCATTAGGGATAGGCTCACCTGTGTCATAGTCGGCCACAGTACCGTAAACCGAAGAGAAGATTTCATAGTCGGCACTCGTGCAACTACATATATAAGCTGCAGCCAAGACCACAAATAAGTAAAGGAAAATCGTGCGTAAGCGGTACGCAACGCTGAATCGTTGTTGTGTCATTGCTGTATAGTATTTGAGTTAAACGTATAAATACATTTCTTACCGCCTAACTCCCTATACGGCCAAACCAGTCTATCGTTAGTATATAAAAAAGACGTGGGAGTAATCACTCGCTTATCCCACATATCAGGCTCTCGCATTGCCCTTCCCAAGGATAAGCAACGCATTAGCCCACGCCGTGTGTATATACGAACAACTACCGCAACTAAAAGTTGCATGCAGGGTATAATACACCCGAAGTGAACGTTCCGTTGCCGTATCTTCTTGGGATCAAATTTGCGAGATTCGATATGTAGAAGATAACGTTCGTAAACGTCCTTTCCAAAATGTCTTGACCCACCCGCCCACTGAGTGGGCTAATGAATCAAAGGACAAAGGTAAAGATTAATTCTGAATTACGATTACGAAATATGAATTATTTTAAAGCAATTGAAGATTACAACGACAATCACTACGATAACGATGACACCGAGGAGGGTATCGGTGCTTTCACACCCAATATCCATATAAAACGAGTGTTGCGAAACAGGCTGTCCTGCTGTCCTCGTATGCTTTAATCTGATGATACATAGCACATAAACAAGGACAACCCAGGTTGTCCTGGGGGTGTCTACCATTCGTGGGGCACAGCTCCTTATACTCCACTACGGCCGATTACAAATCAGCCGTAACGGGTAGTTCTACATGCAGACTCCTATAATCATAAGCCATACCTCAACAAAAAACACCTTAAATATATAGAAATGGGCAAGCAAATCCTTATTACGAGAACAGACAAGTTATTTGCCGTTCGCGAAGAGCAGCGCTGCCGTTCGCGAAGAGCAGCGCGGTCGTTCGCGAAGAGCAACGCGGTCGTTCGCGAAGAGCAACGCGGTCGTTCGCGAACAGTAAATAAAAACGACAAGTGCAGTGTACTGAAAAAAGTTGACAAATTAAACTTAGAGTCCGATATAGGTTTACACTGGAAATCTTTATTCCTATATGAGTTTACGCATTGCAAAGATAATCCAAAATAGGTTTACATTCCAAACGAAATCTCAAGTAT
>JAGAQY010000074.1 GCA_017622495.1 Bacteroidaceae bacterium | reverse complement strand
AGAAGAATTATCCTGAAAAGTTGTACAACAATGGAAATAATGACATACCTTTGCCGTGCCGAACGACGGGGTCGGATGAAGGCTGCAGCCATCACTCCGTATTCCCCACATAAAAGAATGAATGTCCCGTCGAGGGACATTGAGGTGTACTGAAAAAGTTGACAGGTTAAACTTAGAGTCCTATATAGGTTTACACTATAAATCTTTATTCCTATATGTGTTTACGCTTTACAAAGGAGCCATCCCTACAAGAGCGTAGCGACGAGGGATCTCTGCCAATATAAAGCTATGCTTTAAGATGGCTTGCTTGCTCGGCAATAATTAAACAAGTTTATCATTGCTCTCGCTTCACTGCGCCAAAGCCAACCGATTTATGAACTTTCGCCAATAGAGGGCGAGCGTAAGGTGGACCCTCATCCCTCAACCCTCAACCTTTCTCGGGTGCTCAATGGATTTGGCATTTCGTCGGCTTGTCGTTTCTTTAGTCCTGCTACGCAGTCCAGAAATTAGGCTGCCAGCCGTTAGGTAAGGCAAATTAGGCTGCTGTTAGGGAAAGGTAAATGCTCAATATATTTTACATTTCTTTATGTTGCACTAATTTTAGCGACTTCGTCGCAGAAGATACACGGCGCCTCGGGATAAAAAATAAACATTTATTTTGTTCTCCTCTCGGCTTGTTGTATCTTTGCAGTCAAATTCAGGCGCCCTTGTAGTTCAATGGATAGAACGCGCCCCTCCTAAGGGTGAGATATGAGTTCGATTCTCATCGGGGGTACTTGAAAAGTTGAAAGATGAAAGATGAAAGACGCAGCGTAGCGAGTGCAGAAACCGCTTGCGGGATTATGCCGAGCCAGCAAGTCTTCTTAAATGCGAAGCATTTATAAAGATGAAAGATGAAAGATGAAAACTCAAAAACTTAAAAACTTAAAAACTTAAATACTCATAACTCAAAACTCATAACTCACGACTCATGTTTGTAAACTTTACAGGTTACCATTTGGTGGAGGAATATCACAAATGGAAGAAACAGAAGAGAGACCAAGGGGTAAACAAGCCTTTGGCGAAAATCATCAAGTTGGCAGTGGTCATTGCCGTAACCGTCACCATCTGGCTGTTGCCGACATCGGCATTCGGCATCGAGGGACTCACCGTGGTGGAGCAGCGCATCATTGGCGTGTTTGCTTTCGCTACACTGATGTGGGTGCTCGAGGCTATACCGGCATGGAGCACCTCGCTCATCGTGGTGGCGCTGCTGCTGTTCTCGGTATCGGACAGTGCGCTGAAGCCTCTCGTGACGGGCTATGCTCCTGAGGAGCTGGGCACCGTGCTCAAGTATCAGGATATACTGCACTGCTTTGCCGACCCCATCATCATGCTCTTCATCGGCGGTTTCATGCTGGCCATCGCGGCCACGAAGTATGGCCTCGATGCCAAGATTGCCAAGGTGCTGCTGAAGCCCTTCGGCACTCAGTCGCGCTTCGTGCTGCTGGGCTTCATCGTGGTGACGGGCCTGTTCTCGGCCTTCATCAGTAACACGGCTACTGCGGCCATGATGCTGGCCTTCCTGGCTCCCGTACTCAAGGCGCTCCCTGCCGACGGTAAGGGTAAGATTGGCTTGGCGCTCGCTATCCCCGTAGCTGCCAATATCGGCGGTATGGCTACGCCCATCGGTACGCCTCCCAACGGTATTGTGCTCAAGTACTTGGAGCCTATGGGCCTGGGTATGGGCTTCGGTGAGTGGATTGCCTTCATGGGCCCCATCACCATAGTGCTGCTGCTCATCTCATGGGTGATCTTGCTCAAGCTGTTCCCCTTCAAGCAGAAGACCATCGTGCTCGATATCCCCGACAACTCACAGAAGGGCTGGCGCACGACATTGGTATACATCACCTTCTTTGCCACCATCGTGATGTGGCTGTTCGACAAGAACCTGGGCCTCAAGACCAACGCCGTGGCTATGCTCCCCGTAGCCGTGTTCTGTGCAACGGGTATCATCACCAAGCGTGACCTGGAGCAGATCAGCTGGAGCGTGCTCTGGATGGTAGCCGGTGGCTTTGCCCTTGGCGTAGCGCTCAACAAGTCGGGCTTGGCACAGCACATGATCGATGCCATACCGTTCGACTCATGGTCGCCGCTGGTTGTCGTCATCGGCTCAGGTCTGCTGTGCTATGCGATGGCCAACTTCATCTCTCACACCGCTACGGCTGCACTCCTCGTGCCCATCCTTGCTGTGGTAGGTGAGAGCATGTCTACCGCGCTGGGTCCTGTAGGTGGCGTGGCTACCTTGCTCGTGGGTGTAGCTATCGCTTCGTCGGTAGGTATGGTGCTCCCCATCAGTACGCCTCCCAATGCCCTGGCATACGCTACGGGTCTCATCGAGCAGAAGAATATGGTCAAGGTGGGCCTTATCATGGGTGTAGCGAGCTTGCTCGTAGGTTATGTGGTGCTCATCATATTGGGTACCAACGGACTGCTCTGATATAGCCGACATGTAGGATATGGCATGGCCTGCTCCGTGGAGCAGGCCATGCTTGTTTTAGTGCCGCCGGAGTGGCGTAGGTGGTGCAAATGGCAAGCGCCAAGCATCTGCTGATGCTTGGCGCTTCTCGGTGGGCCATCTAGGGCTTGAACCTAGGACCTCCAGATTATGAGTCTGTTGCTCTAACCAACTGAGCTAAAAGCCCGACACAATGCTGAGGTTTCCCTCAAATTGCGAGTGCAAAGGTAAGTGGTTTGTTTGAATTTTACAAGTGTTTCGTGGAAAAAACATTTAAAATGTCTGATTTTTGTCGTACTTTTGTATCAATTAATGGTTATGAAAGGTATTATGATAAGAAATATACTCTTCGACTGGGGCGGCGTGCTCATCCACCTCGACAAGCACCGCTGCACCGAGGCATTTGCCCGCTTGGGAGTGGAGGTGAGTGACGAGCTCACCAACCCTTACGGGCAGCGTGCCGACCTGAAGGACTTTGAGCAGGGAACGATGACGGTGGAGGAGTTTCACGATACGGTGCGTCGCGTGTATGCTCCGGGACTTACCGATGAGCAGATCGACGAGGCGTGGAATGCTCTGCTGCTGGAGATACCGGCCTACAAGCTCGACATGCTGCTCGCTCTCAAGGAGCGCTACCGCCTGTTCCTGCTGAGCAATACCAATGCCGTGCACTGGGAGGAGGGCCGCAAGCGCTTCGACTACAAGGGGCACAAGGCTGAGGACTATTTTGAGCAGATATTCCTCTCACACGAGATACACGAACTGAAGCCTACGCCCGAGGCCTTCATCAAGGTGGCGCAGCTGGCGGGTATCAAGCCCGAAGAGACACTCTTTATCGATGACCTGCAGGCAAGCTGCGATGCGGCCGAGGCGCTGGGATTCCATACCTATTGCCCGAAGGCAAACAGCGACTGGCGTGACGAGTTGAAAATTGAGAATTGAAAATTGAAAATTGTGAATTGTCAATTGTCAATTATGAATTGTGAATTGATCCCCTGTGTTGCCACGATAGGTTCGTTTGACGGGGTGCATCGCGGCCACAGGAGCTTGCTGGACCAGGTGCGCAACATTGCCGATGAGCGTGGCCTAAGAGCCGTGGCGGTGACCTTCGATATGGCGCCACGGATGGTGCTCGGGAAGGAGGAGGGGGGCAAGACCTCGCTCACCAGTCGCGATGAGCGTGTGGCGCTGCTGCGCCAGGCAGGCATGGATGAGGTGGTACTGCTCACCTTTACCCATGAGATGGCGCAGCTCACGGCACGCGAGTTTATGCGGCAGGTGCTCAAGGAGCAGCTGGGCGTGGCAGTGCTGGTCATAGGTTATGACCACCGTTTCGGTCGTGGGCGCACCGAGGATTTCGACGACTACGTGCGCTATGGCAATCAGCTGGGCATCGAGGTGGTGCGCGGCGCGGCTTGCATGGACGGAACCGAAGCGGTGAGCTCGACCCGCATACGCAGTTGTGTGGCAGAGGGAGGTATCGCCGAGGCCAATCGCTTGCTGGGCTACCCCTACATGCTGAGTGGCAGGGTGGTGGATGGCTATAAGGTGGGCCGCAAGATGGGGTTCCCTACAGCCAATATACAGGTGGATGATGTGTATAAACTGCTGCCTGCCGATGGAGTGTATGCGGTGAAGGTTGACTTTGTCAACAACGATGACGAAAACTGTCATCGAGATGGGAATAATTGTCAATTGTCAATTGCCAATTGTCAATTAGGGCTGGGCATGCTCAACATCGGGCACCGACCCACGATAAACAATGGCGAGGAACGCAGTGTGGAGGTGCATATACTCGACTTTGAGGGTGACCTCTATGGCAAATCGTTGCGTATAGAGTTTCTTGACAGACTGCGCGACGAACTCCACTTTGAGACTATAGACGAACTCATTGCCCAACTCAATGCCGACAGGGAAAGGGTGAGGAAATTGGCAATTGACAATTGACAATTGATAATTGATAATTGATAATGGAGAATGGAGAATTGATAATTGGCCATCCGGCAGGTATGTCCGTTGACTGTTGCTTTTCCCTTGACTTCAGCCCCTTCGGGCGTCGACCTAAAGGTTCGGCCAGCGAACTTCGTGGTCTGTTGGCCGTTGACAAAAACAACCCCTAACCCCAAATTGCATGCTTAGAATCCTGAAACTAATTATTTACTACTTCGGCTATCAGCTCGGGTTCAGCGCTGTAGCGATGGTGGTGTCGAAAACCTTCGTGCCGATGGATATGGCTACAATGACGTCGCTGGTCATGGTAGCCTCTACGCTGGTGATGATGTGGCATCTCCTTCATTTTAAATATGTAGACCTCTCACAAGATAAGTTTTGGGGAGTGAGCAGGCAGGTACTGCTCGTGTCGGTGGTGTTTGTGTTTGCCGCTATGTATGTGCTCAACCTGCTCATCGAGCAGACAGGTTTGCCCAACAGCAACGAAGAGGCTTTCATTGCCATGAGCCGTAATCCCTTCGGGCTGCTCTCCATCGCCTTGCTGGCTCCGATACTCGAGGAGCTGCTCTTCCGTGGTGCCATAGAAGGCTATCTGCTGCGTGAGGGCAGGAGTCCGTGGGGAGCTATAGTAGTGTCGTCGCTCATCTTCGGTGTGGTGCATATGAACCCCGCACAGATACCCTTCGCCTTCCTCCTGGGCATGATGTTTGGCTGGCTGTATTACCGCACAGGAAGTCTGCTCCCGGGTGTGGTGGGGCACGTGCTCAACAACTCCGTGGCTGCAGCCAATATGATACTTTATGGTGACGCTACCCTTGAGGAGCAGGTGCACGATGAGGTGATGATGTGGGTGTGGGCTGCTATTGCTGCCGTGGCATTCCTGCTCTCGGCTGTGTGGCTGAACAGGCGATTGGGCATCGCACTACATGCCGAAAACGTGGACATGGGCGCCGAAAAGTGCGAGGCAGAGGGCGATAATAGGCGTGATAGTGATGGGTATTCGCGTAGTGAGAGATGAAAAAATGGAGAGAATGTGAACTTTTTTTTCGTTCTGCTGCAACTTTTTGGGGTACTCGTTACGTCTAATGTACAGACAGCAGAACTAACCAAAAGTAGAGATATATGAAAAAGTTACTGATAATGGCCCTGATGTGTGGTAGCGTATTCCCGATGGGTGCAACAGAGATGTGGAGTACGACAACGGTTGCAACAAGTAGTGCTCCTGACAAGAACCGCGGTGTGGTGGCACGTATGGATTTGCCGGAGTTCAGCGGAATCTACTGTGATGTGGTGGCCAACATTACCATTGAGCAGGGCGATGAGTATATGATAGAGGCACGAGGACCCGAACATATCATCAGACTCATCGAACCGGAGGTGAGCAAGGAGGGCACATTGAGCGTCAAGACCACCAAGGAGTATAAGCTGAAGAAGAACAACGGTGTCACCATACGCATAGTGACGCCTACCATCGATATGGTGTGTAATGAAGGTGTAGGAAACATCCGTCAGAAGGGCACCGTGAAGACGAAGATGATGAGGGTGACTAATGAGGGTGTAGGAAACATCACTTTCGACAACCTGCAATGCGAGGTCCTGCAGGTGATTAACGAGGGAGTGGGGAATATAGAACTTAATGGAGTGGCTTCGGAACGGACTGTGCTGAAGTCTGATGGTGTGGGAAATATCAACGCCTACAACCTTGAGACTCCAGACCTGACGGCCGACCTCAATGGGGTAGGGGGCATAGAGTGCTACGTCACCGAGCGCTTCACCTGCAGGGCAAGCGGCGTGGGAAGTATCTATTACAAAGGGAATCCCAAGCATACGAATATCCGTAGCGACGGCATAGGAAGAGTGCGCAAACAGTAGGCACAACATATAGGTAAATGAGCAGAGAGAGCCCTGATGAGGCTCTCTCTTTGCTTATGGTATGTGTCGTGTGTTACAGCAACTCGGTCTTGAACCGCTGTACCGACTCGCTCACCTGCGACGTGTCTTCCAAATGATTGGCGCAGAAGGTGTGGTGGGCACGGGTGTAGTAGGGACTGCGCTGCTCGAGCATCGCGGTAATGTATTGGCGCAGCTCATCGGCCGACTTGCCCTTTACCAACGGACGCTGTACACGGGCAATGGTAAGGCGGGTGAAAATGACATCGACCGAAGCCTGGAGGAATACGGTGACTCCCATAGAATTCATATACTCCATGTTGTCATAGAAGCAGGGAGTGCCGCCACCTGTGGCTATGATGACATCTTCAAACTCGGTAACCTCGTGAAGCATTTTGCGCTCTATCTCACGGAACCCCTCTTCGCCACGTTCGGCAAAGAGCTGCGATATGGTGCTATGGTAGCGGTTCTCGATATAGTGGTCGAGGTCGATAAACTGCAGGCCGAGATCACGGGCAAGTGCCTTGCCGAGTGTGGTCTTGCCGGCTGCCATGAATCCGATGAGCAGTATGCGGGTCATAGGGGAGGAGTTGTGGATTTACTTTTTGCGTCGGCGTGGAGTGGAAGGCTTCTCTGACGCCTTGGTGATGATCTCCATGCATGCAGCAAGGTCGAGCGAAGCGGGCTCTACTCCCGAAGGTATCTTGTAGTTCTTGCCGCTCATCGAGATATAAGGACCATAGGGGCCATTGAGAATCTCTACATCGGGGTTCTCGGCAAAGGTCTTGATCTGGCGCTGCTGCTCATACTGGCGCTTCTTCTCGATAAGGCTGATGCCCTCCTCGAAAGTCAATGTCATGGGGTCGATACCGGCAGGAAGACTCACATACATCTTGCCCAGTTGCACGTAGGGACCGAAGCGGCCCGTATTGACAACTACCGCACTGCCTTCATACTCGCCAAGCGTACGGGGCAGAGCAAAGAGCTCAAGCGCCTCGGCTAACGTGAGAGTGTCAAGAGACTGCCCCTTATGCAATTGGGCAAAACGGGGTTTCTCATCATCGGAAGCAACGCCTATCTGGACCACAGGGCCGAAACGGCCAATCTTTACCGATACCTGTCGGCCACTCTTGGGGTCGGTGCCAAGGACACGCTCACCTACCTTGTGCTCTTGCTTCTCGTTCATCGAGTGCTCGATAAGCGGTGAGAAATCCTTATAGAAGTCGGCAATCACACCATCCCAGGGCTTTTCGCCTTTGGCCACCTCGTCAAACTCCTTCTCAATGCTGGCTGTGAAGGTGTAGTCGAGCACTTGGGGGAAGCTGACGGTGAGGAAATCATTGACCACGGTGCCTACATCGGTAGGTATGAGGCGAGCCTTCTCCTTGCCGTAGGTCTCGGTGGACTGCTTGTCGGTAAATTTCTTGTTTTTCAGCTTGAGCACATTGATGGTGCGTTCCTTGCCGGGACGGTCTTCCTTGACTACATAGTCGCGGTTCTGTATGGTGCTGATGGTAGGTGCATAAGTTGAGGGACGCCCGATACCTAACTCCTCGAGCTTGTGTACGAGGCTGGCCTCGTTGTAGCGGCGTGGAGCCTGCGAATAACGCTCGGTAGCTTGTATCTCGCTATATTGTAACTGCTGACCACGATGCAGTGGGGGAAGCAGATTGCCGCTTTGCTTCTCGTCAAGTGTGTCGTCATCGATAGACTCGCGGTATACACGCAGGAAACCGTCGAACACCACCACTTCGCCGATGGCTGTGAAGGTGTAGGGCGACTCCTCCTTACTGATGGAGATGGTGGTTTTCTCTATCTGTGCATCGGCCATTTGTGATGCAAGGGTGCGCTTCCATATCAACTCGTAAAGGCGGCGCTCAGCCGAGGTGCCCTCTATGGTCTGACGGTCCATATAGGTGGGGCGTATGGCCTCGTGAGCCTCCTGTGCTCCCTTGCTCTTGGTCTTGAAGTTGCGTGCCTTGTGATACTTGGCTCCCATGTGCTCGGTGATGACCTTCTTGCTGGCACCCAAGCAAAGGGCCGACAGATTGGTAGAGTCGGTACGCATATAGGTAATCTGTCCCGACTCATAGAGTCGCTGGGCAATGGTCATCGTCTGTGATACAGAAAAACCGAGCTTGCGGGCAGCTTCCTGTTGAAGTGTTGAGGTGGTGAAGGGCGGAGCAGGGTACTTCGGGATGGGCTCTGTCTGTACATCCTCGATAGTGAATGTAGCGTCCTTGCATGATAGCAAGAAGGCTTCGGCTTCGGCTTTCTCCTTGAAGCGGGTGCTTAATTCGGCTTTTAGCTCCACGGTATTGCCCTCATTGTCGGGCACCATGAAGACCGCAACTACACGGTATGAGGCCTCGCTTTGGAATGCCTGTATCTCGCGCTCGCGCTCTACGATGAGGCGTACGGCTACTGACTGTACGCGCCCGGCAGAGAGTGAGGGCTTCACCTTCTTCCATAATACGGGTGAGAGTTTGAAACCGACGATACGGTCGAGCACGCGGCGTGCCTGCTGGGCGTTGACTAAGTTGATGTCGATGTCGCGGGGCGACTTTATTGCATTGATAATAGCTTCTTGGGTGATCTCGTGAAATACGATACGTCTGGTCTTGTCGGGCTGCAAACCTAATACTTCGTAAAGGTGCCAGCTGATGGCCTCTCCTTCACGGTCTTCATCGGATGCGAGCCATACCATCTCGGCTTTGGCTGCTGCCTTGCGCAGGTCGTCTACAACCTTCTTCTTGTCGGCGGGAATCTCGTAAGTAGGGACGAATGTACGCGTGTCAATGCTGAAATCCTTTTTTTTCAAATCGCGTATGTGTCCGAAACTTGACATCACCTTGTAGTCTTTCCCCAAGAACTTCTCTATGGTTTTGGCCTTGGCGGGAGACTCTACTATCACCAGATTTTTTTGCATAATTTCAAAGTGCTTTCAAAAATTCGCCGCAAAAGTAGACAAAAAAATCCAATCCATATTATAATATAGGTGTAAAAGTGCTTTTTTTGTGTTAAATGAAAGTAAAACACTATGCTTGGGGCTTGTTGCCTTGGTGCCTGTTTCCTTTGCGATGAATCTTCCCGTTGCGCGGTTTGCCGTGATTGCCGCTACTGCTCTTTTCGTTGCGGTGCCCGTTCTTGCGGTTGCGGTGTCCTTTGGGACGGCCGCTATTCTTCTTGGGATTGTATTCGGGACCCTCGCCTACCTCTGCAGGGAGGGGGAGCTTGAATACTTCGCGACCGATGAACTCCTCGATGGCGGCAAAGCGCGATTGGTCATCGACCGAAACGAAAGTGATGGCACACCCGTCGGCTCCGGCACGGGCAGTGCGCCCTATGCGGTGCACATAGTCCTCACAATCGCGCGGAGCATCGTAGTTGATGACAAGGCGGATGTCGTCAATGTCAATACCGCGCGACACAATGTCGGTGGCTACAAGGATGTCGATGCGGCCACTCTTGAACTCGCGCATCACGACATCGCGCTGTGACTGGTCGAGGTCGCTGTGCATCTCTCCTACATTGAGTTTCATACGCTTGAATGCAGCTGCAATCTCCTTGACTTTCATCTTGGATGAGGAGAAGATGATGACGCGCTCGGGCTTGGTCTCGCTGAACAGGTTTTTGATGATGCCCAGCTTCTGGGTCTCGTAGCAGACGTAGGCGGTCTGCACGATCTTCTCCGCAGGCTTATTGACTGCGAGGCGCACCTCTACGGGGTCGTGTAGGATGTTGGAGGCGAGCTTCTGTATCTTGTCGGGCATGGTAGCCGAGAACATAATGGTCTGGCGATTTTCGGGCAGCTGCTTTACAATCTGCATGATGTCGTCGTAGAATCCCATGTCGAGCATGCGGTCGGCCTCGTCGAGGATGAAGAACGAAGTGCGTGAGAGGTCTACGTTGCCCAATGATATGTGGCTGATGAGGCGTCCGGGGGTAGCAATCACCACATCAGCTCCTAAAGAAAGGCCGCGACGCTCTTGCTCATAGCGAATGCCGTCGTTACCTCCATATACGGCTACGCTGCTTACGGGCACATAGTAGGAGAATCCCTCCATGGCCTGGTCGATCTGCTGCGCCAACTCACGTGTGGGCGACATGATGATGCAGTTGATGGCATCGTCAGGAAAACCACCATCGCTGAGCATGCTCAGGATGGGCAGCAGGTAAGCTGCGGTTTTGCCAGTACCCGTTTGTGCCACGCCTATCAGGTCGCGCCCTTCGAGAAGGGGGGGGATGGTATGCTCCTGTATGGGGGTACAGGTGGTGAAGTTCATCGCATCGAGTGCATCAAGCACATCATCATTGAGGTCGAGATCGTAGAAGTCCATGTTCTAAAAATTCTGAATTTTGAATTCTGAATTATTAAATGTTTAATGTTAAATCTTTATCTTATTTGCATTTTCTGAATTCAGAACTCATAATTCAAAATTCAGAATTCCCATCATTTCGGTGCCTTATAATAAAGGTATATGCCGATGATGAGGAACGTGATATTGGGTATCCAAACTGCTACCATGGGCGACATGTTGCCATTGACGGCAAAGGTAGAGGAGATGGTCTGGAACACGATATAGCCGAAACTGAGGGCTATACCGATACCAAGGTTGAGGCCCATGCCTCCCTTGACCTTCTTGGCGGAGAGGGCTACGCCAATGAGTGTGAGTATGAAGGCCGCAAAAGAAGTGGCAATACGCTTGTGATACTCAATCTCGAATTCCTTGATGTTGGCTATGCCACGGCGACGCTGCTTGGAGATGTATCGCTTTAGCTCAGGCGAGGTGAGTGTCTCCTGCTGATTCTTGGTGATGAGCAGGTCGTAAGGCTCTACCTGTACAATGGTGTCGAGTTGGAGCCCACTGGTGATGTGCTCAAGGGTATCGGTAAGGATACGATGTTGCCAGTTCTTGGCTTTCCAACGATGGGGATTCTCTGCATCGCCTATATACACTAAGGTGCGGGCTGTGAAGTGAGACTTCATGGAATTGCCATCGAAGCTGTCGAGCGAGAATCGGTATGCCGTATTGTTGCTGCTCTCGAAACGCTCGATATAGGCTATCACGTTGGGCTCTACCTCCATTTGTATGTTGCGGGCACTCTCTACCTTTTTCTTCTTCTTGTATGTGTTTTCAAACTCAATGCGTGTGATGTTGCCCTTGGGGATGATGTAGGCTCCCAATCCATAGGTGAGGATGGCGATGAGCAGAGCAGAAAACATGTAGGGACGCATCAAACGATGCAAACTGGTACCTGTAGAGAACATGGCGATAATCTCGGAGTTCTCGGCCAGTTTTGAGGTAAAAAAGATGACCGCTATAAATACAAATAACGGGCTGAACAGGTTGGAGAAGTAGGGAATGAAATTAAGGTAGTAGTCAAAGATAATGGCTCTCCATGGCGCATTGTTGGACACGAACTTGTCGATATGCTCGTTGTAGTCAAACACTACGGCTATGGAGATAATTAGCGCGATGGAGAAAAAATAATGACCCAGGAACTTCGCTATGATGTACCTGTCCAATCGTCCGAATATCTTACCTTTGAATACTCTTTTCATTTATAAGCAAAGCCTGCTGGGCAGGCTGGTTCTAATACTCCTCTTCGTCGAAGAAGAAATCTTCCTTGCTGGGATAGTCGGGCCAAATGTCCTCGATGCTTTCGTAGATATCTCCTTCATCTTCTATCTCTTGCAAATTCTCGATAACTTCCAGAGATGCTCCAGAGCGGATAGCATAGTCAATCAATTCTTCCTTAGTTGCAGGCCATGGTGCATCTTCCAATTTTGATGCCAGTTCAAGTGTCCAGTACATAAATTTCTTGTTTTAATAATAGTCGTTTTCAAATGAGGGTGCAAAAGTATAACATTTTTCCTCAATTGCAATCGTTCTTCCAAGAAATTTCGTCTACAGTTTTTATTTTATTAATAAAACGGGCACAGACAAACCAAAAATCTGATAATCTATTGATGAAGGCCAACAGTAGGGGGCTTATGGGAACCTCCTCTGCCAAAGCGGTGACCAGTCGCTCTGCACGGCGGCATACGGTGCGGCATACATGGCACTGCGAAGCCTCGATGGTGCCTCCGGGAAGGATGAAAGCCTGCAGGGGCTCTAATTGTTGGTCAATCCAATCAATAGCACTCTCTAAGTGTTGTACATGAGACTCGGTTATAGAACAGGGGGGCATTTCGCCCTGTTGGGTGCAGGGCATAGCAAGATGTGTGCCGATATCGAAAAGGCGTGATTGCAGCCAGATGAAGAACTCCATACTTTGTGAGGGTAGGGCGGCAAGCTCCTTGTCTTCGATCAGTAGGCTTCTGAGTAGGCCTATGTGGGCGCTTAATTCGTCAATCGTGCCGTAGGTGTCGAGCCGTAGACTGCATTTCTTGACTCTCTTGCCTCCGATGAGTGAGGTCGTGCCCATATCGCCGGTCTTTGTGTATATCTTGCTTTTCTTTGTCATAGGGATGTTTGCTTTCTTATATTGATCCAATATGCGTTTTTATAACGTGTCTTGTCGAAGAACAGTAGACCCGTGGTCTTCAGATCGTAGCTTATGCCCGTGTGCTGATTCTGTAGCTGCTCCCACCAGGTATGTTTCTCGGGAGTGTCGCGTATCCCTTCGATGATGAAGAGAGACTTGTTGCTGACGTGCGGTAAAGCGCGCTTTACAATCTCGGAGTAGTATGGGGTGTGAGCGATATGTAGCAGATCAATTGCAAGGAGCTGTTTCTGTATCTCTTCAAAAAGGAGCAATTCGTCGCCTTTTTTCTGGATGATCTGTGGAGAGTCGGGGATGGCGTCGGGGAGAATATCCTTTTGATTGAGTCGGATGCATTGTCCAGTAGGGCAACCCAAGGTTATGGCGTAAGCAGGAAGTAGGGACTCTGCACCAACTTCTACAATCGTTTGGGGCTGTACATAGTTGGCCAAGCGAAAAAGCAACTGCAGAGAACCCTCTGTGTAGTGTCGGTGGCTGGTAGAGTGGCGCTGTGCGAGATGGTGAAGATCGGTATAGCGATAATAGGGAGTTGTCTCGTGTAGTATATGTTGCACGAAATAAAAATCATTGGGACTCTGAATTCCATAGCCATGTGAATTGCGTATCCGCCGTATCCACCTACTTTTCATTCTCAATAAATACCTGTTTTGATGCAAAAGTAACAAAAAACGCTGATTGTTAGGTGCTGGAATTAAAAAAAAGATGTATTTTTGTGGGGATTTTATAAATACTATTGCTATGAAGAAAAGATTCTTACTTGTTTCACTACTTAGTCTCGTGACATGCTTTGTTTTTGCTGATCGCATAGGGCCGTCACAAGCTTTGAAGATAGCATCGTCGTATCTGCAAGAGGATGAGGTAACATCATATGCCGCTCCTTTCCGTAGAAACACTACACGCATGGTTTCCGATGCCGATACTTTGGCTCCACTCTATATCATTAGCCGAGGTGAAAATGCAGGCTTTGTTATTGTAAGTGGTGACAATTGTCTGCCTGAGATAATTGGATATACCGATAGCGGCGACTTCGTGGAGGCCGATATGCCGCCCGCGTTGCTTGATATGCTACGGGGCTATGCACGAATAATTGAGGAGGCTCAAGAGGCAGGCATGCCTGCACGCACTCCACAAAAGGCTGCTGAAGATCGTACTGCTATAAGGCCACTTATCGAGGCACATTGGCATCAGACGGCTCCCTATAACAACTTGGCTCCTTTCTTGACTGGTACCACCAATCGCGCTGTTACGGGTTGCACCTGTACGGCAGCTGTCATGGTGCTGCATTATTTCCGTCGTGACCTTCCTCATGAGTTGCTGGCCACTACACCGACCTATGGCTATGGGGATGCTCCCGTCACAGTGAGCTACCCCAAAGGTACTCCTATCCAATGGGATCTGATGCTCAATAGCTACAACACCAGTTATCCCGAAGAGATGGGTAATGCTGTTGCTGTGCTGAATGCGGCATTTGGTGCAGGTATATGGCAGACTTATGGTAACTCTACCTCAGGGCAGATTGCCAATATCGTGGATGGTTATAACTCTTACTTCAACATGAGTGCTACGTGCCAGTATCAAGGGAGTACAAGCCAAACATCATGGGAGAATACGATATATAAGAACCTGAAGAATAGGCAACCTATGGTATATGCAGGTGTGCACGAAAGCCAAGGAGGCCATGCTATCATACTTGACGGATATAACCCCAATGGTAACCTCTTCCACTTTAATTTTGGTTGGGGCGGACAAGGTGATGGCTACTATACACTTGATGCACAGACTGGAATCAATGGCTTCGCAGGGCAGCAAGGTATGGTGTATAACATAACACCTAAGGCCCCCAACCTCACGGGTAAACTGCATGCTCCGAAACAGGCTTATAGGCGTGCGGAGGTCCCAATTCGTATTTCTGTCACCAATAACGGTACGTTGGATTATTCGGGATTCAATATCTATTGGGGAACAAATAGCCGCAAGCCGTCGAGCAGTACCTCTGTATCGGCCAATAATACAGAGTTGGTGTTGTCTACCGATGAGAGTGGTGAGTTTACTGTGCTGTTCAAACCTACGCTTGAAAAGAAATACTATATTTTCCTGACAGACAAACGCTATAATGTTCTTGACCAGGTGGAAATCGAAACGTTGCCAGCTGATGCTGATTTGACTCTAAACTCGTTTGATATCAATGCCAGTGCCCAAACGGAAGAACATAAAAGTGGTACTTACCGACTGCTTTATAATAATGAGTTGATGGCAAAGGCCGTACTTACAAACTCAGAAAAGGGAGGGACTGTACAGCCAGGCTTCCGCTTGCACCTGATGAGCTATAATGAGGAAACTGATAGCCTTGAACAGGTGCGTAGCATAACGAATAGTGATAATCTCTTTGCTCCAGGTGAAACAAAAGAGATAGAGGTGCGTGTCAATCGTCTTGTGGCTGATACCTATTATGCGCTTGTGGTTAATCGTGGGCTTACGAGTGTTGACAGTGGAGAACTGTTGCATCTTGCAACTGCTGATACGCTCATCCGTTTTAAGGCTTGTGCTCCTACCCTTGATAGTTTGTACGTGAAGGATGGTGTGATGACGCTTACGGGAGATTGGGATCAAAAATGTTTCAGCGAATTGGCTGCTGATCCATCTGTTGTAGGGTACGACCTTACACAAGTGAAGGGAGTCAATAGTCAGCCTGTAGCTGCTAATCCTAATGCATTGTTCTATACCGCAGCAAGGGTTGATGGATATAATATCGTATATCAGAATCATATCGAAGAGCTGCGCTTGCAACAAGGGTATGCTTTCCGTCCGTTGGCAGACTATACAGCTGCTAAGGCTGTATTTACACCCAATTGGGAAGTGGGACAGTGGAATACATTGGCACTTCCCTTCACGGCGATAGTCCCCGATGGCTATATTTGCCGTTATCCTACTCAGTTCGTTCAGACGACATTGCGCGCAGTAGAATTGTCCGATACATTGTATGCCGGAACACCTTATCTCATGATGGTTGCAGATAAGGATATAGCGCCGATAGTAGCCAGCAATGTTACGATAGATATGAATGCTACAAGTGTAGGCATCCCTGAATTTAGCGCTGTGCTTTCCAATACAGTGGCAGCAGACTCTGTGCTGGTTCTCAATATCGATTCTGCAGAGGAGTTGCAATATTTTGAGCCGGTGGATTCGGGTACTGCTCTTCAGATGTTTACGGGCGTGTTCAAGGGAAAGAAACGTCTGCGTTCTGTTATTAATAGCACTACGGAACCTGCTTATAAGACATTGGCGCAAGCTATTCATTCGGCTGTACTTGCGTATGACAAGTGGCATCTTGATGTTGAACCGGAATGGAATACGAAGCTGCAGGATTCTATTGCTGTGGTTAGAGATATTTTTGCTGGTATGACACTCACATCGCTCAGTCAGATTAAGAGTACCACGAACGAACTACTTGCATTTGTGGAGATTTATAAATTACAGCTTATAGATAAGAGTAAGCCTATAGATTATACGGGCTATATCGTGAATCCCTCGTTTGAGACAGGAAAGAAAGATGGCTGGAAGAGTGAAAGTAACTCTGTAGTGCGCGCCAAAACGAATTTGGCTACCTTTGGTGCCGGTATGGATGGTAATTACTTATTGTATAATGAGAGTTCTGAGGGCTCTACGGCTATTAGCCAGACTATAGAAGGATTGCCACAAGGATACTATCGCATGATAGCTATGGTGGGAACCAATGCAGAGGGCGTGATTACCCTATTTGCAAATGATAGTATTGCTGTGGTAGAGCCTCATGCTTGGGGACGTTTCTATCTTACAGAGGGAATGGTTGATAGTGTATGGGTAGAGGATGGCACGCTAACCATAGGTGTTGAAGCAGGCTCTTCATGGTACAAAGCCGATGACTTTAAGATTTACTATCTTGGAACAGGAGTTGATACCTCTATTGATATCGAAGAGGTAGATGACAAGCCTGTAACAATTGGTAGAAAGGGCATATATGATCTATGGGGACGACGTCTTGCAAGTCGTTCGGAGATGATGCCTGGACATATCTATATTGTTGATGGACGTAAGACCGTTGCGAGATAAGGTCGGCTTATCATTTAAAAGCAAGCCCCTCTTCACGAAGAGGGGCTTGCTTTTAAATAGGATACTTCAATTGTTGAAAAAGAGATGCAGCAACTCGTCTGCAGTCACTCCGTCAAAATAGTCTCTGATATTCATAGATGATAAGTTTCTGTACAGATCGTCACGATCATAGCGTAGGCCGATGAGTGCATGTTCAAGATGCTGGGGAGGAAGATTCCCTATGAAGTCTCCGCTTAGCAGACAACTTGTGATGAGACCATCCTCTACTTGAAGTTGCATCGATACCATACCACATGTTAGGCGTTGGGCATGTTTGATTAACTCCTTATCCCTCTTTGGGGCGATACGATGGAAGTTCCATTTCTCGGTCATGAATTTTTGTTGGGCCATAGAACTGACCACTTGTAGCTGCTCATTGCTCAATGTAACCTCTGTGTCATGATAATTGTTGGATAAATGACGTTCTATATGTATGCGGAAATCATCGATGTCCGTTACGCTTGGAAGATACTCGCTCAAATTCGTTACGCGACTTCGTACCGAGGCAATGCCTTTAGCGTTTAGCTTATCCATAGGGGGATTTAATACTCTCTCAAGCGTTTCTAGATCTACATTATACATCAACGTGCCGTGTACCATGAGTCTGTCTTTATAAACTCGCTTTGCGTAGCCCGACACTTTACGGCCTGATACCAATATATCGTTGCGCCCGGAAAGCTCTGCTTCTATGCCCAATGATTGTAATGCTCTCAGCATGTGTCGTGTGTATTCCGGGTAATCACGGTTTAAGTCGGCACTGCGACCTACAATAGTGTAGTTCAGATTCCCGAAGTCGTGGTATACTGCTCCTCCTCCTGTGACGCGGCGCACGAGTGCGATGTCGTGTTCTCTCAGGTACTCAAGGTCTACTTCATTATGAGCATCTTGGTTGAGTCCGATGATAACGGATGGCCTGTTCTGCCAAAGATAGAATAGTGGTTCGTCAAGTGGCAACTGCTCTAGGGCATATTCGTCGAATGCCATATTGAAGTAGGGGTCGGTATTGTGATTTCGGAGGTATCGCATATGGTAAGAATGGTTATGAGTTCATGCTGTACTCGTTGTAAAAGTATAAAAAAACTGGCATTCCTCAAAATGTGTATAAAAATAATACTACCTTTGTGGAATAAAAGTTATGCTTATGGTTGATTGTAATTATCCTATACAATATCAAATAAAGTTCTCGAGAGAGTATTTGTTAAGTGCTGTGGCCAATGCAAATGCATGTATTCTAGTAGGAGGCATGTTCTTTGGACTATTCTGCATAGGTTGTTCTTTCCCCATTTATGTTATGGTTTTTGGGGGAATAGCATTCTGTTATCTAGTAGATTTTATGCGTATGCCTCGTCGTATAGAAATCCATCAAGATTGCATAGTGATAAAACGTAATGTAGGTCGTACGGTTCTTAGAGATATAAGGAATGTACGTCCTTTTTTTCAGGAAGATATAAAATGGCACTCATTGAGATTTTCGTTCTCTTTGTTCAAGAGTGGATTTTATCATACTAAGTATGGGATGGCTAGGCTTCAGTTTTGTGATTGGGATGCAGATGAGTTGGCAATAATTGCATTTGGCGATGGCACTCAGCAGTATGTTATTAATTATCCTCACGTATTGTTTGAGATGAGTAAATCTAACGTTGAGGTCAAACTTTGATATAATACAAAAATAAGAAGGGAAGAGCAATCTCTTCCTTTCTTATTGCATACTGTCTAAATGGACCGATATAGTACGGGATTGTATGATATCCTCTTATTATATCTGTTTAATAATCATCCCCATAGCGTTCGCGGGTAATCTGCTCAAGCGACTTTCCTCTGGTGTTGGGGCATCCAATGACGCCCACTATCAGTGAGATGAGCAGGAGGGCAATCATACAATAGGCTGCCACAGTGAATCCCTCGCCATTTTCGCCATAAATGTAGGTGAATGCCAATCCCCAAGCTGCGGAAAGACCACGAACAACGAAGAACATGAGTCCTTGTGCTCCGGCACGGAACTTGGCGGGGAACAGTTCTGACCCCCACAGGGCATAGAAGATCTGTACGGAAATACCACCGTTGATGCCCCATAAGATAGAGAAGAGCCAGAGGGTACCCATGCCATTGATACCTGCTATGACAACAAACCAAGTAGCCAATGCGGCTAAAAGGCCCAATACATAGAGCAGTTTGTGAGGTACGCGGTCGATGAAGAACGAAACACAGAATGTCACTACCACCACGATAGCCCAGCCCACACAGCTGAGCATGTTGGCATACTCGTTGGTCAGTCCACCGGCAGTCTCATAGATGTGAGGTTGGAAGAAACCCATAACCGACGCTACAAGGTTCCAAGTTAGGTAGATGACTGCCAGGAAGCAAGCCGTCTTCACCGCCTTGGTATTCGTGAACAGTTGTTTGAAGGCATGCAGTAGTCCAGTGTCTTCACCCTTGGCCTTGGCGGCATTGCGGTTTTCAGTCCATTCCTTGCTCTCTTCCAGCTTGCGCTGCATGTTCCATGCAATGAAAGCTACCACAAAGAGTGAGAAGAATACAACACGCGAGCTGAAGACGTTCAATGCGTCACCTGCCAGGTCTGCGCCACCAATGAAGTGACCGATGCTTTCCACCCAACCGAACAGGTAGCCACCAGGGGCAAAGAACATACCCAGCAGCAGGATAATCATCGGACCAAAGCCCCATGACATCTGTGAGATACAAATGTTGCGGCCACGGTTGTTGACTTCAGAACTTTCAGAGATGTAGGTCCACGATGCAGGTACACCGATACCTACCGAGATTCCTGTAATCAAGAAACCTGCCAACAACATGGGAAAGTTGACTGAGCACATGACGAGCAGTACACCTACCATATAAACCAGCAGGTTGTATGTGTAGATAAACTTACGACCGTATTTGTCGGCCAAGAATCCGCCGATGATGGCTCCGATGGCTGCTCCCAAGCAGTTTGCACTGATGAAGTTGAGCCAGCCGAGATGAACCTCTGTAAGGCCCAGGTACTTCTGCCACAAGGTGAGGCCACTGGCACCGGCAACGATGGCTCCGGCATCAAGATAATTGGTGAGAGATACCGCAATGGTACTCTTCAGACTGTTACTTTTTCCAGACATAGTCTTTATCTCCTATGGATTATCGTTTGCTGGTCACTTCTGCTACATACTTGTCAATCTCTGCAATGAAAGCGTCGCCTACGGGCACGTTGTTCTTCAAGCAGAACATGTCGTATACAGCCTGCCAAGGCATAGCCTTCTGCTCTTCCATGACGCCGAGCACCTTGAAGCCTTCGCCGGCAAGTTCGTATTGAGCAAGCAACTCCTTCGGCTCGAGCAATGCGCGGAGCATACACTTCTGTGCTGAGCGTGAACCGATGACGTAAGCACCGATACGGTTGATTGAGCCGTCGAAGAAGTCGAGGCCGTAGTGTACGCGGTCAAGAGCACCGGCACGTACGATTTCGAAGAAGAGTTCCTGTGTGGGGTCGTCCATGATGGTCACGTGGTCAGAATCCCAACGTACGGGACGTGATACGTGGAGCATGAGTTCCTTCACGAAGGGAAGTACGGCGCTCACCTTGTCGGCAGGGCTCTCGGTGGGATGATAGTGACCGGTGTCGATGGTCAGGATCTTGTCGTTCTTGGCTGCGTATGCGGTGTAGAAATCGTGTGAACCTACGGTGAAGCTTTCGAGACCGATACCGAATACCTTACCCTCGATACAATCCTTCATCATGGGCTGTTCCTTGGCGAAGATCTCATCGAGTGACTGCTTCAGCAAGTTGCGGTAGAGAGCGTGGTTTACGCTTACGTCCTTGCAGCCGTCGTGTACCCAAAGGTTCATGATACAGGGGTCGCCCTGTGCCTCACCCATCGCATTGGCGATGTCGCGGCAGCGCTTGCTATGCTCGATCCAAAAGTCGCGGATGCCCTTGTCGGGGTTAGAGAGTGAGAGGTTACCACTCTTCGGATGTGAGAAAGAGGTGGAGTTGAAGTCGAGCTTGGTGTCGTGCTCCTTACCCCAGTCAATCCAACTCTGGAAATGCTCTACAGATACTTCGTCGCGGTCTACTACCTTGCCCTGGAAGTCGCCATAGATCTCGTGGAGGTTCAAGCGGTGAGTACCGGGGATGAGCGACTTAGCCTTCAATACATCCTGACGGAGTTCGTCGATGTTGCGTGCTGCACCGGGGAAGTCGCCGGTAGACTGGATACCGCCAGAGAGGGCACCTGCCTGTACTTCAAAGCCCTTCACGTCGTCGGCCTGCCAGCAGTGCATGCTGAGGTGGAAGTCCTGCAATTGTTCCAACACCTTGTCTGTGTCAATACCAAGAGCTGCGTAGCGCTCCTTTGCAATCTCATACGATTTCAAAATAAGTTCTTCTTTCATATTGATTCTATTTTTAAAAGTTGTTATTCATTCTTGGTTTAAATGTCTTCTCTATAGACCTTCAGATACTGCTCATATCCCTTGTTCCAAGCCTCGGCATTTTCGGGAGTAAAGGTGGCAGTCTCTATAGAAGCCGCGATGAGACGACGCATAGCCGCAATATCCTCGACGATGCCTGCTGCCTTAGCTTGCAGCATAATGTTGCCGATAGCAGTACACTCGCTCGGGCCAGCTATTACGGGAACGCCTACGGCATTGCAGGTGAACTGGTTGAGAAGGTTGTTGCGCGAGCCGCCACCGATAACGTGCAGTGCCTCGATGGGGAACGGAGCCATCTGTTGCAGATAGCCGAATACCTGACGGTAGCGCAGGGCCAAGCTGTCGAAGATGCAGCGGGTGAGCTCGCCATAGGTCTCGGGCACGGGCTGTGAGGTTTCGCGGCAGTACTGCTTGATGGCCTCAATCATGGAGGTGGGGTTAGCGAAGCAGGGCGCATCGGGGTTGATGATGCTGCGGAAGGCGGGTACTGCCAGGGCTGCATCGATGAGCGCACTGTATGAGTAGTCCTCTGTCCATTCCTTGCGGCAGCGCTCCAGGAGCCACATACCACAGATATTCTTTAGGAAGCGGGTAGTACCTTCTACGCCGCCTTCGTTGGTGAAATTCTTGTCGAAGCTCTCGGCGTTGATGATGGCGTCTTTCACCTCGATACCCATCAGCGACCAAGTGCCTGAACTCAAGTAGGCGAAGCGCTCGCTCATGGCTGGCACGGCAGCTACGGCCGATGCGGTATCGTGACCGGCTACGGCAATCACAGGGATGGCGCCAAGGCCTGTCTGGCGCTGTATCTCCTCGCTGAGGACACCGATTTGCTCGCCGGGGAATACGAAGCGGCCAAACTGCTCGGCACGTACACCACACACGTCGAGCAACTCCTGCTCCATCTGCTTGGTGCGGGGGTTGAGAATCTGTGAGGTTGATGCGATGGTATACTCTGTCACCTTCTCGCCTGTCAGCATATAGGAAAGAGCATCGGGCACGAAGAGAATCTTGTCGGCTGCTTCCAGAGCACTGTCGCCTGCACGGTGCAGGGTGTAGAGCTGGAAGAGCGAGTTGAAGTTCATGAACTGGATGCCCGTAAGGTCATATACATGCTCCTTGGGTACTTGTTTGAAGTACTCCTCCATCATCCCCACCGTATGGGGGTCGCGGTAGCAGTAGGGGTTGCGCAGCAGACCACCGTCCTTGCCGATGAAGGCGAAGTCGACGCCCCAGGTATCGATACCTACCGAAGTGATTTCAATACCTTCGCGGGCCACTACTTTAAGGCCGCCGATGATTTCGTTGTACAGGGCATAGATATCCCAGAAGAAGTGTCCGCCAGTCTCAATGATATGATTGGGGAATCGGGTGAGTTCGCGTAGCTCAAGGCCAGTCTCAGAGAGCGTACCCAAAATAGTGCGTCCGCTCGTTGCACCAAGGTCTACTGCAAAAAAATGAGTCTCTTGTGCCATTTTGTTTTATGTGTTATTGTTAGGTATTAACTCTATAGCTTATGATAAGCAAAGATACAACCTATTTCTTTATTGCAAAAGGAAATAGGATAAAAAGATATGGCAAAGGACAAAAGAAATTTGGCTTTTCGGGATGGCGATTGCCGGAAATTATCAGCTATTCCCGTTCGTCAGTTTAGTGGCGAGTTCGCGGCTGATGTAATTGTCGGCTTGTTGGCAAGTGTCGGCACTGAACTCGAGTCCACAACGTATGATGTTGTCCCAATCGTGTTCTGTGAGACAGTCGAGATCGTCACGACGAATGCGGTGTTTTATGAGGCCGTAAAGGATGCCTGCATTGAGATTGTCGCCAGCACCGATAGTGCTCACGGGGATTACAGGCTCGATGGGATAACGCTTAGTAAGCGTACGACTATAAAGATCTACACCTTGTGAGCCACGACTATAAATGAGTCGCGGACAATAGAAATCTATTTTTTCCTTGAATACTGTACAGCCCTCATTGATGCCGTAGAGCACTTCAAAATCCTCATCTGATCCCTTTATTATATCGGCATACTCAAAGTTTTCGATGACGGTTCCCATGAGCTTGATGGCTTCACCGGCATGGTTGCGGCGGAAGTTGACATCATAGTAAATGATGGCACCAGCGCTACGGGCCTCTTCGAGTAGGGCAGTCACTTTATAGCGCATATCGGGGTTGAGGGCATAGTAGGAACCGAAGAGGATGATGTCGTCGCGGCCAATCTTGGGACATTCCCAGTCGGAGCGTTTGCCAAAAGAATCCTTATAGAAAGAGTAGGTGGCGTTGTTATGGTCGTCAAGGAAAGCAAGTGATATGGGTGATTTACATTCGGGATATTCGGTAAGGTATCGGTCGTCAACACCGTTGTCGATAAGGAAGGTGCGTACGATTTTACCCACCTTGTCATCACCAATCTCGCTGAGAAAGCATGAAGGTACTCCTACGCGGCCTAGTGAAATCATGGAGTTGAACGTAGAACCGCCGGGTACTGAAGTGGCTGCTTGGTTGTTCTTGAAGAGTATGTCGAGAATGGTTTCTCCTATACCGATGATTTTGCGCATATCGTTAATTGTTTTGGATGGTTGATTTAATTTAGATAAGCTTTCATTAATAGCTTTTATTCACCTCATTAGCCTCTCATCGTTTTTATGAAATTCTTAATGTCTTCCAATGAGTTGGCCACCACAAGTAGTTCTGAGAGGTCGTGACGCAGCAACCCCTGTGCGCGTAAATCGTCAAACATGTTGAGCAACGAATCCCAACATCCGTCGATATTGTAAAGCACCACGGGCTTGGAATGATATCCTATGCTGCTTTCGCCCAGTACGTGGAATACTTCGTCGAGTGTGCCCAAACCGCCGGGGAGTGCTATAAAGAGGTCGCTTTCGCGGAGCATCATTTCTTTACGCTCTCCTAGGCTATGTACAGGGATGTTTTCGTCGAGAAGGTTACTTACTATGCCACGTTCTACCAATTTGTCTGGTATTACGCCGGCAACGATGCCTCCTGCTTCCTTGGTTGCACGGGCTACGCATTCCATCAGTCCGAGGTTGGCACCACCATAGACGAGCCGCCATCTCTGCTCACCAATCCAACGCCCCAACAGTTTCGTTTGTTCGTAATGGCTTGAGGCAAGATTTTGGGCTGCAGAGCAGAATATGGCAATAGATAGGGGCTGCATAGTGGATTGTCCGGTGTGTAGTGCCGAATGATGACTGATAGTGTTTGTTGTCATAGACGTTTTTTAGTACTTTATCTTTTATTCCGATTTATATGATAGTATATGCCATGTTACTCCTATGGCAATCACCATCATGAGGCATTTGAGCCAGATGGGGTCGAGGATATAGGCACAGAAGAGGAGCGATGCCCATAACATGGTAAGGATATATACTTTGACACGACGGGGAATCATCCTATTCTCGCGGAAACTGCGAATATAAGGACCTAGTTTGGGATGGCTCATCAACCAGTCGTACATACTTGAGGATCCACGATAGTAACAGAAGGCTGTAAGCAGCAATAGTGGTGTGGTGGGCAACACGGGCAAGAAGATGCCGATAATGCCTAAGATGAGACTGATGGTGCCGAAGAGGATGTAGAGGAATTTCAAGGAGGTTTTGAGTTAAGAGTTTGTAGTTGTGAATTGTAAGTTATAAGCTGTGAGTCCTTAGGATAGCCAATGCCGCTGGACGGAACTCACAACTCATAACTCACATTTCACTACTTTGTTTACATATCATAGTCCAGTCCGTCACCGCCGGTGCTGTACTCTGGTGACATGCCTTCGTCCATCTTGCGCGGTTTCTTGGCACGCATATTACCGAAGCTATAGGTGAGGGTGGCACTGATGCGGCGGCCGCCACGGAAGTTGCTGCTGTTCTGGTAGAAGTTGTCGCCCCACTTCACGGAGTGGAAGCGGCGTGAGTTGAGCAGGTCGCGGCCGTTGAGCGAGAGGCTCCACTTGCCATCGGCAAACTGCTTGCGAATACCGGCATCGAGACCATAGTTTGGGGCGCGGTAACCCTGGGCGATGACACTCTTGGCATTATACATACCGGTAACTTGTACTGACCATGCCTTGGGCAAGCCCATGCTGGCCATCATACGGAGGTTCCATGAGAAGTCCTCACTGGCGTCACCATGAAGGTTCTCTCCATTAGGCATGATGAAGTCGAAGGCTTCGAGTTTATAGTAATACATATTGAGCGTGGTGGTGAGGTCGAGCTTACCGAAGAAGCGGTTCTTGCCCACAATCTCTACACCTGATGAGAGCGACTGCGCCACGTTGTCCGAAGTGCTGTACATAATGCCGTCCTGCATATAGGAGATGCGCTGCATGATGTCGTCGGTGGTGCGGTAGTAGGCCGACACGGAGAGCATGTGGTTCTCCCATGACTTGAGGTAATTCAGTTCAAAAGCATTCGAGTACTCGGGCTTCAGCAAGGGGTTACCATACGAGATGTTGGTAGAGTCAGTAATGTTCTGGAATGAGTTAAGCTGACCTCCCCACGGGCGACGCACACGCTTGGTATAGTTCACCTGCAACTCATTGTCATTGGGCAATTGGTAGGAGAGGAACACGCTGGGGAAGAGCTGGAACACGGGTTTCATGGTCTCAGGGTGGGTAATCTCCTCACCATTGACCTTATGGTGCGAGTCGGTAAATACTTTATAGTATTCGCCACGAAGACCTACCTGATAGCCGAATTTTTTCCACAGTTTGCCCGAATAAGTCGCATAGAGGGCGTGCAGGTCGCGGTTGTAGATGAATTGGTTATAGAGGCTCTCTATCTCTTGTTGCTTTTCGGGGTCGGCATAGGTGCTCACGGGGCTGTTCTCGCGGGTAAAAGTACCGCGATAGCCTGCCTGTAGCTTATGGTTCTCGTTGAAGGCATTCTCATAGTCGAGCTGCAGCTCATAGTCCGTGTTGTCCATCGTGCTTTCCTGTAGCTGGTAGGAGTAAAGGTCGGGGATATGGACTGATGAAGCATCGGGCTGTACGAAATGTGTGGTCTGCTCATACACATTGCTGCCGCTGTTGCCCCATGCATGGCGCGAAGCGGTGAAGTCGAGCCAGTGGGTAGTGCTCCATTCGTGCTTATATCCGAGGCTGAGGTTATACATGAGCATGTCACCTGTGCTCATGGTGCTGCGGGCACGAGTGAAATCAACATTCTCACCTACCATAGAACCTCGACCGGAAGTGTAGTCGATCGTATTGGTGCGTTCATTGTTTCCCATCATCCCCATGAGGTCGAATGAGATATGGTCCTTCTGCGTAGGGTGCCAGGTGAGGCCTGCACGGGCAAACACGTTGCCGCCCTTCATGTTGCCATGCCCAAACTGGTCGAGGTAGGTGGTGTCTGTGCCGAGGTAGTTTTCGCGGTAGCTAGTATTCTCATTCATGTGGCGGCGCTCGCGGTAGCTCACGTTGGCATAGGCGTCAAGTACGCCGCTGCTGTAGTTGATGTTGGCACTGGCATTGTAGCCGCCGAAGTCGGTATCGTACATGCTGGCACCAGCCTGCGCACTGCCATAGTAGCCTGCCTTGCGGTCGCGTTTGAGCACGATGTTGATGATGCCCACCGTACCTTCGGGGCTATACTTGGCCGAGGGGTTGGTGATGACTTCGATGCGTTCGATGCTCTCGGCAGGCATCTGCTCCAGGATATCGCCCTGATTGTCGGCGGTGAGTCCCTGTGCCTTGCCGTTGATCCATACGGTGACACTCTCCGAACCGCGTAGCGATACGGTGCCCTCAGTATCGACCTCCACGGAGGGTATATTCTGCAAGATGTCCGAAGCCGATCCGCCTGTAGCAGCGATAGCTTGGTCGACGTTGAACACCTTCTTGTCAATCTCAAACTTCATCTGAGAGCGTATGCCGGTAATTTCTACCTCCTTGAGCACTTGATTGTCTTCGTTCAGAGCAATCTGTTTGAAGTAGGCACTTTGGTGATCTTTTGATAGAGTAAATTCTCGTGTGGCATTCTGATAACCGATGTAACTGATAGTAAGTATGTAGCTACCATGCTTGAGCCCGTCTATACGGAAGGCTCCGTCAATGTCGGTGATGGCGCCTCCTGCCATGTCATCGCTGCCCTTGGGACTGACTACGACATTAACAAACTCTACAGGCTCCCCCGTTGCTTTGTCTACAATTTTACCTCTCACATTCCCCTGTGCCATCGCAGCGCTTAGTGGGGTTAATACTCCTATGATGAGGAGCCACAAGAACTTTTTCATTTTTACTGTCTATTCTGTTTTTTCTCTTATATTATTTATATAAGACTATGTTTCGTTACAATAGTTTAATTCTACTACTCAAAAATTATTTCGTCCAGTGTGCTCTTCTCCTCCTCGAGTAATGGCAAGTTGGTGAAGTTCTGTTCATAGAACAGGGTATACTCGTCGATGCTGTAGTATTTGAGCAGCAGTTCCAAATTGGCGTCAGTAATGAGCAGTGCACGCAATCCGCTCAGTTTAACGGCCATTTCTGGATCGGCATAGAGACGGTGCATATATTGGTAAGCTTCATCGAAACTTGCCAAGCCTATGACATGGAGCATGCCTATACCGCCATGTTTGGAGGTGCTGATGTCAAAGTTCCTTACCATGAACTTGCTGAAGTTGTATCTGGCTACCTCGAAGAGTAGTTGGTTCTCATTCACGGTGCCTTCCTCATAGGCTATCACAAAGCGGAATGGGGCATAGCGCTCGCTGCTGAAGGGTTGGCGCAGACTATCGGCCACGATAGTCTCTTCGGTCGATGCCAATCGTCGACTCCAGATGCTTCCCAAAGTGCCTGAGGTAAGCAGGCGCCCCTCTTGCATGCCTTGTGCGATGAGTCCTGCCAGTTCGCTAATCTCATTCTGTGGATATTTGCCCACAATCTCTTTCAGCTGGCTGAGGAAGGATGATTGGTCACCCTGCTGCAGGTCGCTCATGGCATTGAGGAACATGAACTTGGGACGGTGTATACCCAGTGGGTACTTCTCTCCCGACAGGGTTACATTGCTCTCTACCTCTCCATGGCGCCCCTCCATGTAGGCTGAGTAGGTGGCAGCGTATAGCGAGTCCTCTATGTGCTTGCCGTAGATGGCATTGGTGGCAAAGTCGGGGTCATTGATAGTGAGTGTGTAGTCGCTGTAGGGATACTCGGTGAGTAATAGTTGGCGGTACCGTTCTGCCTCGTCCCACCGTCTCCAGCGGGAGTACATGAGGTACATGTTGTAATATACTTCATCGGTGCGGTCAAAGTCGGGGAACTGTGTGTTGAGTCGTCTCAGAGTGCGCTCGGCTAATCTGAAATCCTCTAACTTGTCCTTGTATATGATACCTGCACTGAAGAGCGCTTCTTGCAATATGGCGTTCGATTCTATCATCTGCTCTTCGGTGAAGGGTATCTGCTGCTTGTAATACATGGGGTCGTGAGGGTCGGTTACGAGGCTATCGGGAAGTGCCATGGCCGTGCTGTCAGAGGCAATGGAGTCGGTAGACATATCCTCCTCCTCATCATCATCGTAGTTGACACCCTCATACGTCTCGTCGGCCAGCACCGATTTGTTGGCACGGCGCCAGTTGTCTTCCAGCTTGCGTCGCCCCCACTTCTGTTGGAAGTCCTTTTTGCCCTGTGCCACGAGCTGTGTGTTGTAGAAGTACCACGACTTGTCGCCCGTGTTCATAGCGCCGGGTGTGTTCATCTGCGGTCCCTTGGCCTGTGCGGCACCTAATGCCTCCTCACGTTGGGCCATTAAGGCGGCCTCCTCCTCGGCTTTTTTGGCCTCCTCTTCTTGGCGGATGACCTCAGTGATTATGTTCTCTATCACTTTGTCGAGCTCGGCTTCGGGCAGTGTGGCAAGGTGTTGCAGGCTATCTTGTAGGTCAATGGCCACGGTGTGCTCTACCAGTTCGTCGAGGATTGTTGAGCGTAGGTTCACCATGTCGTAGTCCTTATGCTCTTTGTCGATGAGGCCAATGGCCTCGCTGTAGCAGCGCTGTGCATCTACATATTTGGTGCGGTCCCAGTAGATTTGTCCCAGTTGGAGCAACAGTATGCCTTTCTCTATGCCGTTGCGGGTACTGAGTTCGGCGCCCTTCTCATATTGCGCAATGGCATTCACGGTATCTTTTTGTGCCAGGTATATGTTGCCCATGGCATAATGTACTTGATCCAGGAAATCCTTGTTGTTGGGGTCTTTGCCCATGCGCTTTAGTGTCTTGAGCATCTTGGGGGCGTTGTTCCCGCTCACTGTTTCGGTTTGCTGTATGCGTGCATTGAATTCCAGTTCATAGGGAGGGTTTTGCTTGATGGCCTTGCCGAAAGCTTCGTATGCCTGCTGCTTATTGCCCAGATGCTTGTGTATCTGTCCCAGTAGGTAGTACTCACGTGTCTTCTGCTTCTTGGTGCGTCCCGATCGCTTTACTGCTTTTTCCAGATAGGGTAGTGCTTCGGCAAACTGCTCCTGCCGTAATAGGTGTGAGGCCATGATGGCATCATACTCCTCGGCCAGTTGGTAGTGTATACTGTCGCGCCCTATCTGTGCCAACAGGTTGTCGGCTTCGTAGTTCCACTCCAGTTCGGCATAGCACTGTGCCATGCGCATGCGTGCTTCGGCCACTATCTTGGGGTCTTCGCTGTACAGGCGTGTGATATACGAAAAGGTGCTGGCAGCCTCCAGGAACTCGCCCTTCTGGAACTGTGCTTTACCCATCAGCATCCATGCATTGTGCAGGTAGGGGTTATATTCCTTCTTGGCATACCATAGCTTGTCTTTCTCGCTGAGCTTGCGTCCTGCTTTTTTCTTGGGTTTCTGCTTTATGGAGTGCAACTTGATGGCTTTTTGCGACTTCTCTATCGCCTTGTCAAAGCTGCCGCTTCCCGAGCTACGGGTATTCTCCTTGCTCACGGGAAAGAGTGGAATGATTTCCATGTAGTTGTCCTTGTGTGACTTCTCTTGTGCAGATAAACCCTCCTTGTAGGCTTCATTCCCGTTGTGGTACACGTTGAAGCGGGTCACAAACGATTGGTAGAAACGCGACTGAGCCGTGTTTACCTTGGTGGAGCCACATGCTGTGAGCAAGAGCACTATCACCCATATTATCAACGTATGTGTGTACCTTCTGTGCATTGTCAATATATATAAACGTGTGGATACAATATTTATTGTATCGTAGAGGCCTTAACGGCGTGTCGTGCTATTTGCCGTCTTGATACTTCATTGCCAGTGCTATCACCTCGTCGGCAATGACCTCGGCGGCATGGTGGTGAGCCAGGGTGAGTATGTTTGTGCGCAGTTGCGTCAGTTTCTCTTCATCCTTGATGGTGGTGAGTGCGAGCGTTATCAACTGGCTCGGTGCATCGGCATCCTTGACGTATAGGGCGGCTTCCTTGTCTACGAGGGCAAGTGCATTTTTGGTTTGATGGTCTTCGGCCACATTGGGTGAGGGTACCAGGATTACGGCTTTCCCCAGCAGGCAGAACTCAGATATGGAGCCTGCTCCGGCGCGTGAGATGACGAGATCGGCGGCTGCATAGGCGGCATCCATGCTGCTGATGAAGTCACACATATATACATTACTCAGCTCACGTCCACGCAATTGAGCGGTAATCTGTTCGTGGTAGTATTTGCCTGTTTGCCAAACGAACTGCACGCCCGATTCCCCGAGGGTATCCCATGCGGCGAGCATGCTCTCGTTAAGGGTGCGTGCGCCTAAGCTGCCGCCTACGATGAGTATCGTCTTCTTTGTGGGGTCAAGGCCGAAGGCACGCACGGCATCATCGTGAGTGATGGTTGCCTCCAGTAGGTTTTGCCTTACGGGGTTACCTGTGAGCTTGATTTTCTCCTTTGGGAAAAAACGCTCCATTCCTTCATAGGCCACGCAGATGCAGGCCGCCTGCTTGGCCAGCAGTTTGTTGGTGACACCGGCGTAGGAGTTTTGCTCCTGCAACAGGGTGGGTATGCCCATCGCTCCTGCCTCCTTCAGTGTGGGTCCGCTGGCATATCCTCCTACTCCAACAGCCACGTGGGGCTTGAAGTCACGGATGATGCGGCGGGCTTGGCGGCGGCTCTTCATCAGGCGCCATAGCACGGCGATATTTTTGAGCAAGTGCTTGCGGTCGAACCCGCTTACCGGAAGCCCTATGATGCGGTATCCGGCAGCGGGTACGCGCTGCATCTCCATACGGTTCTCGGCACCGACAAAGAGTATCTCGGCTGTGGGGCACTTAGCCTTTACGGCTCCTGCTATCGATAGGGCGGGGAAGATATGTCCACCTGTACCGCCTCCACTGATGATGAGGCGAATATGATCTGTGTTCATGCTGATGTCATTTATAAGAATACGCAAAAGTACGAAATAAAAGCGATTTATTGGAGTAAAAGATATATATTTGCACTGAAAAAATAAAAATACCCCATACCATGTATACCATCAAGACCAACAAGAGCGGTACACGCAGCATAGAGATCAGTGAAGAGCATCTGCTCACGATAGAGAAATACCAACTGTTGAGCGGCCTGGTAGGCAGCAACGGCATCGTTGACGAAGGTGTGCTCGACAAGCTGAAGCTTACCATACGCTCACTCATCGTGTCGCAAGACGGTAGCAAGGAGCTGCTCGACCTCTGCATCGATGTAATCTACCACAACAATATGAAGGCTCTTGGGCTGAGTGCGCTCATAGAACTCTATGAGGGATGGGCCGAGAGTCGCGAACAAGCCGAAGCAGAAGCATAATGCCCCAACTGACAGATTTTCTTCCTACCACTCGCAAGGAGATGGAGCTGCGTGGGTGGGACGAGGTAGACGTGGTGCTCTTCTCGGGCGATGCCTATGTAGACCACCCCTCGTTCGGTGCTGCCGTGATAGGGCGCATCCTTGAGGCTGAGGGCTTGCGTGTGGCCATTGTTCCGCAGCCCAACTGGCGTGACGACCTACGCGACTTCCGCAAGATGGGCCGTCCGCGCCTCTTCTTCGGTGTCACTGCCGGGTGTATGGACTCGATGGTCAACAAGTACACTGCCGGCAAGCGCCTGCGCTCCGAGGATGCCTACACACCCGACGGACGTCACGACTTGCGCCCCGAGTACCCTTCCATCGTATACACACAGATACTCAAGCGTCTCTACCCCGACGTGCCCGTAGTGCTCGGCGGTATCGAAGCTTCCATGCGCCGCCTCACCCACTACGACTACTGGCAAGACGCGGTGCGCCGCAGTATCCTGTGCGATAGCGGAGCCGACATTCTCGTCTATGGCATGGGAGAGAAACCGATAGTTGCAATTGCGCGGCAATTGCGACGAGTGGAAAGTGGAAAGTGGAAAGATGAAAGTACCCATCCGAATGGCAACAACTGTCCACTTTCATCTTTCATCTTTCAACTCAAGAACATTCCCCAAACCGCTATCCTCTACCGCAGCAAGGAGGAGATACCCGGTGGCATCACCGAGGCCGACATCGTGCTGCACGGCCATGCCGAGTGCCTGCGCGACAAGCGTGCCGAGGCGGCCAACTTCCGCCACATCGAGGAGGAGTCAAACAGGATGCATGCCTCACGTCTCATACAGGAGGTTGAGGGGTGTTACGTCGTAGTCAACGCACCCTATCCGCCCATGACGACCGAGGAACTCGACCACTCCTTCGACCTGCCCTACACGCGCCTCCCTCACCCTCGCTACAGAGGCAAGCGCATACCCGCCTACGACATGATCAAGCACTCGGTCAATATCCACCGCGGCTGTTTCGGAGGGTGTGCCTTTTGCACCATATCGGCCCATCAGGGCAAGTTTATCGTGAGTCGCAGCAAGGAGAGCATTCTAAAAGAGGTCAAAGCAATCGCTGCGCTGCCCGACTTCAAGGGCTACCTCAGTGATCTGGGAGGTCCCTCGGCCAACATGTACCGCATGGGCGGCAAGGATACCGACAAGTGTGCCCGTTGCAAGCGCCCTTCGTGTATACATCCTAAGGTGTGTCCCAACCTCAATACCGACCATCGCCCCCTGCTCGATATCTACCATGCTGTAGATGCCTTGCCCGAGGTGAAGAAGAGCTTCATCGGCAGTGGCGTGCGCTACGACCTGCTGCAATACCGTTCCGATGATGAGACCATCAACCGCGCAGCTGCGGAGTATACCCGCGAGCTCATCACCCGCCATGTGAGCGGACGCCTCAAGGTGGCTCCCGAGCATACCTCCGATGCCGTATTGCAGGTGATGAGGAAGCCCTCGTTCAGCCAGTTCGAGCAGTTCAAGCGCACCTTCGACCGCATCAACCGCGAGGAGGGCCTGCGCCAGCAGATTATCCCCTACTTCATCAGCAGCCACCCCGGTTGCACCGCCGAGGATATGGCCGAGCTGGCCGTACTCACCAAGCGTATGGACTTCCACCTTGAGCAGGTGCAGGACTTCACCCCCACGCCCATGACCGTGAGCACCGAGGCCTGGTATACGGGGCTTCATCCCTACACCCTGCAGCCTATCTACAGTGCCCGCTCGCCGCGCGACAAGCAGGCCCAACGCCAGTTCTTCTTCTGGTACAAGCCCGAGATGCGTCGTACCATCATGGACGAGCTGCGCCGCATCGGGCGCCGCGACCTCATCGACAAGCTCTTCGGGCGGTAGTAACCGAGCTTTTAACTTAAGTTAGGTTCTATAAATTCACACAGGGATATTTACATTGACGGTTGTCCCATTCTTTCTGCAATGTTAATTTATAGAGCCTAACTTTAAAAAAAACATCCCCGCAAAACAAATCCCATAGACAGGTGTTACTTCATTGCATTAAAAAAAGTGAACCATAAAAATGGAGAAGACAATGAAGAAAACGCTAACTATGGCGGCCATAGTATGCCTGGCCGCACTTGCCGTGTCGTGCGGCAACAAAAAAAGAGTAGAGCCAGCCGTCGCCATAGAGGCATACAGCGACAGTATCTATATGGTCAATGACTCTACCATAGGCGACCTGCAAACCTACATCTACGAGGGCATGCTTCCCACCGATGACGGTATCCCCGCCAACTACGTGCTCACCATCAACAGTTATGGCCTCAATGCCGATGGCACCTACACCCTCACCGAGAGCTATACCGAGACCAACGGCATGACCCGCACCAATATGGACGAGGGACAGAAAATCGTCATGGTAGGCATGCCCAACGACTCTACTGCTGTCGTGTACGAGCTCATCTCCTACAATAGCCGCCCCAAGATGCGTCTTGTTGCCGAAGGCGACAGTGCCCTGCATAAGCTCGACAAAGACCTGAAGCGTGTATCGCAGGATGTGAAGCATAAGCTCAGAAGAAAGTAACTCTCTTTTAGGAGCACAGGAGTGTAGGAGTGACGCTACGCCTCCTGCACTCCGTGAAAGAATTAATCCATCAACCCATAACCCTTAACCTTTATGAAAAAACTAATTCCAATGCTTTTTGCCGCAGTGCTGCTCGTCACAGCCTGCGAGAAGACCCCTGACACGGGCAAGCTCGATGACGACTATCTGGTGTATACCAACTATGACGATGACACCGACTTCGCCAAGTTTACGACCTTCTATGTTCCCGATAGCGTGCTCATCATTGACAACAGTTCTGACAAGCCCAAATATCTGTATGGTACCCCCGCGGCCGATATCCTCATCGCCAACTACGTGGCTGGCATGGAGGCAGCAGGCTATGTGCGTACTACGGACAAAGAATCTGCCGATCTTGGCCTGCAGATTAGCTACGTCAAGGATACCTATCGCTTCCGCTACTACAACAACTACCCCTGGTGGTATGGCTACCCTTGGTATTGGCAGTTCAGTTATTGGGGTGACTGGGGTGGCTGGTACTGGCCCTACGACATCACCTACTCCTACAGTACAGGCTCGGTATTGGGCGAACTTGTAGATCTCACCCAACCCGAGAGTACTTCAAAACAACTCAAGGTGGTATGGACCAGCTACATCAGTGGCTTGCTCAATAGCGACGGCTCACTCAATACAACAGAGGTGGCGCAAGCAATCAGTCAGGCCTTCAGCCAGTCGAAGTATCTGAAAAAGTAACAATCTAAAAACGTGATCATTATGAAAACCCTTAAGAAATATGCTATCCGTCTGGCAGTATTAGTGGCTCTCATTGCAGGGGGCAGTATGACGGCAAAATCACAGGTGTCGCTTGATGCCTACTACAACGTAGACTGGCAGTTCAATATGCCCATCAACAAGTTTGCCGACAAGGCCAGCGGCTGGGGCATGAACTTCGATGCAGGCTGGTACCTCACCCCCGACATCGCTATCGGAGCCTTCATGAGCTACCATACCAATAGCGAGTATGTAGATCGTTCCATTGTGAACCTCACCCCGCAGACGGCCGTCTATACCGACCAGCAGCGCTCGCTCTACCAGCTCCCCTTCGGTGTCACCGCCCTGTACCGTATCATCGAGTCGGACTGGCAACCCTACGTAGCCCTCAAGCTGGGAGCCGAGTATGCCCACATGTCGTCGTACTACTATATATACAAGTCGTCAGAAGACACTTGGGGCTTCTACATGTCGCCGGAAATTGGTGTGCGCTGGTACCCTTGGGCCAATGGCATGGGCTTGCATGCTGCCGCCTACTACAGCTTCTCCACCAACAAGGGCACGGTGATGGGGCAGAGCATGGAGACTCCCGGTAACTTCGGATTCCGTGTGGGCTTGGCCTTCTGATACCTCCCAGAATTCTCTAAAAAGGCAGTTGAGACCTATCTCAGCTGCCTTTTTTTGTTGCAATCAAAAAAAAGCATTATTTTTGCAGCAAAATAAAGCACGACATTTTGCCCGCACATCTTCCGAGATGACTGTTAGTACATGAAAAACACTATGGGCCATCAGGAAGGGGTTGCGGGTTTTTTGTTGCCCTGTTCTAATTGTTAACTTTTAATTATTAATTTCCCTGTGATTTCAGTAGACGGATTGGCCGTAGAGTTTGGCGGCACCACATTGTTCAAGGACATATCCTTTCAGATTAACGAGAAAGACCGCATCGCCCTGATGGGCAAGAACGGCGCTGGCAAGAGCACCCTGCTCAAGATACTCGCCGGAGTGCGCCAGCCCACGCGCGGCAAGGTGTCGGCACCGAAAGATTGCGTTATCGCCTACCTCCCCCAGCATCTCATGACTGAGGATGGGCGCACCGTCTTCGAGGAGACCTCGCAAGCCTTTGCCCATCTGCACGAGGCCGAAGCCGAGATTGAGCGCATGAACAATGAGCTGGCCACCCGCACCGACTATGAGAGCGACGAGTATATGGCCCTCATCGAGCAGGTAGCCGTGCTGAGCGAGAAGTTCTATGCCATCGACATGACCCACTTCGAAGAGGATGTGGAGAAGACCCTGCTGGGCCTTGGCTTCGAGCGCACCGACTTTTCCAAGCCCACCTCCGAGTTCTCGGGAGGCTGGCGCATGCGTATCGAGCTTGCCAAGCTCCTGCTCAAGGACCCCGACGTGCTGCTCCTCGACGAGCCTACCAACCATCTCGACATCGAGAGCATACAGTGGCTCGAGGACTTCATCAAGACCTCATCGAAAGCCGTCGTCGTCATCAGCCACGACCGCAAGTTTGTAGACTCCATCACCACCCGCACCATTGAGGTTACCATGGGCCGCATCTACGACTACAAGGCATCGTATAGCCACTACCTCGAGCTGCGCCGCGAGCGCCGCGAACAACAGCAGAAGCAGTACGAGGAGCAGCAGAAGATGATACAGGAGACGAAGGACTTCATCGAGCGCTTCAAGGGTACCTACTCCAAGACCCTCCAGGTGCAGAGCCGCGTCAAGATGCTCGAGAAGCTCGAGCTCATCGAGGTCGATGAGGAGGACACCTCACGCCTGCGCCTCAAGTTCCCGCCCTCGCCCCGTAGCGGTAGCTATCCCGTGATTGCCGATGGGGTGGGCAAAACATACGATCGACTCATATATAAGGATGCCACCTTCACCGTAGAGCGTGGCGACAAGATAGCCTTCGTGGGCCGCAATGGCGAGGGCAAGTCTACCATGGTCAAGAGCATCATGGGCGAGATACCCTACGACGGCACCATCACGCTCGGCCACAACGTGCAGATAGGTTATTTTGCCCAAAACCAGGCCTCGCTGCTCGATGAGGAGCTCACCGTGTTCCAGACTATCGACGATGTGGCCAAGGGCGAGGTGCGCAACAAGATACGCGACCTCCTGGGTGCCTTCATGTTTGGTGGCCCCGAGGAGTCGATGAAGAAGGTCAAGGTGCTCTCCGGTGGCGAGCGCACCCGCCTGGCCCTGCTCAAGCTCCTGCTCGAGCCCGTCAACCTGCTCATCCTCGACGAACCCACCAACCACCTCGACCTCAAGACCAAGGACGTGCTCAAGCAGGCCCTGCAAGACTACGACGGCACCCTCATCATCGTGAGTCACGACCGCGACTTCCTCGACGGCCTCGTCACCAAGGTCTACGAGTTTGGTCACCAACGTGTGCGCGAGCACCTCTGCGGCATCTACGAGTTTCTCGATACCAAGAAGCTCGAGAGTCTGCAAGAGCTCGAGCGCAAAGGGGTGTAGGGGCAAGCAGTCAGTCTGCATCCATACTATCCCTCATATAATACGAAAAAGCCTTCTCCTTGCGTGGGAGAAGGCTTTTCTCGTGTGGGCATGCCCCTTTTCTCGGCGATGTCCTACGGGTACATCTTCTTTATGGTCTCTACGCGGCCATCGGTGTAAACTTTGCGGCAGATGACGATGCCGGGGCGGGGTGCTGCCAGCGGCTTGCCCTCTACGGTGTAGTAACTGATGCGGTAGGTGGTGGCGGTGGGGTTGTCGATAGCAGCCTCAGATACGTGTATGGGCACGGTGATCTCGCTCATGGCCAGCTCGAATCCGTCACCGGTGACCATGCGTATGCCCTCGATTGTGAGCGGGTGTGTGCCGGCACTGAGTGTACGGTCGGCCGTGAGCAGGAGGGTGAAGAGCGATGCTCCCGTATCGCCCACGTTGGCGTTGGCTGGCGAGTGTGCCAGCACGCGGAAGGTGCCGTCGTTACGATAGTCGCCCATGAGGGCGTGTGCAGCCTCGAGTCGGGCAGCGGGTGCGAGGTCGGTAGTGGCATCGAATATGCCTATGCCGTCGGGTAGTGCCATGTCCATCTGGAAGGCGGTGTAGGGCATCCACTCGTCAAGCGACATGGTGAGCTGCCACTCCATGCCGGGCTGAGTCTCCACTACATGCACGCCTATACCATCGGGCGAGAGTATCTCTTCTTCGCCGCCCTCCCCGATACCGGCTGCTCCCTCGGTGAGGGTGATGGCAGTAGGCACTGTGCGCTCGTTGCGGGTGAGGTAGCTGATGGTAAACTGGCTCATGGGCTGGGGTAGGGTGACCTCGATGTAGTGCTCGGCATCGGCCGCCTCGCTCCAGGTAGAGTGGAAGTAGGTAAACATGTCGCCGTCGACGATATCGGCCAGCGGGCCCTCCTTGGGTTCTTGGGCGTTGGTGGCAAAGTCATCGGCCGTGAGGGTGATGGCATTGCCCTGGGCATCGTAGAGGTAAAACTCGGCTATGGCGAAGCATATATAGCCGCTGCCGCTGTCGCCCGTGTTGCTGTCGGTGACGGTGAGCCGTAGCTTGCCGATGGGCGAGGGGGCTGTGATGAGGGGCGAGGTGTACTCGTAGCTGTATCCGTTGAAGGTGCCGGGGAGTCCGTCGGTGGCGGTGAGCTCATGCTTCCATACCGATGCGGTGGCGGGGGCATCCTGTTCCTCGGCGAGGCGCGCGGGTGTAGGCCCTGCCTCGTCGGCAATCATGTCGTTGAGCCATGCCACGTCGCCGATGGTGAGCTGGCCTGTGGCGTCTATGTCGGCTTGGTCGAGCAGGGTACCGCTGGGGGCATCGTCGAGCAGGGCATCGAGCAGGAGCTCACGGTCGGTGCCGTCGATGGTGTGGTCGGCATTGAGGTCGCCGTAAGGGTAGTCGACGGGTGCATCGAGGTCGTAGGGCGTGAGGCTCTGCAGGATGTGGTGGGCTCGGGTTCTGAGCCATGTCTTCATGTTGTCGGCCACGGTGGCGTAGTTGCCGCCATCGCTCCACAGTGAGGCGTTGTTGACGAATGAGCTGTTGGCGTAGGCGAGGTAGTCGTCGGCATAGTCGATATACTCTTCGAGGTGGTTGTCCACGAAGTCTTTCCACAGGGCATAGTATCGGCGCTTGAGCAGGTCGCTGGCTTGCCATAGGGTGGAGAAGAAGCGGTTGCCCTTGCCAGTGGTGATGATGCCGAAGAGGTTGTCGGTGGGTGGGGTGGTGCAGTACTGGCGGTTGCTCTCGTAGCCGTAGCTCCAGTCGAAGTCCCACACGGGCCCGAACACATAGGGCGAGCCCAGGCGGCCCAGGTCCTCCTTATAGAGGAATGTGCTCTTGGGGTGGTTGATCTCTGAGTTGTAAACCAGCTCGTTGACCAGCATGAACCGGGCCAGCATGTCGAGGTCGACGAGGCGTTCGAAGTGGGTGTCCTCGTAGAGCGAGGTCTCGAAGCGGTTGAAGTCCTTCTTCACCTGCTCCATGTTGAGCACGGTCTCGCCTTCGGCAAAGTCGGGTTCCTTGATGTTGACGGGCAGGCGGTACTTGTCGGAGTAGAACCGGTAGGCCTCGTCGTAGTAGGTGTCGAGCTCGAGGAATACGGCTGCCGACTCATCGTCGAGGTCGATGCTGTTGTTGGCAAGTCCTGTCTTCTGTGTGAAGATGTAGCTTCCTCGGTAGTCACCGTTCATGTAGAGGTCTACGGGTATCACGTCGTTGGCTCCGGCAGCTCCCACCATGCGGGCAGCTTTCATGGCCATGGGGTTGCTCATCATGGAGCCTCCTTGTGCTTGTGCTATGAGGTTCCAGTTCTTGCCTTTCTTCAGTCCGAAGGGTTTTACCGAGCTGGCAAACTTCAGCCGGTAGGGGTTCTTGGCATAGGGGTTGGTGCTCCAGCTGCTGTTGCCGCGTCCCTTGATCTGCACCGAGTCCTCGAAGTCGGCCCACACGCCGTTGCCCTGTATGGTGATGAGTGCGTTCAGGTAGTACTCCTTGCTCGTCACCATCTCTCCGCCGTCGATGTCGATATCGATGCGCGGCACGGCCGTGGCCTCATCGGTGAGCCAGGTGACGGCTACAGGGACTTCACGGCCAAGCGGTTTCATCCTGTATGCATAGCGGGCGGGCTCCAAGAGCTCGGGTTCGCCGCCAGTATAAGTCACCTCGTACAGCTTGAATGTTGACAACACCAGATAGTTCTTGTATGCACACGCTGTCTGCTCAAACTTCCAGTAGCGGTATGCCTCGCCGGCCTCTATCACGGGTGAGGTGAATTCCACCCCGGCACCTGCCGTAGGTATGCCTGTGCTCTCGTCGTAGTAGGCAACCTCATTCCACACGGCGTTGTCGTGCGATGCGTACACTCTGAATGCATACGGGTTACGGTTGTTGCTGTCTATCCTCGTTTGGTAGTAGAACTGCAGTGCGCTGATGGGCTTGGTGAGCGCCACGGATATGTAGGGATACTCGTTCTCGGGCAACTTGTCATACATCGGGTCGTTGCTCCAGGTGGAGTGGAAGTAGGTGGCAGGCTGGCCATCTATCAGGTTCTCCACTCCCTCGCCGCGCCCCGATGGCGCATTGGTCGACAGCATATCGGCAGTGAGCGCAATCTCCTTGGCCGTGCTTGTAGCCTCGCTCCACACCTCATCGCTCACCTTCTCCATGGAGAGGCGGCGATGGTTGGGGTATCCCACGGTATATGTCACCTCGTCGGCAAAGCGCAGGCGTGTGGTGCCGCTCGTTTGGCGAGCCTCATCCACATAGGCCACGGCAGCCCTGTCGCTGAGCTTGAATGAGGGTGTGAGCCACTTGCCTATGGCTGCCACGGTGGCGGTCACCCTGCCATCGGCGATGGTGCCGTACACGTCGTTGGTGAGCTGCTCGTTGAGGTTGTCGTCGAAGTCAAACTCGGTCAGTTGCGGGTATTCGGGTGCGATGTCGCTCACCGAGTCCACCTCCGATGCGTCCCACGCAACTACTGTGTCGCCCTTGAGCGTCATCGTCCATTGTCGGTCGGTCAGCTCCAGTGCATCCACATACTCTTTGGGGTATGCTTCTACTGCACCGTCCGTGAGGTATATGTAGTGATTGTCCTGTGAGGTTTGTGCTAAGGTCAAGGCAGTGGGCACGAGTGCCAGCCATAGTAGGATAGAGGTTCTTTTCATTGTGTTTTGTTTCTGTGCATTAGATTCGATGGAGCAAAGATACGAATAAGCGAGCGAATAAACAACACTTTGATTAGGAAAGCATGCTTGCCTAATCAAAGTGCTGATTTATTCACAGCGAGCGTGAGTATCTTCTTGGCGCAGCCATAAAGTTAGTGCAAAATTTCGTTTAAGCGAAGACAATGCAAATTTTATTTGTATTGTTGAGCGTAAGAAAGTCCGAATTTAGTGAGCAAAATGCAAGTTTCTCGAATAAACCGAGTGTTAAGGCAGTCCTTAATTTTATTTTCTTCCTTGTCACTCGGCATAGAGATTAGGCAAGCCTATCTCTGCTCTCGTTCCTGCGTCAGTTGTAATTTTCTTGGACGAGCCAAGCGCAAGCATTCCGAGCCGCAGCCTAACTTCTTCATGGCGCAGCAAAGATAAAGATACGAATAAGCGAGCAAAATATAAAACTTGTTTTAATATTTTTCAGCGAGCGTGAGTATCTTCATGGCGTAGCCATAAAGTTAGTGTCAGGCGAGCGAAATAAAAGCATGGCATCCATCGGTATTTGGAGATAAATAGCTATATTTGCGCCATACAGAATATTTATGAAGCTGCGCACCATACTCCATACCTTCCTTCTCGCCACCCTCTGCATGGGGTGTGGCGGGCACGGGCACATGCGCCAGCTCGAGCGGCTGGAGGCGCAGCTCGACACCGCGCCCGAGGTCGTGCGCCTCGCGCTCGACAGTATCCCCTTCGCCTCGCTCGGCGATGAGGAGCGGGCACTCTATGCCATCCTGCGCACGCAGGCCGACTATAAGTGCTACGTACCGCTCACTACCGACACTCTCATCCGCCACGCCACCAACTATTATAATAGGAATAGGAAGAGCTACCGCGCCGCCATGGCCTGGTACTCCTTGGGTTGCGTGTATACTGAGCTTAGGGATGATGTAAATGCAATCCATGCATATTTGCAAGCCAAATCATTTTTTCCTGATACCACTACAAAATATCATGCCTATTGCAATCAAAACCTGGGAGAGCATTATCTGAACTGCAATATGTTCGATGAGGCATTAGTGGCATTGGAAGCATTTGATAAAGTTGCAATCAGTGAAAGCTACGACAAGGAAATACGGGCAGCTTCACGATTGGATGTTGCACGCATATATATGCATAAAGGACTTCCCGAAATGGCAGAGCTGACATTGAAGGATGCATTTCAAGAATCCTTATGTATAGACACAAGAGCACAAATTTTCTTTGAGTTGGGGAAGATAGAATTGGTGTTTTATAAGAATTATGATGAAGCAAAAGAGTTCTTTAACAAATGTACTGTAGGTAGTAAAAGTGTTCAGACCTCGGATACTTATTTCAAAGCAGAACTAGCTAAAGAAAAAGGGGATATTCTTGAGGCGATGACATACTACGAAAAGGCGATGATGGGTGATGCCGATGTGTATTTGAGGTATAATTGTATATATAACCTCATGTATCTTTCAATAGATTCGATACAATTCCCATTGCAACATGCCTACATTCGCCAGTTTGAAAAATTAAATGACTCCATTGTAAAAATTCAAAGACAAGCTGAAATACTAGAAATTGAGAATGCCCATACTGTAGAGTTGAAAGAGAGAGAACTGAAAGAAGAGAAAAAGTTCTTAATTATAAAAGGAGTTGCATGTGCTATTATATTGACATGTGGTATTGCCATTACATGGTTGTTGATTGAGAGAAAGCGTAAGGCCTATATCAAACAATTGCAAGATACACTTCTGCAAAATCAGGTTGAGTTGCACAAACTGCGCACCGGCACAGCCAATCATCAGACAGACGATGAGTCTCTTGATACATTGTCAGAGCTCGATGACTCACCAACATCAACGCCTATTGCAAATCGTGACGCTATTTTGGCAATTTACAAGAATAATATTGAAACAAGTATTGCACTCTTCAAACGTAACGGTTGGGCCACCCTATTGAACAAGAAAGAGGTTATCGAGGATAAGGATTTCATATTTTCATCTGTCGAGCGTGAGCAGTTATACAACATATTGTTCAATTGTTTCTCTACTGTCGTATCGAACCTCTACGATGAGGCGAAAAATTTGAACGACAAAGAGATTATACATTGTCTTCTCTCATCATTAAACTATAGTCCGCACATCATTAAAGCATGCTTGGTAGCATCTTCGCTGAATGTAATTCGCATGCAAAAGTCCCGAATTAAGAAGAAACTCCCTACTGACTTCTACCTATTGCTTTTTAGGAATTAGTTTGTTGACATTCAATATATTTAAGTTGGTTTTGTCACATTCTTGTCACTACTTACTTAAACGCAACGTGTAAATGTTGCGCTTTTGTTGCGCTATATTTGGCATGGTGTATCTAAAGGAATTGTACTTTTGCGGCAAGTATTAATCATAAAAGCAAAAGTATATGAAAAAAACATTAATTTTTTTAGCGGCAATGCTGATAGGATTATCAGTTTATGCAGAGTATCGTCCCATCTATATCGTTAGAAAACCCATAGATGACAAAAGCAAAAAAGGACGTTCTCTAGTTGTTCTCCCTATTGCCTCTATTGATGGGAGTACTCTAACAATACAATTAGTTGAAGATGTAAAAGCCCATGTATATGTATATACCATGGCAGGGGAGATTCTTTATAGTTCTTCTCTAAACTCTTTACAATCTGTGATTGAATTACCATCTCTTGAGAATTGTGACTATAGCCTGGAAATAGTACAAGGAGATGAGGTTTATGTGGGGGATTTTTCTATTGAAGAATAACATTACATAATTCAAAATATTAATCAATTAAATTAAAACGAACAATGAGAAAGTTTAGATTTCAGTTAGTGGCAGCATTAGCTGCATGTTGCTTATTAGGAATAGTATCATGCGACAATGAAGAGTTTACAAATGTAGAGTTCACCGAGTCTCCTGCTGTAGAAGTCTCTACAATGGGAATGTGGCAGTCTCAGACAAGAGCTAAAGGTGATGTAGATATGCCCGTACTTCGCTTCCAAGACCAGCAAACATACGATGCTGTAATGGCTGAACTGGAAACAATGGACGAAGATGCTATATTGGATTATTTTGCAAAACTTGGCTTTGATGGAGCTTATAGTGCATGGCATAAAGTAGACAAGGAATTAGACGCCATTTTCGACATGGAAGATTCTGTTGAAATATGCAATGCCATTGAAAACTTCAAAGAAAGATATGCGGAGTCTTTCTCTTTTGATCCCAACGATGAGTTTGATGTGACTCCTTATCTAAACTTTACCGATGACAAAATGGCGTTGATTGGTAATATTGCGGGTTATGTTGTAATTGGTGAGACTTTGGTGGGGGCAGAATCGAACTCTCCTACATTTGATACTCATGCATATACTTCAGATGTTCAGATGATACAAACAGCACAGACAAGAGTATATACAGGTCCTGTTGAACCTGGATTTAAGGGGTTTTATGATGCGTCACTCACAATCTCTAAAGATAAGTTTACCTGCACTATGACATTAGGGCGTATTGTTAATGGAAATTCTTTTGCTGTAGAATTCATCACAAAGAAAAAGGTCCTTTTCTGGAAGAAGAAAGTTGATGCGACATGTTCAATGATGTTGGAAACAATAAGTCCAGTATCAACGATTAAAGGTCAAGTGATATGCCCAGAACCAGCCAAAGTAACAATATTGAACGTTCCTATTGAAGCTGTAGGCATGGACTATGATGCCGAAGTCACAAACTTTACATGTTCTAAATGTAGTGGGGTAGTAGGCAGCAAATCATTTAAGGGGATTCATGTAGTTTGATTCTTCCCAAAATCACTAATAGTTCTCTGAAGAGGACTATTAGTCGTATAGATACTTTATCGCGTATTTATTCAATTCATAAGGCTTTTACGTATGAAAAAGATATTTTTTATGATTTTACTTGGCGCAATGGTATTGCCCAGTATGGCACAAGAGTTCAGAGTAGGTGCGACTGCAGGCGTAAATGTCAATTCCCCGAGTGGTGACGACACTGGTCTGATAGGATTTAACGTAGGGGTAAAAGGCGAATTGGGATTACTTCAAGCTTCCGAAGGGTGGTTTATGGACTTCAGTGCCTTGCTCTCATCACATGGTTGGAAGAGTGTGGCCTATTATGATAAAGCCACTGCTACCTCACTGCAATGGAAAGCAACCCCTTACTATCTGAGCATTCCTGTACACGTAGGCTATAAGTTTAGATGTAGTGACAAACTGAAACTTTTTGTCTCTGCGGGTCCTTATGCTGGTATCGGTCTTTTTGGCAAAGAGACGCTGACATCTACATTGGCCGGAAAATCCACCACAAGCACGGTGTCAAACAACATTTTTGCCGACAATGTACATGAGCGTTTCGATTGGGGATTAGGATGTCGTCTCGGTGCAGAACTATACGGGCACTGGCAACTCTCCGTAGGCTACGATTGGGGTATGAAAGACATCAACAAGAAGAATATGCGTTACCGTACTTTAAGTATCTCCAGTGTATATGTGTTTTGACGAAATATCACTTAGAATATAAATTATCGTACACACAAATCTTTCCGTCAGAGCTGTCCGATTTTAACGGATGGCTCTGATTTTTCTACTACAAGGCTCCTTTATACGCTTGCGTGTACGATAAGGCACAGCGGAACTGCTATTAACGTTTAACGAGAGACGATGAACGTTGAATGTCGAATGTTTAATGTTTAATGATGGTACCGCAATTACACACTAAACAATGAACGAATCGCATTCAAAGATTGCGTGCATGAATCGCGGGCGGTACATGTATGTGCCAAATCCCGTACATGCATGTGATGGATATGCCGCGTGCATGACACACATTCAATTCACAATTCACAATTGACAATTGACAATTCACAAATCCGAACTGATGCGATGATGATGTAAACGAAACCCTTTTGGAATTAAAAATCTGTGAAATTTCTGTGTGCCATTAAACGAAAACGATGATGGTATCAACTGTGTTGTTTTTTTGTCAACGCGATGGAACGGAATTTAAACACGAAGTCGCTTGTTGTACTCGCGATGGCACCGCGCAAACAAAAAACGGTGGAATCGGGTGGAATAGGGTTGATGAGTGATGGAAGAGAGGCACACTCCGTTCCATTCCCTATATGGCGAAAGTTCATAAATCGGTTGGCTTTGGCAGCGCTTGCGCACTGCAATGATAACGTTAACGATGACGGAAACTTAAGGATTGGACATAGCGAAAAAATATTACTGAGATTCCTCGTCGCTACGCTCTGTGGGGATGTCTTATACTGCTATAGGTAGACACATTTAATAACCATTAAAGATGTGTAAACAGTATGAGAGAAAAACGAGAACATTACAGTGAAGAAGAATGTCTTTCCATTCTTCGGGATTATTATTCCTCGGGAATGAGTAAGT
>JAGAQY010000073.1 GCA_017622495.1 Bacteroidaceae bacterium | reverse complement strand
CACGGCAGGGTATGTCAACAGCGTGGACTACATCAGCGTCGTAGGCTCCACGGCCGACCCCAAGAGTGTGGTGCGCAACGTGAACCTTCGTGAAAGCCTGGGCTTTGAAAACAAGTGGGAGCAGTCGACCGTCTACCTCAAAGCCAATGCCACCTACCGCTACGCCACGGGCAACCGCGAGGACTTCACCACCATCCATGCCATCGACTATGACTATGGCCTGACGTTGAAGAGCGAACTGCCGTGGGGAGTGAACCTGAGCACCGACCTCACCATGTATAGCCGCCGTGGCTATGCCGACGAGTCGATGAACACCGATGACCTGGTGTGGAACGCTCGCCTATCGAAGAGTATCCTGAAGGGTAACCTCACCTTCATAGCCGACGGCTTCGACCTGCTGGGCCAGCTCTCCAACATCCGCTACTCGGTGAACGCGCAGGGTATACAGGAGACATGGCACAACGTGGTGCCGCGCTACGCCATGCTGCACGTGGTGTACCGATTCAATAAGCAACCGAAGAAGAAATAGACAATCGTAAGATAAGAAAGTTCTTTGAAGAACATCAGAGAAGGATGGAGGCTGCCCGTGAGGGTCGCCTCCATCTGTTTCATTACCCCAGCAACTGCTCGGCGTGGGTAGAGGTCTTGATCTGCTTAGGCAGATATATCTGCTCGATGATGCCGTTCTCGTCGATTACGAAGGTGGTGCGGAAGGTGCCCATGTACTTGCGTCCGTACATACTCTTCTCGCCCCACACGCCCATGGCCTGCACCAGCTCCTTGTCGGTGTCGGCAATCAGGGTGAAGGGCAGTTCGTACTTGTCGATAAACTTGCGGTGCGAGGCGGCACTGTCTACACTCACGCCAATCACTTCGTAGCCCCGGGCACGGAACTCGCCGTAGTGGTCGCGCAGGCTGCATGCCTCGGCTGTGCAGCCCGATGTGTTGTCCTTGGGGTAGAAGTAGAGTACTACCTTCTTGCCGCGATAGTTGCTGAGCAGCACCTCCTGCCCGTTCTCATTCACTCCCAAGCGCTCGGGAGCCTTGTCACCTATATTCATATTATTTTGAGTTTTTGAGTTTGTAAGTTGGTGAGTTTCTCTGTATTTTTTACATACCGGGATGCGAAGATAGCAGTTTATTTCGGTGCATGAAAACAAATATTCATTTTCTTATTATCTTTGCACAAAAAAAATAGAATAGGGAACGATGAAAAGGATACTCCACACATTGCTACTGGCGCTGGGCACTGCGGTGCTTGGCTATGCTCAGGACAACCTCGCGGCATTGATGCCGATGCCCAACTCTGTAGTGCAGGCGAAGGGCAGGCCATACCGTTTCGTGGAGGGGCGCACGGCCATAGTCTGTGCCGACACGGCACAGCAGTTTGCTGCCGAATGCTTGGCAGGCATCATCAAGTGCCGGACGGGAGTGGACGTGGCGCTCGCTGCCGATGGGGAGAGGGGCGACATAACACTGGCGCTTGACCCCGCGCTGCAGGGCGATGAGCACTACCGTATCGATGTGTCGCGCAGGGGCATAGCGATTGCGGGAAGTACGCCAGCTGCGCTGTTTCGTGCCGTGATGACTATGGACCAGCTGCTGCTGGGCGATGTCCTTGCCACGGGGCGCGACGAGATGAGGCCCATATACATTGACGATGCCCCGCGACTGGGATACCGCGCTCTGATGCTCGACCCCGCACGCCACTTCCTGCCCGTGAGGGATGTGAAATTCTTCATCGACCAGATGGCCAAGTATAAATACAATGTGTTGCAGCTGCATCTTACCGACGACCAGGGATGGCGCATAGCCATACATAGCCACCCCGAACTGGCGAGCGAGCAGCACTATACCCAAGAGGAGCTGCGCGAGATCATCGGCTATGCCGCGCAGCGCCACATCGAGGTAGTACCCGAAATAGACATCCCGGGACACACGGTGGCCATACTGGCTGCATACCCCGAGCTGAGCTGCACACACCTGAAGGACGACACGGTGAAGGTGGGACACACGACCAACCGTATGGTGTGCGCAGCCAATGAGCAGAGCTACGAAGTGCTGGCCGATGTCGTCAGGGAGGTGGCAAGCGTCTTCCCCTCGCCCTATATGCACCTGGGCGGCGACGAAGCTGCCGTGCCGGCCAATTGGGCAAAGTGTGAAGAGTGCCAGAGGATGATGCAGGACGCTGGATACACCCAAGCGACACAGCTGATGACCCCTTTCTTTGACCGTGTATTAGCGACAGTACGTAAGGTTGGCAAGCGGCCCATCCTGTGGTGTGAGCTGGACAATATCTATCCGCCAGCCAACGATTACCTCTTCCCTTATCCCGAAGATGTGACGCTCGTCACATGGCGCTATGGCCTCACACCCACCTGCCTTGCGCTCACCGGGCAGCATGGCCACCCCATCATCATGGCACCGGGAGAGTATGCCTACCTCGACTATCCGCAGTGGAGGAACGACCTGCCCGAGCACAACAACTGGGGCATGCCGCTTTCTACTCTGGAGAACTGCTACAAACTGGATCCCGGGTATGGACGCCCTGCCGAGGAGCAGAGCCATGTGTTGGGCATAATGGGCACTCTATGGGCAGAGGCTATCCCCGACATCAACCGTGCCACATACATGGCTTTCCCGCGAGCCTTGGCGCTGGCAGAGGCGGGATGGACAGAGATGCCGCTGCGCGACTGGGACTCCTTCGTGGCACGCATGTATCCCAACCTTGCCGACCTGATGCGGTGTGGAGTGTCGGTGCGTGTGCCGTATGAAGTGGTAAGGCGCAAATAGACCTATGAGTCCCCTGCTCTTCGGAAATGGGGAGAAACAGTTGAGGGGTGCTTGATGCACCCCTCAGCTTGCTATGATGGTCTCGCTCAAACCAGCGCGAACGAGAGATTGCCCCTACAACACAGTTTACCGTCTACCTTCGCTTCGGCCTTCACGAAGATGATGGACTGACGACGATCGGTAATGGTAGAGCGTATCACAATAGTATCGCCCGGACGTACCTGGTACTTGAAACGGACATTGTCGATACCCGTATAGAGGGGACGCTTGCTCTTGATCTCATCGCCAAGGAGCATGGCACACGACTGGGCCATCATCTCGCATAGAATCACTCCTGGCACTACAGGGTAGTCGGGGAAATGCCCCTGCAGGAAATACTCGTCGCCGCGCACATGGTAAGTGCCTACAGCATAGTTCACCTCATTACCCGTGGCATCGGTTACAACCTCTGTGACTACAGAGTCGATAAGCAGCATCGGCTCACGATGCGGGAGATAAGACTTGATTTCTTCTCTGTCCATGTGTTTGTGAGTTTTTAAGATTTGGAGTTTGTGAGTTCTTGAGTTTGTGAGCCTGTACTACAGCCTTTGCTGCCGAATGGCAATCTGGCAAACTAAAGAACTCACAAACTAAAAAACTCAAATCACACCTTCTTCAATACCACGCAGGCATTGTGTCCGCCGAAACCCAATGAGTTGGACGCAGCCATAGTCACATTGACCTCTACAGCCTTGTTGGGCACGTAGTTGAGGTCACACTCGGGATCGGGCTCCCTGTAGTTGATGGTGGGAGGCACGATGCCGTGCTTCACAGCCAAAGCCGTGGCGATGAGTTCGATACCACCTGCAGCACCGAGCATGTGACCGGTCATCGACTTGGTGGAACTGATGAGTGCCCTGCGGGCATCCTCCTCGCCAAGAGCGAGCTTGATGGCGTACGTCTCGGTTTTGTCGTTGAGCGGAGTGCTGGTACCATGTGCATTAATATAGAGGGTATCGGCAGAGGTATATCCAGCCTCATCGAGTGCCATACGGATAGCCTTCGAGGCTGGTATACCGTCGGGGCGAGGAGCGGTGTAGTGGTGCGCATCACAGGTGTTGCCATAGCCGGCTACCTCAGCATAGATGGTGGCACCACGCTTCACGGCATGCTCATACTCCTCAAGAACAAGGACTCCGGCACCATCGGCCATAGTAAACCCGCTACGACGGGCATCGAACGGTGTGCAGGCATCTTCCAATGTCTCAGCACTGGTGAGGGCGCGGCTGTTGGCAAAGCCGCCGATAGCCAAGGGGTGCACGGCTGCCTCAGCACCACCGGTGATGATGGCATCGGCAAAACCAAACTTGATGGCATGGTATGCCTCACCCACCGAGTGGGTACCTGTAGCACATGCAGTCACCACAGGCAGGCAGGGGCCTTCGGCCTTGTGACGGATAGCGATGTTTCCCGAAGCGATGTTGGCAATCATTGTAGGGATAAATAAAGGAGAGATACGTCGTGCACCCTCCTCGAGGTACTTGCCTGTTTCACGCACAAAGGCGCTGATGCCACCGATTCCCGAACCTACATATACACCGAAACGACCAGACTCAATATTCTCGCCACTCACCAGTCCGCTGTCCTTCACTGCCTGGTTGGCAGCTGCAATGGCATACTGGCAATAGAGGTCCATCTTGCGCACATCGGCACGCTCAAGACCATTGGCTATAGGGTCAAAGTCCTTCACCTGGGCTACAATGCGCACAGGGAGATCTACATCGTCATATCCTTGGATAAAGTTCAAGCCACTCTTGCCAGCCTTCAGGCTCTCCCAAAAGTCGGCAACAGTATTTCCTACGGGGCAGATTGCACCCAATCCGGTAATTACAACTCTTCTTTCCATATCAATATATCTTATGCTAATTCTTAATACTTGTTAATAATGTTGCAAATATAGCTATTTATTCCATTCAATGATGCACGCACCCGAGGTAAATCCAGCACCGAAAGCACTAAAAGCTAACAAATCGCCTTTTTTTAACTTTCCTTCACGGTTCAACTCGTCAAGCAGCATGGGAATACTTGCCGATGAAGTGTTGCCATATCTGTCCATATTGACAGGGAACTTTGCCGTATCCATATTGAACCGATGACGGATGAAATCATTGATTCGGAAGTTTGCCTGATGGAGCACGTAGTAGGCGATATCATCCTTGTCGAGCCCTGCATCGGACAGCACAGCCAAGAGGTCGCGCAGCGAGCAGGTGACAGCTGTCTTGAATACCTCTTGCCCTGCCATGTAGAGGGGGATGTGCTCTTCTTCCTTGGTGATGAAGGGGGTGGGTTCGAGCTTGCGCTTGTAGTGCAGCACATCAAGGTTGCTCTTCGACGACACCTTGATGGCTCGCAGCCCATCGCCACGTGTCACTACCATGGCACCGGCACCATCGCCAAAGAGCACGCAGGTGCTGCGGTCGTTCCAGTCGACCATGCGGGTGGGTTCCTCTGCTGCCATCACCAAGATATTGGTGGCGCGGCCTGTCTGCAACAATGCCTCGGCAAAGTCAATGGCATAGATGAAACCCGAGCAGGCCGCATTGAGGTCGACGCAAGGGCACGATGCGCCAATCTTGCCTTCTACGATGCTCGCTACAGACGGTGTGACATATTCGAATACTACATTAGAACAGATGATATAGTCTATATCTGCCGCTTTCATGCCCGCATCATCCAATGCTTTTTGAGCAGCCTCGGCAGCGAGATCCTCAAGATTCTCGTCAGTGATGATTTGCCGTGTGCAGATACCTGTGCGCTCACGGATCCACTCATCGCTGGTGTCCATTATCTTCGACAGGTCGTCATTTGTTAAGGTGTGCTTGGGGTGTGCACTACCAGTTCCAATTATTCTCATACGAAATACATTAAAAAAAATCGGTGCAAAAGTACGCAATACACCCCACCCGCTCAACTAAAAGAGCTTGGAAGTGGCAGGAGAGAAGGCGTATAGGGACTAAACACGCCAAATAAGGGGTAAAGGGGCGAAATCGGTATAGGGGTGAAAATATATTAAAATGTACATTTATTCGCTCATTTTTCGTATCTTTGCCCTGTTTTCGTAACAAACCAAACTAAAATGTGCATACTATGGACTTAAAAAAGAAAGCACCAAGATATCTTCTTGAGAGCCGTACGCTGACCGGTTCGGTCATATTCATCGTACTCTTCTCCATACTTTTCATGATAATATATGGTCCCTACTCCTCCACATCATGGCTCACACTGATGTTTCAAGAGCAAGAGAGCAGCGAGGTCTACAGTGGATTCCGCATGGTAATGGCTTCGGTAGCCTTCTATCTTGTGGCCATCGCCTTCCTTATATTAAGCAAGGTATTACTTCATCAGGTGCATCGCAAACATCCGATTACCAATGGCCAGCTGATGCTGTGGGTAGGGGGCGAAGTCGTAATGGAATCATTCATTTATACCGTTTTCACCGAGCTTTTTGTCATCACTGACCCCAACATCTTCTTATCAATCTTCGGACGTGCAATACTGGTACTGGCCTTTATCCTCATCGTACCATATATAATATGCGTACTCTATGCCACTACACGCTATCAGCGCCTACTGCTCGACCGCATAGGCATGAATATGGTGAATGACAAAACCGACAATACCGATCCCAAGCTCATCCACCTTGTAGACAGTACCGGCCGCCTGAAGATGAGCATCAGCATAGACAGCCTATACTACGTGGAGTCGCAGGACAATTACGTGAAGATATACTACGAAGCCGATGGCAAGCTATGCAACTACATGCTGCGCAGCACCACAAAAGCCATCGAAAACAAGTTTGGCGAGTACCTCATCCGCTGCCACCGTGGCTACATCGTCAACAAGAACAAGATAAAGATTTTCCGTAATGACCGTGACGGCATGTACATCAAACTGACTCACGACGGTATCAGGCAGATACCTGTATCGAAGTCATACTCTGCAAATATCCAACATATATTGTCACATTCGGCCAAAGAAGCAGAAAAGTAACTCCACCTACATAGAACACACATATACAGAGCCTTGCATCATTCGCCCCATCATCCCTTGATGAATGGGGTTGCTTTTGTGGGCAATGGCAAGGAGAATGAGGGCGAAAGAAAAAAGGGTTAGAAACAGCGGCTATATCTTTGCAGCGACAATTGAAAAAAGCAAAGAGCCGTATGCTGGAGCGATTTCTGAAACAAACAACCTTTGAGTCTTACGAAGACTTCATGCAGAACTATGAGGTACGCATACCCGCGCACTTCAACTTTGCCTACGACGTGATAGACGCGTGGGCCGAAACGAATCCGACCAAACGTGCCATGCTGTGGACCAATGAAGACGGAGAAGAACGTACCTTCTCATTCCATGACCTGAAAGCGTATTCCGATCGCACCGCCTCCTACTTCCAGAGCATAGGCATTGGCAAGGGAGATGTGGTGATGCTCATCCTGAAGCGCCGCTACGAATGGTGGATGAGCATGCTCGCACTGCACAAGCTGGGCGCCATCGCAGTGCCTGCCACCCACCTGCTACGCAAACACGACATCGAATACCGCTGCAATGCTGCCAGCATACATACTATAGTGGCGTGTGGAGACAAAGACATCATACGCAACGTAGAAGCTGCAAAAACATACTGCCCGACGCTAAAAAACCTCGTTTCCATCGGGAAAATCATCCCTGACGGATGGAAAGATTTCCAGCAAGGAATCGCCCAGGCAACCTCCTTTACAAGACCAAAACGGAACAACAGCACCGACACGATGCTCATGTATTTCACCTCGGGCACTACGGGTGAGCCCAAGATGGTGTGCCATGACTTCACATACCCCCTGGGACATATCATCACAGGCAGCTATTGGCACAACCTCAGTGAAGACTCGCTCCATCTCACCCTGAGCGATACAGGATGGGGGAAGGCAGCCTGGGGGAAGCTCTATGGCCAATGGATAGCAGGCGCTACAGTATTCGTATATGACTACGAAGGCAGATTTCCACCTGCAGACATCCTGCGCACCATAGAGAAATACCGCATCACCTCATTCTGTGCACCCCCTACCGTATTCCGCTTTCTCATCAAGGAAGACGTATCGAGCTACGACATCAGCAGCCTGCGCTATTGTACCGTGGCAGGCGAAGCACTAAACCCCAGTGTATTTGACGAATGGTACCGCCTCACAGGAATACGTCTGATGGAAGGCTACGGGCAAACAGAAACCACACTATCGATAGGTACCTATCCCTGGTGTACACCCAAACCAGGCTCGATGGGTGTACGCGGCCCTCAATACCACGTAGAGATCATGGATAATGAGGGGCGCCTGCTAGGTACCGACCAAGAGGGCGAGATAGTGATATGCACCAAAGAGAGAAAGCCCTTGGGACTATTCAAGGAATATTACCGCGATACCGAGCTCACCGCATCGGCCAACTACAATGGATGGTATCACACGGGCGATATAGCCTACCGCGACCGCGATGGATACTTCTGGTTTGTAGGCCGAACGGACGACGTCATCAAGTCATCGGGCTACCGCATAGGCCCCTTCGAAGTAGAGAATGCACTGATGCAACATCCTTCCGTACTCGAGTGCGCCATCACCGGTGTCCCCGACGAGATACGCGGACAGGTAGTGAAAGCCACGATTGTACTCACCGAAGAGTATCGTGGCAAAGACCCCAAAGAACTGATCAAGGAGATACAGGCCTATGTAAAGGAGACCACAGCCCCCTACAAATACCCACGCGTAGTGGAGTTTGTCGATGAGCTCCCCAAGACAATCAGTGGCAAAATCAAGCATTTCGAAATCAGAAACAGACAATAATTACCTCTTTTCCCAAACAACAACAGAACCTAACAGAAAGAATCGCTTGTTGATTATTATTGAAACCTAAACCTTAAAAAGAGTGGCAGCACACTGTGAAGTGCGCTGCCATTTACTATTAACATGGTGCGAGATAGCATTTGTCAAGACTTTTCGCAGGCTTGACAAAAAATTATCACCAAGGCGAAAAAAAATTATCACAGGCTTGACAAAATTTTGTCAAGCCTGTGATAATTCATTTTTGGCAGTTAAAAAGGATTCGCCCTCAGTGCTTCCTCCGGCCCAAGCGAAAGACTGCAAAGAGTACAATACATAAGCTGGTCAGCCCCTCGGCCGCAGGAATAGCAAGCCATGCACCGGTCACGCCCCAAATCTTGGGGAGTACCACAAAGCTGAAAAGGAGGAATACGTAACCGCGCAAAGCAGTAAAGATAGTAGCCCACGTGCCACGCTTGACACTCTGGAAATAACCTATCATCGTAACGTTGATGGCAAGAAAGAGCAAATCTACAGCAAAGAGCGGCATTCCCTTGACAGCAAGGGCATAGGTGGAGGGGGCATCCTTTACAAACAGGCTCACGAGAGGCCCGCTAAAGGACACAATACCTACCGTCATCACCAGGGCACAAGCAATAGCCACAGTAAGCACCAACTTCAAGGTGCTGCGCACACGGTCCCAACGCCGTGCGCCATAGTCGTAGCTTATAATGGGTTGGGCCGACTGAGCAATCGCATTACTTATCATGAAGAAAAGCGGACTGCAATAGCATGCGATACTATAGGCTGCCACACCACTCTCGCCCAACAGCTCACTAAACACATAGTTACCCAAGACGAGCATGAGCGATATAGCCAGTTCACCAAGGAATCCCGAGAGTCCGAGCTTCACTTGCATCCAAGTGGTATACAGCCATTGAGAACCACGCGCAAAAGCGGCACGGAACCTGCATAGCGACACACGCTTGGTATAGAACAGCAGATATCCCATGATAAGCAATGAGCCTACGACACAGCTGAGAGATGAAGCTAAAGCAGCACCCATGATACCCATGCCAAGAGGGAATATAAAGATATAGTCGAGGAGTATGTTGAGCAGCGCACCGATGATTTCGCACCACATGGCAAACTTAGGCGCACCATCGAGCCGAACGTAAAACATGCCGGAGAAAAGGACACAGCTGAAGGGCATGCCCAGTGTCACCCACAACAAATACTCTCTGACCAAGGGCAGCAGACGGTGTGTACTACCAAACAGATAAGCTACAGCATCGAGATTTACTATGACAAGCGCTGAGAACAGTGTAACAACAGCTACAGATACAACCATTGCCATGGTAATTTCCCGATTGGCCTCCCCCACTCTACCCTGCGCCAATGATACCGAAGCACGCACAGAAGCTCCTATACCAAACATCAGGGCTATGCCCGTAACCAGCATAAAAATGGGAGCAGCAATATTGATAGCTGCCAGAGCATCACTACCTACACGCTGACCAACAAAGATTCCATCGGTGATATTCATTACTGAGCCGGAGAACATGCCCAGCAAGGTAGGAAAAAACATTTTCGTGAATAGCCGCCGAGGCGACATCCTGTCAAAGTCAAGTGATGTCGAGGAACCCATCTTGAGAACGACTTTATCGGCTTTTCGCTGCACTCTTGCCCCTAAAACTATTCACCATACACCATACACCGAGCACGACGAAGGGGATGCTGAGGAGCTGGCCCATATCGAGTGGCATGCCTACCTCGAAATCTGACTGCACCTCTTTGAGGAACTCCACGAAGAAACGGAAAGTGAAGATGGTGGTGAGGCAGTAGCCAAAAAAGAAACCTGTTCCCACCTTGCGGGGCATATGCTTATAGAGATACCAGCTGATGAGTCCGAACAACAAGTACGCAATAGCTTCATAGAGCTGAGCTGGATGGCGCGGCAGCATGTCGACTTGTGTGAAGATGAATCCGAAGTCACCACTAGTAGGACGGCCAATAATCTCGGAGTTCATCAGATTGCCCAAGCGGATGCAGCAGGCAGTGACAGGTGTGGCAATGGCTATATTGTCGAGCACTGTCCACAAGGGCACCTTGTACTTGCGCACATAGAGCCACAGGGCTATCATCAGTCCCAGGGTGCCACCATGGCTAGCCAGCCCCTGATAACCGATAAGGCGTACGCCCGAATCCGTGAAGCGGATAGGCAGGAGCATCTCGATGAAATGGGGAAAACTGGACAGATAATAGGCAGGTTCGTAGAACAGGCAGTGACCCAAGCGCGAACCGATGAGGATGCCGAAGAAGCAATAAAAGAACAAAGGCTCAAACTGCTCTTCCTTTATCTTTTGATCCCTGTAGAGTTTCTGTACTACGAAGTAGGCTCCAGCGAGTCCTATCATCCAGAAGAGGGCGTAGAAACGTATCGGGCCAATGCCAAGAGGGGGATTCCAGGTAATCATGTTTATAATTAGGAGTTAGGAATTAGGAGTAGCCGGTTGGAAGTTCTCATCAACCTTAAATGTTCACTGTTTATAATTAGTTACACGTTAAACCTGAAGTGCATGATGTCGCCATCCTGCACGACATACTCCTTGCCTTCCACAGAGAGCTTTCCAGCTTCACGCACAGCTGCCTCGGAGCCATACTTGATGTAGTCGTCGTACTTGATGACCTCGGCACGGATAAAGCCCTTCTCGAAGTCAGTATGGATGACACCGGCACACTGCGGAGCCTTCCAACCCTTGCGGTAGGTCCATGCCTTCACCTCCATCTCACCGGCGGTGATGAAGGTCTCAAGGTCGAGCAGCGCATAAGCTGCCTTGATGAGGCGAGCCACACCCGATTCCTCGAGTCCTACCTCGGCAAGGAACATCTGACGATCCTCGTAGGTGTCCAATTCAGCGATATCGGCCTCAGTCTTGGCCGCTACGATGAGTAGTTCGGCATTTTCCTCCTTGATGGCCTCACGCACCTGCTCCACATACTTGTTGCCATTGATGGCACTGCCTTCGTCAACATTGCAAACGTAGAGCACCGGCTTCGATGTCAGGAGGAAGAGCTCCTTGGCTGCCTTCTGCTCATCCTTGGTGTCAAAAGAAACACTACGAGCCGACTTGCCCTGCACCAACGCGTCGCGGTACTTGCACAATACTTCGTATTGCAGCTTGGCCTGCTTGTCGCCACCTGTGGTAGCCTGCTTCTGCACTTTCTGTATGCGCTGTTCTATGGTCTCGAGGTCCTTGATCTGCAGCTCGGCATCAATAATCTCCTTGTCGCGCACGGGATCTACAGAACCATCCACATGGGTCACATTATCATCGTCGAAGCAGCGGAGCACGTGGATGATGGCGTCAGTTTCACGAATATTGGCCAGAAACTTGTTGCCCAATCCCTCGCCCTTGCTCGCACCCTTCACGAGACCAGCAATATCAACAATCTCCACAGTGGTGGGTACGATACGCCCCGGATGCACCAACTCGGCCAACTTAGTGAGTCGGTCGTCGGGCACCGTGATGACGCCCACATTGGGTTCGATTGTACAGAAGGGAAAGTTTGCCGCCTGCGCCTTAGCGTTTGACAAGCAGTTGAAAAGGGTCGACTTACCCACATTGGGGAGTCCTACTATACCACATTGTAATGCCATATCTTATCTTGTATTATTATTTTGAGCGCGAAATTACTCAAAAAAATCTCATTATAAAAGAAATGCGGCAAGAAACCCTCTTTTCAAGGCTCTTTGCCGCATCTTTTGCGCCATCAGTATGTATGAATTAATTGCTCAGCGCATTCAGTTCCTGCTGACCTTGACGTATGAGAGCAGGGAAATCGTCGGTATACTGACTATTGAAACTGAACTTCTCCATCAGTGCATTCAGCGCTGCAAGTTTGGCTGTATCGCCAGCACCAGCAAACTCCTCGCGCAAAATACGCACCTTCTCGCTAGCTTGTATACCTTCGATGAGTTTCTCGAAACGTACCGAACTGCGACCATAAGGATACACCATATAGGTGTCGCCTGCAGGCCATGAGCGGAAACGAGTATCATGAAGCGGATCCTTGGTCCAACTATTGTAAGCCCAACGTAGATAACCATCGTAAGCCGAATAGGCAACATAAAAACCATACCATGCACCCTCAGCAGGCACAGAGAAGGTGAAGGTATTGGGTTTATGGGTAGAACAACATGTGTATACTGTAGTTTTCTTCCCTTCAGACTTACGACGCTCAAACACCTCGCGAGGCAGTAATTCGGCCTGGTCCAATGCAATACAGTAGTCGTAAAGACCATTTTCTATTTCGGGATGATAGTTTCCGGCAAGCGAAACCTTGAACTCGGGGTCGGCCTTGCGAATGACAGCCATGGCACGCTGCATAGCCTGCATGGGGCGCTCATCCATGGCGATTGTAGTAATAGAAAACCATCCCTTCTCACGCAAATGCTGCGAGAAGGCCTTGAGCATGGCTACCCAAATATCCTCGTAGGCAGCATCGCCAGGTGCAGCACGAAGCACTTGCATGCGGTTGGAGGCTACATCGTAGTAAGGGAAGCTGAGTGCCCAGGGTATCATGGAGAAGCAGTTGATCTGCTGGTCAATACCGCAATCCATCATAAACTCAACCCAACGATCAAACACATCGAAGCCAAACTCCCATGTACCATCGAGTTTTTTCACCCACGTAACCATGGAGTCAAAGTGGTCTTCAGTCTGCCCGTTCCAGGGTTTGTGCATGATACTGGCAGTAATTACCTTTTGTCCGGCAGCCGCCAACATCTCCATCGAAGGGCGCATAGCTGCAAGGTGAGCATCGCTCCACAACGGTGTATTATAGTAGCGGGCCTCAGCGAAAGGATTTTGCCATAGATCGAGGTGGAACTTCCAATCCTTAGGCTCAGGCAATATGCGGTCTGACACCTTTATAGATAGGGGCAACTTGGTTACGGTTCGCTTACCTGCTTTAATGCAAAGCTGACCGCTATATGTACCGGGAGCGACATCTGCAGGTACCTGGCAACTCACCCATACCGAGCGAGTGCTCATGGCATCCATGGCTATGGCTTCGGCATGCGGGTCAATCATATCAGCCACCATGGCAGAGTCGTATATGGTGTGATCGGGACGGTGACCACATCCTGCGCCACGGCCATCAGGAGTGCTCCACGCATCAGTCAACACATTGCGCACAAATGAGGCTTTCACAGCCTCGGCAGGTAGGATATGACGCCCATTCTTGAAGGATGAGAGTTGCAGAGTAAGCGGTGCTAGGCTATCTGTGGCTATACCGCTGTATATGACAGCCTGAGTGCTCACACGCTCGCCACGCCATGCGCTCAGCGTCTCGCTACGTTTCAGAGATTTGATATCGGGGAGTGAATGCCATGCATAGCGTACGTCGCTTGTACCCCATGCAGCACGTATATTCCTCACCCCTTCCCATTCTTCGGCTACAGGAGTCTTGTGGTCGGGGAACTCTGTGAAGGTGTCTTGAGCTTGGATGAAGCAGGTACCACAGATAAGAGCTGCAAGTAATAGTGTCTTTTTCATTGTATATTGTTTTAGCAATTCGTGTATATTCTCCTTTTACAGTTATTCTTCTATCCCCGTAGACCGCATGATGTATAGCTTGTCATTGGGGCGTATGCGGTCGGGAACCTTGAACGATACGTGTACGCCCTTCTTCACAGTATCTACTGGTTTGAGATTCACACGTGCTTCGTCCAATGTCACATACATAGCACCTGTGGTATGTCCAGTGATAAGGAGTTTATCGCCCACATGCAGTTCGGCCGCCTCAATAAGGAACTCAGCCACACCGATATTTGAGAAATAGCGTATACCCTTACCAGCATATATCTTACGCTCAGTAGCATTGGAGCCATAGTGACGAGTCCATTCTCCGAGACGCTGCCCCAAGTAATACCCATTCCAAAATCCGCGATTGAATACGGTGCGCAAGCGCTCATCCCACGCATCTTTTTTCTCCTCGGAGAGTGTGCCGTTGATATAGCTGCTGATGGCTTCACTATAACATTCTACCACAGTCTTCACATATTCGGGACCGCGGGCACGGCCTTCAATCTTAAATACACGTACTCCCGCATCCATCATTTCATCCATGAAGCGTATCGTCTTGAGGTCCTTGGGCGACATTACATATTTGTTGTCGACCTCCAGTTCGATAGTGCTCTCTTTATCCTTGAGCAGATAAGTGGGTTCTTCATCCCTTGTAACCTCATACCCTCTGCGGCATACCTGCATGCATGCACCACGATTGGCCGATGCGCCCAATTCGTGTAGGCTCAGATAGCACTTACCCGACACAGCCATGCAGAGTGCTCCGTGGCAAAACATCTCGATACGGATAAGTTCGCCTTTTGGGCCAAGGATCTGCTCTTTCTGAATGGTATCATATATAGCCTTTACCTGCTTGAGATTAAGCTCTCGAGCCAGCACTACTACATCAGCGAAGCGAGCATAAAACTTGAGAGCCTCGGCATTGCTAATATTCAACTGAGTAGAGAGATGCACCTCCTGCCCTATGCGATTACAATAGTCCATCACCGCAACATCAGCAGCAATCACGGCCGAAATACCCGCCTCATGGGCAGCGTCTACGATAGTACGCATCAACGCTATGTCTTCATCATAAATGATGGTATTAACGGTAAGGTAGCTCTTGATGCCGTGTTCTTCACATGTAGCAGCTATCTCGCGCAAGTCGTCAATACCGAATGTGTTGGCCGATCGGGCACGCATATTGAGATTCTCAATACCAAAGTAGATAGAGTCGGCACCTGCATGAATCGCCGCTGCCAGCGATTCGCGCGAACCTACGGGAGCCATTATTTCGAAGTCTTTCCTATTCATGAATGCAAAAGTACGGATTTATAATTTATTATCCTAATCAAGTATCCTTTTATCTTCCCCCACACAAAAGCACAGTGAAGCGCGGTAACACAGTTCTGAGTATATAGTAGAGCCCAACACCCACCGCCGACATCAATGCACAAATTACCAACTGAGCTACCATATACCCGAAGCCTGACTCAATAATAAATGGAGCGGCGATCTTGATAACTAGCCTTACAGGGAGCTGGTGGTATGCAAAAAGGAAGAAACTGCTTGCTGCAAGTATTGTGGGCATGCGTGAATGCTTTGTCCTAAGTATATAGGTTCCCCATCCCACATAGGCCATGGCACCCAACAGACTATCCAGGTGGTATATGACACCAATATTGCAGCCCAATGCGATGAGCATAGTAGTGAGTCCTACAAATAGCAGGGTCGATACCCACCGGTATGTATATGCAACTGACATAATATTGATTTTGTACACTCCTAAATAGGTTCCCAGCGTAAAGAACAGAATACCAACCACCGTAGGCGATGGCACAGGCAACAGATACATGGCCAGCAGCACCAAGAAAAACCATCCCCTTATATACCGCACTCCCCCGTACAGCAGTGGCGCAAGCACCACGGCTATCATAAGCTCCTTGAGATACCAGAACTGCGATACTATAGGTCCATTGCGTCGTGCAATGTCTTCTACGTCCCAAAGGCACGAGAACCAATCCCGCATTGTAAAGTCAGTAACGGGCTTCATCACTCCCTCCATAGCCGTTGGCAGCAATAGCTGGGCAACGAAATAGAGAGCTATATAAATGATGCTCCACAACAGATAAGGCAACAAAATGGTGTAAAACCGCTTCTGCAGCTTATTCCCATAGCTGTGAAGTGTAAGTGTACCGTTCCGGAAAAACAGATAGCCAGAGAAGACAAAGAATAGTGCTACTGCAGCATTGGTTATCTCCGTCACGAAAAGCCGGAAACAGGTATAGTCAGCATAGCACACACTATCTTCCAACATGCCATTCTTCATCACCAGGTCAAACGAGCAGTGCAAAAGCACCACTGTCACCATCAATGGAAATCGCAGGAGAGAGATAAGGTCTGACATACTATCCTGCACATAGCTATCACTTGTTGCTCGACACATGGGTAACACGCTTCATTATCTACATATAGGGACAAAGGTAATGCAAGGCAGACGAAAAAGCGAGCAAACATAAAAAAAGAGATATCTGCAGATATCTCTTTCTTCACTAACCCTTAAATCTTTTTTTGAAGTTGTCCTACCTGGATTCGAACCAAGACAAACAGAACCAAAACCTGTTGTGCTACCATTACACCATAGGACAATCCTCAAGTGTGCCTCCTTTCGGAAAAGCGGTGCAAAGATAGAGGATTTTATTTATCTCTGCAAGTTTTCTGCCATAATTATTTGTCTATTTGTACAAAATACCCCGCTTACAAAAGCGAGGTATATAAGTTATTGTAACGGCAGATACCAATTCTTGGGGTCCATCAGGTTGGTTTGTGGATTATTGTTCTTCAACTTATCAGCAAACCATTTGGTTCCAAAGTCCGAGCCATAGAGTCCAGCCTCATTCTTATGACGAGCAATACGCTGAAGATCATAGAAGCGGACACCCTCGAAAGCAAACTCCTTGGCATACTCATCGCAAAGGATATCCTCCATAGCATTGATTGAGTCCTGCTTAGTAGTACCCACCTGAACATTGAAACGATCGGAAATCTCCTGCATCTTAGCACCGATAATGGGAGCAGGAAGATAAAGAAGATTGTTCTTTGAACCTACTGCTGTAGCCTGCGAACCCTTTACACCCATATTGTTCTCAACACCTTTTGCATTGGCAAATCCACCACCATGATGATGAATTCCGTATGTATTCTCTGGAACGAATACAGTACGATTCTCCTCACTAAGGAAAGGCACTTCGTTTGTCAATAAGTCAACCGATGCTTGTGTCATATATTGGTAGGGGGCATTTACACCACCTGCACCAGGTACCAACTGCTCCAAATAGGTAGAGACACCATTACGTAAGATAGCAAATGCTGCATCGGGATGTCCCAAACGATTGAGCGCCTCTGCCAAATGCAGATAAATTGTAGATGTACGGAACAAATACACATTGGCATTACGCATCTTACTGATATATACCTTGGTTGTATCTGAAGCATCGCGGTTCAAAATGGCACGGTCACGATTAGACGCACCGTCTTCATCTGCAAAGACAGCACGTCCATCACCCATCTTGCACGCCTTTACAGCATTAGGATTAGGCTCTAATGTCGTTCCATTCATATTCTCCGGGAAGTAATAGAAATCACAAGCTTCTGTAAGTTCATAATAGGTATCCGAAGGGGCAATCTGCACTTCATCTGCACGCGGACAAACAGTGGATACGTCTGTCGAATAATAATCATAGCCAAATGCTAACGGAATATTTGTGGTCTGGCCGCGCTGCGAACTCACTGCCATGGGAATATAGGTCAACACATCCACTGGAGATGCGAGATTATCATAAATCTGAGTATAGGCATCCATCATAAGATTATATGATGGTTCGAAGTCAGCTGCAAACCAATCAAGACTGAGGTTAGCGGCCCAGAAGTAGCGGAAAACCGTATACTCATCCGAGGTCAGCTTATTGTCGCACAAATATTTGCAATAGTGCTGAGCGGCCTCTAACCACTGTCCGTTTTCTAGATACATCTCGCCAAGTATCACATCTACCGGTACGAAAATCCGTTCCGGGCTGATATTCTTCGCTGCATTAGGATTCCAGTTAGGGTTTCCTACTGAATAGGAATTTGTACCAAAGTTCGGCACTTGCAAGCCTGAATATTTTTCCAATGAGGGAGCTAGCGAATCTACAATCTGAGACAAGGTCAGTTCAGGGAAGTTGGCATCCTCAATCTGCGAGATGGAGGTCAGGGGCTCCGTATAGAAGGGCACTCCCCTCTCATTGCCGCCATACGTACGAGCGAGCTGCAAGTAGGCCCATGCACGCCAAGCCTCAACTGCAGCATATTCGTTGATTACAACATTATCGGCACCAGTGGTCAAATCTTTGTCGCGATGCTTGAGATAATAGTTGCAATTATTGATTACCTTATAATACACGTATGCACTATCATACTTATTGGCTGTAGTGGCCGAATAGTCTGCCAACTGACGAAGATTCTTATCGGTATGCTCTGTCGTGGTCACCAACTCGCCACGCATCTCTCCAATAAAGAAATATTGGTCTGCCAACTGCTGCATGGCCTGGGCAATGCCCAACGCATAAAACACAGAGTCGGTTTTAGAATCCAATTCAGGTTCAACGACCATACTATCATTGCCCGTCATGAGCATATCCTCGCACGATGTCGTAACGAAGAGACCAAACATTACAATGATTGAATATACTATCTTTTTCATATAATCATGTTATATAATAATTACACTTTATTACAAGTTAATCTTCAAACCCAATACAAATGTACGGCTTTGAGCTAGATTGCCGCAATCAATACCTTGATACATCACACTGTTGCCAATGCTGAACTCTGGGTCATTGCCAGTATATCTAGTAAGCGTAAACACATTTTGCGCTTCGCCCCATACCGACATGCTTTGTAGCCATGATGTCCACGACTCTGGCACAGGTATTCGATAGGACATACGCACATTTTTCAGGCGAAGATACGATCCATCCTCAATCCAACGATCAGAGAAACGATTGTTGCCCATGGGATCACCATATGCCAACTTAGGCAATGTAGCTTCATGACCTTCATAGCGCCAGTGGCCTACTTCAGCAACCTGCTGATTGTAGAATGTAGAGCCAGAATTGACGATGCTACGCTGGTAATTATATACATCATTGCCCACACTAAAGTTGAAGCCCATATCAAGAGTGAAGTTTTTCCAGTTGAGTGCTGCAAAGATGTTGCCATAGAAATCAGGGTTAGGATTGCCGAGAATGACTTTATCATTTTCATCAATACAGCCATCTCCGTTCTGATCTACGAAATGCACATCACCAGCAGTAAAGTTTTGGATATTTCCTGCCGCATTCAACATATAGAGATAGCCTTCCTTACCAGCCTCTTTAGCCTCAGCATCAGTTGAAAACACACCTAAAGTTTCGTACCCATAGAACACCCCAATAGGATTACCTAAAGATACAAGAATGTTGTTTTCACCATAAACTGAATTGCAGTAATCGCTACCGTTGAATGTCTTTACACCATCAGCAAATGCACGCTGCGGAAGCGAAGTGACCTCATTGATATAATGTCCTACACTTGCTCCCAACTCTAAGGTAAGGTTTCGGGTAGCCATGGGTTTTCCAGACAACATCACCTCAACTCCCTTGTTCACCAACGAACCTCCATTACTCCAATACTGATTGATACCAGATATCGGCGTACTGAATGTCTTATAAGTGAGCAGGTCTTTTGTATTATGATAATAGAAATCAGCAGCCACAGACAAGCGATTATTCAACATGTTGGCTTCAATGCCCGCATTCCACTTTGATGTAGTTTCCCACTTAATCTTGTCGTTACCAATATTAGTCATTTGCATACCAATTGCATTGTAGTTGTAACGTACAGAAGAGAACGAGGTACGAGCAGCATAGTTGGAAATGTCATCGTTACCACTCATGTCCCATCCTGCACTCACACGCAAATAGTTTATAGCAGAGTTCTTGGGGAACCATTTCTCATTAGTCAGTACCCAACCAAGTTGTACACTGGGGAATATAGCCCAAGGTACTCCGAATGCGCGTATGCTACCATCCGCATTGGCACCAAAACGGCTGTTGGCCTCAGCCAAAAGCGACAGTGTAGCAAAATAGCGGTTAGCATAATTATAGTCACCCGATGCATACCATTGGATATTTCTCCATATATCATTTGCACCGTAAAGGCTTGAATAGCCTCTTGACGGATCTGCCGTCAGATAGGGATTCTTGTCATCTGCTGCAGTGCGGAACTGGGTTTTGGCATCACTACCATCGTAGGCGAAATGGTTGTAGCGGAAACCACCAATTGCAGCGACAGAATGGGCAGCATATTTATTCTCCCAATTCAGATAGGTATTACTCAACACATTGGTTCCCTTCGAGAAAAGCGAAGAAGTAAGGTTGTACACCGTACCCAAACCTTCGATAAGGAAAGGAGGAATACCTTCAGACGGGCGATAGTAGCGCTGTGAATTACGGTTCAGCGTATAGCTAAAGTCTGTTGTCAACGACAGATGTTCATTAAAGGTATATGTAGGAGCAATACGTACATTAAACAGCATGTTTTCCACTTTATTCTTATTGTCTCCCGTCGCATTGTTAAGAATAGATGTCGGATTACCAAGTGAATAATAATAATCATTCCCATACAATCTTTGGCTAAGTGGGCTGAACAACTTGTCATACTCCGATAGCAGATGAGTAAATCCACCCACATGCTTATTGTATTGATAAGGAGTTACAAGTGGAGATTTAATCATTGCCAAGTTGGTAGGCGACATCACTGTACCTGCACCTAAGTCAGAAGAGAAGCCATCATCAAACAACGTATTGTTGGCACGTGTAAATGACATGTCGAACTTGGTGTTCAACCGCTCAAGGATTGAGATATCTGTATTGAAACGTACATTCAAACGGTCAAAGCCAGAACTCTTAATGGTATTCTGCGCATCAATATATCCCACCGATAGGTTATACATACCCACATCATCGCCACCTTGCACGTTGATGTTATAGTTCTGCGTGATGGCCGTACGATATACCTCATCCTGCCAATCCGTATCATTATGATACATCATGTAGTAATAATTCTTGGGATCGTCGTTGAGGAAGTTAAAAGTAACGTCACGGTTCTCCGACTTTTTGAGAGCAGCTATAGTACCCAACATCTCCGTTGCATAGTTACGATACTGTGTAGCATTCATCATGGTCATCTGATGCGGCTCCAAAGAGATGCCCGCCGAGATGTTCGCGTCAATACGTGTTGCCATCGAATGACCTCGCTTGGTCTCAATCAAAATCACGCCATTTGCTCCGCGTGCACCATAAAGTGCCGTAGCATTCTTAAGCACCTGAATTTTCTCAATATCCTCAGGAGAGATATTGGCCAACATATTGAAGGCACGTCCTTGGTGCAACACAGCACGGTTGTACTGCATATCCCACTCGATACCATCGACAATCACCAACGGTTGGGCATTCGCATTGATAGAGTTCAGACCGCGAATAAACAAGGCATTACCTCCATCAAGTGCACCAGATCGGTTAATGGCACGAATATCAGCTCCCAAGTTTGCCTGTATCTCATTATCTACAGTCACACCACCACCTCTTACAGTAAACTCATTGGTTGCCGTATATTCGGTGTCGTTGGTATACATTTCCTTAAACCTGTTACTCAACAAACTGATTTGCACAATCTGACCCTCTTCATTGCTACGAATGGCCACTTGTTGCGACAAATATCGAGGAACTTCCACATATAGGGCCGAGGCAAAGTCAGGTACCTTAATTGTAAAGCTACCCTTCTCATTGGTCATCGCCGTATAGCGGTTATCACCCAATGTCTGTACACGCACACCTGCAATAGGTGCTTTGGTAACCTCATCAATAACGATACCCGAGATAGAGATTAGTCTATTCTTTTCCTCTACCACCTTGCGTTGAGGAGCCTTAAACCCTGTGAATTCGGAGTCTTCTGTTGCGCCTGCTCCATCTTGAGCCCATGCAACCGAACAGAAACACATGGCCAAAGCACAGAGTGAGAGCCTGAGGCTCTGACGCTGCAATCTATCTATCATTGTATTTTTCATATTCTGATTCATCTTCTAAGTGTTAGCCATTATTCTTTTTCTTCCTCCACTACGGGTTCCAATATAACATTGGCGATACGGAGGTTTCGCTCACATGATTTGTCCATCTTCAAATTAAAGGGATACATCACCTTAATATTTGGCTTAGCACCAGTACCAGCATAGCATATAGGGAATGTCACACGACCCAAACGAATCGTATCCACCTTATCTTTACCACCGGTAAACGGTTCCACTTTTCGAAGTGCGCTATTTCCCGATACAAGTTTCTCACCATCAAAACGCTTGTTCACTAAGGTCAATTCACCCTTCTCGTAGTCGGCATAGTTTATGTCTACATATAAGCTATATGGCTTACGCTCTGATTCAGGCATATCCGGATCTTCAATGCATGCTGGCACCAAAACCAACGAGACATCATAAGTGGTAGACAATACATTGTCAATATAGAAGTTGAACTCACTCAAAGAATACGAAATCTCCGGAACATTCGTCTTTACATAACGTAATGCCGTTTCATTTTCATCATCCAACACACACATACTCGGATCGAGCAGCTCTCTATCTATACTCTCTTCTGTATGTTTGAATCCTGTAGCTGTGATTACACGTCCCACATTACGCGATTTAATAACAGGAGCGTAAGTTTCTTTGGGGCTAAATGGAAAATCCTTAATCATGCGTGCATGTCCATTACTGAGTTCTATTACATCTTCAGTCAGTTCATCCAACATCGCTGGATTGCTTAGCCAATTACCCGTTGTAGAATAAACGGAATCACTCTCCTTGAAAGATTGACCTGTCTGGAACTTAGTGTTAAATTTACCACTCTTCTCTGAGAAGACAAAGTTGTTGGTCAGCAATCGTTTTGCAATAGAATCAGACCAATATGCACCAGTCTCTTGAATTTCAGCCCCTATAGGAGCAGAAGTAAGAGCCACCTCCACTTTGCCAGCTGAAGCATCAAGCATATTGATCAATTTCTTCATTTTATCATTCCATGAGGCACCAGGCATAAGTCCCACCTGATTGCTACTTAAATCTTGATAAGGAATTTTCTCTACGAAATTATAGTATGATGCAATTTCGCCATAAGCTCTATTCCATGCAGTATCTGTCGGAATCAATACGGTATATAGACTATCCTCATTGTCAAGCTGTGCACGAAGCATCCGGTCGGTTAGTATATTGCTTACAATAATCACCGAGTCATCATAGTGCTGTACACCATCAATGATGGCACCTTTTACAGAGTTCGCCTCGTCCAATACACGGCTTTCATAATGCTCTACATAGGCTCCCATCATATTAGGCATATCTTCAGACTCTCTCAGATACTCGTATCCGTTATAACGGAAAGTAGCTGGTGCCGAGGTAATGTAGAGCAGACCATTGGTACTGGGGTAGTTGAACACAGCGGGATTAGCTGCATTAGGAAGGATATCCTTCCCATCAAAAGCCAGCATATCGGTATTCTTGTTCGAAAATTTTACCAACTTACCATTAAGCATATACACTACCGTATCATTGATGTCCGCTTCACGATGTGCAAAATCAGCAATGGCATTCTTCAAGAATTGACGCTCTACCTTGGTTGAATCCATTTGATTCAGTTCTTCCAAACTGAACGAACCATTCTGGGGAGCCCATACCGTATAGGTATGCGAAGCATTAAGCACCTCATCATAGCCCAAGCGTTTAAGCACTGCAGCAAAATCTGTCAAATTCTCATTCTCCGAGATATTCTCCCACAGCGTCTTGTCTGCTGCTGGGTCCGTGGCCTCGGGTACCGTATTATAGTCCAGATAATCGGTACATGATGCAGCGACCAATGCGCTACAAGCCACAACCGCTATTCTTACTTTATTGATGTATTTCATAATCATAGTCTCCTTTTCTTTACTATTCTATAGTATCAATACCAGTCCTCAGTCAAGTCCTGACTATTCACGACACTTACCGGCACCAATTCGATAAAGTCAATAGAGAAACCCAATTGGTCATATCCCCTCAGCAAGTTCTTGAGACGAATCCAGTAGGTTTCACCCTGTTCCAGATGTTCTACACTGACAATCTTACGCATCATACTGTTACCATAACCCTCCTCGTAGCGGCAGCAAGCTTCTTTGCCAGCATCCAATAATTCTTGTGGATGAGTAATACGTGACAATACGGAGTTTCTCTCACCTCGAGAAAAACTTGCTGGAGCACGCATATAACCATGATTACGCATCACAAGGTCAGAAGCTACACCATAATCGGTAAATTCGTCAGAAAGAAGATAACCTGTCGACAAACGTTCTCCGTCAATTCCCGAATTGGGATAACGGGCATCAATAGGAATACCCAACGGGCGCATCGAGCTGGGTTCATTAGAGGTACCGATGTAATACTGCTGCAATCCGCTATTTGCCATCGGCGGATAGATAATACGAATTTCATAGTCTCCAGTAGGCACAGGGGGCAAGCGGAATGCAAAGTCATTTTCATCCCAGCCAGACAATTGGTTGGCCTGCCATGCACGCCAAAGACCCAAGTTATACCATGCCAACTTGGTCTTTGTATTATAACTAATCAAATTATCAAAGTAATCCAACGGAAGACGTATCATACCTCCAGAAGTTCCATAGATATTCATAGCTGCAGCTTCTGTCACCGTAGCAAAACGGATGTCATTATTGATCAATTCTGGCAACATGGTACCTACATCAATACGCAAACGCTCATTCAACACACCCGCAGGCACCTCTGCATCATATACCAAGGGGCGGTCTATACGATGTATGTATCCATTATAGGTCTGAATATTCGACTTGGGCGGACGCTGTACCATACATCCATCGCGCAATATCTGATGAGTAGCATCACTGCCGAAGGTTCCAATTTGATCTGTCAAGGTGTTGTTCTGACGCCAACGGTTGATCCAAATTGTTGTTGACGAACCTGTATTCTGATACAGGGGCTGCCATATCTTCATCAATGTATGAGGCAATAGGGTCTCATAGTAGTCGTAAGGTTCACCACCAAAAGCAAAGTTCCAATGAGCAGCCGACTCCGGTACATCCTTCGTATAAACGAGCTTACGGTACTCCATTCCTGCATTCAGGATATGGTAGCGCATAAACATATTCACTACATTGTAGGTATATTCGTAGTCATCACCTGTAGAGATAGGATTACTTTCCTTGTCGGGATAGTCATACCACTCGGCCGCATTGCCATACCACTCTACACACTTGGCCTTCAAGCTTTCGAAATCATAGATACCATACTTTGCAAATGTAGCATTGTCCTCTGCAAAGATGGTATACTTGATTTTACACTCTTCTGGCACATGGAAAGGGCCCTGATCTCCATAGCCAGGTCGAGCAGCCTTGTTATCCAAATGATAAGTTCTGGGTGAACCGTCTGCATTGAGCTTCTGGTCTTTCAACAGAATAGAGTCCAATCCGCATTTCACAAGCGCCCCAAAGAATATGGTAAACTCTGGATTTCTCTCCAACACCTCTGGCAAGCGCTGTGTGGTGCGTGGTATCACCTTGTTGATGACGTGCACATAACCATTGGTCATCTCATGATCATACGAGGTCACCTCTGCCTCATTATTGAGACGTACTACACCGTCATCATCCAATTTGGAAATGAACGGGGTATTTAGCATTGTACTTATTTCCTTACCACTGGCATTGCTCAGCTGCTCCACATACGAGTTCATCATAGCCGACAAGTGATAACGTGCAATCTCCTTGCACTGCTCTTCTGACAGGCCATCAATACTATTCTCAGTCAGTCCATTATGCGGTATGCGGGCTAACGTGTCGTTGTACAAACTATCGATATACGCATCTACGCCCTCACTAAGAGGTGCATAACAGGTATATTGCCCGTAAGTGTCCATCATGCGGTCATAACCCGAGCGCTTCATGATGACATTGAACTGATGGAAGAGTGAGTCGTTCTCCTCCAAGAAATCCTGAATAGTCTGTCCCGTGAAAGTGTATAGGCTCGAATCATCGGGCTCCCAGCTACACGAGGTCAGTGTCACTGACGCACCAAGCAGTACGCCTGCAGCAACTTTTATTATATTCTTATTCATAATCGATTCTATTAACATATAGGTTACTGACGCATGATTAGTTCTTCTCTATTGTACCTCCATCAGAATATACGGGGTTCTGCTCCAAGGCGTTATTCACTTCCATCTCACTTTCAATGATAGGCATATAGAGATAGGGTTCTGTCGGCATCTTTGCAGTTACACCCTTACCACCTCCTGATGTATACTTACGGGCTATGAGATTAAGCATTTCATCATAGTTCTTCACATAATCTCCCTGGTGAGCCAGGATAACGCCATAATTTACACCATCCACATGACGATAGTTGTAACGGAGCATATCAAACCAACGCTTGCCTTCGAAACAAAGCTCACGTGCCCGCTCGTCCATCACCAGTAGTTCCAGATCACTCGCCGTGGCTGCAAATGAATTGAATGCGCTCACCTGACGGTTTACATATCCAGCAACATCTATGCTGTCAAACGGAACAGACGATACAGCGTATTTCGTCGAATCAATGGGTGATTTTGTACTCTCATCCGTGGAATGTATGGCACGAGTGTTCACTATCTGTACTTGGCGAACTGCCTCCACGTTGTATCGTGAAATGGTCTGATTGATTTGGAACAATTGGTCGGCCAATGCAAGCGAATCTTCCACTGTAGACACTGTAGCCAACTGCTCCACAAGGCCTGCTTGAGCTTTAGCCTGTATGAGCGCTTTCTGCACCAGGGCCTCAGCCTTCATCAACATCACATCAGTAGCGCGGTATACCACCCAGTTCTGGTTATAGGGGTTGAAAGCACGATTACCACGGATCTCTGATGCCGGGTTCTGACCCATAAATGTCAAGCCGTTCATCCCTACATGCTTACGGATGAAGAAACCTTCTTCGGCAGCTCCATTAAAGTCATATACACTTTCAAATCCACGGACATCATAGATGTAGTGGCTTGTATTGTCGAACACGTAGTTGGCCCTACCTGTTCCTACCATAGCATACGGTTTGCTTGCATAGAATTGCGGTTGGGCATTGGCGTTGTTATTAATACGGTTATATACGACACACAGTCCTTCGTTGTTAGTAAACTGCAGTTCGAAGAGTGACTCCTGTCCATTACCATTCTCGCTGAACAACTGATCATAATAGCTGCTTGCAGGACTCAGTCCCCATCCATCGTCGTCCAACGTCTGTGCACCAAAGCTGTTGGGATTGCCCGGTGCGTTCTCACGATTTCTGCGGATAATGTTGCTATACTCTATCACTTTGTCGTAGCAATACTCATCGCCATAGATGGATGCCTTCCAAAGGTATACATCGGCAAGCAATGCATAGATACCGTCACGAGTGAAGTATCCACAACGAGTCCAATCAGCGACAGCAATCGCCTGCGTAGAGAGTGCATTGTTCTTCACCTCCTCCAAATCGGCAATAATCTGATCGATAACCACGCTCGGTGCTACCTGAGGAACATTCATCTCTTGTGAGCTGTTCTTGTATGGTTCCAATATAAGAGGTACATCACGGAATACGCGCACAAGATAGAAGTAGCAGAGCGAACGCAAGGCCTTCATCTGCGCCACATTGTTGAGATGGTCACCCTCCATGTAGTTGGGGTCGATATCCATAACCTCTTCAGACTTGGCAATGACCAGATTACAAGCATTGATAACTGCATAAAGGTCGCCCCAGTTCGCATAACTGTTCGTTGTCTGTATATTAGCAGAATAAATCTGGTTGAGATCTCTATTGTTCAACGACGAGTTGAGGTTCAGTTCATCAGAACGTGATGTCCATACCACCAACCGTTGCTGCAAACCACTGGTTGCCATCTTGGAATAGGCACCATTGACCATCAGGGTCACATCATTTTTTGTTTGCCAAAAATCCTCTTCCACCGTCTTGTCATCGGGAAGAATTACGGTATCTATACATGACACCAACAGCAAACCGGATGCTATGATTGATATTAGCTTCTTCATATTCTTAGTATGTATTAGAATCCAATGTTGATATTAGCTGTGAACGACTTGGCACGCGGTGTCTGCGACTTGTCTATGGCCTGTCCCCATCCACTGATAGAGATCTCAGGGTCTACACCCGAGTAGCGGGTCCAGCAGAAAAGGTTGTTAGCCGTCACATAAAGTTGCAAGCGATTAAGACCGTACTTCTTCAACTCCTTGGGATCGAAGTTATAGCCAACCTGCAAATTCTGGAAACGCAAGAACGAACCATCCTCTACATAGCGGCTTGAACCCTGGTAGTTATAAGCCGAATTATCGTTATACACATAGATAGCACGTGGCATCAAGGTCTCATCACCATCCTTACGCCAACGCCAGTTGACAGAAGAGGCCTGATTATAGGCTGTAGACATTGACTCCAATGTCATACGGGCCTGGTTGATTACCTTATTTCCGTAACGATACATGAAACGTGCCTTCAGATTCCAACGTCCATAATCGAACGAGATGTTGAAACCACCACTCAACTTAGGCAAACAGTTGCCGAGATACACGACATCAAGGGCATTGATTTGTCCGTCGTGGTTGACATCCTCATAGATTGCATCACCACCCTGGAACGAGTAGGAGGGATTACCGTCCACATAGTTGTATACCATGCGCTGGGGGAGTCCGTTAGCCTGCATGATAACCTTACCGTCGGCACCCACCACAACAGGGAATGTCTTGCCCTCGGCAAGCATATTGTTGAGGTTAGCCTCAAATTCGTCTGCTGTCCAATTCTTCTCAGTACGCAGATTGGTCAGATAATCATAGGTATACTGGTATACTCCTTTGTAACGGAATCCATAGACAGAGCCGAGAGGATTGCCCACCTGAATACGATTCTGGTAGGTACCACGGTCATTGAACTTCCAATCAGAGTTGATAGAGTTGAGCACACGCTCATCCATATCGACAATCACATTGTAGTTCTGAGCTATATTGAATCCAGCACTTACGGAGAATTTGCCCACCTTAAGGAATTTTCTGGCATTGACATTCATTTCCCAACCGTCGTTGGTCATGTTGCCCGCATTCTGATAGGCCAGCTGGGCATAACCTGTCGTACTTGGGATTCTTACCTTGGTCATCAGTAGATCCTTGGTATCCTTATGATAGAAGTCGAAATCCACATCGATGATGTCCTCGAGGAAAGTCAAGTTGAAGCCAAGGTTATAAGACGTTGTCTTTTCCCAACGCAAATCGTCGAGTTTGAGTCCGTCCATGGCTGCTCCTGCCATACCATTATAACCACCTGCGTTCAGGTTATACGCATTATAGAAGAGGTAGTCAGCATCGGGAGCCTTACCTACTATACCCCATGAGGCACGCAAGCCGAGCATCGAGATGTACTCACGTATTGGCTCGAAGAACTTCTCATCCGAGATGTTGTAACGCATTGAGGCACCAGGGAAGTAGGCCCACTTCTGTTTGGGACCAAACTTGGAGTCACCATCGGCACGGAGTGAGAATCCTAAGTTGTATATACCCTTATACGAAGCATGCGCATTGTAAAGGAAATATTGTGAGTTAGCTCTGCTATTACCGCTACTGAGTCCATTGGTTTTATCATCATAGGGCAGTGCACCCGGGGCTGTGGGTGATGTAATACCATCGGGAAGAGAGTATTGACGCACAAACTGGTTGGTACTGCGCTGTGTGCTCATCTCGTAACGAGCCAACATCGTTGCCGACCAGTCCTCATTCTTAAAATAGGGGGTAAACACAAATTGTCCTCGAGCTCCTACACGAGTACGATTACTCTCAGACTTTTCACTCGTATTGTATGAGAAGTTATTGCCCCATGTACCAGTAGACAGGCCAGCAGCAGCGTAAGCCGGAGTAGAGGCAGCATAGATGTCGAAATCTATGCGTCCATCAAAGGTCAAGCGATGTTCGCCATGCCCCACGCCAAGGAGTTCGTACTTGATGTTGAAGTCAGGGGTAATACGATATGTGGTTTCATTCTTCCAAGCCATGGCAGCATATGCAAGCGGATTACCCAACGAGCGGATTGCACGCATCTCATACGAAGAGTAGTTGCCCGTATAGGGTGTATTCTCATTGAGAGTACCCTGTGGAGCCATGATATGGAACTGATCAGTATCCTGTCCTTTTGCATCTTCACGATAAACACTCATGTTAGGTGCTATTTGCTGGGCGATACCGAGCAGTCCGGCATAGTTCTTGAGGTTATCGGTATAGGTCAATGCAAAGTTTGTTTGGAAACGGATACGGTCTGACACGTCATAGTCAAGCACCAAGCGAGTAGTCAATCGGTCGAGATCCTGCTGGATGATCGAACCGCTCTGCTTGTCGTAACCTCCTGATATACGGAACTGTGCCTTCTCACCACCACCACTGATATTGAGGTTATATGAGTGCATGCTACCAAATTGGGTCACTAAGTCTACCCAGTCGGTATTGTCATTCCAGTTTTGATACTCTGCCCATGACTTGTCGTAGTTGATCTCACGAATGTTGGCCGTAGCAGTATTCGACTGGTTGGGATTATAATACTCCTCCTTGAGCAGCATAGTATAATCGTCACCATTGAGGAGGTCATATCCTTTCGGCTGCCATGTACCTGTATATTTGTAGGAGAAGTTTACACGCGGTTTGCCACGACTACCGCGCTTGGTGGTAATCATAATCACACCGTTAGCACCCTTCGAACCCCAAACTGCAGTAGCAGCAGCATCCTTGAGGACATTGATATCGGCAATATCCTCCACATTCACCGAAAGCAACGAAGCATATTCTTCATCCGTGGCATTGGTGAAGTCGAAGGTCTCATCGGGATTATCAAAGATCTTGTCGTCAACAACGATGAGCGGCTCGGCATTACCGTTGATAGAGGTCACACCACGCAGACGCATCGTAGTACCGGCTCCAAGATTACCAGAGTTCATCACGATGTCGAGACCCGCAATCTCACCCTGCAAAGCCTCATCGGCCGAGGTGAATGCCATACCTTCTACCTCTGCCAGGTTGAACTTCTGACTGGCAACCGTCATTTCTCTCTCTGGGATAGAGAGGCCACCCGAAGTGGTGCGTGTAGCCTGCACCACTACTTCAGTCAGCGCTGTTGACTCAGGTTCCATCACGATAGTAAAGAAACTCTGGTCACCGATTACTATTTCCTTTGTCTTATTGCCCACATACGAAATCACCAATCTGTTCTTGGGATTCTTGATTTCCAAGGTAAAGTTACCCATCATATCCGTCTGTGCAGCACTGACAATACGATTGTCGTTGTCACGCTCAGTAACATTGGCAAACATTACAGGTCCCATCGGGTCTTCAATCGTACCGGATATGACTCTGCTCTGCGCCATGACACCTTGGGTCAATATGCACAGTAGGCATATCATTAGGACTTTTGCTTTTGACATAGTATATATCTTTTAAAATTGTTAGCTGATTCCTTTCATTATCTCCAAGTATCATCATATCGTCCGCTCTTACTATAGCAAAGCGGAGTACTTACTTGATGTACCACAGCAAAAGAAGATACAGCAATAGAGGTTGCAGTCTTCTTGTCCTGATCATATTCGTAGTCACGAGCCATTCTATTGACTATGCGGTCGGTAGCACTGGCATCAATGACAATACGCTGATTGGCAGCATCAGTTACGGTGAGTACCCCTCCAGAGCTCTTGGAAGTGATATTTACCGGTATACCCAAGTCAGAAGAATAAAGCGACTGATAACTGGTCTCCTTCACATGATTGTCGGCAAATACCGAGTTGTTCTGGAAATGGTAACGCACAAATGCACGTACAGCATCAATCATCTTCCTGGCTTTCGCCTTACCGGCAGCCTCCTCCTCAGCGGTAGCATCCTCCGATGTGGCGACATTATAAACTTCATTTATCTGGTCATAAGTGGGCAATCCCATCTGCTCATGTGCTATCTGCATGGCCGCATTGTCAGGAGCATAAACCGTATAATTATATCCATTAAGGAAGTTCACGTTATTATCCAACGCTTTGCCCTCCTTTCCTGAGAACACGATGTAACGGTCAATAGGAGGTGTCTGTCCCTCCTCCATAGCCGTACTGCTGATTCCGGCCCATGTCATCAGTGCTCTATTCTCAAAAGTTGCGCACAGGTCAAGGAATGCCTGGAAGCGCTCACTGTTTCCTGTAAGTACCTGACTGATGCTTGTGATACAGGGCTGGATAACGCCATCTATCTGGAAAGCCCATCCGTTGGCCTGCTCCCATCCTCTCACAATCTTGGCTGGTGCCACTCCATTGTCGATCTGTGCTCCGCCCCATACGGTAGCAGAATAGTTACCGCCTCCGGCATCCACAAAGTCTGTTATCTTGATAGCACCTCCATGCTTGGTCAGATAGTAATTATTGACAATCTGCTCACCGGCATCAAGTACCACAGTATTATAGTTGAGCATGTCTGATATTTGAGAGGCATAAGGAGATTTCGTCGCATTAGTCTCCATCTTAGCCACATCGAGTATCGTCTCGATAATGGAGTCCTGATTTATCTCACCTGTAGACGGATTAAACGGATGCAGCTTAGCTCCATACATCGTCTTGGGAGCACGGCCTGTAGTATCTATGTAAGTATAAAACTCCATGGCACGAGGCGTACTTGTACCCAATGATACCGGATCAATAAAACTGCTCTTCAGACTTTCGTTAGATGGGATGAAGTAGAGATAGTTAGACTTCATGGCCATCAGATAGTAATACATGTCGGCACCGAAAATTGCCGCATTGGCACCCGAAGTCTTGTCTTGCGAGAAGTATCCCATGATCGAGAGTTCGGGATAAATGATTGCCGGGCCTATTACCGAGCGGAATTCGTCGGGAGCATACAATTGCTTCATCTTATAGATGACACCATTATTGGCTACCTTTACATCATACTTTCCATCGGTAATCTGAATATCATTCTTGGTAAGTCCCATAAAATCACCCGAGCCATCGTTAGTGATGGTACCGAACTTACTGGGTACAGTTGCCACAAAAGAGGTCTGAATCATATTGTTGACAAAGGTAGTAAGGATACCGTTACCCTTGTTGTACAATGCATCCAGGTTTGCAGGAAGGTTCTCCTTGGTATTCTCCAATCCTTCAGCACCATACAGCTCAATAAAGAAGTCACCCTCTCCACCAGGCAAGAAATAGTTTTCTATAGCCTCATCGGTAGGCACAAGGATGGCACCCATGTCATCAAGATAATTTGCAGCATCGGTCGACGAATAGTATTGGTTCCAACCGAGATCCCATTCCAAACGGCCCGAATTAGGTATCGCAGCCCCAGCTGGAGTCAAGATATTGGGAACACCTCCTTGCGAACGCGAGCTGAAATAACGCATCTGGAAGATAGAGTCAATAGTAGGCTGGCCATACTGCAATGCCCACGAGTTGTAGTTAGCGGTTGTGGTAGCATCATAGTAGGGTGCGCTATGATAATCCACAATGCGGGAAATGAGTTTCGTATTCTTCTCGCTACGCAACACCTGAGCTACGTTACCGGGAGGCACCAGCACATCCTCCACCTGATGGATATATCCATTGAGACAAGTGACATCTTGCTTCACCACCTTAGTCTGATAGATATAGGCATCCTGCGAATTATCTATCGAGGCACCCACAGAATCTCCGCGCAAGATACCGAAGTCAGAGTCAGCACCCGTGGTGGTGATATTGTTTGCCAACATCTGCTCACGGGTAAAATGCACCATCATCGGACGGGTGGCATCGCTCACTACGTGGATGCTGTTGTAGCCGCTCCAATATGAATTGTTCTTGGGCATGCCTTCGGGAGTGGCAATATAGATAATTGAGTCTATCACACTTGACGATGTTTCATGCTTGACCGCTCTGCCACGGCTCACATTGTTGTCATCCTGCTTCACGTTTGACAGCATGCCGGCCAGCAGGGCATTGTCAAGCATAGACGAATAAAGAATTTGCTTCTTCATCGCTTCCGACAAATCCTCGTAGCAGGTAACCCCATACGGATTGTTGCCATTCTGGAAGAAACGGTCGAAAGCTTCGTCATTAGCGGGGAAAACGGTCTTACTACCCGTCTTAGTAAGTACCTCTGCATACTCCAAGTCATCGACTAGCCTCAGGTAAGTGTTGAATGTACCCGTCAAATGGGTCCCACTTCGAAGCTCCTCATAGATACTCTCACCGAGCCATTCCGGCTTCGTGCCTTCGGGGACAAGCAATTCCCTCTCGCAAGAGGAAAGCATCGCCATGGCAACAAGAGATGCGCATAAAATGAGTTTTTTCATAAGAGTTTTAAAGTATTAATAGTATTGTTTTCCATATTCAGCGTCATTCCAGCTAATGGCAATCAGCACATGCAAGAGGCCACTAATTGCAAGATAGACGTTACAATTTCACAAAGGAACAAAAAAAAACAAAAAGAGCAATGTTTTTAATACAATATTTTTGTCCGAGAAGACAAAAAAAGTTAGGAACAAAGAGTATCTGTATGGTGAGACTGGAATTTCAGTGCATAGAGACTGAAATCTCTGCACGTAGAGACTCGAGTCTCTCTATGGTGGGACTCGAGTCTCACTTCACTAAAATGATTTGGTACTGAAACATGGTTTGCCTCTGGAAGGCACACATTCTTCACACCTAGCCTTACATAATCAAAGGGTGGCCCCATTTGGAGCCACCCTTCGGTTATTGTTATGTGTAACAAAGATTACTTAGCAAGCATCTTCTTACCGTTCTGGATGTAGATCTGACCCTTTACAGGAGCGAGGATACGCTGGCCCTGGAGGTTGTACATATTGTTGTCAACCGGACGGATAGCCTCTACATTGTCGATACCTACTTCACCAGCAGCGATGTTCCATACCTTCAGGTTATCGAACCAGCAACGACGGTCTGTGTTGGTGTAGTTAGAGTAAAGGACAAACTTGGCAGGAGCAGCCTCGGAGAGATCAAATGTAGCAGAAGTTGCAGTACCCTTAGAGCTGATGGTGGTGCAATACATGCTCTTTGCGCCATAGTCGAGTACGATGTCGAACTGGGTCTTGTTGCTTGATGCTGCGATAGCGGCATTGCTTGCACTACCTGAACCTACCTTCGGGATATACGCATTGTAGTCGATACCGAATGTGTTCATGTCGTCATTGCCATCGTAAGGAGAGTAGAAGAGACCGCAGATGGTGTCGCCCTCGGCAGTGAGAACCTTATAGCCCACCTTAGACTTGGTGAGGTTACCAGCATAGAAGTCAAACTTGATGTTCACAATGTCTGTTTCGTCAATAGGAGCACCTGAGAACTCAACTACTGCCTCAGAGTTACCTACGCGGAGCATGCCGAGAGAGTCGGTAGCGATAACCACACCAGTAGTTTCGTCTGTTGCGCTGCCCCAACCGAGAGCATAAGGATATGAACCTGTGATGTCGGTGAAGGTCATCACACCCTTGGCACCAGCGATGGTGTAATATGTAGAGGTTTCACCCACTGAGTCGGGCTCTGTGGTATGCTCCTCAAACGCTACGGGAGCCTCTGTAGTACCGAAGTCGATGTCAACGATTACAGTGTAGTCGATAGCAGCCTTGAACTCCTCAGCCATAGCCTCGAGAGCAGCCTTCTGGTCAACAAGTGCCTGTGCATTTTCTTCTGAATAAGCAGCAACCAGCATATCGGCATACAACTTTTGAGCAGCAGCAATCATAGCTGCATAGTCATCCTTCTTAGTAGAGCTTGAGTAGATGCGCTGACCAATGAGCTGCTGAGCAGAAGCAATAGCGCCCGGCATGTCGGTCAAAGGCTTGTTCTTGTCAATGAACGGAGTGATGTAGTTGTTGTTGAGGAAGCGTACACCATGAGTCATGATAGTGTCAGGAATCTGGATGTCTTCCCAATAGGTATCAAGAAGGTCGTCCTCGCTCATTGCAGCCCATTCGTTGTAACGTACCTGAGCCTCGTCAACACCAAGCTTCAGGTCTTCCTTACCCCAAGGCAGTGTGTCGTTAGCCTCGCTGAGGTAGCCGTTAGCAACATCGATACGGCCCTGAAGAGCCTCGAGCTGTGTAGCTACAGCATCCAGATAAGCCTTTTCTTCAGGAGCAAGTTCACCGTCAACCTTCACCTTGTAAAGTACGGGATTGAAGAACTGTACGTCGAAACCGTCAGTGGCAGCACTGTTGGTGTTACAGATGATACCCAGAGTGATTTCCTTTGTTTCTGTCAACTCATACTTGAACACATAGTCAGTGTTGCGAGCCGAGTTCAAGATAAATACTTCAGTAGTGTCACCATTGAAGAAGAGCTGTGTAGCAGCATTCTCATTCGCCCAAGAGCGAGCCCAACGAGCCTTGTCGAGAGTCATCATACCACCCTGTCCAGTAACACCCCAGAAGTATGTACCGGGATCCAAGGTAGCAGTCAGAGTAGCGATGTTGTTCCAATCGCCAGAAGCCTTACGCTGCCACTGAATCTGCAGGGGGCTGTTGGCAGCAGCAGTCTTATGTGACCAACGGTCGGTAGTCCATTTCCAAGGAGCCTTACCATTATAGTCGTTAGAGAGCTTGTTCCACTTGCTCACCCAGTTCATCCAGTTGGCAGAGTTGTTGCCAGTGTTGGCCGAGCCGTCGGTAGTGGGAATCAAATCCAACATGTTTGAGAAGTTCTCACCTACGAAGAGTGACCAGTCGGTCTCAAGGTTGTCCATGAGTGTAGCCATGTCAGAGGGAGCTGCATTGGCAGCGATAGCATCCTCTACAGCCTTCACGCTAGCCAAGAAATCATCGTAATAGGGCTTTCCGTCAAAGTTACCTTCTGTTGTATACTTCTTGAAGTAAGCGATACGGTCGTTGGCGATACGGTCATCGTAAACCTCCTCAGCAGTGTGGCACTCTACATCCTTAATGGTAAGACCTTCAACCATGCCGCGGAAGTCAATCATGATGTTACCATCCTGAGGAGCCTCAATAGCGAAGAATACTTCTACGAAGTCATCGGCATTGAAACTGAACTGATAAGCACCACCTACGCCATTCTCACCGTAAACGAGAGTGGTACCATCCTTTGTACCCAAAGCACCGTCGGTGTTGAAGTAAGCATTAATGTAATTGGTACCAGCACCGGTCAAGTCGTGGTCGGTATAACCAGCTGCAATACCCTTTGCCTTGAGCGATACAACGTATGTACCACCTGCATCAATCTTTACTGCCTGATACATACCTGCGGTAAGATCAGTTTGTCCGGCCTGAACAGTTACACCACCGTCTTCAGCGGGACCAAACACAGCAGCCAACGGATAGTTAACCTCATCAGTTGCAGTCCAACCATCGGTTGTACCGTCTGTAAACTGGCCATTGGTCACGAGATTGGTACCCGTAATTCTGTACTTGGCAACTTTTGTATACACATAGTCACCAGAGTTCCATGCGCTTGCTGATAAAGCAACTACAGCAAACATACATGCTGAGAGTAATTTTTTCATCATAGCTTTTTGTATTAAAGTTAATAAAGTTTGTATAATGCGATTAAAATAATGTGGCGAATTTAAGGCAAACATTTCTTTTGTAAAACTTTTCCCCCCTATTTTTACCTGAAACATGTTGCATAACATATTTTGACACAAAAAAGCACTCTACACATAGAAGTAAAAAAGAGGGCATCACTAGTGATACCCTCTTTTATATAGCGAACCTTACTGCTGCCGTTATTCTGCAATAAGCAAGAAATAGTTCTTCTTGCCGCGTTGCACAAGCAGGTACTTGTCGTTGAGTAGGTCCTTGGTAGTGATTTCTTGATCAAAGGCAGCAAGTTTTTCCTTGTTGAGCGATACGCCACCGCCTTGGGCCATCTTGCGCATCTCGCCCTTTGAGGGGAACACGGCCGACTCCTCGGCAAAGAGGTCTACGGCCTTGATGCCTGCCTCAATCTTCGCGCGCGATACTTTAAATTGGGGTACGCCCTCGAACACGGCAAGCAGGGTGTCCTCATCGAGCTTCACGAGTGCATCGTGGGTGTTGTTGCCAAAGAGGATGCCCGATGCCTCCACAGCAGCCTCGTAGTCGGCCTCAGAGTGTACCATGACGGTCACCTCCTTGGCAAGGCGCTTCTGCAGGATGCGCAGGTGGGGAGCCTCGGCATGTTCGGCGATGAGTGCCTCAATTTCTTCGCGACCTATGGCGGTGAAGATCTTGATGTACTTGGCAGCATCGTCGTCGCTCACGTTGAGCCAGAACTGGTAGAACTTGTAGGGTGAGGTGTAGCGTGGGTCGAGCCATACGTTGCCCGACTCGGTCTTGCCAAACTTGCCACCGTCGGCCTTGGTGATGAGCGGACACGTGAGGGCATATACCTCATTGCCGCTGGTGCGGCGGATGAGCTCGGCACCAGTGGTGATGTTGCCCCACTGGTCGCTACCGCCCATCTGGAGCTTACAGTTCTTATGCTCGTTGAGGTAAAGGAAGTCGTAACCCTGGAGCAGTTGGTAGGTAAACTCGGTGAAGGAGAGTCCGTCGCGAGCCTCGCCATTGAGACGCTTCTGCACAGAGTCCTTGGCCATCATGTAGTTGACGGTAATGTGCTTACCCACCTCTCGTGCGAAATCGAGGAAGGTGAAGTCCTTCATCCAGTCGTAGTTATTCACGAGTTCGGCGCAATTGGGCGCATCGCTCTCAAAGTCAAGGAACTTGGCCAGCTGTTTCTTGATGCACTCCTGATTGTGGCGCAGGGTCTCCTCATTGAGGAGGTTACGCTCCTGTGACTTGCCCGAGGGGTCGCCAATCATACCGGTAGCACCGCCTACGAGTGCCAGCGGCTTGTGTCCGCAACGTTGCAAGTGACGCAGCATCATCACACCGCAGAGGTGCCCGATGTGCAGCGAGTCGGCTGTGGGGTCGATGCCCAAGTAAGCCGTTACCATTTCTTTACTCAAGAGTTCTTCTGTTCCCGGCATCATGGTGTGTACCATGCCACGCCATTGGAGTTCTTCTACAAAGTTCATATATTACCTTATTTTATTATTCCATTTGTGATGCAAAGATAGTAAGAAAAATCGAAAGACAGGGAAAATCAGAAAATAATAGTTGTTTGCAGGCAATCTAACAAACATTATCAATAATCATCGGGATGATGCCATCGCCAAAGTATCATTCAAACGAGGGTTCGTAATGCGATTTGAGGAAGGCCAAGATATTCTTGGCAACGAGGCTACGCACAGATTGCTCGTTGGCCTCCATATCCTCGCTGACGAGTTTATACAGCACATTGACATCGCCATGAGTATCACTCTCCAGCAACAGATATTTGAATGGCATATCGAGCAGGGTGTCAGTGTTGTATTCTAGGCCAAGACTGACATAAATACCCTGCTTGCGCAACTGCTCGGCCTGTTCGGGCCCTCCGCGATAGCCGTGGAGCACCCAAGGATGCTTTATTCCCATCTCCCTGCGTATGGCGAGAAGTTCGTCCACAGCCTTCACACAGTGCACGATTAAGGGCTTATGCAGCATCTCGCTCAGCTTCACATGCTCACGGAACACCGCCTTCTGCACATCCATCGGCACAGGGCTCTTCTTCTTGTCAAGGCCAGCCTCACCTATGGCCAGCACATGCGGATGCATGGCTATCACAGCCACCTTGGCCATCTGCACTCTCCAGTCGTCCTCAATGTCCCATGGGTGCAGACCCACCGAGTACACATGGTCAGGATACAGGCAATAACTCGCAGGGGTAAGCTGCACGATAGACGTTCTGGGCACCTCGGGGAAGTCGTGGGTATGTATGTCGTAAACGGCACTCATGGCACAGGATCATAGCCCGAGCCTCCCCAGGGATGGCATCGGAGGATTCTACGTATGGCAAGGTAAAGCCCCTTAAAAGGGCCATGCTTCTTCAGTGCCTCGATGGCATATTGCGAGCAGGTGGGGGTAAATCGACATGAGGGCGGTGTCAGCGGAGAAATGCAGGCCCGATAGAAATAAATCGGAAGCAGCAAGATGAATGTGAGCACCTTTTTCATAGTTCGGCAGCAATCTTATCCAACAATCGCGCCAAGCGCTTCTCCACGTATAACGTGTCTTCGATCTTAGCAGATACATATACGATTGCCAGTAGCAGTCCCTCGCCGCGCATCTCCATCAGTTCCACCAGTTCATGCTTATGCATGCGATAGGCCTCGCGTATCTGTCGCTTCACACGGTTACGGTCTACAGCATCGTGAAAGCGTTTCTTGGGTACACTCACCAGCACCGACACCCCCTGTTGCGCCGTAGCCTCCACGGGAAGGAATACAGCACGAAGCGGATATGACGACACCGATTTGTTCTCGCCCTGGAAGAGACGTTCCATCAGGATTCGGCTACATAGGCGCTCGCTCTTCTTGAAAGTATTTCTTTGCGATGACGGCATGCTACGACAGGATCTATTAAGGAGATAAAGGCTATTGGTGCTCTACACAATCAAGGGCTGCTAAGGGAGTGAGGGGAAATCACCCTTGGCAGCCCTTGATGGCATTATTATAATGTATATCTATTACTTGTTGTTCTTAGCCAAATACTGCTCCAGTGCCATCGTCATCGAGGGAGCCTCGGCAGTAGGTGCTTCGAGGTCGAGACGCAGGCCTGCCTCCTTGATGGCAGCAGCCGTAGCGGGACCAAAGCATGCAATCTGCATATCGCCCTGGTTAAACTCGGGAAGGTTCTCCTTAAGCGATACGATACCTGCAGGGCTAAAGAATATCATCATGTCATATCCATCCAACTCGCCCGGTTCGAACATCTTGCTTACCGTACGGTACATTACACCCTCCGTATGCTGCAGGTTGGCCTTGTCGAGCATCTCGGTAATCTCATCGTTATGTACGCTTGACAGGGGCACAAAGTACTTCTCGTTCTTATGCTTCACCATCAGGGGGAGCAGGCCACTCATCTTGCCATTGTCGCCAAAAAAGACCTTACGTTTACGGTACTGCACATACTTCTGAATGTAAAGGGCGATGGTCTCCGACACGCAGAAATATTTCATTGTTTCGGGCACTGTCACGCGCAATTCAGCGCACAATCCGAAGAAGTGATCAATAGCGTGGCGCGAAGTGAATACAATAGCCGTATGATCAAGGATAGTCACCTTCTGTGCACGGAACTCCTTGGTGCTCAAGCTTTCCACTTTGATAAACTGCTTAAAGTCTATCGTTACATCATACTTGCGCGCAATGTCAAAATAGGGCGATTTGTCCGATGCCGGTTTAGGCTGCGAAACGAGAATCTTATTTACTTTCAAGGCCTTGTCGTTTTGTATCAGTTGTCTAATATATTTGCCAATACCTTACCTATCAAAAGCAGGGGTATTATTTCGAGGGTGCAAAGGTAGACAAATAATTGCAAACTGCCATATTTTTTTGAGGAAAAGATATGAAATGCTTTGTAAAACAAGCATATTTCTGCCAAAACAATAAACACAACCACCACTATTGACATCGCTTCTGAGCATAAATCAAAGAAAATGCTACATACTGTCACCACATACATACATACGCCCGAAAGGATGGTCCAATTGGAATAGTAATACCTCCAGTTCATCGTGTGTGAACGCTCGTAAAACACCCAATTCACGGCCCTATATAGTTCCTGCTTGACTATATACGCAGCCCATACGACCACAAAGGCCAGCAGTAGCCCACGATAGGTATACGCTACCCCCATGCTGGCCAGGTAAGCGGTATAGAAGAGTGCCATCGATATGAACGACACACCATACAGTCCCACTCTTACATAATACTTATTGTTGATTTTAACGCCATCGTCGCTGCTCGTGTGAGGAAGGAAAAACTCCTTCAACAAGTTCCCCAGAAAGTTCTCCTTATCGGCCAATACGGCCGCCAGAACAAAAAAGCACACAAGCAGCAGGCTCACCAGCACATCATCGCTGCACAAGGCCTGCGTCATTGGCATGCCCTGTATATACTCTGCCCACTGTGTAATATGCCCTCCTGTTTCTTGCATGTATTTCTTGTGCCTTACCCCAGCTTATTATATGGCTGCAAACTTACGGATGTTCTTGTCCCATTTCGGTGTATTGAGCAGCAGCTCCATGGCCTCAACAGGCGTGGAAGCCACCTTCCAGATGTCGGCATGGATGGTTCGCATGAAGTTCTCCTCTACCGCCTTCTCCAACTGGGCCAGCAACGCATCGTAGAATCCGTCTACGTTAAGTATCACGATAGGGTTCACGTAGAGTCCTAGCTGCTTCCAGGTGATGATCTCGAGCAGTTCCTCCATGGTGCCGCACCCACCCGGCAGAGCAATGATGCCGTCCGATAGATTGGCCATCGTCTGCTTGCGTTCATGCATCGAGGGCGTCTCTATCAACTCGGTCAACCCCTCATGATGCCATCCTTCGCGCACCATGAAGGAGGGTATCACGCCCGTCACCTTGCCGCCAGTCTCGAGAGCCGCATTCTCGATGGTGTTCATCAAGCCCAGCTTGCCCGCTCCGGTAATCAGTGTCAGTCCATGCTCGGCAATCAAATGGCCCAGCTCCTCGGCTGCACGGAAATATTTATCATCAATCTGTGTGCTCGAGGCACAGTATACGCAAACGGAGTTCATTAGAGGGAAGAGTTAAGAGGGAAGAGTGAAAAGTTAAGAGGGAAAAGTTAAGAGGGAAGAGGGATAAGGGGAAAGGTGAAAAGCCGGATGGCAACTCTTCCCTCTTCACTCTTCCCTCTTCACTAATTATTTAGTATCTATAGTGTTCCGCTTTATAAGGTCCCTCCACCTTCACACCGATATAGTCGGCTTGTGCCTGTGTGAGTGTGGTGAGGTGTACGCCTATTCGCTCCAAGTGCAAGCGAGCCACCTCTTCGTCGAGGTGCTTGGGCAGGCGATACACGTCGATGGGGTACTGCTTGCCGTAGAGCTCTATCTGTGCTAGTGTCTGGTTGGTAAACGAGTTGCTCATCACGAATGAGGGGTGACCGGTAGCGCAGCCAAGGTTCACCAGACGTCCATCGGCAAGTAGGATGATGCTGTGTCCGTCGGGGAAGTAGTAGCGGTCTACCTGCGGCTTCACGTTCTCGCGACGTATGCCGGGATAGTTCTTCAGCGCTTCCACCTGTATCTCATTGTCGAAGTGTCCTATGTTGCACACGATAGCCTGGTCGGGCATCGCGGTCATGTGCTCTATGCGCACGATGTCGATGTTGCCTGTCGTGGTCACGAAGATGTTGCCCTGCGAGCAAGCCTCCTCCATGGTTACGACCTGGAATCCCTCCATGGCAGCCTGCAGTGCGCAGATGGGGTCAATCTCGGTCACCAGCACACGGGCACCGTATGAACGGAGGCTGTGTGCGCATCCCTTGCCCACATCGCCGTAGCCACATACCACCGCCACCTTACCGGCAATCATCACGTCGGTAGCGCGCTTGATGCCGTCGGCCAGCGACTCGCGGCAGCCGTAGAGGTTGTCAAACTTACTCTTCGTCACCGAGTCGTTCACGTTGAAGGCCGGGAACAGCAGCTTGCCCTCCTCCTTCATCTGGTAGAGGCGGTGCACACCTGTGGTGGTCTCCTCACTCACGCCGCGTATTTCCTTTGCCATGGCGGTCCACAAGCCCGGCTGCTCGGCCAGCACCTGCTTGAGTATAGCTTTCAGCTCTGCTTCATCCTCACCGCCCGAAGGGGTGTCGAGCACTGCCGCATCCTTCTCGGCATCCACGCCGAGGTGTATCATCAGGGTAGCGTCGCCACCGTCGTCAACAATCACGTTGGGGCCCTTGCCGTCGCCGAAGTTCAGCGCTTGCAACGTGCACCACCAATAGTCAGCCAACGTCTCGCCCTTCCATGCAAACACGGGTACGCCGAGGTCAGCAATGGCAGCAGCGGCATGATCCTGTGTGGAGTAGATGTTGCATGAACACCAGCGCACCTCAGCACCCAGCGCCTTGAGGGTCTTGATGAGCACGGCTGTCTGTATGGTCATGTGCAACGAACCCATCACGCGTGCTCCTGCCAGCGGCTTGCTGTCGCCATACTTCTCGCGCAGCGCCATCAGACCTGGCATCTCATGCTCGGCCATGTCGATTTCCTTGTGTCCAAACTCGGCCAACGACATGTCGGCCACTTTATACGGGAGTGTTGAAAAAAGCTGTTCAGTCATATTCTTCCTGTTTTATTTATTTTGGGTGACAAAGATACAACAAGCCGAGAGGAGAACAAAATAAAAAGTTTATTTTTTATCCCAAGGCGCCGTGAATGCTTGCGCTCAGCTCGTCTGAGAATCTTTTAGACAAAGTCGTTAAAATTAGTGCAAGGTGAGCGAAAAAGCAGTTCAACTTGCATTTTCCCGAGCCGAAGCCTAATTCCTGCGATGAAATCGCTAAAGATACAACAACTGACGCATGAGCGAGCGAGAACCAAGCTCGCTTGGGTTCTTGTAGCGAGCGAAAAGGAAGAAAGCGAAGCTAAGCCGAGAGAAAACAGAAAAAAATGCTGAAGGAGATAAGCTACGAATACAACTTCCCCAACTTCTCCTTTATGAGCCGCTTCTTCCGCCGCCACGTACGCCTCACCTACCCCACCCTGCGGCAGGTGTATGCCTTGATACGTTGGAAACGGAAGACTGTCGCGCCGAAGCGCGGATGACGTGAAAAGATACGCCGCATCATGCGTTGGGCCGGACCACGCAT
>JAGAQY010000072.1 GCA_017622495.1 Bacteroidaceae bacterium | reverse complement strand
TCTCCTCCTAGGTTAGGAGGAGTACCCTCGAAGAGGGGGAGGTGGTACGCTTCTCGTAGATAATACCCCCTCCGCTTCGCTCGTCCCCCTAATCTAGGGGGACAATACCGAGGCTTGGACAACATCTATATTATTACCAAATTTATTTCGAGTTTAGCTGAGAGGGCAAAGATGCCTAAAAGACCCACAGATAAACCGAAAGTTGCGATTAAGCGAGAACAAAGACTGCTTGCAGGCTCTGTCGAGTGCAGCAACTTCACTGAAGGTAAAAGCAGATTCAAAAACAGACTAGCGATAATTTTAAAACAGATTCTTAGCATTGAAGACTATGAAACCCGCTACCAAACAATATTTGTTTACCGCAGCCGTATTCGTGGCTGCTGTTGCACTCATCACCTTTTCGCTGCCACGCGAGAAGACTGTAAACTATGACTTCGCTCTGGGCAAGCCGTGGAAGTATGAGCAACTGACCGCACCGTTCAACTTTGCCGTATATAAGAGCGAGAAGGCGCTGCAACAGGAGCGTGCAGAGGTGTTGGCTGCCCAGCGTCCCTACTACATCGTGCAGCCCGACAAGGGAAGTGAGGCCATCGGCGCGTATGAGAACTTCTACAAGAGCGACCTGTACCTGCTGGTAGGCGTGAGGCTGAACCAGAAGATCAGCCACCGGCTGGAAGAGATATACAACACCGGTATTATCAGTAGCAGTGACCTCGCGCGATTGCAAGGCGACAGCATCACTACCATTATGCTTGTCAAGAACAACATGGCTACACCTGTGGCAATCGACCAGCTGTATACGGTGCAGAAGGCCTACGAGAGTCTGATGGCCATTGATACGACCCTATGGGGACGCCACGCGCTGCAAAGCAGCAACCTCAACGATTTCGTGCAGCCTAACTTGCGCTATGACCAACTCAAGTCGGAGACTTCGCGCAAGGAGGCGCTTGAAGCCATATCGCTCACCAGCAGGGTGATACAGAAGGACCAGAAGATTGTAGGGGCAGGCGACATGATTGACGAGGATAACTTCCTGGTGTTGCAGTCGTTCCAGCAGGAACAGAACAAACGTATCGATGAGCGGGGCATACAGATGACGCTCATAGGGCAGATCTTGCTGGTGACACTCCTTATCGGGGCATACGTGGTGTATCTTTTCAACTATCGAAGGAGCTATCTGGCCGAACGTAACAAGCTGTTCTTCCTCGTGACGCAGCTCACCATCTTCCCGGTCTTGGCAGCATGGATGCTGAGTAGAGGTAGCGGACTCATGATTATACCCTTTGCTATGGCACCGGTTATGGTCAATGTGTTTGTCGATTCACGCACAGCCTATATCACACACACCATTATTGTACTTGTCACTTCACTTGTGGTACCCGACCCGTTTGTCTTTGTGCTGCTGCAACTGGCAGCCGGCATTGCCGCCATATACTCGCTCACCGAACTCACCGAGCGCTCACAGATATTCCGCGTGTCAGTGGTGGTGATACTGTGCTACTGCTTGGTATTCTTCGGGTATGAACTGATCACGAAGAGCTCGTTCGCCATGTTTGACAAGCGTATGTACATCAACTTCATAATCAATGGGTTGCTGCTCTTGTTTACCTATCCGCTGATGCTGCTCTACGAGAAACTCTTCCGGTTTACCTCCGATGTGACACTCATGGAGCTCTCAAACTTTAACATCAAGCTCTTGCGCCAACTGTCTGAAAATGCGCCGGGCACCTTCCAGCATTCGATGCAGGTATCTAACCTGGCCGCTGCTGCCGCACAGAAAGTGGGCGCAAGCAGTCTGCTGGTGCGCACAGGAGCCATGTATCACGATATAGGCAAGCTGGAGAATCCGATTTTCTTCACCGAGAACCAAGGTAATACCAACCCGCATGCTTGCCTGCCCTATGAACAGAGTGCAAGGATCATCATCAATCATGTTACCGATGGTCTCAAACTGGCCGACAAACATCACTTGCCCGAGGCTATCCGGGGATTTATACGGACCCACCATGGACTCAGCAAGGCCAAGTATTTCTATATCTCATACAAGAACGAACATCCTGACGAGGAGGTCGACGAGAGCCTGTTTACCTATCCCGGTCCTGAACCCTACTCCATGGAGACTGCCATTCTCATGATGGCCGATGCCGTAGAGGCAGCCTCGCGTAGCCTGGCCGAGTATACCGAGGAAAATATCAGCAATCTTGTAGATCGTATTGTTGACGGACAGGTGGCTGAGGGGCACTTCAATAACTGCTCCATCACCTTTAAGGATATCACTGACATCAAGGCTGTTTTCAAAGAGAAACTGCGCACGATACACCATACGCGCATCAGCTATCCGAAGTTGAAAGGGTGATGGGTAGGCACCCCCGTGTGCTTTCCCTACATCGGGTCTACATCGTAGTAGATCATGGCGCCATGGAGCAGCCCTTGTGAGGCTACCTCTTGCTCTGCTGCACGCAGGCACTGGCGCACTTGAGTGACGCTCAGGGAGAGCTCGGCCTTGAGCATGAGCTTGCGTATGTGGAGCGACTGCACGCGAGCCACGGCAGGTGGCTCGGGACCCAATATGCGCTCGCCGAAGTAGTAGCGTAGACGCTGTGCCAGGGCTTCGGCTGCATGGGTGGCAACAGCTTCGTCGCGAGCCTTCACGTATATATATATGAGACGGCAGAAGGGAGGATAGCGGAATAGTTCGCGCTCGCCCACCTGGTCGGCATAGAGGGCCAGGTAATCATTGACTGTGACCTGATGGATGACGGGCAGATCGGCATTCTTTGTCTGCAGCACGACCATCCCTTGCTTGCCGCGGCGTCCGGCCCGGCCTGCCACCTGCGCCATCAGCTGGAAGGAACGTTCGTAGGAGCGGAAATCGGGGAAGTTGAGCATGGTGTCGGCATTCATGATACCTACCACATCAACATTGTCGAAGTCTAAGCCCTTGGATATCATCTGTGTGCCGATGAGCACATTGGTGCGTCCCTCCTGAAAATCGGAGAGAATCTTGTCATAAGCACTTTTGGTACGCGTGGTGTCGAGGTCGAGGCGTGCTACACGTGCTGTGGGGAATCTACGTTGCACCTCCTCCTCGATACGCTCGGTACCCATCCCCCGCTTGTCCAAGGTATGTCCGCCACATGCGGGGCACTGGGCAGGCAGGTTGTATATGTTGCCGCAATAGTGGCAGATGAGCTGGTGTGTGCCCCGATGGTAGGTGAGGCTCACATCGCAGCGGTCGCACTTGGGCACCCAGCCGCAGGAGGCGCATTCGAGCATGGGAGCATAGCCACGACGATTCTGGAAGAGGATGACCTGGCGCCCCTCGGTCAGCGCTTTGAGCATCGTGTCGTGCAGTAGGGTAGAGAAGGGGCCATACATGCGTTTCTTGCGGTACTCCTCCTTGAGGTCGACGACAGCTATGGCGGGGAGCTGCACCTGGCTGTAGCGCTCGGTCAGCTGTGCCAGTCCGTACTTGCCGCATCGGGCGTTGTAGTAGCTCTCGATAGAGGGGGTGGCTGTGCCAAGCAGCGTCTTGCCCTTGTGGTAAGCGGCCAGTATCGTGGCTACGTTGCGTGCATGATAGCGTGGAGCAGGCTCTTGCTGCTTGTAGGTGGTCTCGTGCTCTTCGTCTACAATCACGAGACCCAGATCCTTGAAGGGGAGAAAAACAGATGAGCGCACGCCGAGTATCACATCGTAGGGAGTATCGCTCAACTGCTTTTTCCATACCTCTACGCGCTCGGCATCGGAGAACTTGGAATGGTATACTCCCAGGCGCGACCCGAAGCTGCGGCGCAGGCGATCGGTCATCTGCTGGGTGAGTGCAATCTCGGGTACGAGGAACAGCACTTGACGCCCTTGCTGTAGCTGCTCGTTGATGAGGTGGGTGTACACCTCTGTCTTGCCGCTTGCGGTGACGCCATGGAGCAGGCATACATCGTGATGTCGCCAACCCTCCTTGATGTCGTCGAAGGCGCGCTGCTGGTGAGGGCTGAGGGGCGACAACTGGCAAGTGCCTGTAGCGGCTGCGGTGGTCAGACGCCCGGTCTCTACGAGGTAGGTCTCGACGATACCTTTGGCGATGAGTGCATTGAGCACGGCGGGGCTCATGCCACTTGTTTTGAGGAGTGTACTCCGTGATACCTCTTTATGGGTGTGGTGGGGCTCTTCGCACTCGGCAAGCTCGATGAGTCGAAGCAGCAATTGCTGCTGTTTCATGGCACGCTTGAGCGAGAGCAGGGCTTCGTTGAGCGTAGCTTCGGAGCGATAGGCATCGGATAGGCGTACGTACACTTCGCATCGGGGCTTGTAGCTTTGGCGCAAGGTCTCGTCAATCTTTATCGCACTTTTCTCTATCAATGACTTGATGGCCTGCATGCCACTTCGTAAGCCGCAGTTCTTTAGCAGCTGCTGCACCCGTTGCTTGGGGTTGGCCGACAGTGAGTCCAATATCTTCTGCTCCCTATCGCGCAGGGGGGCCTCAGCGATGAAGTCGTCATTGAGTGTGACAACCGTTTCGCTCTCAAGTTTCAGACCGGAAGGGAGCGCAGCCTTATATACGTCGCCAAGAGCACACATGTAGTAGTCGGCAATCCATTGCCATAGCTTCAACTGCATGGGTTGTACGATGGGGGTAGTGTCCAGAACCTCGACAACATCTTTTATGTCGTAGTTGCCTTGTGGCGCATCGGTGTGCTTGTGAAGCACCAATGCCGTATAGTAGCGCCTGGCACCGAATTGTACCACTACACGGCTGCCTGTCTGTATCGTATCGGCATATTCTTGGGGCAGACGATAGGTGAAACTACCGCCCAGCGGAAGGGGTAATATGACATCGACATACCATGACATAGTGGCACAAAGATAATGCAAACGGATGAATAAAGCAAACCGGTATCGTTGGTTTATTCAAACGTTTGTATTACCTTTGCACACAATAAAGACATCTTATGCAAAAGCACACATCAACACAACTGTTCAGGTATGAAGTCCAGGGTGGAGTGTCAGAGTATCATGCAATACTCCGCATTACCGATCCTCACCTTACATACGCGGAACAGATAGAGAGCCTGCAGGCTGCTTATGACCATCTGATAAGCGAAGAGATACCCGGGGCTGTGGCCGTACTGAAGCGATATTTCCTGAGTGATGCTGCCAATCAGGCTAATATGCTGTTGGCATCGCAGATTGAGCGATCTGACTGTGCGTTGTCGATTATAGAACAACCTCCCTTGGATGGTACGAAAGTGGCCTTGTGGGTATATCTGATGACGGGAGTGAAGACACGGACGCTCCCCTATGGAGATTATGAGGCAACGCATGGTAGCTATCGCCATATATGGAGTGCCTCCAATTGCAATAAGGCATCGAAATCGGAGTATCAGACCCGTCTGTTGCTTAATGACTATGTGATGCGCCTCGCCGAGCAAGATTGTTCGTTAGCTCAGAATTGTATACGCACCTGGTTCTTCGTACAGAATGTGGATGTCAATTATGCCGGCGTGGTGAAGGCCCGTAACGAGGTGTTCCTCACTCAGGGGCTTACCGAACATACCCACTTCATAGCCAGTACGGGTATTGCAGGACGCCATGCTGATCCTGAGGTGCTGGTACAGATGGATGCCTATGCCGTAGATGGCTTACAACCCGAACAGATACACTACCTCTATGCTCCTACGCACCTTAATCCTACCTATGAATATGGTGTGAGTTTCGAGCGCGGTACATATATAGACTATGGTGATCGTCGTCAGGTATTCATCTCGGGCACAGCAAGTATCAATAACCGTGGTGAAATCATGTATCCGGGTGATATACGCCGCCAGACGCAGCGTATGTGGGAAAATGTGGAGACCCTGCTTGCTGAGGCTGAATGCACTTTCGAACATGTAGGGCATCTGATAGTATACCTGCGCGATATAGCTGACTATGCTGTGGTGAGGGAAATGTTTGAGGAACGCTTCCCCAATATCCCAAAGGTATACCTGCAAGCGCCGGTATGCCGTCCTGGATGGCTCGTAGAGATGGAGTGCATGGCCGTAAAACCACAACAGAATGAGGCATATAGTCCATTCTGACCAGAGGTAAATACCTAATCTTGATGAAAGTCCTTTGTAGAGGCAATACCCATTTTTACCTATAAATGGGTATTGCCTCTATGAGCATGTTGAAGTACCTTTGCAGCCGGTTCTTAAAAATTAGTCTAAACAAATATTAAGATTTTTTGCAAGGTATGAAAAGATGTCTATTTATTCTGTTTGTGCTCGTGATGGGCATGCAGACAGCGTTTGCCAACAATCCCATTCGTGAAGGATACACGATTTCAGGACATGTTATTGAGAAAGACTCCGAGGAGGATATCCCCTATGCTACAATACTGATTGTAGGTACCGATAACGGTACGGTGTCCAATGAGGCTGGACAGTTTCAGTTTAAGAACCTTGCCGAGGGCTCTTACGTATTACGTGTGTCGGCCGTAGGCTATAAGACGCTGGAGAAGAGCGTCGTTGTGGGCAGTGAATATATGGCTGTAGTACATTTCCCACTTGAAGAGGAGGCTGTGCTTGTCGATGAGGTGGTGGTCTCGGCCAGTCGTAGCGAGATGAGCCGTCGCGACGCTCCTGTAGTGGTCAACGTGCTCAGCCCTATCCTGTTTGAGACGGTCAACAGTACCGACTTGGCCAAGTCGCTTAACTTCCAGTCTGGGTTGCGCGTGGAAAACAACTGTCAGAACTGCGGATTCCCGCAGGTGCGCATCAATGGACTCGATGGTCCCTACTCGCAGATACTCATCAACTCACGCCCCATCATCAGTGCGCTGAGCGGCGTGTATGGACTGGAGCAGATACCGACCAATATGATCGACCGCGTGGAGGTGGTGCGCGGAGGCGGATCAGCACTCTTTGGAGCTAATGCCGTGGGTGGCACCATCAACATCATTACCAAGGACCCTATCAACAACTCGTTCCAGGTATCAAGCACGCTGTCGAACCTCGGTGGTAAGGCATGGGAACAATATATGGGTGCCAATGTTTCTCTTGTGGCCAAGGACAACTCCTATGGAATAGCCATGTATCAGAGCTATCGTAACCGTAACCCCTACGACCATGACGGTGACTCGTTCTCTGAATTGGGATTGCTGAACCTGAACACCTTTGGCCTGCGTGCCTATTATCGCCCTACGCAGTTTAGTCGCCTTAATGTGGAGTACCATACCACCAACGAACTGCGTCGAGGGGGTAATAAGTTTGACCTCCAGCCCCACCAGACCGATATTACCGAGCAGACCAAGCATATCATCAACAGTGGCGGTATCAGCTACGACCACTTCTGGGACGAATACAAGCATAAGTTCTCTGCCTATGGGTCGATCCAACATACTGATCGCGACAGCTATTATGGTGCTCAGCGCGATACGGCGGCCTATGGCAAGACCGATGACCTCACCTGGGTGGCAGGTGCCATGTATGTGGGCAACTATAAGCGTTTTCTCTTCGCACCCTCGACCTTCACTGGTGGATTGGAGTACCAGCACAATGCGCTCCATGATATCATGGTAGGCTATCAGCGCGATATGATGCAGGATGTGCGTATTGCCAGTGCCTTTGTGCAGAACGAGTGGAAGCTGCGCGACTTTACTCTCCTCGCCGGTGGACGTATGGATAAGCACAACCTCATCAAGAACCCTATCTTGAGTCCGCGCGTGAACCTGCTTTACAAACCACAGGACAAGTTTCAGGCACGTGTGACCTATTCTACAGGATTCCGTGCTCCCCAGGCCTATGATGAGGATCTTCACGTGACAGCCGTCGGTGGTGAGGGCGTATTGATAAAGCTGGCCGATGGCCTGCGCGAAGAGCGCTCAAACAGTTTCAGCGGTTCGGTCGATTATACGACCTCCTTCGGGCATTGGCAGGCTAACGTGCTTGTCGAGGGCTTCTATACAGGACTCAACAATGTGTTTGTACTCGAAGATATCGGTCACGATGCCAACGGCTATGCTATTAAGGAGCGCCGTAACGGTAGCGGGGCACGCGTGTATGGCGCCAATCTCGACGCCAAGATTGCCCATGGCAAAGAGGCGGTATTGAGCCTCGGCTTCACAGCACAGCGTAGTCGCTACAACCAACCGGAAGAGTGGTCAGAGGGGCAGTTTACCTCTCGTATGATGCGCACACCCGATTACTACGGCTACTTTACTTTTACCTCGGCTCCTGTCAAGAACTTCGATTTCTCGCTCTCGGGTACTTACACTGGCGAGATGATTGTGCCCCACTATGCCGGCTATATCGTAGAGGACCGGCTGGAGACTACACCTCACTTCTTTGATCTGAACCTTAAACTTAACTATACCTTCGTGCTGCACGACCATATCAAGTTACAGGTGAACACGGGTGTACAGAATATCCTGAATCATTTCCAACCCGACCTCGATAGAGGAGAATTTCGCGACTCGGGCTATTTCTATGGACCCACACAGCCACGTACGGTGTTCGTGGGATTCAAGATTGCCAACTGAGATTGATGTCAAGCAATAGAAACTGGGATTATATATGTGTATAGCCTATGCTGCCACATATATAATCCCTTATTCTTAATGGCCTATCCTAAGCTGTCGGCTCTCGGCTGTAGCTACAAAGGAGGGCGCATACATGCACTGTATGGTGCTGGGGGCAGAGGTGTATTCACCCGACTGGCTCACCCAGAAGTCGCCATCGATGAAGTAGTTGCCCTTGCCGATGCGGTAGAAGTAAAGCTTTGTCGTACTATTCTCTACGCTGCGGTAATAGCCTAAACCGTTGCTGTAGGTGTAGCCCGAGCGTGTGCTCACAGGCTCCAGCGCTGCGGGGCGCTGCAGGTGTAGCTCTACGTAGTCCATGGCGCGGTCGGCAGTGAAGTGCAGGCGCACTCTTACGCGGTCGCCTTTGGAGAGGGAGCCTTCAGGAACCTCAGTGAGCAGCTCCTTGCCATCACGACTCTCTACCTTATAATAGGTACACTTCAGTGTCAGTCCTGTACCCGAGGCCTGCACCTTGTCGGCATCCTCGTAGTATTGCCAGGTCATCGCGCCCCATGCCATAGAGGAAATCTCTTCCCCTTCCAGCAGGATGGGAATTTCGGGTATTAAGGAGACTCTCTTTTCAGGCGTTACCTCATACTTCACGGTTCCTCGTTTGTCCTTTTCTATCAGTTGGAGTGCCGCATTCTTCACCTTCAGCTTTACATTTTCAGCGAAGGCTCCTTCTCCTTGACTTTGGCCCCTTCGGGCGTCGACCTTTGGTTGGGAGAGGGCGGGGGGTGAGGCTAATGCATACACCGCCTGAGCCGTAGCCACGGAGTTGCTCCACTGCGTAGTCTGCTTCTGCTTGAGGAGCCATTGCTGCATACGCCCGATGATGTCGGCAGGTTGGTCCAAGCGTTTGAATGCCTCTATGAGCATTGCCTGCGTAGCAATGGGATTGCTGTCCCAACTCCAGCCATAGCGGTTGTCGCGCCAATAAATACCCATCTCATCGGACTGGAGGGACGATTGGCGTACTACCTCGGCTATTGCTGCAGCCTTGTCGCGCTCGTTGAGGCGGATGAGGGTAAGCATCTTCAGCGCCTTCTGCATCAGAGTTCCTTGTGTAGCCTTGTCCTTTATCAGCAGTGCTTTGTAGTGCTCATAGGCGGTGCTTGGAGTATTGCCAAACGGAATCTCCGGGAACATGCTGCGGGCATACAGGTAGTAGAGCGCGTAGCTGTCGAGCGTCTTGGGCTTGCGCTTCATGCGGCTGAAGGAGTCGTAATAGTTGGCATCAAGGAAGTGGATACCGTGCTTAACCAGGGTGTACAAGGTGTCGTTCTGAGCAATGTTGAGGCTGTGCATGGCCTCCAGTTCGCCCAGTCCCTTGATGATAAGGAGTGTGGTGTAGCGGTCGCTGTCGAATCCGTTCATCCATGCCCAGCCACCATCAGTGTCTTGATTGGTGGCAAGGAGACTCAGCAGGCTCTTGCATAGGGCGGCAAGGCTGTCGCGACGATAGAACTCGCTGTAGCCCTCCACCTCGGGGTAGCGGTCTATGAGGTAAGCGCCCATCGTGGCAGCATAGTAGCGGTGGAAGAGGCGCTCATTGCTCGGGTTCTCCTCCTTGCAGAGCGGAGGCAGTGCCTCTATGGCATACCAGATAGGATTGGGCACGAGCTCCAGCGTCAGGCTCTTGTGCTCCAAGGTGGGGGAGTGCTTCTCCTTGAGCGCATCGAAGACAAACTCGCGCTTCTCCTTGCCATTGACATATAGCGCCATGGTCTCGGTCACGAGTGTGCGGCGAGGAAGCACCGTGATGGTCGCTTGTTCGCCATCGCTATATCGCAGGCTCTCTGCGGTGATGCGGTAGGTCAGATAATTCTCTCCCGTAGGTGCGATAATCGGGAAGGATACCGAGGTGCTGCTGTTGGGAGCGATGGAGACAGCTTGCGACTGCTCTCTTCCTCCGGTCTCAAGTTTTACAACAGCCTCTATCGGTTCTTCGCCACTATTCGTCACCTTGGCCGTGAACTCGCACTGGTCGCCTTCGTAGAGGAAGCGCGGCACATGGGGCTGCACCATCAGGATCTTGCGGGTGACGAAGTCGAGGTTTACCCGTCCGTGCTTCAGATCCTTGGTGTGGGCAATGCCCTTCACGTGCCACTGTGTCAAGAGGTCGGGAGCGGTAACGGTAAAGGTCACCTGTCCCTGCTCGTTGGTACGCAGGTTGGAGAGGAAGAGGGCGGTGTGGCGCAGGTCTTTGCGCAGATAGAGTTCTTGAGTCTTTGGCTCGGAAGTCTCTGAGTCCTCTGATATCTTGGAGGCTTCGGAGGATACTGCCGATTCCTCTAAAACAAGTCCTTCAGCGCTGGCCATATCAAATCCTGCGCGGTTCTTTGCTTGCCCTCGTGCGGTGGCTGGCGCTGCAAGAGTATAGAAAATATGGTCTTCTCTCAAGCCCTCGGGTAGGCTATAGTATTTCGGTTCGGAGGGGTAGGATACGTTGACATGCGTGTTGTTGTCCCAAGCCCACATCCGGATATCCTCCATCTGTACCCTTCGCCCGTACTTTATAGACGACAGGGCGATATCCCAACAGTTTCTGCCATAGCTGTCGAGAGCCGCATCGTAGATGCTCAGGATGAATGACGATTGCACTGGGTTGCCGCGATGGTCGCTGATGCGGATGGTGCATTGCTCCTTCTCGCCTGGCTCAAGGTAGTTGCGCAGGGAGGATAGCTGCACGTTCAAGAGCTCAGACCTGTTCTCAAGGGAGAATATCCACGAGTCGATACGCGACACATTCTCTTTCGCTGAGACGAGGTCAACCTTCATCCTGCCCCGCCACTCCTCCTTGATGGGTATGTGCAGTGAGGTCATCTCATCGGTGAGGCATAGTGTGCCCTTGTCTACCACGCGGTTTTCTATCTGTATATAATAATGTAGGTATACCTCGCTGTAGCGTGTACCCACATACAGTACGGCTGTATCGCCCGTCTGTACTTCGCGTGACTTCACTCTTGTTTGATAGAGCGCATAGGATGAAACGGTGCCTTTGCCCTCGCCCCATAGCTCAAGGTAGTAGACTTCACTGTACTGCTTGTCGCCATCGGTGTATGTCGCGGTTAGTCGGTAGAAACCGTAGGGCAAATCCTTGGTGAGAAGGAGGTAGTTGTCTTTGTCCGATGCCGTCTGCTCTGTGCGATGGATATAGGTGTGCTCCTCGTTCCATTGCTCCCTGTCCGTATACCTCTCGACGGAGGTGAGGATATGGTTGCTGTGAGGAACCTCCAGTTTGCTGAGCCGTAGGGTCACATTGTCCGTCATACGCTCTCCGTTCAGTGTGCGTAGAGAGTAGGCGATGCTGTCACCATGCCGGAAGATGGCGGGATTGGCAAATTCAATATGCTTGGTACGATGCCCCACGACGAAGTTTGTCTTGGTCGTTTGCGTCTCCCCATTGCTGTCGGTGATGTGTACCGTGATGATGTAGTTCTGCGTGGCATTCTCTCTCTCTGCGGGAATTCCTGGGCGGCTCGTCTTGATGGGGATGAAGAAATTGCCCTTTTCATCGGTCATTGTAGTGTCTGACTTCTCTGCAAGGTATGCATCCTGCAAAGGATAACGCCCGAAGATGTTCATATCCGTCACCAGCAACTCATACTTCACCTTGGCACCTCCAACGGGCAGTTCTGTGAAGGTGGTGGCAGTACCTTGCACCATCAGACTGTCGCCGAAACGTACGGCTCCCTTCGGACGTTCCATCTCGACCTTGAAGGTGGGTGCCTTGAAGGCTTCTACATTGATGGTATGGTACATTGTGCGCTTGCTCAGGTTATCGGTGGCTTGCAGCCTGAAGCGTCCGGCAGTGATGCCTTCGGGGATAGCAAAGCTGCTGTTGAAGCGGCCCCACTCATCGGTCGTTCCTTGTATCGAAGCCACCTCCTTATACCGTGCATCTTGCAGCGTTATACCTATGGAGAGCTGGCTCTTCACGTGGCTACCCTCCTTGTCGTGGCAGTAGGCAATGAGGGCGAAGTGTATCGTGTCGCCCGGTTCGTAGGTATGGCGGTCGGGGAGGAAGGTGAAAAGCGTCGATGCCTCCTCATCCTCTCCATACCTGTTTCCTGGGAAATCGGCATATCGGAACGAGTAGGTAGCCCGTGATACTCCGTCCGTAGCCATCAGGTAAAGGTTGCGGTACTTGCCTGTGGGCGATGGCACGGTGAAATAGCCCTTCGCATCGATGCTGTAGTCCTCGACGAAGTGGGTCTGCTTACCAGTCTTCTCCATCAGCACCACTTCACAGTCGGTCACCGCCTTGCCTGTGGTGGCATCTATCACCATACCGATGTATTCCCCTTCGGCATCGTTGGCCATCATAGACAGCTTCAGGTTGCTCACGCTGATGGCGGTGATGGAGGTACGCTTGGTGTCCTCGTCCTGCTTACCATTGTTGGTAGCAATGACGAAATAGTTACCTGCATCGAGTGCTGGGAGCGGCAGATCCACCTCTTTATATATATAGGGATTGGGGTACTCGGGGTGGATCTCCACTGATGCTTTTCCTACCGACTTGCGGCGTATCACCTCTTTGTAGTTGAAGTCATTGGTCGTCTCGCCAGCGTGACGCGGCACGATGCGATAGGCTATGCTGCCCGCATTGCGCAGGGTGATGGTGATGCTGCTTTCCCGTCCTGGAAGTAGGGTCTTGTGGCTTTCCAATTTCAAGTAGGGATGAGTTGCACGCTTGTACAGCGCCTCACCCGTCTTGGCCCATTCGCTTTCGGGAGCAACTTGGCGGATGTGCTTGAGGTATTGCTCCATCTTTGCCGCCTTCTTCAGTTCCCGCTCAACGGTCTCTTTTCCACTATGCTCATAGATGGTAGGTTTATGATAGTCGGCCAGCTTGAACAGGAACATGGCCTGCTCCGTAGGGGCGTTGCTGTAGCTCTCGGCTATGCGTTCCAGCCCTTCGATGTAGGCCCCTTGCAGCACCTCGGTATCGGAGTAGTGCTGTATATCTCCCATCGCTTTCATGCGCCTATGGTCAATATGAGCACGCACTGCAGCATCGGTGTTCTTCGCGTGGTAGCGGGTTAGCTCTTGCAACTTGCCGAGTTGCCATAGTTCATAGGATAGCGTGTCGCTTGGCAACTGAAGGCTGATAAACTCCTCGGCAGTACCGTATAGCTGGTTGCGATGGCTGTAAAGTAGGTTCTTTATCTTGGCATTACTCAAGTATATGTTGCTGGGAATAATCGCGTGCATCACCACATCGTAAAGGGTGGGGCGCAAGCGCAGACCCAGCGTGTCGCCCTTGACGAGTAGGTCATACTCCCCGGCCTTTGTCGCTTTCAGGGCCTTCTCTTCAGCGAGAGCCGCCTCGTAGCAAAGGCGCTTGGCATCGGCAAACCGCTCTGCGCTCCACATCGTCAGGTCGTCGATGGTGGCTCCAAGCAGTGCCGTGATGGTGAGTGGAGACAGCTCCTTCGTTAGCTTTGCCTGCTCGTTTCGCCACTGATACCTGTTCTTATAGTCATCCAGTGCCACGCTCAGCAGGGTATATGCGATACTCTTGTCGACGCCTCGCAACGCGGGGATGATGTCTTGATAAGCCTTGACAGAGGCTTCGATATGTTCCTCCTGATACCCAGCGGCCGCTATGCGCCCTTTATATACGGCCTTGAGCATCGCATGGCTGTCGCCCTTGCGCTTGGCCTTACGCAATAGCTCTTCACCCTTCTCGTATGCCGAGGTGTAGTGCCCCTGGGCAATGAGTGTGTCTATCTCTTGCCATTCGGTGATGGACTTGTTTTGTGCGCTCAGCAGCGTGGTGCATAGGAGCAGTGCGAGGGTCAGCAGCTTCTTCATAGCAACATAATGAAATATTATGATGCAAAGAAAACGCTTTTCGCTAATACCGCCAAGGATTCGGACTTACAATTTCCTTACAAAATACCAACAATCGTTTACAATTTCCAAAGAATGTCTTGATTCACAGCACTTGAGTACGCATGGTGTTGGCATTTGTCAATTTACCACCAGCAAGGCAAAGTTGACGTCTCCTGCAGCGAGGCTTCGTCCTGTGGTGTAGCTGGTGTCGGCAAGCAGTGTGTAGGGCGAATCGTCAGTAGGTGTAGCGGATTGGCGCGGCATGGCCATTCCCAACACGAAGCCAAGCACTGAGGCTGCCACGAGCCAGTAGGGCGAGATGGTGCGACGCATCTTCTGTACATGGGGTTTGCATTGGCGCGGTGTGATGGTGGCATTGTCTTCATCGCGCACTTCGCGTAGCAGATAGAGGAGTTCGGCCGACTCCTGTTCCATCTTTTTCAGTTCGTTATCGTTCATAGTTCTATTTATATTCGTTCATCATTCTTTTTACACTCTCCAGCGCGACATACAATCGCGACTTCACGGTACCCTCGGGGCATCCTACGATATGGGCCACTTCGGGGATGGTGAGTTCCTCATCGTAGTGGAGGAGGAAGGCATCGCGCTGCGCCGTGGGGAGCGATTGCACGGCTTGGCGCAGACGCTGGCGCTGTTCGTCGCGCTCCATCGCCTCGGTAGGCTCATGGGTGGCTTCCTCGCGTTGGAGAAGTTCCTCTACATAGGCTTGGCGTATGGTCTCGTGCCGATACTCATTCTTGCAGAGGTTATAGGCCATAGCGTAGAGCCATGAGGCAAAGGGCTGGTCGGAGCGATACTCCTTGCGGTAAGTCCACACTCGGACGAAAAGCTCCTGCACCATGTCCTCGGCCTTGGCAGTATCATAGGCGAGCATGCGGAGGAAGAAGCCGCCGAGCCTTCGCGCATACCTATTATATAAGGTGTCGAAAGCCGCGTGTTCGCCGCGACCGATGCGTTGCATTAGCTCGGCATCGGTCAGCGCACTCAGGGCATTAGCGGTCAATCTCTTCATAGTACTTCTGGCGTTGTTCGTCGGGTATATCAACTTGCTCTACGATACGCAACATCAGCGTGCGCAGTTCGTTGTAGCGGAAAAAGTTGCCTGCCTGCTTGTAATGGTCGAGCAGCGACTTGAAGCAAGGTATGTAATTCAAATTAAATTTGTTTGCAGAAGCCGTGTAGCTCTCGGGGAGGAAACTCTCGCGCAAATAGTCGGTAAGGTAATTCTCCTCGAAGTTCTTGCGCTTGATGGCCAAGTTGTCGTAGGGTTTCTCGCTATAGCGCATCACCAGTCCCTCGGAGTAGAGTTTGTCCTTGAACGACGGCACATTCATCAGTGTTGAGAAGTATACGGCGGGGCGGCGGGTGTGTTTAATGATGTGTAGCATCATCTGTTCAGTATATTTGTCGGCCTCCTCCTGGCTCGAAATTTGTGGTATAGGCTCAAAGTCAGGAATACTCAATCGCTCGCATATCAGCTTCCTGTAGTTGGGTGCCCACATCATGCTCATGCATATAACATCAATGTCTTCGAAGAGATTCTTGCCGTATTGCACCAGCAGTTTTGAGAATGTTGGTGAGTCTCCGTTGACAAAGATGAGGCTGTTTGCCTTCATGCCGCTAAGCGCGTTGTAGGCATAGTTGAGCAGAGAGGGCGAGTAGGTGCCGCTGCTGTACCAACGCTTCAGTATGTCGGCCATCAACTCTTCGTCGCCCGTTTGCATCAGGTAGCTGACGTAGTCGGGGTACATCTCCACATTGTCCGGGCGCATCTGTATGGCCTTTTTCATCTCTGGAGCAGCGTTGACATCGCCTTTATGGTAATACTTCATGATATACAATGTATAGGTGTCGGGGATAGCCTTTGTCATCTCTTGCATTATGCGCTCCACTTTCTCTCTATGTTCAGTGCTTTCATCGAACCATGATTGGTATCTGACCGCCTTGTAATAGTTCTTCCAGGCCTCCTCGTTCTTCGGGTTCTTGTCTATCTCGGCTTTCCACAGGCGTTCCTGTGTCTTGTACCATTCGGCACTGTGCTCCACCTTGACCGGCGTTTCCACCTTTTGCGGTACCTCTTTCTCTGTGTTCTCCTGCGCCCAAGCCGTATGAGCGGTAAGTGTAAATCCTGCGATTGCCGTGAGGCAAGCGATGATGGTGTGTTTTGCTTTCATTGCGTGTATGCTTTTTTGTTGTTTGTACTCGGTTTGTTCTATCTGTAAAACGCGTTTTTCATGATTGCATACACGCGAAGCGCCCAACCGTTCGGTGGTTTAACAATGTTTAACCTTGATGGACTTGTCCTTCGACTGAGTAAGCAATAATGCGGGAGGCTCTACGTTATACTTATATATGAAAAGTCTGCAGTTTCGTATCGGTTTGTTTGTGATGGGACTATGCTCCCTATTGCTTGTTGCTTGTAATGAGGATACTCCTCTTGGCGGTGGGGGAGAGGTACTACCCAACGATACCGTATCCATATTGCCCAATGACTCTTTGGCTTTTACAGGTGCATCTTCTGCCGACACGGTGGTAGTGCATTGTAATGATACGTGGAACATCTATGGGTATGCCTACTGGGCGTCAGTATCGCCACAGAGCGGCAAGGATGGTGATACGTTGATTGTGTCTGTCGATGCAAACACCACGGGGGATGAGCGCAAGGTGAGCTACTATCTGTATAGTGGCGAGGCAAAGTGTGAGTTGGCCGTTTCGCAAAGAAAACGTCGTGAACTCTCTGTTTCGCCCTCTCAGAAACTCTTCTTCGGATACGAGGGTGGTGTTGATACCTTGACAATCCATTCAGAAGGGGCGTGGTGGATAGACAGACAGCCCGAATGGCTTTCCGTCTCTTCTTCTGATGGTGACGATGGAGATATGCTCATCGTCTCAGCAACGGAGAATAACTCTACGCACAACCGTGAAGACACGCTCATATTGCGGAATGAAGAGATGGAAGTTTTGGTTCCAGTTTTGCAGAATAGTCATCCAAGTCCGATAATTGAACAGATAACATATCGGTATGACAGTGTCGGATACACCCCTGAGAATTGGCTCTTCTTGGTAAATGAAAGGGTGGAAGTTGTGTTCAAATCTGCGAGGCTCAAGCGTTTAATCATTCATGTAGCGGATCTTGATAATATTGACTTTTTGGAGCATTATGAAGCGTTTCCAGAGTGCATAGGTGATGATACCTATCGTGTGGTTCTTGATGGTGGTGCTTATTATTGGGAAATCAAATTCGTCATGACTGTGTATGACGACCTTGGAAAGAGTGGAGATTCTGAAATCATCTATCCGAAAGACTATATCGAAGACCCAGCCGTGAGAGCACTGATAGATAAGGAACTTGAATTGTGGCTGGGCTATATACCTTGAACATGTAACCGCATCGAATAATAAGAAGAAGCACAAATGGCCAAGATGACTCCCAAGCAACTGGCAGATAAGCTGCGTTTTGCTGGCGAGGCGATACCTTCGATGACGCGCCGTCGTGATGGACACGACTACGAGGCGCGGCAGATGTACCTCATCACTCTCACGGTGGAGGGGCGTAGGCCCTTGCTAGGGCGTGTGGTGGGCAATCCTGAAGCTGCCGAAGGAGACCCCGATGCTCCGCACACCGAGCTGTCGCCTCTTGGGAAAGCGGTAGAGCAGCAGTGGATGGCCATCAGCCATTACCACCCCGAAGTGAAGGTGCTTGCCCTGCAGATGATGCCCGACCATCTGCATAGCATCCTCTTCGTCAAGGAGCGCATGCCGCAGCACTTAGGACATATCATCAAAGGCTTCAAGGCCAGCACCAATAAGGAGTACCGGCGGCTCATAGCTCCCGCTCCTTCGAGTGCC
>JAGAQY010000071.1 GCA_017622495.1 Bacteroidaceae bacterium | reverse complement strand
CGTCGGTAGCGACGACTGAAGCTTTAGCTTCACAAAGGAGTGCCGAAGGCCTTTAACCCTCGAAGAGGGGGAGGTGGTACGCTTCTCGTAGATAATACCCCCTCCGCTTCGCTCGTCCCCCTAATCTAGGGGGACAATACCGAGGTTTGGACAACATCTATATTATTACCTAAGTATCTTCTGTGACGCAGTCACTAAAGATGCGTCTTTTTTTGTGTAAATAAGAATATTTATGCTACCTTTGCATGATAAATAAAAATATGGGCCGGCAGGCAATATCTGCATTGCGCGTGCGTTAATAATAATAGGTTATTTATTGTGGCATAGATTTATGAAAGACATACAGAGCGATAAGAACGGACAAGATAAGGAATATAAAGATGCCATGAGTGGCGTGGAACGGGCACTGAAGAGAATGATAGATTTTACGATTTCGTTATGCGGAATCATCGTTCTACTGCCAGTGTATGTGTTGATATACATCGTGGTACTGGTGTTCTCGGGAGGCGAAGTGATATACAAGCAGGAGAGGATAGGATATAAGGGTAAGCCCTTTACCATTTATAAGTTCAGGACCATGAAGAGGGATGCCGAGAAGAACGGCATACCGCGCACCGAGGAGGAGCGCAGAGGACAGATGACGGGCGTGGGTGCCTTCCTGCGCGACCATCACCTGGATGAGTTGCCCCAGCTCTTCAATGTGCTGCTGGGCGATATGTCGTTTGTAGGACCAAGACCCGAGCGACAGGTGTTTATCGACAAGATCATGGAGGTGGCACCCCACTATGTGCATGTGTATAAAATGCGCCCCGGACTGACCTCGACAGCGACCCTCTATAACGGATATACCGATACCATGGAGAAGATGGTGACACGTCTCGACATGGACCTCGAATACCTCACCACACGATCGCTGTGGGGAGACTTTGTCATTGTGCTGAAGACAGCGCTGACAATCATCAGTGGAAAGAAATTCTAACGAATAGTAACGATACACGACAGAATGAAAAGAATAGCAATACTCTTACTGCTACTCGTAGGGGTGCAGTGGGTGTCGGCACAAAAAATGTCGGACGACAAGGTGGTGGAATATGTGATGGAGGCTCAGGAAAAAGGCGTGAGCCAACAGCAGATAGCCAAGGACCTGCTCAAGCAGGGGGTCACCATGGACCAGATAAACCGTATCAAACGCAAGATGGATGCCGCCGGTAAAACGGGAGTGGGGGCTACACTCAACGAGAAATCACGCACGAGAACATCGCCCAAAGGGGATGTCGTGTCGTTGGAGAAGGATAAGACCGAGAAAAGCAGAATGTCTGCATCGGAACGCGAACAGATGATGGGCAGTGAGATAGGCTTCCTCTTCCCCGACTCTACCATGATGTATATGATGGAGGAGAGCAAGAAGAAGGAGATCTTCGGTCACCGCATATTCCAGAACAAGGATGTGGCCTTCGAGGCAAGCTACAACCTGCCTACACCAGCCAACTATAAGTTGGGACCCGGCGATGAGGTGGCAATAGATATATGGGGCGCTGCACAGTCGAACATACAGGAGACGATATCGCCCGACGGAAATATCTATGTGGAGAACCTGGGACCCGTGCATCTGAGCGGACTCACCGTGGCACAGGCCAACAAATACCTGAAGGAGCAGTTCGGACAGATATACTCGGGCATCAACGGCGATGAACCCAACTCGAGCATCAGACTGTCACTCGCACAGAACCGTACCATACAGGTGCATGTGATGGGGGAGGTGGAGAACCCCGGTACCTACACGATGTCGTCCTTTGCCACCATCTTCAACGCATTGTACCAGGCAGGCGGCGTGAGCGAGTATGGTACGCTGCGTGAGGTGAAGGTGTACCGTGACGACAAGCTGGTATCGACATACGACGTGTATGACTTCATCCTGAACGGTAACTCGAATGTGGGTATCAGACTGGAAGACAATGACGTGGTGACGGTAGATGCCTACAAGAACCTGGTGAGCGTGACGGGAAACGTCAAGCGCCCCATGTACTATGAGATGTTGGAAGACGAGTCGGTGGAGCAGTTGCTGAAGTATGCCGGCGGATTCTCGGGCAATGCCTATAAAGAGGATGTGCGCCTCATACGCAACGGCAAGCGCGAACGCGAGATCTATATACTCGATGCCGCCGAGCAGCAGGGATTCATGCTGACCGACGGGGACTCCATATCGGTAGACTCTATCATGCCTACCTTTGCCAATATGGTAGAGGTGAAGGGGGCTGTATACCGCCCTGGACAGTTCCAGATGGACGGACGCATCAAAACGGTGAAGCAGCTCGTCGAGAGTGCAGGCGGACTGAAGGATGAGGCTTTCCTCGGACGTGCGATACTGAACCGCCGTAAGCCGAACAATACAATGGAGAATCTGGCCATCAACCTCGAACAGCTCATGAGCGGCGCCATCGCCGATGTGCCACTGCGCAAGAACGACGTGTTGCTCATACCCAGCATCTTCGACATGCAGGAGGTGCAGACGGTGACCATATTCGGTGAGGTGGCATTCCCAGGCACGTATGAATATGTGGAGAACATGTCGATAGAGGACTTCATCATCAAGGCGGGCGGACTCACCGAGGCGGCATCGACGGCCCGTGTGGATGTGGCCCGACGCATGAAGGACTCAAGGGCCACATCGGCAAGCGATACCATATCGTACAGATACTCATTCTCGATAAGCGACGGACTGGTAGTGGAGGGTAACCCGAACTTCACGCTCATACCCTTCGATGAGGTGTATGTGCGCAAGAGCCCCGGCTACTTCGAACAGGAGAATGTAAGCGTAGAGGGAGAGGTGCTCTTTGGAGGTACCTATGCGCTCACCAAGAAAAACCAGAGACTGAGCGAACTGGTGCTCAATGCGGGAGGACTGACACCCCAGGCCAATATCAAGGGTGCTCGACTGGAACGTACGATGACCGAAGATGAGAAGCTGCGCATGGAGTCGAGCATTGAAGCTGCCATCCAGATGGCCGAGAACAAGAAGGACTCGGTGGCCATACGCCGTAGCATGATGAGCCAGACTACCTATCCTGTGGGTATCGAGCTGGATAAGGCATTGGAGCATCCTGGATCAGATGCCGACATCACACTGCGCAATGGAGATAAACTGATAGTGCCGCAGTTCTCAAACACGGTGAAGATTAGCGGAGAGGTCATGTATGCCAATACAGTGGCTTTTGACAAGAACAAACGCCTGAACTACTATGTGAATCAGGCGGGTGGATACAATGAGAATGCCAGCAAGTCGAACGTGTATATCGTATATATGAACGGTACGGTGTCGAAAGCCAACCGATGGAGCCGCAAAGTGGTGGAACCCGGTTGCGAGATCGTGGTGCCGACGAAGGAGGAGCGCGAAGGCATGTCGGCAAGTGAAATACTTAGCTTGAGCTCTACAGCAGCCTCGTTGGCTACCGTGGTGCTGGCCTTGATCAATGTGTTCAGATAATAGCTTGGATGGTATGGAAGAGCAGAATGTAAAGAAACCGCTATTGAAGGAGGCCGATTTGCTGCAGATGGTAGGCAAGGTGTTGGCTAAGTGGAAGTTTATACTTAAAGTAACCATATGCTTTATGCTCCTCGGACTTGTCATGGCTCTTACCATGATAAAGGAGTATACCGCTCAGGTTGTCGTGGCTCCAGAGTCGTCAAACTCCTCCATGATGGGGGGCGGACTGGGCTCCTTGGCCTCTATGGTAGGTCTTGATCTCGGCAGTGTAGGGGGGGATGATGCCATCTATCCATTGCTCTATCCCGATATAGTGCAGTCATTGCCCTTCATGTCGTCATTGTTTGATGTCAATGTGAAGTCGCAGGATGGAACGGTAGATACTACCTATTTCTATTATGTAGATAAACTGCAAAAGAAAAATTGGGTGGGGATGGTGAAGTCTGCTCCTAAAAAGGCTATTAAAGGGGTGATGAAACTCTTCTCGGCAAAAAAACAGACAGGAGACCCTGCTGTGTTTGACCCCTATAACCTGTCGGAGAAGCAGATGCAGATGATTGAGAACCTGAGTGGTGTCGTCTCTATCTTTGTGGATAAGAAGACGAATGTGATAACACTCTCGTTTACAGACCAGGACCCGCTGATTGCAGCTACTATGGTAGATACCGTCATGTATCGTCTGCAGAATCAGATTACAGCATACCGCACCAAGAAGGTGGTGGATGATTGTGCTTATATAGAAAAACTTTATCTGAAGTCGAAGGCTGATTACGAGAAGGCACAAGAAACATATGCGTCGTATGTAGACCGTAACAGAAATGTGACACAAGAACGTTTCTTGGTGGAGAAGGAACGACTGGAGGCCGACAAAGACTTGAAGAATACGCTCTATACCCAATGGGCACAACAACTGATGCTGGCTCAAGCAAAGGTGCAGGAATATACGCCCGTATTTGTGACCTTGAAGCCGGCTGCAGTGCCTGCAATGCCCTCGTCGATGCGGAGGTCGATGGTACTGATATTGTATACATTCTTTGGTGGAGTGCTGGCTGTAGCATACGTGTTGCTGAAGGAACCTTTTATCAATGTTTATCGGAAACTATTTAAGTCGAAGAGGTGATATACTTTGTCGTATTTATACTGCTGCTGATACCGGTTGTTAAATACGATTGGATGGCCAAAACCGGTGGCGAAAGTAAGTGGTACTACTTAAATTTGGTGGTACTGGTATTGCTTGCAGCACTGCGCTATCGGGTAGGAGGGGATACGCTGATGTATATGTCGGTGTATGATAGTTTCCCGAAATGGGATGAACTGAAATATTTTGACTTTGAAACTGCAGAGTACCAACCTCTATGGTATGTTTTTACTGCAATCTGCAGAACTATCTATGATGATTTCACCTTTTTCCAGCTGGTACATGCGTCCATTATAACAAGTGTTTTCTTTTATTGCTTCCGTAAGTATTGCCCGAACTATTATTTCTCGGCAATTCTGCTGTACTATGTAGGGTATTATTGCTATTTCAGTATGGAGATTATGCGCGAAGTCCTATGTATTGCTCTTCTGATGCTTTCTACAACATGGCTGCTTGAAAAGAAATGGTTGCGCTATTATCTGGTATGTGTGGTGGCGATATTTTTCCACTATTCGGCACTTGTCATGTTGCTGTTCCCTTTTGCTGTATGGCTCTTTAAGAGGCCTTCATGGATATTTCAGCTGATTTGTTTGGTCGTTATATTCATAGCACTAAATGTTGTAAATATTCCAGCTTATGTTATTAGCAGGCTACCTATTGATGGTCAATTGAGTAGAATGATATTGGCGTATATCGAAAATCAGGTGAGTATTGGCGGCATGTTGTTTCAATTGCTGTCGTTTCTCCCTGTGTTGGGAGTGATATTCGTGCGTCAGAGAATTAGTGTTATTGAAGATGAATATGATTTTACGCCGATTGTGATGGCTTCTGTATTCGTATATGCTTTTTCTATGAGTATTGCAGGTTTTAGCCGTTTCATTAATTACTTTGTGCTGTATATCATTATATATATGGTCAACACTACATATAAAGTGCTCTATTTGAAAGCGAAAGATATTCAGCTGACATTTGTGGGGCTGCTTGCCACTTTATTTGTGTATGGCTTTAATCTGTCGTATTACTATGTGAGGGATATGTCGGAGTTTTACCCTAATACACGCTATTATACTATATTCTATCCCTATAGTTCGGTGTTTGATAAAAAAGTGGATAATAAGAGAGAGTGCTTTATAGAGAATTATAGAGAGGTGCAAATCATGTTTTGATGGTATGAAATGGGTTAAGTATAAGCAGGTAATCGAAAATTTCTTCTCGCTTTCAATCTTGAATGCGCTGAATGTGTTGCTCCCTCTGGTGACACTTCCCTATATGCTGCATGTGGTGGGCAAAGCCAACTATGGTGCCTATTCCTATGTGTATGCTGTGGTGCAGTATGTGATACTGTTCAGTACATACGGGTTCAACTTCTCGGCAACCAAGCAAATCTCGCAGTGTAGGGACGACAAGGAGAAAGTATCGAAGATTTACAACGCTGTCACTGCAAGCAAAACACTGATTGCTTTGTCCCTTTCGGTATTGCTGCTGCTGTGCGCTAAGTTGGTGTTCAAGGACGGTGTGGGCACGTTGATGTTTGTCTACGGACTGGGAATGGTGGTAGGTGATGTGCTTACTCCTATCTGGCTTTTCCAAGGAATGGAGAAGATGAAGTATATGACTATTGTGAATGCCTCGTCGAAGATATTGTTTACCATACTCATCTTTATAGTGGTGAGAGCGAGTGAGGATTATCAGTTGCTGATACTGCTCAACTCGTGTGGCTACCTGCTGGCAGGTTTGTTGAGCCTGATTCTGGTGTGCCGGCAGTTTCACCTGCGCTTACATTGGGCTACGTGGAGTGATATTCGCATGCAGCTGAAGGAGGGTAGCGCGGTGTTCGGATCTACGTTTGGCATGAATCTGTATCGCAATGCCAATGTGATTATACTCAAGCAGTTTGTGTCTGATGATATCGTAGGACTGTACTCTGCGGCTGAGAAGGTGATCAAAGGGTTCCAGTCAATCATCTCTCCTGCCGCGCAGGCGTTGTTCCCGCATCTGAGCTTACGGTTCAAGGGACAGCCGGTGAATGAGCAGATGAGAATGTTGCGTAAGGTGTCTATCCCTTTCACTTCAGTCGTGCTGTTGGTAACGCTGGGTGTCTATATCTTCGCACCGCTTATTTCGGATATCCTTTGTGGACGGGAGTTTGCAGCATGCGTACCCCTTATCCGTATCATGACACTGGTGATCCTGTTTGGCGAGATCAACTACCTGGTGGGTATCGTGGGATTGATAAATATGGATGGACAGCGCTACTTCTTCCGTTCGGTGATGGTGACTGGCGTGTTCAGTGTGGTGTTCATGTTGCTGATGACTCCGCTGCATGGCGCGGCGGCGGCTGCCTGGGCTATGTCGCTGTCTGAGGTGCTGCTGTTCTTCTTATGTGTATGTAGCCTTTATCGTATAAGTAAACGCTCATGACTGCTATAATAATACTCAATTGGAATGGTGCTGACGATACGTTGGCCTGCCTGGAATCCTTACGGAAGGTCGAAGGCGACTTTCGTGTTTATGTCGTTGACAATGGATCTACCGACGACTCGTTACAGCGTATTGGAGCATGGCTTGATGCTCACAAAGGCTTTGATGCGCAGTTGGTGCCTTTGGATAGGAACTATGGCTTTGCCCGTGGAAACAACATGGGATTGGAGGTTGCCCGAGAGAATGCCCCGGATAGCTATCTGCTGCTCAACAATGACACGGAGGTAAGACCAGATTTTCTCACTCGGCTCAATGCGTTCTCGACAAAACATCCTGAATATCGGGTGCTGACTCCTAAAATAAACTTCTATTACGACAAACAAAAGATATGGAACTGTGGGGGTAAGCTCTCGTTCGGATTCCGCAGGTATTATTATGCTGGTCAGCCCAACTCCGCCGTGAGGGAGGCCGACTATATCCCCATCTCTTTCGTTACGGGATGTGCACTGTTCTTCTATCCCGAACTGTTGGACGAAGAGGGTCACCTGCTTACCGAACGTTTCTTCTTCGGGGAGGAGGATTTCGAGTTGTCGCTTCGCATGAAGGAGCAGGGGGTGCCTATGGCCTGCGTGCTCGACTCGCTGATATATCATAAGGTGGGGGCATCGGGTGATAAGATGGATGGAGCAGGAAAAGTATATCTGCATTATTTGAACCGCTTTATAGATGTGCGTATCCATAAGTCGGCAATCTTCTACAATCTATGGACATTGGTCAATATTCCCTTTTGCTTGCGACATTTTTATAAGTGCTCACATTCGGTGAAGGGCACCCTTGGCTTGATGAAGCACCTGTGGCGTGATGCCAAGAGAAAAGATGAAGTGACTAAGGAGGACTTTGAGGCATTGGTTATTGACAAAACATATTTTGCAAAGTCATGAAGAAGGAAATTTGGGGCTTTTATCCTCCACCAATAGGAGGAATTTCAATATACTGCAAGCGCTTGGCAGAGAAACTGCATGCGATAGATGAGAGTGTCATTATGCGCGACTTCGCTCAATCGGGGTATGAGAGCGAGTGTGTGATGAGGGTTAAGAACCGGATACTGGAGTTTCTGAAGTTGCCTTTTGTCCCCAAAAGGCTCATTCATGCTCAGTTTACCAACTTTTATCTTTTGATGATGCTCTACCTCTTTGGCTGGAAGCATGATATTGTGCTTACACTACACAATCGGCGTATTGTGCTGCTTGATGGCTGGAAACGTAAAGTGGTAAATCAATTGTTCCGTCGTGCGAAGTATATTATATACAATGACCCGGCATATACTGCTCTGCTTCGTGAAAAATATGATATTGACAGTGGAAAGATTGTATTGCTGCCTACCTATATGGCTCCAGAACAAAGTGAGGTGAAGGGTCTGACGACTGAGATGGAAGAGTTTATCAATAAACATGAGTATTCGATCTCGTCCAACGCGCATAGGGTTATCAATAATGTGTTTGGCGATTTGTATGGAATAGACCAGCTGATTGACCTTATGAATCGTCTGGTCAATGAAAAAGGACTGGATGTGGGGATGGTGTTCTGTATCGCTGACATCTTTGATCATGAATACTATGACAAGTGCGTGGCGCGGATTGAAGAACTGGGGTTAACGGAGCATTTTTGCTTTGCAGTGAATTCTCCGGTCAATGGATTTGAGGTGTGGGCGCATACCGATCTCTTCGTGCGGGCTACGATGTCTGATATGGAAGGCGTGTCGGTGAAGGAGGCGCTTCAATTCGGTACTCCTGTAGTAGCCAGTGATGTGTGTACACGTCCTAAAGAGACTGTACTGTATAGGACAGGCGATGCAGATGACCTGTTTGAAAAGGTGTATCCATTACTGCTCGAAAGAAGACGAGTGACCTATGTGCCAGAGGTACATGTGGAGAATGAGATAATGCGTATCTATTCGTTGTTAGTATAATGGTTGATGATATGTCTTTCTCGTTGTATTATCACACTTTGAAGTTTCTGAAAGGAGAGCAACTGCTCTTTCAGGTTTATTATAAGGTATGTGCCAAGGTGCGTCGCTTACTCTCGCGTAAAGATGACTATACATGTTATAAGAAAGGGAACCCGTTGGCATTTAACGCATTGCCTGAAAAGTATACGGCATATCATGGTGACGGGATGTTCTGTTTCTTGAATCTGTCGCACCACTTTGACGGAGCCTGGGATGACCGTTCGCAAGGTGATTTGTGGAGGTATAATCTGAACTATATGGACTTCTTGTTGCAGCCCGAAATGGATGTGCAGGAGGGCTTGGCGTGGATAGAAAGGTTTATTGGTAGTATTGAGAACAATGCTATAGCTGCAGATCCATATCCGATATCGTTGCGGGGTATCAATTGGATAAAGTTTGTTTCATTGCATCGTGAGGAATTGACTCGCAGTCAGTTGGCGATGATAGATACCTCGCTGTATTCGCAGTATCGGGTTCTTGAGCGGCGTACTGAACGACATCTGCTGGCCAATCATTATCTGGAGAACGGCTTTTCATTGCTTTTTGCTGCTGTGTACTTCAGGGATGCGGCTTTCTGGAAGAAAGCACGCCAGATTGTAACAGCTCAGTTAGAGGAGCAGATTCTGCCTGATGGTGCACATTACGAGTTGAGTCCGATGTATCATTGTGTGATACTGGAGCGCTTGCTTGATTGCTGCAATCTGCTTTCTGTCGCTGATAGTTCCATGTTTGATGGGATGGAACCGCTGAGGAATCTGCTGCATGATAAGGCTGTGGCGATGCTTTCCTGGATGGAGGCTATCGTTTGGAGTGATGATACGCTCCCGCTGCTTAATGATGCTGCAGATGGCGTGGCTTTGCCCCCCGCGGTATTACGTGAGTATGCCAAGCGATTGCATGTTGAGTGGGGAAAGGGTACATTGGGAAAGTCGGGCTACCGTCATGCTACGCAGCCTTTTTATGAGGCAATCATAGATATGGCTCCTCTCGGAGTCTCTTATAATTTAGGGCATGCACATGCCGACACTTCTACGTTTTTGCTTCGGGTAAATGGAGGACCACTGATTGTCGATACAGGAACTTCTACATACAATGCAGGATGTCGCCGTAGCTATGAGCGCTCTACTCGGGCTCATAATGCTGTGGTGATTGATGGTGAGGACTCTTCCAAGGTATGGGGCGCATTCCGTTGTGCCCAGCGTGCTCAGGTGGTGATTGAGAACGATGGCCCCGATGAGTATGCAATGAAGCATGATGGGTACAGGGATAAGCAAATTCTTTGTAGACGGAGATTCCTGTGTAGGGAGAATGCTTTTGAGGTTATTGATAGCGTAGAAGGCATGGTATCGTGTGAGGCCATAGCCTATTTTCATTTGGCGCCAGACCTCCAAATACTGAGTGTGGATAGTTGCCGTGTAGTGACAGATAGGGCTGTGTTGACTTTTGAGGGACAGCAGTCGCTACAGTTGGAACAAATGGAGGTGGCAAGGGAATATAATAGTTTGCAGGAATCGCAATGTGTGCGAGTGGTGTTCGCAGGCATGCTGCGTACAATAATCGATGGATTCAAGTGATAAAGTGAAGTTTTATTATTACTTTTGCAGTTGATAATTGATAATAACAAACGCTATATAACAGATGAAACAGATTATACAGGACTTGAAGTCTGGTGAAACCATTTTGGAAGAGGTGCCAGTGCCTAATGTGAAAGCTGGTTGTGTGCTTATCAAAACGACCCGTACATTGGTCTCGCTTGGCACTGAACGCATGCTGGTGGAGTTTGGTAAAGCTAATCTCATAGATAAAGCACGCCAACAACCGGATAAGGTGAAGCAGGTGCTGGATAAACTGAAGACCGATGGCATACAGCCGACGCTGGAGGCTGTATTCAATAAACTAGGACAACCCCTGCCCCTGGGCTATTGTAACGTGGGACGCGTCATGGCTGTTGGCAAAGGTGTAACGGAGTTTGTTGTGGGCGATCGAGTAGCCTCAAACGGTAATCATGCAGAATATGTGTGTGTGCCCAAAAACTTGGTGGCAAAGGTCCCTGACGATGTGTCGGATGAGGAAGCTACCTTTACGGTAATAGGCTCTATTGGCCTGGAGGGTATACGCTTATTTAAGCCAGAGTTGGGCGAAACGGTAGTCGTTACAGGGCTGGGTTTGATAGGCTTGGTCGTTTGCCAATTGTTGAAGGCCAATGGATGCCGAGTGATAGGCATCGACTTTGACCAGGAGAAGGTAGATATGGCAGCCTCGAAAGGAGTACTGGCCGTAAATCCAGGAAAGGGAGTCAATCCTGTAAAGTTTGTAGAGGAGGTGACAAATAGTGTTGGAGCTGATGGCGTCATTATCACGGCATCGGCCAAGACGGACGAGGTGATGCATCAGGCATGTGAGATGTGCCGTAAGCGTGGACGTATCATTCTTGTAGGCGTAGTAGGACTTAATCTGCGTCGTGACGACTTCTATAAGAAGGAGTTGTCGTTCCAAGTGTCGTGCTCTTATGGAGCAGGACGTTATGATGACGAATACGAAAACAAGGGACATGACTATCCCCTGCCCTATGTGAGATGGACTGAAAAGCGCAACTTTGAAGCAATCCTTCATGCAATCTCATCGGGCGGATTGGATGTGAAGTCTTTGATTACGGAGGTAGTAGAACTGAAAGACTATCTGGAGATATATGGTGACATGCGCAAGCGGGGATCTATAGCCTCTATCATTAAGTTTCCCGAAGAAAGCAAGATTCAGCGTGTGGTGTCGATTGATGGTACTACCTTCAAGGCTGGTAATGGCAAAATAGGCATTATAGGTGCGGGTAACTATACCTCAAGTACTGTCATCCCTGCGTTGAAGAAGGCAAATGCAACCATTAAGTATATAGCCAGTGCCGGTGGACTGAATGCAAAGGTGCTGGCCAAGAAGGTGGGCGCTGAATGTGCAACCTCGGACTATCATGAGATACTCAATGATAAAGAGGTGGATATGGTAATCGTGACCACTCGTCACAACCTTCATGCCAAGATGGTGCTTGAAGCATTGAGGGCAGGGAAAAGTGTCTTCGTGGAGAAGCCGCTGTGCTTGAATAAGGCGGAATTGATAGAGATTAAGGAGGCGTATGAAGCAGCACCCGAAGGGGTAACCCTGACAGTGGGCTTTAATCGTAGGTTCTCGCCATTTGCAATGAAACTGAAGCAATTGGTAGGCGATGGCCCTAAAAATATCGTAGCTACCATGAACGCTGGGTTTATACCTGCCGGCATGTGGGTGCATGACCTTGAAGTAGGTGGTGGACGTATTCTCGGTGAGGCATGCCATTTCATCGACCTCTGCTCCTATATCGCAGGTAGTCGTGTGACTGCGGTGTGTATGAATGCTATGGGCGTCAATCCAGAGGAGAATACCGATAATGCTACTATACTGCTACGTTACGAGAATGGAACCAATGCTGTTATCAATTACTTTGCCAATGGCTCCAAATCGTATGCAAAGGAACGCGTCGAAGTGTATTCTCAAGAGCGCGTGTTTGTGCTCGACAATTGGCGCAAGCTTCAAGGCTTTGGCACCAAGGGCTTCTCTAAAATGTCAGGAGCTATGGACAAAGGGCAAAAGAACGAATTTGCATTGCTCAACGAACGCTTGCTGAAAGGTGGCGAGGCATTAATCCCGTTCGTTAGCATTGAAAATACAACACTTGCTTCTTTTGCAGCAATAGAGTCGCTTAAGGAAGGAAAGTGGATTAATTTGTAATATACTATAAGTGCACTTCCTGTAGTTGTGATTCTGCCAAGGAATATCCCTTGGCAGAATTTGTGTTGCGCTTGTTTCAATTTGTTGATTACCAGTATTTATATTGCTTTTGGGGGTGTATAATAATTAGCATTTACCCCTTGGCAATGGCAAGCCATCTTGAAGCGCAGCTTTGATACTTGAGATTTCGTTTGGAATGTAAACCTATTTTGGATTATCTTTGCAAAGCGTAAACTCATATAGGAATAAGAATTTTTCTAAGTTTAACCTGTCAACTTTTTTTAGTACACCTCAGTCTCTATATAGTGATACGGTAGTCTCTACATGGTGAAACTGCAGTATCACTATAGTGAGACTCGAGTCTCACTGTGCTGAAATTATTTGGTACTGGGACGCAATGTGTGGTTTCTCTCTGCTACCCCGTAGTAGCGGATAGTCTCCGATATTGTAGTATGTCTTTCGGGTGTCCGATGCTTCATGCATCACGCTGCCAAGGGGTAAACGTAATATGGTTATAGGGAGGCGATGGATGCGCTTGTAGGGTGTGTTGCTTCTTGCGCAAGTGCCTGATGGTCAGTTTGTATACCCTTGGCAGAGATAGTGGGTATGGCGGCGCTCTGCCAAGGGGGAAGGTGGCTTTTGCCAAGGGGTGTTTGAGGGCGTGTGAGACAATAAATTCATGTGGTAGAAATCTTTCCAGTCGTGCAAGCCGAACTTTTTAGAATCTATTTGGGTTTTATTTCGAGTTTAATTGAGACTTGTTTTTGAGTAGATTTGTACTCTCAGCTCGCAGCAAATAGTTGGTCTATTTGCAAGAGGTGAGAGGATAAAGATGCCAAAAAGGGTCTCAATTAAACCGAAAAGTTCCTCAAACACATATTAACGGTAAAATCCAAATAGTTTCTTAACTTCACTTTGCATATTTGCGCAGTTATTTGTATCTTTGCGCCTAATTGTATTATAGGGGTTAAGTGCCCTCACGATTGTAATATAGAAGATATTGTATGAAAGCATGTTTCATGGGGTTGGGATACATTGGTCTCCCGACTGCAATTATAGCGGCAAAGCATGGAGTAGAGGTCATCGGCGTGGATGTGAATGCTGATGTGGTAGAGGTGACCAATGCCGGCAAGCTGCACATTGTAGAAGATGGATTGGAGGATTTGTTGCAAGAGGCTATCACTTCGGGCAACTTTAAGGCATATACCCAACCGCAAGAGGCTGATGCCTTCTTTATCGTGGTGCCCACACCCTTCAAGGGTAACCACGAACCCGATACCTCGTTCGTGGAGGCTGCCACGATGATGGTGCTTCCCCTTTTGAAAGAAGGGGATTTGTATGTTATCGAATCCACCTCGCCTGTAGGAACTACGGAGAAGATGACGGAACTGATTTTCAAGCGCCGTCCAGAACTCAAAGGAAAAATCTATATTGCTTATTGTCCCGAACGTGTGTTGCCGGGTAACATCATAGAGGAACTGGTCAACAATGACCGCGTCATCGGTGGTATCAACGAGGCTTCTACTGAGAAGGCCAAGGAGTTTTACCGACACTTCGTGAAGGGGCAGCTACACTCTACCAACTGCCGCACGGCAGAGATGTGCAAACTCACCGAGAATGCATCGCGCGACGTGCAGATTGCCTTTGCCAACGAACTTTCGCTCATCTGCGACAAGGCAGGCATCAATGTATGGGAACTCATCGAACTGGCCAACAAGCATCCGCGTGTAAACATACTGCAGCCGGGATGTGGAGTGGGAGGTCATTGCATAGCTGTGGATCCCTATTTCATATCGTCGGCCTATCCCAATGAGGCACGTATCATATGTCAGGCCCGTCAGGTAAACAACTACAAGGCACAGTGGTGTGCCGAGAAGGTGCGACGCATGATGGTGGAGTATGAACTCAAGAACCATCGTGCACCGAAAGTGGCTATGATGGGACTGGCCTTCAAACCCAATATAGACGACCTGCGTGAGTCGCCCGCCAAACTGATCACCTCACGTGTGTTGCAGTCGTGCAACAACGGTAACGTGATGGTGGTGGAACCCAATATTACCGAACATAACGTTTTTAAATTAACAAATTACAAAACGGCATACGAAAAAGCCGATATTGTCGTTTATTTAGTAAATCACCGTGAATTTGCTGAACTCAACTATCGTCACGACGTACAGGTGCTCGACTTCTGCGGTGTATTTAAGAAATAAAGGATAGTGGCATGAAGAAGGTAATGTTGGTATTCGGCACTCGCCCCGAAGCTATCAAGATGGCTCCGCTGGTGAAGGCCTTCGCACAGTTTCCCGAAACATTTGAGACGATCGTGTGTGTCACCGGTCAGCATCGCGAGATGTTGGACCAGGTGTTGCATATCTTTGATATCACTCCCGACTACGACCTCAACATCATGAAGCAGGGGCAGGACCTCTACGACGTGACATCACGTGTGCTGCTGGGCATGCGCGACGTGTTGCGTGAGGCACAGCCCGACGTGGTGCTCGTACATGGCGATACCACGACGAGCACGGCAGCAGCCTTGGCTGCTTTCTACCAGCAGATTCCTGTGGGACATGTGGAGGCGGGCTTGCGTACACATAACATCTATAGTCCGTGGCCCGAGGAGATGAACCGCCAGATTACGGGACGCATAGCCACCTATAACTTCTCGCCCACACCGCTGAGCCGCCACAACTTGCTGGAGGAGAAGGTAAGCGAGCAGAGCATCACCGTGACGGGCAATACCGTCATCGATGCCCTCTACTGGGTGGTTGACAAGATCAAGCGTGACGAGACCCTCAGTGCAGAACTGAAGAGTGCACTTGCTGAGGCGGGTTACGATGTCGATCGTTTGGATAATTCACAATTCACAATTCACAATTCACAATTACCAAGACGTCTCGTCTTGATTACGGGGCATAGAAGAGAGAATTTCGGTGACGGCTTCATACAGATGTGTACGGCTATCCGTGACTTGACACAGAAGTATCCCGATGTGGATTTTGTATATCCCATGCACCTCAACCCGAATGTGCGCAAACCTATTCAGGAGGTTTTCGTTGGACTTGACACACTCTCCCCGTGCCGACGCGAAAGAAGCGTCGGTTGCGCCGACGAGAGCTTTAGCTCTCCAAAGAAGTCCTGCGGAGCAGTCTGGGGCGAGGCCGGGAATATGTTCTTCATCGAACCGCTGGAGTACCTGTCGTTCGTCTACTTGATGGAGAAGTCTACGCTTGTGCTTACCGATAGCGGCGGCATACAGGAGGAGGCTCCCGGACTGGGCAAACCGGTGCTGGTGATGCGCGACACGACTGAGCGCCCCGAAGCCTTGGAGGCAGGCACCGTGAAGCTCGTGGGCACGGATTACGGTAAGATCGTGTCGGAGGTGTCGCGCCTGCTCGACGATGCAGCCTACTACGACAGCATGAGCAAGGCGGTGAACCCGTATGGCGACGGGAAAGCGTGTGAACGGATTGTCGACTTTATCAAGGCCGTATAATATAGCAGTATGAAAGTTCTCATCGTCTCATTCTACTACGAGCCTGAAGTGGGAGCGGCACCCAGCCGAATCACCAATCTGGCGAAAGGCCTGAAGGCCTCGGGAATGGATATCGATGTGCTTACTTGCTTGCCTAACTATCCGAAGGGCCGAATCTTCAAAGGCTATCGCGGACACTTCTCCATGAAGGAGGAGGTAGAGGGTATCAACGTGTACCGCTACTGGACCTATGCCACGGTGTCGAAGAATCCTATCAAGCGTGTGTTGGCCATGACGGCCTTCGCCACCACGATGTGGGCCTTTGCCTGCAAGCGCAAACTGATTAAGGAATATGACCGTATCATCATACAGTCTCCTCCCATACTTGTCGCAGCATCGGCCATCCTGCTATTCAAGAAATGCTTCGGTAAGCATACCATCCTCAACGTGTCGGATCTGTGGCCAATGTCGGCCGTAGAACTGGGTTTCATGCGCGAAGGCAGCCTGTCGCACAAGGTGATGAGCTGTATAGAACGTTTCATGTATAAGAATGCCGATGCGGTGATGGGGCAGTCGTCTGAGATAGTGGAGCATGTGTTGCGCATGTTCCCCCAGAAACGTACTTTCCTATACCGTAACTTGCAGCCTGTAGACGAAGTGGCTGGATGTGGAGAGATGAAACAGCGCAATCACCCGATGAAGATTGTCTATGCCGGACTTTTTGGAGTGGCACAGGATATGCTGTCGCTCTTGCGATCGGTAGACTTTGCTGCACTGGGTGTAGAGATGCATCTCTATGGAGGAGGTAATCAGATGAGTGACATACAGGCCTATATAGAGGATGGAGAGAAGGAAATCTACTATCACGGCTACCTGTCGAAGCAGGAGGTGAGCGAGGAACTGAAGAAATATGACCTCTCCATCATCCCCCTTGCAGCGGCTATTCATGGTGCTGTGCCTTCAAAGATCTTTGACCTGCTGCCCGAAGGTATTCCCATCCTCTTCAGTGGTGAGGGTGAGGGAGCACGTATCGTAGATGAGTATGGCTTCGGCTTAGTGTCGGCACATGGCGATTATGTGTCCTTGTCGCGCAACATTCGCACCTTCGTGGATATGTCTGATGGAGAGTATGCCCGATATGTGGGCAATTGTCTGGAGGCTTCGCGTGATGCCTTCTCCTTTGACAAGCAGATGGGACGCTTCTGCGAGTTTATCAATAAATAAAACATTTTTAGCGCAGCTTGATCACCGGCAGTTTGAAGTCGATGACCAATTCCGTGCCGTAGGCTTTGGTGAGGTGGGCATATATGTTGTATCCTACAGAGATGCTATTGTCGAGCCATGGGAGATTGTATCGTAGACCCACCCGCTCATAGAATGGGTATTCGTCGGCAGTATTGGAGAAGTCATTGAATGGTCGGCTCAGATACCATCCTAACGCCACCTGCATGCTGATGCGGCGGAAGAATACCTCGTGCTTGGCGGCAATGCCAAACGACCACTTGGACATGTCTGAACGATCGGCTTTGGGGTTCTGTATCTCTACGTCACGGTTGTACGGCTCGTACAAAGCATCAATACCTATGCCCGAGGCGTAGCGCCGGGCGTAGCGGAGCATGAGGTCGGTAGACACCAGGTGGTAGTGGCAAAGTCGGTAACCGTCCTTGCCGTATTTAACGTTTTCGACGTCGTTATCTTTCCATATATAGTTGTTGGCATCGTAGAGCCATTCGCCTTGTGAACCTCTCAGGCCTGAGCTGTAGGCAATGTTCACATACATTCTCTTCCCGTTGAACGGCTTGTGTGTACGCTTGAAGGAGATGGAATCCTGTGGCTGCAGGTGGTAGCGCATGCCTACTCCTATGCCGGCTTTGTTGATGCCTTTGTTGGGACGCATCACTCCGCCATTGGAGAGGTGGCGAAACTCGGGACCTACAAAGAATTCGTACTGGCGGTAGCGGTAGTTGAGGGCAAAGGCCACATCGAAGTATACGGCCAACCGTGAACCCAGCAGGATGTTGTCGACATTAGTATACCTATTATATATATGTGTATTGTAGCCAATGCCATTGCTGAACCTGTAATCGGCACTCCAGCCTGATCTTGTTCGGAAAAAGGTACGGCGGATCGAGGCGTATGCTGTGAAGGAGGTTCCGCAGCGCGAGTCGTAGTCGATGGGGCGTGTGCCACGAGGATTGTATCTCAGGCGTACCTTGTTGAAATCTGAGACCAGTAGGCCGAAGGTGAAGGTGGGGTAGTTGAAGTCTGAGGCATAACCACAGTCCTCCTCGGCATGGGTCTGATAGATGTAGCCCAGCCAGAAGCTCTGGGCGTCTTGCTCCTTCAAAGCATCGTTCGTCAGCCAGTCGTCGAATTTCAATACTGCACCTTTCCCATATCCGGCCTCGATGGCCTGTGCTGATACATGCTGCGGTAGGGCGAACAAGCAGATGACTGCAGCAATGGCGCAGTGCAGGATGTGGCTGAGATGGAAATGGAGGGGGCTGCTCGTTCGGGTCATTTCGATAGATTGTTTTAGTACTTCCGCATGGTTATTCTGGCCTTGTCGGAGGTGAGTATGAGCGACTTCTTGTTTAGCTCCTCTAATTGAAATGTTGTGAACAGATCGTATAAACCAAATTTCGCAAGTTTTTCCAAAGGCGTCTGGGTGGCCTCCTTGTCAAGGTAGATGCGGAAGTCGGTCATGGCAATGGAATCGTTCTCTTGCGTAAAGTAGGCGATGTGATGTTCCTTGATCTGTCCTGTAGGGCGGTGGGGCAGAATATAGGTGAGTAGTACGAGATCGCGTTGGAATGAATAGTATACGTCGCCTTCGCAGTGGGTGATCTCGCCTGTCTGCTTGTTCTCTATCGTTTGTACTTGCCAGAAACCATCTAAGTTGCCGTTTATGAGATAGCTTTCGCATGAGCAAATCATAGCAACGACAACTATTATCCATGCCTTATATATATATGTCTTCATTGTGATACGTCGGTTTTAATGATTTAATCCTTTATCTTCCCTATCTTGCGTATAGTAATCATGCCGCCGAAGTTATTGCCTATCAGCAGGCTGCGGTCGAGTGCAAGGGCACCAGTGAATTGCCAACCTCTCCATTTGAGTGGACTATAGGTAAGTTCACCCATTAAGCTCAGTTGGGTGAGTGGGGTAGGGAGTGGGTCTTCCAGGGAACCCCAATGCTTACTCCAGGAACCCATGAAACGGTAATGAAGTGTATTGGTGGGCTGGCCGTCAAAACCGATGTGGTGTGAAAGGAGACGTTGGTTGGGCATTGTGAGAGTGGGCTCTTCGTTGTATAGAGGTGATAATGTATGGGGATTGCAGATGGACATGCCCCAATGTTGCCACGATTGGTAGTAGGTATGTATATAATACCAGTCCATGCCTCCTGCTTGTCCACTCATGTCACCCGACGGGTTCTGTAGGATAGGGCCGCTTTGGTCACGCGAGGTGAGGTACTCGTATACGATGGTGTTGATGATGCGGTTCTTGGGAGCTGTAAACTCCAGTCCATAGAGGCCGTCGCGCCATGGCAGATAGGTGATCCATTCCCTTACTCCTTCCCGATTGTAGTGGTGGTCTAACCCGAAGAGGCCTGAATGGTCCTCGTAAAAGTGCTCGTAATAGGCTTTGATACTCCAACTGCCAGTCTCATAGTTCAAAGCAAAGTGCCAGCTGCCGAGTATGTTGCCGTTTACGTTGGCCTGTTCCATTTCGGGAGCATCGCTACCGGCTGCCATGGGGATGAGGGCTTTGATGTATTCTTTATACGTGTGAGGCAGGTCATAGCGGATGATGTCGCCTTCGGGGCGTTTCTCCCATACACGTCCGCCAAACTGACTGTACATCTCCAGTCCAACTTCTGCCGAGAGAGGAGCCTTGCTACTATTCCCTATTTTGAGGAAGGCTGTCTTTTCGTGAAACAGTACATCCTCTACGTATCGGCTGCCTGTTGGGGCGTTGGCCATGTGTGCGCGTTGAAAACGATCGTCAGTATGTCTCCCATAGCTGAGATGTCCCTTTACTTGTACCCATTCGTTGAAGAGCCAGGGCGCTGTGGCGTATTCGTTGATGCCTAAGCGTACTTGGGGTATGGGGCGCGCGTTGGGGGCGAAGGTGAGTCCGCCGCCGCTCAAGGTGCGGTGCTTCCCTTCTGACCAGCGCTCCTTGCTGCCAACGCTTAGTTCCCAGCAACCGTACTTCACGTCGGCATAGAGCTGCTGTATATAAAACGGTGAGGTATAGTTCCATGCTCCAGCAACCTCGGCTCCGTAGGCCCAGGTGAAACCACGCTTCTTGTCAAAGGCGCGGAACAGGCCTGCGCTGAGGTTGGCGTTGTTGCTCTCCAGTGAGGAGAGTCCGTGACGATTGCTCGTCAACCAGAAAGGAGCATGCTTGCCGGCTGAGGCTATGGCCGATGTCTGTATGTCATAGTGTATCTTGTTCCACTCGCTCGTTTGTGCATGGATAGGCAGAGCCAGCAGAAGGGAGAGTAAACTCCATATTGTCCTGTTTCTCATTATTGCTGCGAATTTTTTTACAAATATAAGGATTGCGTTTCAAATATGAAAAAGTGTTGTGCAAAAACGATTTAAAAAATCTAATAGGCATTACCTTGGTACAGGATGCCTATTAGACCAACACAAAAACTAAACTTAACTAGTTGTACAGCGTTTCGCAACGCTTTCAAGTGCAAAGATAGTATATTTTATGCAATATACAGAAAAAATATCGTAAAATCTGTTATCTTATTAACAATTATTCACAAACAAAGGCTTTATGTGTGCACGATTTAACTTTTTCTGTGCAAAAATATGTTTTCGATTAACGGTCGAGAGTGGATGCGTTTTTTTGAATGATAACTGCATAAAAATTTAAAATATATTTTTTTTGATTCGTTAAGCCTATTTGTTCGTCTTTTTTTGTACCTTTGTTTCTTGGTGCGGGAGAGTTTGGGTTCCCGCAATAGTAGTGAATTTATAATGTATTTAATATGTTTTCAGGTATTGTAGAAGAGTGCGCTACGGTAGTGAGCGTGGTAAAGGAACAGGAGAATCTGCATCTGACATTGAAGTGCAGCTTTGTAGATGAGTTGAAAATTGACCAGAGTGTATCGCACAATGGTGTGTGCCTCACTGTGGTGAGTCTGCAGGATGGTACCTATACGGTAACAGCTATGAAGGAAACCATAGAGCGTTCAAACCTGGGCTTGTTGCAGGTAGGTGATGCTGTGAATGTAGAGCGTAGCATGATGATGAACGGACGCCTTGACGGACATATCGTGCAGGGACATGTAGACCAAACGGCTACCTGTGTGAAGGTGGAGGATGCTGAGGGTAGCTGGTACTATACCTTTAAGTATGCCTTTGATAAGGAAATGGCACGTCGCGGTTACTTTACCGTGGACAAGGGTTCTGTCACGGTCAATGGTGTGAGCCTTACCGTATGCAATCCTACAGAGGATAGCTTCCAGGTGGCCATTATTCCCTATACCCATGAGAACACCAACTTCCATGCCATTACGGAAGGTAGTGTGGTGAACCTTGAGTTTGATATCATAGGGAAGTACATGGCTCGTATGGTATCGTTGGCCAATGCCTGACTGAATGCAGCTGTAAATATTTTTTTTCAGCATCGGTAAATAAAAAATGTAAATTTCATTGCAATAAGCCGTTAAATTATTATATTTGCCGTCGAAAGTGTGCGAATAGAGTAAAAGCACGGTAGAATAGAAGAGTAGTTATTTAATTAAGTATAAACTAAAAAGAATCATTATGGCTTACAAAGTTGTAGACATTGAAGGCGTAGGTGCAACCTATGCAGAGAAGCTGGCTGCTGCCGGTATCAATAAAGTAGACGAGTTGTTGACTAAGTGTGCAGCCCCCGCTGGTCGTAAGGCTTTGGCTGAGGAGACTGGTATCTCTGATAAGTTGATCCTTAAGTGGGCTAACCATGCTGACCTCATCCGTATCCACGGTGTAGGACCTCAGTTTGCAGAGCTGCTCGAGGCTGCTGGCGTTGATACTGTAAAGGAACTGCGTCATCGCAATGCTGAGAACTTGGCTGCCAAGATGGAAGAGGTTAACGCCGAGAAGAATCTCGTAAATCGCGTTCCTTCTGTTAAGGAAATCGCTAAGATGATTGAGGAGGCTGCTTCACTCGAAGTTGTGCTCACCTATTAATCTGAAACACTTGAAAACGACAATGGACGAATCCGACGGATTCGTCCATTCTTTTTTGTATGGGGTTTAGTGTTTAGAGTTTAGGGTTTAGAGTTTAGAGTGAGTTATGAGTTTTTGAGTTTTTAAGTTTGTGAGTTTTAACCCTCATCCCTCAAGGCTCGTGCCAACGAGCGAGATGCAAGTTGGCTTGCAATCTCTCAGCGAGTGCAGCCGAGTCTCTGTGACGAAGTCACTAACCCTCAACCAAACAGTATCCTGAAGGCCTCTTCCACTTTGCGCACGGGGCTGATTTCGATGTTGAAACGTTTGGTGTCGAGTCCTTGCATGTTGTGCTTGGGGATGATGATTTGCTTGAATCCGAGCTTCTCGGCTTCGGCAATGCGTTGCTCTATACGGCTTACGGGGCGTATCTCACCGGAGAGACCTACCTCACCGGCCATGCATACGGTGGGTTCTATCTCCGTATCCATGTTGCTTGAGAGGATGGCGCTGATGACGCTAAGGTCTATGGCGGGATCGTTGACGCGGAGACCACCGGCGATGTTGAGGAATACGTCTTTCTGTGCCAGCTTGAAGCCTACACGTTTTTCCAATACCGCCAATAGCATGTTCATCCTGCGCAGGTCAAATCCCGTGGCCGAGCGCTGCGGAGTGCCGTAGGCTGCTGTGCTCACGAGTGCCTGGGTCTCGATGAGGAAAGGGCGTATGCCCTCTATGGCCGAGGCGATGGCAATGCCGCTCATGCCCTCGTGGCGGTCGGTAAGCAGCAGTTCCGAGGGATTGCTCACCTGGCGCAGTCCGTCGCCGCGCATCTCGTAGATTCCCAGTTCGGCTGTACTGCCAAAGCGGTTCTTGATGCCGCGCAGTATGCGGTACATGTAGTGCTGGTCGCCCTCAAACTGGAGTACGCAGTCCACGATATGCTCCAGTATCTTCGGTCCGGCTATGCTGCCCTCCTTGTTGATATGTCCGATGAGGATGGCGGGTATGTTGCTTTCCTTGACAAACTTGAGCAGCGAGGCGGCACACTCGCGTATCTGTACGATGCTTCCGGGCGATGACTCGGCTGTCTCTGTGCTGATAGTCTGTATGGAGTCTATGACGATGATGTCGGGCTGTGTGTCCTTGATGTGGGCATATATTTTCTCCAGCGAGGTTTCGCATACGATGAGGCAGTTGTTGTCGCTGTGCTGTATGCGGTCGGCACGCAGCTTGAGCTGTCGTGCGCTCTCCTCGCCCGACACGTAGAGTACGCGCTGATGGGGCATGCGCAGGATGGTCTGCAATATCAGGGTGCTCTTGCCTATACCGGGCTCTCCGCCCAGCAGAATGAGCGATCCAGGCACCAGTCCACCGCCCAATACGCGGTTCAGCTCCTCATCGTGCATGTCGATGCGTGGCTCTTCGCCTGTGGCAATCTCGGCCAACGTCAGTGGGCGTGCCTTCTCGAAGGTGAATCCCGGTGCTGCGCGGCGATCGGCCACGGCGGGGCGTATCACCTGCTCCTTCATTGAGTTCCATGTGCCACACGATGGGCAACGGCCAGCCCACTTGGGCGAGTCGTATCCACACTCGGTACATACGTATGCGGTCTTCTCTTTTGCCATGTCATTACTATTCTTTCTGCGAAGGTACAAATTATCTTCCAAATAGTTTATACTTTTACAAAATGAAACGTCTTTTAGGCGAAGTAATAGCAGAAAAGTAAGAAAACATGCCGTATTGTAGATCAAAATGCTTATCTTTGCCACCTGTTTTTTGTAGGTATTCATCCGTAAAAGCAAGGATTAGATGAAGATAATGAAATTTGGCGGAACGTCAGTGGGTTCCGTAGACAGTATACAGAAAGTAAAGAAGATTGTTGAGGCCGAGAAGGAGCCCGTCATCGTGGTGGTGTCGGCCTTGGGCGGCATTACCGACCAGCTCATCCGCACAGCTGCTATGGCCACGAAGGGCGATATCGCTTACGAAGCCGAGTTTGACTGCATGGTGCGCCGCCACGAAGAGATGATACAGCAGGTCATCCCCTCGGGCAGCAAGAAACGTACGCTGGGCAAGAAGATTCACGCCCTGCTCGATGAACTCAAGGATATCTATCAGGGATTGTACCTCCTCAAGGATATCTCCTCCAATATGGAAGATACGGTGGTGAGCTATGGCGAACGCCTGTCGAGCCTTATCGTGGGCGCTGTTATTGAAGATGCCGAGGTGTTTGATTCGCGCACCTTCATGAAGACCGAGCGCAAGCATCACAGGCATATCCTCGACTCGGAACTGTCTGAACAGCTCATCCGCGAAACCTTCCGCGAACTGCCCAAGGTGTCTGTAGTACCGGGCTTCATCGCTTCGGACAAGAACACGGGCCGTGTCACCAACCTCGGTCGTGGCGGATCGGACTATACGGCAGCAGTTATCGCCGCCATGCTCGATGCCACTTTGCTGGAGATATGGACCGATGTGGACGGCTTCATGACGGCCGACCCCAAGGTTATCTCAACCGCCTATGCCATTGAGGAACTGAGCTACGTGGAGGCTATGGAGCTCTGCAACTTCGGTGCCAAGGTGGTATATCCTCCTACGATCTATCCCGCCTTCCATAAGAATATACCTATATTAATTAAGAATACGTTCAATCCCGACGCTCCCGGCACCATTATCCGTGAGCGCCTGAGCGACAATACCAAGCCCATCAAGGGCATCTCGAGCATCAACGACACGGCGCTCATCACCGTGCAGGGCCTCGGTATGGTGGGTGTTATCGGTGTGAATCACCGCATCTTCCGCACCTTGGCGCAGAATGGTATCAGCGTGTTCCTCGTGTCGCAGGCTTCGTCAGAGAACAGCACCTCTATCGGTGTGCGCAACCAGGATGCCGAGTTGGCATGCTCGGTGCTCAATGCCGAGTTTGCCAAGGAGATTGCCACGGGCGAAATCAACAATGTGACTGCCGAGAAGGGTCTCGCCACGGTAGCTATCGTGGGCGAGAACATGAAGCATACCCCCGGTATCGCCGGTAAGCTGTTCGGTACCTTGGGCCGCAACGGTATCAACGTCATCGCTTGTGCGCAGGGTGCCTCTGAGACCAACATCTCTTTCGTGGTAGATGCTACGTGGCTGCGCAAGACACTCAACGTGATACACGACTCGTTCTTCCTCTCCGAATACCAGGTGCTCAACCTCTTCATCTGCGGTGTGGGTACCGTGGGCAGCAGCCTCATAGAGCAGATTCGCAGCCAGCGCGAGCGCTTGATGCACGAGCGCGGACTCAAGCTCAACGTGGTGGGTATTGCCAGCGGACACTATGCCGTGTTTGACCGCGACGGTATCGACCTTACCAACTACCGCGACACCCTCAAGGCTGGCGGCGAGAGCAATATGCAGCGCCTCAAGAGCGAGGTTATCGGGATGAACATCTTCAACTCGGTATTCGTGGACTGCACTGCCAGCGACGAGGTGGCAGCGCTCTACAAGGATTTCCTCAACCATAACATCTCTGTGGTGGCAGCCAACAAGGTTGCAGCGTCATCGCAGTATGAGAACTATAGCGAACTGAAGCAGACCGCTCGCCGCCGTGGCGTGAAGTTCCTCTTCGAGACCAACGTTGGTGCCGGACTCCCCGTCATCAACACCATCAACGACCTCATCAACAGTGGCGACCGCATACTGCGCATCGAGGCTGTGGTGAGTGGTACGCTCAACTTCATCTTCAACACCATCAGTGCTGATATCAAGCTCAGCGACACCATCCGCCTGGCCAAGGAGAAGGGCTACAGCGAGCCCGATCCCCGTATCGACCTCAGCGGCAAGGACGTTATCCGCAAACTGGTCATCCTCGCCCGTGAGGCAGGCTATCCCATCGAGCAGGATGATGTAGAGAAGAACCTCTTCATCCCACAAGAGCTGTTCGACGGTTCGCTCGACGACTTCTGGGCCAACGTACCTTCGCTCGATGCCGACTTCGAGGAGCGTCGCCAGCGTCTCGTGGCCGACAACAAGCGTTGGCGCTTCGTGGCACGCCTCGATGAGGGCAAGGCTTCGGTATCGCTTCAGGAGGTCAACCAGTGGCATCCCTTCTACAACCTCGAAGGCAGCAACAACATCATCCTGCTCACCACCGAGCGCTACAAGGAGTACCCCATGATGATTCAGGGCTACGGTGCCGGCGCCAGCGTTACCGCTGCCGGTGTCTTTGCCGACATCATGTCGATTGCGAACATTTAATTAAGTGAAGAGTTAAAAGTTAAGAGGGAAGAGTTCTCCTCCGCGATATATGAACTCCTTCCCTTTTCTCTCTTCCCTCTTCCCTCTTCCCTCCAATGAAATATCTCATCATTCTCGGCGACGGTATGGCCGACTGGGCTGTACCCGCCTTAGACAATAAGACACTGTTGCAATATGCCCATACCCCGAATATGGACCGCCTGGCCCGTATGGGGCGTACGGGTATGCTGCGCACCGTGGCCGACGGCTTCCATCCCGGTAGCGAGGTGGCCAATATGTCGGTCCTTGGCTACGACCTCAACGAAGTGTACGAGGGTAGGGGAGTGCTCGAGGCGGCCAATATCGGTGTAGACCTCGCTCCCGATGAGATTGCTGCCCGCTGCAACCTCGTGTGCATCGAGGGCGATATCCTCAAGAACCACTCTTCGGGACATATCACCACCGAGGAGGCCGATGTGCTGATACAGTACCTGCAAGAGCATCTGGGCGATGAGCGCGTGCGCTTTCACACCGGTGTGCAGTACCGCCACCTGCTCGTCATCAAGGGAGGCGACAAGCGCTTGCATTGCACCCCACCCCACGATGTGCCCCTGCAGCCTTTCCGCCCGCTGATGGTCAAGGCCGAGGTGCCCGAGGCGCAAGCCACTGCCGACCTCGTCAACAACCTCATCCTGCGTTCGCAGCAGCTCCTTGCCGAGCATCCGCTCAACAAGGCACGTGTGGCCGCAGGCAAGGACCCTGCCAACAGCATCTGGCCCTGGTCGTTCGGCAACAGACCCAACATGCGTCCCCTTAGTGCCATGTACCCGCAGATACAGCGCGGCTCGGTCATCTCTGCCGTAGACCTCATCAATGGCATAGGCCACTATGCCGGACTGCGCCGCATCGCCGTAGAGGGCGCCACAGGTCTCTACGACACCAACTATGAGAACAAGGCCGCTGCAGCTATCGAGGCCCTCAAAACCGACGACCTCGTATACCTCCACATCGAAGCCAGCGATGAGGCTGGCCACGAGGGCGACGTGGCGCTGAAGCTGCGCACCATCGAGAACCTCGACCGCCGTGCCGTAGGCCCCATCCTCGATGCCTTGGAGCAGTGGACCGAGCCCGTCACCATCGCCATCCTCCCCGATCATCCCACACCCTGTGCCCACCGCACCCACACGGCCGAGCCTGTGCCCTTCCTCATCTACCGCCCCGGCATATCGCCCGACGGTGTGCAGACCTTCGACGAGGTAGCCTGCCAGCAAGGAGCCTATGGCACACTCGAGAAGGATGAGTTCATCCGCACGTTCCTTAGTTGTTGATTCCTATACTTTTCTTGACGTGGGTTCGGTACTTATCGGACTCACGTTTTGTTATGATGGTAGGTCAGATTTCTTCTTTTGCAGCGTTCATAAAGTTGCAAAGTATTCGTCGAAAAACTAAATCATAAGCACTGATTTATTATTCAAGGCTTATGAATAGTAAATTAAAGGCACTGAATATAAAATCAAAGCTTATGATTTAAGAATTTGCCTCGTGGAAACAGAAAAGTGTATGCTGCGTTCAGAAAAAATGGCGCTGCTGAATATAAGAAGTACTTAGTTTCACAGATGGCAAAAAATACAAAGTCATTAACAACTCGAAGCCACACGGGCCGATGAAGAGGATATGCAGGAACTTTTGGAATTGGAAAAGGAACTGAAGCGGAGATAAAATATCTGTGAGAATGAGTAAATGTTCCGATAAGTTACGTATATTTGCAGAGTTGATTGAAAATCATTTTTCTTTCCGACCAATCCCTAAGGCGGTCTGAGCGGTGATGACATAGATAAAGAATTGAACTATGAGACAATTTATAAGTGTGCTGCTAAGTGCATTGTGCTGCATGCAGATAATGGCACAAAGTATAGCGGAGAATATCTACACCTTTGACAACAAGCATGAAATAGTAACGAGTGATAAATTTATAGATACTCACACCGACAGAAACGGAGCAGAAGTGATGCCCTATGAGCTGATTGGACAGACAACTTTTAATGCGAATGCCAAAGAGTACAAATTGCAGGTGTTGCAATACAAGGGTTGGCAAGACGAGGGCGGTGATTTTCGTGTTATTCGACTATACTATGAGGGAGAACAAATATTGGAGTTTATCGATGAGGAATCTTGGATAGGGGACCCGGAATATGCGGACAAGAATATATGGGAACCCGGAATAATAATGAGGAGTATTTTTACGGGTGGAAGTCCATTCAGCCAAGTACTGAAATTAATTGGAGAGAATGCTACATATACTGGTCACTGTATAGTGTATCCATTGGAGAATGAAGCAACAGCCTTACTGTTTGAGGGATTCTGCTATGGAAACGAGCCCCCTCTCATCACTATTATTGTCATTAAGGGCGATAAGGCAAAGGTTGTGTTCAATAAATCTTGGTTTGTGACAGGCCTTTATGCACGTGAGAAAAGTTTTGACCTCTATCTTGAGGATGATTGCTGTGTGCCTCGAAACTTAGGTACAGTCCGTACCACACCGGAAGGAGGTATGACCTTTAAGATTGAGCCCTTTGTAGAAGATACAAAAGTTTACTTGCAGCCTGATGTGCTCCCTGTTTTCCAAGGCAAGGGGCTTGAAGCACTACAAAGCTATCTTAAAGAAAATGTCAGATATCCAGATTTCTGCCATAAGCAGGGTATACAGGGACGTGTAATCGTTCAATTCGTGGTAAACAGAGATGGCACCGTGTCTGATGCAAAGGTCATCAAGTCGGTCCATGAGTATCTCGACAAAGAGGCTTTGCGTGTAGTGAATGCGATGCCTTATTGGAAGCCAGGTGTCAAAGATGGGAAGAAGGTACGAGTGCAGTTTACATTACCTATCATCTTTCGCCTGCAAAAAGACAATGCGGCGAAGAGTGATACGCTGTCGGGCGAGAATGTGGATGTACAGATTTCGAGAGAGCCTTATAGTATGACAGCGGGTGATAATTACAACGCTAATCAAACGCTTCCGCTAGCCAGAAAAGTTTGTAGCCGAGTGGAGCAAATGTACACAAAAGTATTCGCCGACTATAACAACAATAGATTTAGGACATATCATGAATACTTCTCACGTCGTCTCGATAGTCTTTACAACAAACTACCCGATGATGAAATGATGATTAACGCTGATTTGTGGACATGGACTCAAGAATTTGTTTCGCTTGCATTGGAGAATGTGTGTGTAGACAGCGTCTTAAATGATACAGCCTGGGCTGTAGTGACGTTTAGTGATGGAGGATATAAAAATGACGTACGGCTGATTCTTGTTAGCGAGCAACATGGCACAAGTGAAAAAGAGTGGTATATCGAAGATTTCATTCACGTGCGGAATGCTTCGCGTTCGATTCAAGATGACATGTTGGATTATTTTCGTGAAATGGAAGAACTTCGCATTAAACAGATGATGGTAGATTCCGTGATATATTATCATTGGAACAATCCTACAGTTGGAAGTTTAGACGAAAGTAATATCATAGAACTAAAATATACCAAAGGTGGTATCGTAGGTCTCTTTGGGGGGACGACGGATGAGTTTGATTCTACTCGCGAAGGTTACTTGCCCGGATTCTTTGTGTTGCCAATGAGTGGTCTTTGGTTAGAGCGTTCGGTGCTATCATTTACATTGAATGTTCACCAAGATTCGTTGAAAAATACGCCAACGTTCCCATCCGTTTACAAAGAAGAAACAGATACTAACTCTCGCTTGCCCTATGAACATAGAAAAATGTTTTACAAAAAAAGCGCATCGTATCGCGGGCATATTCATGGTGATACTATTTCCCTGAAAAACTTAACCGTACCGTACTACAAGGACAGCAAGGTATTTGTTCGTATGAAATGATGAGAAATATTCCGTCACGGTGGATATACTCTATCCGCCGTATTTGAGCATCAGGGTCTGTGACCTGAGAGAATAAAACAAAATCCACAGAAGGTTTTCGAAGAATAGGCTGGACTATTTCGTAGAACCTGCACTGGCTCTTGATCGTATATCGTTGCATGATGCTTATTTTCCCGAGACATCGCTCACGGTGCTCGGATTTGGCCGCGATATGGAAGGGTATCAGTACACATCCCACCACATAGAGTATCGCCGCATAGCAAACTCTTAATACCTCACTTTGAAGTAGTCCAGCAAAGCCTTGTAGTTGTCCTGTGCAGTGAGGCAGGTGTCCATCAGGTAGCCTTTGATGTGGGGCCATTGCTGTAGGCCGCGGTAGTAGAACATCTTCAACTCGTCGGTGATGATGAACGGCACATGCCCGCAGGCCAAGCACTCCTTGAACATGATAAGCCGGCCCACACGGCCATTGCCATCTTGGAAGGGGTGTATACGCTCAAACTGTTGGTGCAGGTCGAGGATGTCTTCCAGCGTCTTCTCGTTCTTGGCATTATATTCCTTCAGCAACCTCTGCATCTCTCGATGTACCTCCTCTGGAGGCGTAGTCTCATTGCCGCCCACCTCATTGGGTAAACGCTTATACTCTCCTACGGCAAACCACTCGTGCCGACTGTCCGACGTGCCATTCTTCAGCATCGCGTGTAGTCCTTTGATGAAACCCTCGGTGAGGCGCTCTTCGGCACGGTCAATGATGAAGTCCAGGCAGCGGAAATGGTTGCTGGTCTCTATGATGTCGTCTACGTTGACACTCTCGGTGGTGATGCCTATGGTGTTGGTCTCGAAGATATAGCGCGTTTGGTCATGTGTAAGTCGGCTCCCCTCTATGTGGTTCGAGTTATAGGCAAGGTCTATCTGTGTGCGATGGTAGATGCCCCCTGTCAGACGCATTTGTTTCTGCTCGCGCAGTATCTTGAGCAATGGTGATGCGTATGCTTTGCCCCGCCTGGGTAGAGTGGCATTGGCAGGGATGTTCCACGTCTTTCCCGTGAGGAAAGCCCCTTCTATCTTCCCCGTAGCACAATAGTTGCGCACCGTGCGCTCCGATACTCCATATTGTCTGGCAAAGTCTGATACAGATATATACTCCATGGCTAATTCTCCTAAATAAACCCTCTTATCGGCAAGTTCTCTTCATTACAACACCACAAAAATACTATTTCTTGCCGATATCGGCAAGAAATATGGCTTTTTATTCATTTGTGTAAGCGTGATTACAGGATTTCCAGAGGTTTCGTACACGCTCGACGATTGTTTACGGCATAACGGCAAAAAGTAACGGGAATGATGAGAAATATATCTTAATGTATAGTGAAATAGGGAAAAAGTATTACTTTTGCATATTGTATGACGGAAATGCTGACTGCGCGGAAGGCACAGACAGGTAAAAAGATTAACAATAGGTAAAGAATCGATACATTATGCACTACTATAGCACCAATCAACAGGCACCGCTGGCCTCCCTTGAGGAAGCGGTGGTACGTGGCCTTGCCACAGACAAGGGGTTGTATATGCCCGAACGTATAAAGCAATTGCCGAAGGATTTTTTCGATGGCATTGCAGAGATGAGTTTTCAGGAGATTGCCTATCAGGTGGCCGATGCTTTCTTCGGTGAGGATATCCCTGCCGAGGAACTGAAGCGTATCGTGTATGACACGCTGGCGTTCGATGCCCCCGTGGTGTATGTGGATGGCAATATCCATTCGCTGGAGCTATATCACGGTCCCACGCTGGCATTCAAGGATGTGGGTGCTCGCTTTATGGCACGGTTGCTGGGGTATTTTAATGGACTACGCTCGACAGTCGACGGTCAACAGAAAATGGTCAACGTCCTTGTAGCCACTTCTGGCGACACGGGCTCGGCAGTGGCCAACGGGTTCCTCTGTGTGGAGGGTATTCATGTGTATGTGCTCTATCCGAAGGGTAAGGTGAGCGCTATTCAGGAGTGTCAGTTCACTACGTTGGGACAGAATATTACGGCGCTTGAGGTGGATGGCGTGTTTGACGACTGCCAGCGCCTGGTGAAGAGCGCCTTCATGGATGCGGAGCTGAATGCTCACATGCGGCTCACCTCGGCCAACTCAATCAACGTGGCCCGATTCCTCCCGCAGGCGTTCTACTACTTCTATGCCTATGCGCAGATGAAGCGTCAGGGGAAGGAGGGTGAATTGGTGATATGTGTGCCCAGCGGCAACTTCGGTAACATCTGTGCCGGACTCTTTGCCCATCGCATGGGTCTCCCCATCAAGCGCTTCATAGCAGCCAACAATAGCAACGACATCTTCTATCAATACCTGCTGACGGGTGAGTATCACCCGCGTGCCTCGGTGCAGACCATTGCCAATGCGATGGATGTGGGCGACCCGAGCAACTTTGCCCGCATACTCGACCTCTATGGCCACTCGCATGCCGATATATGCAAGCTCATTAGCGGTGCGGCCTATACGGATGAGCAGATTGCCGAGACACTGGCCGATACCTATCACCGCACGGGCTACCTGCTCGACCCGCACGGAGCCTGTGGCTACCGTGCCCTGAGCGAGGGCTTGCGCGATGGCGAGCAGGGCGTGTTCCTTGAGACGGCGCATCCGGCCAAGTTCCGCGATACGGTAGAGGGCATCATAGGTGATGAGGTGGCTGTGCCCGAGAAACTGCAGGCCTTCATGCGCGGCACCAAGCAGTCGGTGCCCATGACGGCGGCGTTCGAAGACTTCAAGGCTTATCTGATGAGTGTGTGAACCATGAGTATCCTTGCACGATAGATAAAAGGAACTGCTCCAATACCTTGGAGCAGTTCCTTTTTTGCTATCATCGGAAAGATGCGGATAGTCAGTCTCTTATTCGGCCCAAGGAATCCATTTCATGTAGTCGACATGCTTGAACATATCGGCTTGGGTGATATGGGTGTTGACCTCTTTCTTTCCTAAGAGGAACTTGTCGACGAAGGCCTCTATGTGAGCAAACTGGCTCGGGGGGACCATGCAGTGTGGGTGTCCGGCCACGATGGAGAATCCCATGCGGTCGGCAATGCCAAATGTCTCCCATACTTTGCGTGCTGCCTGGCAAGATACGTAGTTGGACTCCTCGGCCAGCCATTCCCAGTCGGGGTTGCCCAAGACGAGTAGTGCACGCGGTGCGATGAGAGCTGCTACCTCATGATGGTCTATGGGGAGGCGACAGACGTTCTTGTCGGCAAACTGTCGCATGCTCTCCATGAACCATGAGAAGTTGGTGCGCCCTAAGGTCTCTACATTGCCTAATGTCTCAGATACGCGCCATGCATCTACCCCGCCACCTCCTGGTTCCTGGGCTATGGTGAGTGCGATGCGCTCGTCAAGTGCTCCGGCAAACAGCGCCATCTTGCCGGCGAAGGAGCATCCGGTAACGGCAATGTGATCCATGTCGATGCGTGCCTCCTCGCCCACAATCTCTAGTGCGTCGATAAGGCGGCTTATGCCCCAAGGCCATGCGCTATAGGCTCCCATCTCGAGCAGTGAGGGGTAGATGCGGTTGATGGGTTCGGTACCGCGCTTCTGTGTGTGTGACATCACTTGGGTAAAGTTGAATGCCATGCGTGCCACACCGCGCTCTTCGAAGATATGTGGTGGCAACGAACCGGTAGGCATGCCTATGCCGATGACAAGAGGAAAGGGACCATCGCCCTCTGGATAGTGTATCACTGCGGTGAGGCGCAATTCCTCGCCGTTGCCCCTTATGGTTGCTCTCAGCGTATCGCCTGAGAGAGTAGCCTTCATGTGGTCTCGCGACACCTCGGGCTTGAGCCCCACCTCGTAATGATAGAGGCGGTGTATGATTTCAGAGCGATGGCGCGACCAGTCTTTGAACTTGTCGCTCCTGCCGCTACCGTCTGCCCAAAGGAAAGGGTCGGGGAGATAGGGTATCTGTGGCAGCTGATCCAGCCCCGGCATCTCGGGAGAGGGGTAATGGCTACCTGTAAACTCCTGGTCGTAGACCCTTGGGCGCGAAGCGCAGGATACTAATGATGCTGCTACTATAGCAGGCATCATCCATCGTAGAAATAGATTCTTCATGGCTACACGATAGTGCTTGGTAATATAAATATGGCACAAATATAAGCAAATGAATGAAATCTTCAATGAGTAGGGCAAAGAAAATAGCTATTCACCCTTGATGGGAAAAAAGAATCTCCATACAACACTTGAGTATGGAGATTCTTTTATTGGACCGAATGTGAGCTTATGCAATCACCAGCCATGCCATGTAGGCTGCATACAATAGCAGGAGGATAGCGGCATCGGCGCGGTCGAGCTGATTGCGCTTGAAGGTGACGGCTGCTGCCATGAGGATGACAGCCGAGAGTATCATTACACCCCAGTCTATGAAGGTGATGTCGCCCATCGACAAGGGCTGTATCAATGAGCTGACACCGAGGATGAGCAGGATGTTGAAGATGTTGGATCCTACGATGTTGCCCAGTGCCATTTGTCCCTTGTTCTTGGTGACGGCGATGATTGATGACACGAGTTCGGGTAGCGAGGTACCGCCAGCCACGATGGTGAGTCCGATGATAGCTTCAGATACTCCCCATTCGCGGGCAATGGCCGAAGCCGAGTCTACAAACATGTCGCCACCGAAGATGAGTCCGCCCAATCCAAAGATGATGGCCAGTACGCATACGGTCATCGACTTGTAGCGGCTGGTCTCCACTGGGGCTACCAGGTCGCTGTCGGGGAGGGGATTCCCTTCTTTCTTGGCTGTCTGCTGCTTACGCTCGCTCTTCATGGTGCTCCATAGGTATAGGGCAAAGCAAATAATCAGGATGAGGCCTTCGATGCGTCCCAGACCATACTCGCCACGGAAGCGTATGCCCAGTGCGCAGAGTATCAGTGCCAGGAGCGATACGCCGATGTTGAGAGGTATGTCGCGCGTGATATTCTCATAAGTATACTTGATGGGCATCATCAGGGCGGTAATGCCAAGTATCAGATATACATTAAAGATGTTTGAACCTACTACGTTGCCGATAGCGATGTCGGGGTGTCCGCCAATGCCTGATACTACGCTAACAACTAACTCTGGCATACTGGTACCCATACCTACGATGGTGGCTCCGATGATATATTCAGATATGTGATAGCGGCGGGCAATAGCTGCTGAACCATCGACAAGCCAGTTGGCTCCCACAACCAGGAGTACAAGGCTAACGATTAACATTACATAGCTCATATAACTTTTTCTTAAAATGCTTATTTGAATGTTTCTTGATATAACCTCTTGCTTATATTAGAATACTACCCATTCGGTCTCTGGCTTATAGCCTTCGGGGCAATACTTCTGCATGCGTGCTGCTGTGAATGTCTTGTCCTTGGATTCCAATACCTCTATCAGGATGCCGCCCGCATTGTCAATTTTAAGGGCATTGAGCCGTGATAGGTTGCCCTCTTTGAGGCATTGGCGGATATCACCTTCCAGTGCAATGTTGAAGCACTTCTCTGTTCTTGTCACAGGGCTATTGGTAGGCGTGTAGGTGAGCTTACGGTTGCCGCTGAAAAGTTTGACTACAGCAAGTACCACACATACGATGACGAGTGTGATTTGTATGATGCCCATTGTGGTGCTCTTGTCTGGTTGCTGAGAATATATGGCGAATAATACTGCAGCAATGAGCGCCCACAGCAAAGCTTGCGGGTTTAATGATGACTTGGTTTCGCTTACAGATTCGGGATATGCCACTGTGTGGATGGATTGATTTATGGTGTCTTGTGATGTTCCCATTTTCTTTTTAATTTATTATTTGGTTATACAATTAAGGTAATGCGTAGGTATACGCATAGAATGTTGCCTATGGTTACACACCAAGGCAAAGGAATGTTGTAAAAGAAAAAGGAAGTTGGCTAACACCGCATCTGGCAGCGGTAATAGATGTAATATCCGCAACGGAATAGTTTGGCAGATATGGTGTGATATAAAGTGCTGGGTCGCTCGTAGGTACAGGTCGGGGAACTTGTTATCAATGAGCTATGTGTACGGTTGACACGCTGCAGTACTTGGCTTAGCGTGAATGTACGGCCTGTAGTTCCCTGTAGGCTTGCAGGTGTTGCTGGCATACCGCATAGCTGCATCTCATGAATGGAGTGAGGTATGTCGGCTTTCTTCTCGCTGAGCGATGCGCAGGGAGTAGCATCGGTCTCGTATGTGAGCACTACGGTCCCTTTTGTCTGTGCTGAATCGCACTCGGTAGGAGTTGCCGTCATGCGGCACAGCATGGTACACAGCAGTATCACTGCAATGTATAGATAGTGATAGATATGTGGCGCCTTGCTTCTCATAAATATAATGCAAAGTTAGTGCAAGATGAGAAAATTGCCAAAATAACAAACGTTAATTTAAATAAATCCATGATTTTGTACTATCTTTGCGAAAAGGGTATAATAAACTTTGAGTAATAACCATTAAAACACACACGAACATGAAAAAGATTACACGTTTCATGGCACTCGTCGGTCTGATGCTGTGTCTTCCGCTTGTCTCTCTAAAGGCGCAAAATTTGCAAGTGCTTTATGACACTGGACGTGAGCAAGTAACTACAACGCTCGAGATGTTTCGTCCCGATGCTTTTGGTAGCACCTTCTACTTTGTAGATATGGACTACAGTCCTAAAGCTATTGGTGCGTATACAGAGATTGCTCGTGAGCTCTGCTTCTGGCAGGACACCGATTGGAACTGGCTCTCTGTACACATCGAATTTAATGGCGGACTGAGCACTGGTTTGTCTTTCAACAATTCCTGGCTTGCGGGTCTTACCTATTCGGGCCATTCGGCAGACTTCTCCAAGACCTGGTCAGTATCGGCTATGTATAAGGCAATCCCTGGCACCATCGGTCTGAAAGGTGGCAAGCAACCTCACAACTTCCAGATTACCGGTGTATGGGGTATCAACTTCCTCAACGGCTGGTGCTCATTCAGTGGCTTTGCTGATTTCTGGCGCGAGGCACGTATGTGGCAGGGTACCGAGTTTATCTTCTTGGCCGAGCCGCAATTGTGGGTTAACCTCAACAAGATCCCCGGTTGGAACAACATTCCCCTCAGCGTAGGTGGTGAGGTGGAACTCTCGTCAAACTTCGTGGAGAAGGGCTTCCGTGTAATGCCTGCCCTCGGTGCTAAATGGACCTTCTAAGGCAAACTATTAATCATCATAGACTATGTTAAACAAACTTTTTGGTTTCAATCCTAAGGAAACCACCGTACGCACCGAGGTTTTGGCCGGTATTACCACATTCCTCACCATGTCGTATATCCTGGCTGTCAATCCCGCCATGTTCAGTCTTCTCGACGGTATGCCTGCAGGAGCAGTCTTCACCTCTACTGCGCTGGCTGCCATCGTAGGTACTCTCGTAATGGCTTTCTGGGGTAAGCTCCCCTTCGGCTTGGCACCGGGTATGGGTCTCAATGCCTTCTTCGTGTACACCGTATGTATGGGTATGGGCTATTCGTGGCAGTTTGCCCTCACCGCCGTGCTCATCGAGGGTGTACTGTTCATTCTCATGACAGTGACCAACATCCGTGAGGCTATCGTCAATGCCATTCCGCAGAATCTGCGCTATGCTATCGGAGCCGGTATCGGACTCTTCATCGCGTTTATCGGTTTGCAGAATGCCGGTGTCATCATCAATGACAATGCCACTCTCGTGGTTTTGGGCGACATCACCTCAGGCTCTGCTTTGCTGGCTTTGATCGGTTTGCTCATCACAGGCTTCCTCTACGCCAAGAATGTGCGCGGAGCCATGCTTATCGGTATTCTCGTTACCACAGTCATCGGTATCCCGATGGGCGTGACCGAGTTTAAGGGCATACTCTCACAGCCCCATTCCATAGCTCCCATCTTCTGCCAGTTTGAGTGGGAACAGATCTTCACGCTCGACATGCTTGTGGTGGTGTTCACCTTCCTCTTCATTGACATGTTTGATACCGTAGGTACTCTCGTAGGTGTATGTACCAAGGCTAATATGATTGATAAGGATGGCCGTGTACATCGTATCAAGGAGGCTTTCATGGCCGATGCTATCGCTACCACTGTGGGTGCTATGTTGGGTACATCTACCACTACCACTTATGTGGAGAGTGCCTCGGGTGTGGCTCAGGGCGGTCGCTCGGGTCTCACGGCATTCGTCATCGCCTGCTGCTTTGCAGTGACGCTTTTCTTCTCGCCGCTGTTCCTTTCTATCCCTTCGGCAGCTACGGCTCCTGTACTGATTATCGTGGGTCTGCTCATGCTGGAGCCCATACGCCATATCCCGTTCGATGACTACACCGAGTCTATCCCTGCCTTCGTGTGCCTCATCATGATGCCTATGTCGTATTCCATCTCCAATGGTATCCTCCTCGGTATGATTACCTACGTGCTGCTCAACCTCATCAGCGGTAAACTCAAGAAATTGAATGCCACGATGGTGATTCTGGCTATCTTGTTTATATTGAAGTATATATTCATTTAATTCAATCTGGGGAGCTGCCCCGATAGATAAGACAGATAGGACTCCGCATTGCGTTGTGGAGTCCTATCATTTTATTGTGTCGTTTGTGGTGCCTTGTGGGAGCCTCCCTTATGCTTTCTTGGGATACTTGCGGAACCATCCGTCCCATCTGAGGCGCATGACACCGAATACGGCCTCGCCAAAGATGCTGCTGTTCATCTTCGAGGTTCCCAGTTCGCGGTTGACGAAGATGACGGGTACCTCCTTGATCTTGAATCCGCATTTATGGGCAGTGAACTTCATTTCTATCTGGAAAGCGTAGCCTTTGAAGCGTACCTTGTCGAGCTCGATGGTCTCCAGCACTTCGCGGCGGTAGCACTTGAAACCGGCGGTGGTGTCTTTCACCTTGATGCCTGTGATAAACCGTACGTACTTGGAGGCGTAGTACGACATCAGCACACGTCCCATGGGCCAGTTGACCACATTCACGCCACTCACGTAGCGTGAGCCTATGGCTACGTCGAAGCCCTCATTGGCGCAGGCATCATATAGGCGGGGCAGGTCATTGGGGTTGTGCGAGAAGTCGGCATCCATCTCGAAGATGTAGTCATACTTATGCTCTACTGCCCATTTGAAACCACAGATATAGGCAGTGCCCAGTCCAAGCTTGCCCTTACGCTCTATCATGAACAATCGCTCGGGAAACTCCTTTTGCAGTTCCTTGACGATGGAGGCGGTGCCGTCGGGCGAACCGTCTTCAATGATCAGTATGTGGAATGTTTTCTCCAAGCCGAATACGGCACGGATGATGTTTTCGATGTTTTCCTTCTCGTTATACGTAGGGATGATAACGATGCTGTCGCTCTTCTGCATATTGGTATAGATTCGTTTTTATATGTTATAGAAACATTCTGATGCAAAGATAACACAAACGAGCGAATATTGCTCCCTTTATCTCCTAAATTTTGTTACCGAAAGGTTAGGTTGTGTAAAAATATTTGTTTATGATGAGTGTGGTGTGGCCAATACATAGTAAAACACGCGCGAGGCATGCCTCGCGCGTGTAATCTCTTATGATGATGCAGGAGTGATTATCTTCTGCGCTGGCTCTTCTTCTTGCGCTTGGCCTGGCGCTTCTTCTGCTGCATCTTGTTGTATATGCCCCATGCGATGGCGCCGCCCAGCACTACGACGATGAGTATGATGACCCATGACTCCAGGTTGTCGCCCTTCACGCGGCTCCACATCTCCAGCATGTTCTTGGTGCGGCTGCCGCAGTCGCGCATCAGTGCTGCACGGTCGATGACGCTCTGGTCTGGGTACTGGATGCTGTTGATGGGTACGCTGTCGGCCTCCTCGCCGAAGAAGTAGGTGAGGTCGATGTATTCGTTCAGTGAAGAGTCAATCTTGGCTTCCAGTATTTCGGGCGAAGCGATGACGCTCACGTAGCCAATCTCGTCCATGTTGCGCAGCGCATTCTCGGGCATACACATGAAGTTGATGAAGTACGAGGCGGCCTTGGTGTTGACGGCGTATTTGGGGATTACCCATCCGTCGAACCATACGTTGGAGCCTTCGCGGGGTACGTGGTACTTCAGGGTCATGCCGATGGCTGCAGCCTCGTCGATAGCCCATACGGCATCGCCGCTCCAGCTCACATTCATGTAGGCTTTCTTCTTGGTCATCATCTCCTTGCCGAAGTCGACTTCCCAGCCTGCGATATTCTTCTTGGCTGCTTTGAGCAGGTTCTCTACGGTGGCGATAGCCTCGTCAGAGGAGTCGTTCATGAGCTGTTCGCGTGTCACCTTGCCATCGAGGATGTCCTGGTAGCGGGCATACATGAGCATCGGGCCGAAGATGTCGCGGTATGCATCCTTCATGAGAATTTTGCCCTCGAAGCGGTCGTCCCAGATGATGCCCCATGAGTCTACCTCCTCATCGGTCACAAACTCGGGGTTGTATAGGATACCTGTGGTGCCCCACATGTAGCCTACGGCATAGTCGTTGGCAAGCTTGCCCTCCTTGTCCATGCGTGAGAACTGGTCGATGACGTAGGGCGATACCAGATTGATGTAGTCGGGCGTGTTGCCAAAGTCGCGAGGGATGGGGAGCAGCATGTCATTGGCAAGCATACGGTCGATGATGTACTCTGAGGGGCACACCACGTCGAAGTCTTCGTGACCCTTCTCGAGCTTTGCCAGCATCACTTCGTTGATGTCGAAGAGTTGGTAGATGATTTCTACCTCCTCGCCGGTTTGCTCTTTGTACCATACTTCAAACTCTTCGAGCAGACTCTCGTCGATGTAGTCGGCCCAGTTGTACACTTTCAGTGTGTGCTCGCGGTCGGCAGCATACGAATGGTTTGTCGGGAGTACCCCGAACAGCACTGCCACAAGCAGGCTAAGATTCAGGAATTTCTTCATTGTTTTTACTTTTCTTTTAATTTGGAGCGACAAAGATAGTGCAAGCCGAATGAAATGCCAAATTTATTTGAGCATTTCTGAGGCGCCGCCTATCTTCTGGGCTTGCATAGCAAGCACTAAAGTAAGTGCAAGCCGAATGAAATGCCAAATTTATTTGAGCATTTGTATGCAATGATTTTTAGAATCTCAATGCTACATATAGGCGCAACGCCTTTGATGCTTGAGGCATACCTGCGATTGCCACCTTGGAATTCACGGTGCCCTCTTCTTCATCTGACGACATTAGGCCTTCAATCAACGGCATTAGGCTTTTATAATTCCCTATACCTTCGCTCATCTCTATACCTACACCAAAAGCACGATATGTAACCTCTAATCCATACTCAAAGAATGGAACAAAGCTGTAGGTGACATCCATCATGCCGGAATTACACAAAGAAATTGACGGAGTCACATGATAGTATGCCATAAGACGCAGGTCCCCCACGGGATTTATAGTGATAGATGGACCAAACTTGATTCCCAAATCCAACTGATTCGCTCCAATATAGGTCAACCCCATAGATTCCTCTTCTGATTCCACAAAGGACAAGTCCCCCATATAGCCTAATGGCCCTTCGTAGTGAGAGGGGACGCCGTATCCGTTTTTTTCATTACCGCTTTTGTAATGACTGACGTGAACTCCAATTCCAAGGTCTATCCCGAATTTTATCCGTTGGGCAATAGGTTTTTTGTGCAAATATATGTTACGGAATCGAACCAAACCGAACGACCAGGCTGCGTTTTCTTCACCGCCTGCCGAGTTCAGCATCGTATGCGTGTTATAGTGTATCTGTGTGGTCTTCTTATGTTTCCAGAATTTGTATCCGTTATTGGACAAATCGTCTTGCGCAAGCACTCTCATTGACACGCATACAATCAAGACTGTGCACAAGCATATTCTTCTAAAATGCTTCATGTCTTTTTAATTTATGCGATGATATGTAGTAGTTGTCACAATGTTCTTTGCATAGGTACATCCCGAATCATCGGTATAACTCCCTTTATCATTCAAGGTCAATACCATCACGTCAGTTTCAGGATATTCTACTGTCACGTAGTCCGTATATTCCCCTTCAAAAAGTTCACATTCGAGTTTCCCTTCATCGACACGATATGGGTATGCTTTATTTAGTTTCTTTTCGTACTTTTCCTTGGCAATCTTGATCGTTGCATATCCATTAAACATGCGGACCACATGATAAACATCATCCTCTGTTGTCACATCGAATTCTGGAACAACTTCGTTGCGCACGACTTCAACCTTTCCGTCTTTCGTGCATGTCTCAATATGTGTTTCCTCATATTTAATGGTTTCCCAATGGCCGGGGAACACTATTGTAACAGTATCCGGCGGAGTATCCTCCTCCTCTGGTTTGTTTTCCGTGTCCTTGGTTGGAGGAGGAAGATAGAACCAATACAGAAGATTCTTAATAGTATATTTAGTCTTCACTGTCTTCCAATCTGCATCAGCTATACGTCGGAATATCGTAGTACCATTATAGTATTCGTACTCCTCGCAGTAATCTCCTTCCAGCGTTGTTCCCTGCCCAACATCCACCATGCGTATTCTCATGAAATCATCTCCATGGAAATCAATATAGACGTGTTGGACAAAATCACCCCAGAAAAAACGGCCAGACAAAACATCCTTGTCCAACGAATAAGCACACGGGACTCCAAGAATATCCTTTATGTCAGGATCACTTGTTGCTATAATGGAAACCGTATTGGAGTTGAAGCGGTACACGTTATATTCATCCACCAATTCTTCTGTAATGGGATATGCCTCTGAGTATGTCTGTATGTCTGAGCCTGGATACTGGAACCATCCATAATCATATTGATAGATAGGTTCCCATACGCCCAACAGCTTACTGTGGTTCTCCTGAGTCTCTTCATCTTCTTCAACAAAGCCTCCCACACAGCTCACGCAAGAAGGGAGAATAAGCAACAATAGCAATTGTCGCCATGTGAATACCGTTTTCATAATAGTGTAAATCTTAATGATTGTAAAATGTAATTGCAAAAGTAATGAAAGAAACTCGATTAACCAAATTTCTGAAAATCGCAATGCGGCAATCGGCCTTTTGTAAAGGATATGTTGGGGCGAACCAAACGGAGTCCACCCCAACAAGGGAACAGCATTGATGCCACAAGGCTCAGTTATAATTACTGGAGTCTTGCGTTTAGCGCGGTACATGCATGTAGTGATTCTATTGCATGTGCCAAATTGTGGCATATTATGGGGTTTCCGTTTTTCACCTGCCAGTGTCCGCCAATGTGTAATAACACTATGAATGACTTACGGTTAATGGCGGACACTGCGTACAAATTTCCATGTAAGCGGTGGAGTGCGTATAGCCTATCTCGTGACTTCTCGTTACAGGAAGTAAAGCATCCGATTTCCCTGTTCCTAACATCCGTTTCCCTATTTCTGCTTGTCGTTTTTATTTGCCGTTCGCGAACGACCGCGCTGCCTTTCGCGAACGACAGCGCGGTTGTTCGCGAAGAGCAGCGCTGCTCTTCGCGAACGGCAAATAACTTTGCTTTGTAGAAGATGTCAAAGTAGCCTTCCTTTTTCATAAATCCAAGATGCGATTTTAACGTGAGTTTAATATAAAGATATAGATGTTGTCAAGACACAAGTAAAGTGGAAAGTGACCATCCGTAAGAAAACTCTAAACACTACACTCTAAACACTAAACGACCGACATGGATATTTGTCCGCAGTGTCCGCCACGAAAGTGTAATGTATCAATAGGTTAACCCCTATTGGCGGACACTGGCAGATAGAAACGGAGAAAACAGATTATTACCCGTAGCTATAGACAGAGCCTATAGGGCCATTTGCCGTGAAGCAGGGTGATGTACACAACATTTGGGCTATCCGTACGTTTTAATTGTACGAGAGTATTAACCTTAAAATGAAATAACAGATATGAGAATAACGGATATTAGAGGACGTGAGGTCCTGGACTCGCGCGGCACGCCTACCATAGAGGCCGACGTGGTGCTTGAGAATGGTGTTGTAGGACGTGCTTCCGTGCCGTCGGGAGCGTCTACGGGTGAGAATGAAGCGCTGGAGCTGCGCGATGGCGACAAGCGTCGCTACGGCGGCAAGGGAGTGACGAAGGCGGTGGTAAACATCAACGAGCGTATAGCTCCCGTGCTGCATGGATGCAACGTGTATAACCAGCGCGAGCTGGACAAGCTGATGCTGGAGCTGGACGGTACGCCCACGAAACGTAACCTCGGGGCCAATGCGATGCTGGGCGTATCGCTTGCCTTAGCCAGGGCGGCAGCAAAGTCGTGCGGCATGCCGCTGTACCGATACATCGGCGGTGCGAATGCTCATGTGCTACCCGTGCCGATGATGAACCTGCTCAACGGTGGCCGCCACTCCGACGCGCCCATCGCCTTTCAGGAGTTTATGGTAAGGCCCATCGGAGCACGTAGCATACGGCAGGCCATACAGATGGGTGCCGAGGTGTTTGGTGCGCTGAAGAGCGTGTTGCGCAAGCGTGGCTACAGCACGGCCGTAGGCGATGAGGGCGGCTTTGCGCCTGCTCTGAGGGGCACCGAAGAGGCGCTGGAGTCGCTCGTGCAGGCCATCGAGGCTGCCGGCTACAAGCCAGGCAAGGAGGTGACGCTGGCACTCGACTGCGCGGCATCGGAGTATTACAAGGATGGAGTGTATGACTACAGCCTGTTTGAGGGACCTAACGGCAGTCGGCGCACCTCTGCCGAGCAGGTGTACTACCTCGAACGTCTTGTGGGGCTTTACCCCATTGACTCTATCGAGGATGGCATGGCCGAGAACGACTGGGAGGGATGGGCTATGCTCACCGAGCGCATTGGCGACCGCTGCCAGCTGGTGGGCGATGACCTCTTTGTGACGAACGTGAAGTACCTGCGCAAAGGCATAGAGCAGAACTGCGCCAACAGCGTGCTTGTGAAGGTGAACCAGATAGGTACGCTCAGCGAGACGCTCGACACCATCGAGATGGCCCGACGCAATGGGTACAGTACCATCATCAGCCACCGCTCGGGCGAGACCGAAGACACCACGATTGCCGACATTGCCGTAGCGGTGAATGCGGGACAGATAAAGACGGGCTCGATGAGCCGTAGCGACCGTATAGCCAAGTACAACCAGCTGATCCGCATCGAAGAGGCGCTGGGTGGTACGGCACGGTATGGGATAAGAAAGTAGACTAAGCAAGCTTCTCTCTGCTCTTGGCTTGGCGTCGGTTAATGATGATGAGCAACACCAATACGGTGACGAAGATTATCGTCGACAGGGGGCGCAGCTCGGGAGTGAGACCGCCCTTGCGTGCATCGGAGTAGATGTAGGTGGAGAGGGTCTCGAGTCCGATGTTGCCCTTGGTGAAGAGGCTCACGGCAAAGTCGTCGATAGAGAGCGTGAACGAGAGGATGAAGCCGCTGATGATGCCGGGCTTGATCTCGGGGATGATGACCTTGCGCAATGCCTGGAAGGGTGTAGCGCCGAGGTCGAGGGCCGCCTCATAGATATTGGGGTTCATGCCCGTGAGGCGCGGCATCACGCTGAGCACCACGTAGGGGGTGCAGAAGGTGACGTGGGCAAGGATTACCGTGGTGTAGCCCTGCGATATGCCTAATGCCACGAAGAGCAGGAAGAGCGAGATACCGGTGATGATGTCGGGGTTGATGAGGGGTATGTTGTTGAGGAAGTTGACCGCTTGTCGCTGGCGGTTCTTCAGGTTGTAGATACCTATGGCGGCCACGCTGCCCAGCACGGTAGCGATGGACGAGGCCACCAGGGCAATGATGATGGTGTTTTGTATGGCACTCATCAGCGAGTTCGACATGCCTCCGTCAAAGAGGTTGGTGTAGAGCTTCAGGGAGAAGCCCGTCCAGTTGCCCAGCACCTTTGTCTCGGTGAACGAGAAGATGGCGATGATGAGAATCGGGGTGTAGAGGATTGCCAGCAGCAACCACAGATACCCTTTGGCTAATATCTTTTTTGCGTTCATAGTCTTTTAGAATTGAAAATTGAAAATTGAGAATTGAAAGTTAAACAAATGACATTGAAACTTGAAAAAACAAGCAGAGGTGGGTTCTAATCGTTTATATAGAAAGAAGTACACATCGCAAAACTGAATTTTCAATTTTCAATTTTTAATTCTCAATTTATATTATTCCTCCATGGCTCACCTCTCCCTCATCGTCGCCGCTGAAGAAGCTGGTGATACCAATGATAATCAGCATGATGAGTGACAGGGCAGCACCATAGTTCATCGTATCGCTCAGCATGATGTTCTCCTGGATGATGGAGCCGAAGAGGCGTATATCGTTCATCGTCAGCAGCTCAGAGATGGCGAAGGTCGATATCGTAGGCAGGAACACCATCATGATGCCGCTCACCACGCCCGGCATGGAGAGGGGCAGTATCACTTTGAGGAACACGCGCAGCTGGTTGGCCCCGAGGTCTTGCGCTGCCTCAATGAGGTTCTTGTCAATCTTCATCATCGTATTATATATAGGATAGATCATGAAGGGCAGGAAGTCGTAGGTGAGGCCGAAGAGCAGGGCACCCTCGCCGAGCGGTATGCCAGTGATGTCGAAGAGCGACACGGTGGCCAGCGTACGTATGAGGATGTTGACCCACATGGGCAGGATGAAGAGCAGCACCATCGTCTTGGAACGGTTAAACTCCTTGTTGCTCAGTATGTATGCCGCGGGGTAGCCCAACAGTATGCACAGGAAGGTAGTGATGATGGCTATGGCCACGGAGTAGACAAAGGTCTTGATGGCCTCGGGCTGCTCGATGAACTTGACGAAGTTGGCCACGGTGAAGTTGCCGCTATAGTCCATGAAGGCATACACGCCGATGAGTATCAGCGGCAACACCACAAACAGCAGCAGGAATATCACATAGGGGATAGACCATGTGCTGCGGCGCGATATGAATTTGATGAATTTGTTCATTAGAATTATAAATTAAAAGTTAAAAATTAAAACTAGTGAGAATCGGAGTCTAAAAAAACATAACTACGCACACAGCGAAGCTCGTCGCATCATTGTCTTGATTTCAATTCTCAATTTTTAATTTTCAATTTTCAATTATCCTCAAGTCTCCCGGCAATATGTTGATACCCACCATGTCACCATCGTCCCACACGTCGTTGGTGTCTACATAGAGGTAGTCGTCCTCGTCGGTCACGATGGTGAGGTGATAGTGGTTGCCTTTGTATAGGATGAGTCGTACGTCGCCTTCGAGCACACCGTCCTCCTTGTCGTCGGTGAGCTCTATCTTGTCGAAGTCCACCTCTACCTTCACCTCAGTGCCCTTCTCGAGCGAGTGGGGCATACATTCGAAGGTAGCTCCCAGCATGTCGATGTGCGTCTCGTCTACCACCACGGCCTCGAAGGTGTTGCATGTGCGCTCCTTCTTCATTACGTGTATGTCTGATGGCTTGATGATGAGGCTCACCTCGCTCTCTGGCTCAAAGGCGTTGTAGTCCTGCACCATCAGCTCGTAGCCGTTGGGCAGCTGCACGGTCATCTCGTAGTGTACCCCCTTGAATATGCACGACGACACGCGTCCATGCAGCATGGCACTCTCCGTGGGGGCCATGATGTAGATGTCCTCGGGGCGGATGACCACGTCGACGGGCACATTGTTACCGAAGCCCTCGTCGACGCACTTGAACTCCGTATCCATGAAGCGCACCAGGCGGTCCTCCACCATGGTGCCGTTGAGGATGTTGCTCTCGCCGATGAAGTCGGCCACGAAGCAGTTCTCCGGTTCATTATATATATCGGTAGGCGTACCTATCTGCTGTATCACGCCCTCGCTCATCACCACGATGGTGTCGCTCAGTGTGAGCGCCTCCTCTTGGTCGTGGGTGACGTAGATGAAGGTGATGCCCAGCGTCTTGTGCATCTCCTTGAGCTCCATCTGCATATCCTTGCGCATCTTGAGGTCCAGTGCGGCAAGGGGTTCGTCGAGCAGGAGCACGGTGGGCTGGTTCACGATGGCACGTGCTATGGCCACGCGCTGCTGCTGTCCGCCCGAGAGCGAGTTCACGTCGCGATGCTCATAGTCCGTCATGCCCACCATCTTCAAGGCGCGTCTCACCTTGTTCTCTATGATGTTGGCCTTGGTCTTCTTCAGCTTCAGGCCGAAGGCTATGTTGTCGTATACGTTGAGGTGTGGAAATAGCGCATAGCGTTGGAATACCGTATTCATCGGTCGCTGATGCGGTGGTGTCTGTGTGATGTCGGCACCTTCCAATAGGATTTCTCCCTCTGAGGCAGTCTCAAAACCTGCCAAGATTCGCAGAAGGGTCGTCTTGCCGCATCCCGAGGGACCAAGGATGGTGACGAACTCTCCCTTTCTGATGTACAAACTCACATCATCCAGCACCTGCTTGTCTCCGAACCATTTAGACACGTGCTTGATATCGATGATGTTACCACCGGGTTCTACTCTGTTTTCAGCCAATGCCGTACTTTATTACAAGGTAATACAACATAAAAAATCCTAATTTCTCAAAAAGTGAGGACAAAATTAGTGCAAGGCGAGAGAAAAAACAAGTAAAACTTGATTTTTTCCGAGCCGCAGCCTAATTTCTGTCTGCAAAGCAGACTAAAGATAGTGTGAAAAAGTGAAATTTATTACCTTTAGTATTCGTTTTGCGAACACAGAATTTAGGCTGCGCCTCGGAAAATAGCAAACAAGTTTGCATTTTCGCTCGGCTTGCACTAAATTTGTCGGCGAATTTTATTAACCTATTCTAATTATTTGTAACAAAAATGAAGAAAAACAACTTTTTAGCAATTGCTTGCGCTCTTCTTCTCGGTACGTCGTCAGTGGCTCCGCTTTGTGCGCAAGAGAGTGGTGACTGGTCTATGACCGTAGGTGCCGATGCCGTGAGCCATTATCTGTGGCGCGGTATGGAGCTGGGTGGCCCCAGTGTGCAGCCATCGGCCTACTTTGATTATGAGAAGGGCGACTGGGCAGTAAGCCTCGGCGTGTGGGGCACCAAATCCCTGTTTCATAACCGCTACGGTGAGCATTACAACGAGCTCGATCTCTCTGTAGAGGCTTCGTGGCGCAACCTCACGCTGTCGCTTGCCGACTATGCCGAAGGCCGCTACTTCGGTCCTTGGCAGGAGGGTCATTTCCTCGACTTCGGACTCAGTTATACCCTGAGTGAGAATATCCCCGTCACCTTCTCGTGGTACTCAATCATCAATCAGACCTTCGAAGGCTCGCTCGATGGTGGTGGCTTCGATTGGGCTTCGGCCTTCCCCTCCTACTTTGAGGTGGCCTATGACTTCTCCCTCTCGGCTGTAGACTTCAGCGTTGCTGCCGGCATGTGGCCTTACGGTTCGGTATATTATGAGAATGACGGATTTGGCATCTGCAATCTTCACCTCAGTGCCGGTCACGAGTTTGAGTTCGATCATGGCGGCACACTGCCCGTATCGGCTCAGATTATGTATAACCCAGCTTGGAACGAGTTCTTCTGGGGATTGAGCGTAGGCTACTACTTCTCTATAGACCTGTAACCGCACTCCCCCGGAAGCCCCGGGCATATCCCCTCCCTGGAGGCGAACACAGCGGTCTGCACACACCATGTGCAGGCCGCTTTTCTTTGCCCCACGCACCCCACGCAGCTCTATTTCTACGAATAAATGTTAAAAGTGTAGACAAATCGAAAGTTTTCGATATTTGAGTTTTACGATATTGCGCGAATGTTCCTTACTTTGTCCTCAGCTAATGGCGACTGCAGCGCCCGAGCGGCTACACATTGACAACAAAAACACCCGAATCGTATGAAACGAAAAGACAACACACTGACCAAGATGGAATTTCAAATCATGTCCATCCTTTGGGACATCAACCACTCGGCTTGCGCCTGGGATATCCTCAACCGTATGGATGAGCCCAAGCCTGCCTACACCACCATCGCCACCTACATGAAGATTCTCTATGAGAAGGGCTATGTGGACTATTTCAAGAACAAGGGCGAGGGCAAGACCCACCTGTATGTGGCCAAGGTGAAGCGTGCCGAATACACCCGCCAGACCATGCAGGAGATGAAGAAGAGCCTTTTCGACGGCAGCCTGAAGTCGATGCTCAGCTTCTTCGTCAAGGAGGAGAACCTCTCCACTGATGAGATAAAGGAGTTGCTTGACTTAATCGAACAGGAGGACTAAGCCATGTGGAACGAACTATTTGCCTATGCCGCGAAGTCGGCCTTCGTGCTTACACTGCTCTATGCACCCTACACGCTGTTGCTGCGCAAGGAGCACTTCTTCCGTCAGAATCGCTTGACGCTTGTCGGTATACTTGTGCTATCGCTCATATTGCCATTCATCAATCTGCTGCATGGAGAGATTGGGTTTGTTGCACCTCAGCCTGAGCCTATGGTTACGTTTGTGGAGTCGCAGGCGGTTGTAACCGCAGAACCCACATCCGTTTCAGAAGCGACGCCCCAAACACCGCAACCTGTTGCCGTAAGCCAACCCTCACACCAACCTATCGACTATGCGCAGTGGCTATGTATCCTATATATAATAGGTGTATCGGTTGCCGTCGGCATACGTCTCTGGCAATTCATCCGTATGGACCGCCTCATCCGCACGGGTTGCCTGTGGCACGATACGGTAGACGGCATCACCATCTACTGCCACGCCAGCGACATTGCGCCTTATAGCTGGATGCGACGCATCGTCATCAGCCAGCACGACTACGACAACCACCGCCACGAGATACTGCTCCACGAGCGTGGCCACGTGCTCTGCCACCACTCTTGGGACATCCTGCTGCTGATGCTTGTGCAGACTGTGCAGTGGTTCAATCCCTTCGTCTATATGTTTGGTGCCAGTCTCCGCGATGTTCACGAGTACGAGGCCGACGACTATGTGCTGCGCCAAGGCGTATCGGCCGGCCAGTACCAGACCCTGTTGCTGAAGACAGCCGTTGGTGCCAGTGCCTACTCCTTTGCCAACAACTTCAACCACTCAAAGATCAAGAGCCGCATCGTGATGATGAAGCACAAAAAGATAAATCCGTGGATGCGCTGCAAGGTGCTCTACATCCTGCCCGTGGCTTTTGCGGCACTTATTGTCTATGCCCAGCCCGAAATCATCGAGCCTATAATCCCTGATTCTGTGCAGAACGTCGATGAGGAATTCCACAAGATTCTCGACGAGATGCTGCTCCTATACGATGGTGAGGTGGTTGATACCGACCGTTTCCTCGAACTGCTGCGCACCGACTACGACTCTGATGATGTGCTCCGTGCCGTGCCGCGTAAGAAACTGGAGAAGCATGTCCGTAAACTGGCAGTGCCCAACATCGGATGGCTCCTGGGTGATGGCGACGAAGAGATTCAAATGAGTCTGTACTATGACCGTACCCACAACGAGAAAGCCAAAAATGGCGTACTCGAGGTTGACAAGGATGGCCCGGACAGACTGATGGAGGTCGATGGACATCTGGAACCATATCCTTTCCCTCGTGTGGAAAGTCTCGACGAAGTACTGCTTGTCTATGACGGCAAGGTGGTAAACGAAGAAGAATTTGTCCGATTGATAAAGGAGGACTGGGGACCTTACGACGTTGCGTATGTCGTGAACAAATACTTGGAGCCTCACGTGAAAAAACTTTATCTTCACACGCTACGCTTCTATAAAGATCACGAAGACCCCAAGATTGCAGAGCAACTTTTGCACCGATACATCAACTCCAAAGCATTGTCAGGTGCTGTAGTCATCGTAAAGAATAATGCTACAAACATCTTGGGCTTCGACGAAAAGGAGCAATCGTACGATCCTTATAATGCAGTCTCCCCATACAACTTCTTGCTTGTCGGCACTGTTCCTAAGAAGAGTGATGTTACCATCTTTATGGTTAGCTTGGCCGACAAATACGGCAACATCAATAAAGAGAATGCCCACCGTGTTCCTGTCAAGGATGGTAAGTTTGTATATCAGACCTATCTTGAGCAACCGACGAAAGCACTTATCTGGGCAGCCAATGCCCCTGCGAGCACTGCTGTAGAGCAAGTATTCGTCCCCAACAACACCTTGAATCTTCTTTTCATGAGGAATAAGTACAAGAGTAAGAGTGTGCCAATGACCTTCTCCGAGAGAAGCGTGCAGGCCCCCAAAGACGAGGAGCAGCCACAAAGAGTTGTTACGCAAGGCAAGCAGAAGGAGAAGAAGCTCTTCGGCCGAGGCACACGCGTGCCTGGCACCAGCATGCAGTACACCCCTAACCAAATAGGGCAGGAGATAGGGACGGCATTGACCATCGCCCGCCCTACAGAGATTAGAGAGTTCTCGTTCGATGTACTGTCGTGCAACATCAAAGACGCCGTGATGGGCATAAACATCTATCGTGCCGACACCGATACAAAGTTTATCGGCCCCATCCTTGCAAACGTTGAGCAAGGAAAGAAGCAGGCGATAGGCCTTCGCCCAGTGGAATTCTTCGTCTTGGAGCCGGGAGAATACATCGTATCCATCGGCCTCGTCGACTGCGATGAAGAGACTAAGGGTCTATGGGCCACCAGCCACCAGTGGGACGAGGAACAGCGTCGCGAAATGGCGAAACAGAGTTCCCTGCAACTCCCCTTCTATGTCAAGGAAAGTTACATCAGACGCGACGCAAGCGACACTTTCGAGAAACGCAACATCAACGTCGGACTACAGGTGAAGGGAATAGAGTACTGATTCCTAAAGAAAATGACCAATAAAGTGATACTTTTATCAATTCCTCCCGAATGTGCTGTGAAGCACGTTCGGGATTCAGGCTTCCGCCAATACGATTTATACTATGAGAAAAGCAGCAGACTGCAAGCAATAATCCCAAACGACATGCCCGAAATGTTGCAAGCTGTCTTATACTGCTATAGGTAGACACATTTAATAACCATTAAAGATGTGTAAACAGTATGAGAGAAAAACGAGAACATTACAGTGAAGAAGAATGTCTTTCCATTCTTCGGGATTATTATTCCTCGGGAATGAGTAAGT
>JAGAQY010000070.1 GCA_017622495.1 Bacteroidaceae bacterium | reverse complement strand
TATATATAATATATTATATATATAACCTTCTTTTCATAGTTTTCGCACCCTACTTTAATAAAACTGATTACAGATTACTGATTACATTCACGTCTGCGCTTAAGGGGGAGGGGGTGGATGCCCAGGGCTTAGCCGAGGAGATGATATAGCCTGCGAGCGAGCGCTCGCAGACCTGCAAACGACTTTTCGAGCACCTACGAGCGCCGCGCCGCGCACCTGCGTTAAAATTTTATTTCGCTGAAATAAAACCACTTGCGCAAACTCTTTTGCAATCTGTTGCAGTCTGTTGCATTTAGCCGGAAAGGCAAAAAAAGATGTAGTACCTTTGTCAACGAAAACGATAACGAAAACGAAAACTGCCATCCGGAAGGCTCACTAAACCCTAAACTCTAAACTCTAAACCAAAAAAAACTATGATCAACTACAAAGTATCGAAATGCAAGAACCCCAATGGTATTGAGGGTACCGACTACTACTCATGCAAGGCATCGAAGACCAGTGACTACACCTTCAAGGAGCTGGCGCAGGACATTGCCTACTCCACCACCTGTACCAAGGCCGATGCGCTGGCCGTGCTCTCGAGCATCAAGCCCTTCGTGCAGAACGCGCTGCTCGCAGGCCGACGCGTAGTGCTCGAGGACCTCGGCTCGTTCGTCATCGGCATCCGCTCGAAGTGCTTCACCCGAGAGATTATGAACGAGGAAGGATTCCTCCCTGCGAGCATGATCAAGGGCCACACCGTGCACTTCCGACCCGAGGCTGACCTGAAGAAGGACATCGCCAAAGCGATTCAGTACAAGCGTATCGCGAGCGAGGTGATGGCGTAAAAGCAAGCCCCTCGGTGCCGAGCACCGAGGGCTTGCTTAATTATGAATTATGAATTATGAGAGGACAGCGAACAACTCCTAACTCCTAATTCCTAACTCTAAAACGACCACAGATGACTCAGATGAAACAGATTTATGAACACCAAGCACTTTCGTGTCATCCCGAGCAGGGCGAGGAAACGTGTTCGCCGCCCGTAGGGGCTAAAGGCAATGCTTGCGCTCGGCTTGTCCGAGAATCTCTCACTCCGTTCGAGATGACACTAAACCTTAAACTTAAAAACTCAAAAACTCAAAACTTATGAACTCAAAAACTCAACCCGACTGGAAACAAATTCTCAAAATCCTCATCGCAGTGCTCACCGCCCTTGCAGGCTCGCTCGGCATCGTGAGCTGCATGTCCTAAACGCGAACGGCCATGAACGAAGTTTTCATCCGCGTGCTGCGCGGCATAGGGCTGGCATTAGTCGCACTCATCCTTATGTGATGAGTGCGACACTCCTTTACAAACCTAAAGCAAGTTTGATATTTCTCGCTCGTTTATTCGTATCTTAATGGCTGCGCCAAGAAGATACTTGCACTCGCGGTGAATAAAATAGCACTGCGAGAGATAATAGTGAACTTTTCTTCTCGCAGCACTTTTTATTCGCTCGTTTCTTCGTATCTTTATGGTAAACCATGAAGATACTTTCACTCGCTGTAATAAATATTCAAGACCTGCCTTAGCACTTGGCTTGTCCAAGAAGCTTGATATTTCTCGCTCGTTTCTTCGTATCTTAATGGCTGCGCCAAGAAGATACTTTCACTCGCTGTAATAAATATTCAAGCAAGCTTGATATTTCTCGCTCGTTTATATGTATCTTTGTAAATCAAACACAACTAACAAAGAATTTTATCATGAAAAAACTTCTTTTCATACTGCTGGCGTGCCTCACGATGGGCGCCATGGCCCAAGAGGGGCTGATACTGCACTACGACTTCGTGGGCGATGAGGGAACAACGGTGCGCGACAAGAGCGACTCGCACCACGATGGCACCCTGAAGGGGAGCGCCTCCGTGGCGGACGGCACCGTGTATCTGGGCAATGAGGACGGATACATCGACCTGGGCGAGGGCATCGGCAAGGAGTTGCAGCAATTGCGCCAGTTTACCGTCGCCGTGCGCTACAAGGTGGATAGCGAGGCATCGCTCAAGGGACAGGGATACTTCCTGTGGGCCTTCTCCACGATGGAGCTCAACACGCAAACCGAAGGTCGCTACCATGCCTACAAGCTGAACGTACAACGGGCCGAAAACTCGGTGGGCGGATGGAAGAACGAGACGCTCATGGACCTGGGCAAGCCCTCGGAGAAGGGCAACTGGCAATATGTGGTGTACACGCAGAACGACGACGAGGGCCGACTCTTCCTGAACGGACGCCTGGTGGCATTCCTCAACGGCATGTTCACCATGAGCGAGACCTTCCCCAAGGAGGCTCCCACATACAACTGGATGGGGCGTGCTCCCTTCAAGGGCGACTCGTACCTGAAGGGCACCAGCATCGACGACGTGCGCATGTATAGCACGGCACTCACCGAGAAGGAGGTGCGCGACCTGTACAACGACGTCCAGCAGGGCGACCTCGCACGCCACGATTTCCTCTACACGGGCCAGTCGAAGAACCGACGCATGTATAAGGTGAAGGATGGCGACATCATCTGGCGATACGACAATGCCGATGGGCGGGGCGAGATAAGCGACGCGGTGCTGATGGATGACGGGCATATCCTGATTGCCGACCAGTATGGCATTGCCGAGGTCGACACCGAGGGCCGCGAGCTATGGCGCCATCGGGCACCCGAAGGCACCGAGATACACACCATACAGCCCGTGGGCGAGCGGCACGCGCTCTACGTGCAGAACGGCAAGCCCGCCAAGGTGATGGTGATGAACATCGCCAAGCAGAAGGTGGTGCACGAATTTGTAATTCCCTACCCCGAGAAGGGCTGCGTACACGGACAGTTCCGCAATGCCCGCCTCACGAGCAAGGGCACCCTGCTGGTGGCCAACATGGCGATGGGCTTCGTGGCCGAATACAATGCCAAGGGCAAGGAACTGCACCGATGGGAGCTGTTTGGCCCCTGGTCGGCTACCGAGCTGGCAAACGGCAACATCCTGATGGTGGGGCGCAAGGGCCCCGTCAAGGAGGTGATGCGCGACGGCACCGTAGTGTGGGAGACCAACACGACACAGTATGGCGTGGATAGCCCGCAGAAGGCCTACCGACTGAAGAATGGCAACACGGTCATTACCAACTGGTTCAACGAATGGAACAAGACGGCGGTGGCCACCTTCAACCCCTCACGCGCTCCATTGCAGATGATAGAGCTCACCCCCGACGGACATGTGGCTTGGGAGGTGTCGTCATGGAAGGGCGACCGCAACCTGGGGCCTGCCACCACATTCCAACTGCTCGACGAGCCGGTGGTGAGGAAGGATTGCCGATTTGGGAGATTCAAATAGTATAAGTTTCGCAAGCTCATCTTCTTAGGAGTCAGGAGTTAAAGGGAGTTATCGCTTCGCTAAGGAGATAAAAGCCAATAGCTCTTTCGCGTGTTATAACATTCGGCATTTATCTCCCTTTATCTCCTAATAACTCCCTTTATCTCCTACAATAAATAGCATAATTTTTAAGCATCACACTGATATGAAAAAGATTCTTTTACTAGCCACCATGGCCCTGTCGGCCATCATGGCATCGGCTCAGCCGAAATTGTTTGTACAGCCCAATCAGCCGCTCGGCGAGGGCACGGGTATTCATCCCGGACGCGTAGTATGGGTACATAGCCCCGGCGTGGCCTCATGGGACGGCGAGACGGGCCTCTGGGTAGAAGACCGATGGAACGACCAAGAGAAAGCCGACAAGATGATACGCTCGGCAGTGACCCAGCTGGCAGGCGAGAAGAAGGCCAAGAAGGCATGGAAGGCGCTGTTCAAGAACTTCAACCAAACACACGGCCGAGGCAACAAGGGTTACCAGAAGGGTGAAAAGATTGCCATCAAGCTGAACATGAACAATGCCATCACCCACCGCGACACCATAGAGCTGAACTCATCGCCCTTCGTGACACTGGCACTCGTGCGTAGCCTGGTCAACGAGGCGGGCGTGGCACAGGAGGACATCATCGTATGCGAGCCGAGCCGTGCCATCACCGACAGCATCTACAACAAGATTCACCGCGAATTCCCCGACGTGGTGTTCATCGACAACATCGGTGGCGAGGGACGCCTCAAGTGCGAGTACTACCCCGAGCAGCTGAAGTACTCGGTGGACAATGGCAAGATGGCCCGCGGATTGGCCAAGTGCGTGGTGGATGCCGACTACCTCATCAACTCGGCCCTGCTGAAGACCCACAATGGCCCCGGTGTGACGCTCACCGCCAAGAACTGGTATGGCGCCACCGACATCAACCTCCTGTGGCGCAAGAATGCCCACAATGGCATCAGTGCCGACAAGCGCCACGGCAAGCCGAGCTACAAGACCATGGTGGATTGGATAGGCCATAAGGACCTGGGACAGAAGTGCCTGCTCTTCCTCATCGACGGCACCTACGGCAGCCGCGACGTCAACGGAGCCCCCTCGCCCAAGTGGCAGAAGGCGCCCTTCAACAACGACTGGTGCTGCAGCATCATCGTGTCGCAAGACCCCCTGGCATGCGACGTGGTGGGCATGGACATGCTCATCCATGAGTGGCCCGAGTTTGGCAGCTTCAACTACTGCGACGAGTACCTGCGCGAAGCGGCCACCATCCCCAACCCCGTGACAGGCGTGGTGTACGACCCCGAGCGCGACGGCAAGCCCCTAACAGCTCCTCTCGGCCTCATGGAACATGCCGACAAGGACCGCCGCTACACGAAGCTCGACATGATCTATGTGAAGAAGTAAGAGGAGTTCGGAATTAGAAACTCAGAAAATAGAAATATCCCCCGGCTGCAAAGTCGGGGGATATCTGTTTCTCTTGTATTATTCTTCATTATCGTTTGATGGAAAGCGTCACCGCCGATTGGCAGTTGCCTGCGCCCTCAATGGGAGGATTGTGCTTGGTCACGCTCACTTGTACTTGCTGTAGGGTGGGAAAGTGGTGGAGCAGGGCGGTGCCGATACGTCCACATACGTGTTCAAGCAACAGGGAAGGGATGTTCATCTCGTGACTCACTACCTTGTAAACCTCAGCATAGTTGATGGTGCCGCTAAGCTGATCGGTGGTTACGGCATGGCTGATGTCGGCCTCAAGGGTGAGGTCTACGGTGAAGGAATTGCCCAGTAGCAGCTCCTCTGGAAGGAGGCCGTGGCGGGCATGGAAGGTGAGGTTGCGTAGTTCAATGCTGCTATGTAGTATGGTCATGGTTTTTAGGGGTTAGGGGTGAGTGGTTAGGGGTGCGTTCGGCAACTCATAATTCGGAATTAGGCCGTATCATAGTGCTTTGTAGTTTATAAATGAAAGGGAGCCCTCAACGCTATGAGCGACTCCCTTTCTCGCGTATGTAAAAGAAAAAGATTTTTTCTCTCTATTATCCCTCTATCGGGATGATTGGTGTTTTATCCGCAACGGCTGGTGCCACAGTTGGTACAGATAAGGCAACCTTCCTGATATACGAGGGTCTCCTGACCGCAGTTGGGGCATGTTTGTCCCTTGGCTGCAGTGCCGTCGAGCACGTATTTCTTCAATGCACGCTCAACACCGACTTTCCAAGTATTGATGCTCTCGCTGTCGAGCTGCAATGAACTGACAAGCTTGATTACCTGCTCGATAGGCATACGATATCGGAGTACACCTGAGATAAGCTTGGCGTAGTTCCAGTACTCCTTGTCGAACTTCTCAGAAAGTCCCTCGATGGTGGTCTTGTATCCGCGCTTGTTGCTGAACTGGAAGTCGTAGCGCTTCACGCCGTTCTCGTCTACGTTCTTGATGATGTAGCCGTTGGTTACGGACTTGGGCAGAAGGATGCCCTCCTCATCGTCGGCCAAACCGGTGAAGATTTCGTAGGGACGGCCGTCGAGCAAGCCTACGAAGGCCACCCATTTCTCCTTATTGTTCTGGAAACGTACCACATCGGCTTCGAGCACGCGAGGACGTGTCTCTACTACTACGGGGGGCTTGCAGGTGCAAGGTTCCTCTACGGGCTTGCCATCGGCGGTCTTCTTCTTGTTGTCGGTAGCAATGAGTACGCCGCTGCGTGAACCGTCGCGGTATACGGTGCAGCCCTTACAACCACACTTCCATGCCTCTACATAGAGGTCGTTGACGAGCTCTTCGCTTACGTCGGCGGGGAGGTTGATGGTGACGCTGATGCTGTGGTCTACCCACTTCTGGATGCGACCCTGCATCTGTACCTTCTTGAGCCAGTCGATATCGTTGGCGGTAGCCTTGTTGTAGGGACTCTCTGCTACCATGGTGTCGATTTCCTCTTGGGTATAGCGCTTGGTGGTGTCGTAGCCCTTGGTCTCCATCCAAGTCATGAACTTGGGGTGGTATACGATGAACTCCTCGAATGAGTCGCCTGTTTCGTCAGTAAAGTCTACATGTACGTCGGGGTCGTTGGGGTTCACCTTGCGGCGACGCTTGTATACGGGCATGAATACGGGTTCGATACCTGAGGTTGTCTGTGTCATCAAGCTCACGGTGCCGGTGGGGGCGATGGTGAGGCAGGCGATGTTGCGGCGACCATGCTTCTTCATCTCCTCGTACAGTGCGGGGTCGGCATCCTTGAGGCGGTTGATGAAGGGGTTGTTCTTCTCGCGCTCGCTATCGTATACCTTGAATGCGCCACGCTCCTTGGCCATGTTGACCGATGAGCGGTAGGCCTCGATGGCGATGGTGCGGTGTACCTTCTCGGAGAAGTCGGTAGCCTCGTCGGTACCGTAGCGCAGGCCCATAGCGGCAAGCATATCGCCCTCGGCGGTGATGCCTACACCTGTACGGCGACCAAGGGTGCTCTTGTCCATAATCTTCTGCCACAGCTTGCGCTCAGCTCCCTTAACCTCCTCGCTCTCGGGGTCGCTCTCTATCTTCTGCATGATGGCCTCAATCTTCTCAATCTCAAGGTCGATGATATCGTCCATGATGCGCTGAGCTACAGCTACGTGCTGTTTGAAGAGGTCGAAGTCGAAGTATGCCTCGGGGGTGAAGGGGTTTACTACGTATGAGTAGAGGTTGATGGCCAGCAGACGGCATGAGTCGTAGGGGCAGAGGGGTATCTCACCGCAGGGGTTGGTAGATACTGTCTTGAAGCCGAGGTCGGCATAGCAGTCGGGTACTGACTCGCGGATGATGGTGTCCCAGAAGAGTACGCCAGGCTCGGCGCTCTTCCATGCATTATGCACAATCTTCTTCCACAGTTCCGATGCGTTCACCTCCTTGGTGTAGAGGGGTTCGGTGCTGTCGATGGGATATTTCTGTGTGTAAGGACGGCCTTCTACAGCTGCACGCATGAAGTCGTCGTCCATCTTCACCGATACGTTGGCGCCAGTCACCTTGCCTTCGGTCATCTTGGCATCGATGAATGACTCTGAATCGGGGTGTTTGATAGACACGCTGAGCATCAATGCTCCGCGACGGCCATCCTGGGCAACCTCACGAGTGGAATTTGAGTAGCGTTCCATGAAAGGAACAAGACCAGTAGAAGTAAGGGCCGAGTTCTTCACGGGTGAACCCTTCGGGCGGATGTGTGAGAGGTCGTGGCCTACACCACCGCGACGCTTCATGAGTTGTACCTGCTCTTCGTCTACACGGATGATGGCACCATATGAGTCGGCGTTGCCGTCCATACCAATGACAAAGCAGTTTGAGAGAGAAGCAATCTGGTAGTTGTTGCCGATACCGGTCATAGGACTGCCTTGGGGAACGATGTACTTGAAGTGGTCAAGCAGGTCAAAGAGCTGCTGGGCCGACAAGGCATTGGGATACTTTGCCTCTACGCGGGCAATCTCATTGGCAATGCGCCAATGCATGTCTCTCGGGGTCTCTTCATAGATGTTGCCCAGAGAGTCTTTCATGGCATACTTGTTCGCCCATACTCTTGCAGCGAGAGCATCACCACCAAAGTATTCGAGCGTAGCATTCTGCGCTTCTTCGAACGTGTAAGTTTTCTTTTCCACTGTGTTTTATGAGGTTATAGTTGTTGTCAAAAAAGGTAAGTTGTGTAGAAGTGTTTCTTTCTTGAACAAAAGCTCTGCAAAGTTATATAACCTTTCTGTATTGACAAAATTTTTCAACAATGAAATTGTGTAAAAAATAAAAGTTTTCCAAAACGAGAAGTCAAGTGGTTGAAAATATGGATTGTATAGTTTTGTGAAGATTGAAAAGTTTTCCAAAATAAAGAACTATCATTGTGTGCATGTAAGTTTCTTTTTTTTTCTGGTATCTTGTGGAGGTGGCTGCTCGGTTTCCCTTTTTTGTAGCACAGGACAATAATAAGGGAGACCGGCTTGTCGGTCCCCCCCCCCTATCGTTACATGAAATATGTATGTGTATTATCTCGACTTGATCTTGACTTCGATGTCTTCGATGGCCCCTTCGATAGCTTTGTCCACTTCGAGCTGTTCCTCGATTGTGCGGCAGGCATGCAGAACGGTAGAGTGGTCTTTTGAACCGATCTGTTGTCCGATGCGTGCCAACGAAAGGTTGGGCAGATGCTTATGGGTGAGGTACATGGCAATTTGGCGGGCGAGTACTATATCGCGCTTTCGTGATGACGAGTATATGCTCTCATCCTTGATGTGGTAGTATTCGCAAGTGCTGTGTACAATGTCCTCCACCGTAATCTCCTTCTCGTTGACGCGTACGGCCTTGCTGATGACGCGCTCTGCCATAGCCAGATCAATGTCTCTACCATATATGGTAGAATGGGCCATGAGTGAGATGAGTATGCCTTCGAGTTCACGCACGCTGTCGGTCACGTTCTCTGCAATATATTCGAGTACATTGGGTGTCACACTGATACCTTCGCGTCGTACCTTGTCGGCAAGGATGTTGCGGCGAAGATCCAGGTTGGGACGCTCTATCTCGGCTGTCAGTCCCCATTTGAAACGAGTGATGAGGCGTTCTTCTATGCCTTGCAGCATCACAGGGGGGCGGTCGCAAGTCATGATGAGTTGTTTGCCGTTCTGGTGCAGGTGGTTGAAGATGTGGAAGAAGGTGTTTTGGGTCTTCTCTACACCTACAAACTCCTGAATGTCGTCAATGATGAGGACGTCAATGCTTTGGTAGAAGTTGATGAAGTCGTTGAGCGTATTCTTACGTACCGAATCGGTGTATTGTACCTTAAACAGGTGTGCTGATACATACAATACACGCTTCTCAGGGTATAGTTCCTTTACTTTCAGACCAATGGCATTGGCCAGATGAGTCTTTCCTACACCTGATGCTCCGTAGAGGAACAGGGGATTGAATACGGTCTTTCCTGGTTTCTGGGCGATGCTCTCTGCTGCAGCGCGAGGTAGTTTGTTGCTCAGTCCCTCAATGAAGTTGTCGAAACTGTAGTTACTGCGCAACATCGGGTCAAGGTCTTGTGCTGGAACAGTAATGTTGCCGGGTGTCTTGTTGCCGGACTTCTGTTCGGTAGGCTGTATCTTCACGGTGCGCTTGGGGGTTGCCGGCTGTTCTATCATGCCAGGCTCCTTCTCATCGGCTACTACAAGTACGCGATAGTTGAGCTGAGTGTCGTTGCCGAAGACGCGGTAGATGGCTGCGCTGAGTAGGTTTACATAATGCTCCTCGATGTACTCATACACAAACTGGCTGGGTACATATATAGTCAGCACGTTTCCTGCATAAGAGGCAGGTCTAGTGCTGGCAAACCACGTGTTGAACGCAGTTTCGCTTGGCAGATTATCACGGATAATGTCCAAGCATTTGCCCCAAAGTTCTGTGAGCTGAGTCTCGGTCATGGTTGCTTCTGTTCTTTTTCTTTTTACTTCTACATTGCAAAGTTACGTTACTTATTCGGAATTTTAAAACAACTTTTCCTCCTGAATTTTTTGCGGTTTTCAAAGGCTCTATCTTTCAGCCGTTTGTATTTTTCTCCTTTTTTTCTTGTTTTTTTCTCTTGCATATATCAAATTCTTTGATTCATAGCAATATAGACTTCTTGGTTTTTCTAAATTCTGAGATTCTTATTGCTGGATTTTCTCTGTTTTGCCCGTTTCTTGTGTTTTTAAGGTCTTTTGTTCATTCTTTGGCGTTTTTCTTTCTATTTAGAATAAGTCTAATTTAGTGATTCTTTTTCGTACTGCAAAAGTTATGTTTTTATGTGGTGAAATTTTGGAGCGGAAAGTCAAACGTTCATGTATGTTGCATAAAAAATCCCTCGTAGAAACGAGGGATTTGGAAAGATTATATTGCAGTGTGGATTACTCCTCGAGCAGTAGCTCTACAATCTTGCAGGCCGATTGGGCAACGTTGGTGCCGGGGCCGAAGATGGCAGCTACTCCAGCCTTGTATAGGAAGTCGTAGTCCTGTGCGGGGATTACACCACCGGCGATGACCATGATGTCCTCGCGGCCGAGCTTGGCCAACTCTTCGATCACTTGGGGAACGAGGGTCTTGTGTCCTGCTGCGAGTGACGATACACCGAGCACGTTCACATCGTTCTCCACGGCCTGACGGGCAGCCTCGGCAGGTGTCTGGAACAAGGGGCCCATGTCCACGTCGAAGCCACAGTCGGCATAGCCGGTGGCTACTACCTTGGCACCGCGGTCGTGACCGTCCTGACCCATTTTGGCTACCATGATACGGGGGCGGCGGCCCTCCTTCTTGGCAAACTCCTCAGTGAGGGCGCATGCGCGCTCGAAGTCTGCATCTTTCTTGCTTTCTGATGAATACACGCCTGATATGGTTCTGATTACTGCTTTGTAACGGCCTACGATCTTCTCGCAAGCATAAGAAATCTCTCCGAGGGTAGCACGTACGCGTGCTGCCTCTACGGCCAGCGCCAGGAGGTTGCCCTCGCCAGTCTCTACGCACTTGGTGATAGCATCGAGGGCTGCCTGTACGGCGGCTTCGTCACGCTTCTCACGCAGCTGCTTGAGGCCTTCCACCTGTTCGAGGCGTACAGCGGTGTTGTCCACTTCGAGGATGTCGATGGGGTCTTCCTTCTCGAGACGGTACTTGTTGGTACCCACGATGGTCTGTGCACCTGAGTCGATGCGGGCCTGTGTGCGGGCAGCAGCCTCCTCGATACGCATCTTGGGGAGTCCGGTCTCGATAGCCTTGGCCATACCGCCCAACTTCTCAATCTCCTGGATGTGCTCCCATGCGCGGTGAGCAATCTCGTTGGTGAGTGCCTCTACGTAGTATGAACCGCCCCATGGGTCTACGTTCTTGCATACGTAGGTCTCCTCTTGGATATAAATCTGTGTGTTACGCGCGATACGTGCCGAGAAGTCGGTAGGCAGTGCAATGGCCTCGTCGAGGGCGTTGGTGTGGAGCGACTGGGTGTGACCCAATGCAGCTGCCATGGCCTCGATACAGGTACGGCCCACATTGTTGAAGGGGTCCTGCTCTGTGAGGCTCCAGCCTGAGGTCTGCGAGTGGGTACGCAGCGCCAGCGACTTGGGGTTCTTGGGGCCGAACTGCTTCACGATCTTGGCCCACAACATGCGAGCTGCACGCATCTTGGCAATCTCCATGAAGTGGTTCATGCCGATAGCCCAGAAGAACGACAAGCGGGGTGCGAAGGCATCGATGTCGATACCAGCGTTGACACCGGCACGGAGGTACTCGAGACCGTCGGCGAGGGTGTAGGCGAGCTCGATGTCGGCCGTAGCACCAGCCTCCTGCATGTGGTAGCCCGAGATGGAGATGCTGTTGAACTTGGGCATATTTTGCGAGGTGTACTCGAAGATGTCAGAGATAATCTTCATGGAGAAGGCGGGCGGGTAGATGTAGGTGTTGCGCACCATGAACTCCTTGAGGATGTCGTTCTGGATGGTACCTGCCATCTCTTCGAGCTTGGCGCCCTGCTCCAGACCTGCGTTGATGTAGAAGGCCATCACGGGGAGCACGCCACCGTTCATGGTCATCGACACGGACATCTTGTTCAAGGGGATACCCTCGAAGAGCACCTTCATGTTCTCCAGTGAGCAGATAGATACACCTGCCTTACCCACGTCGCCTACTACGCGCTCGTGGTCGGGGTCGTAGCCGCGGTGTGTGGGGAGGTCGAAGGCTACTGAGAGGCCCTTCTGACCGCTGGCGAGGTTGCGGCGATAGAATGCATTACTCTCCTCAGCGGTTGAGAATCCGGCATACTGACGGATGGTCCAGGGACGGAGCACATACATCACCGAGTAGGGGCCGCGGAGGTAGGGAGGCAGACCGGCGGCATAGTCGAGATGCTCCATGCCTTCGAGGTCTTCCTTGGTATATACGGGTTTCACATCAATCAGCTCGGGAGTCTTCCAATTGGCTGTGATGCCATTTGCATTTTGCCACTCGGCACCGTTCTGCGCCTGAATGCCTGCAAAGATATCTATGTTGTCAAAATTCTTTCTCATGGTTACTTCAGCAGTTTAGCGTTATACTCTTTTAAAGTTTCCAACACATTGCAACGCACATGGATGAAGTTCTCAATGCCTGCAGCTTTCAAGTCGTCCATGCAAGCGGGAGCGCCGGCAACGATGAACATGGCGCGGCCATCCACGGCCTTGAAGGCGGGCACGGCATACTCGGCGTACTCGTCGTCGCTGGAGCAGAGCACCACGATATCGGCCTTGGCAGCCATGGCGGCCTCTACACCCTCCTCTACGGTGGCGAAGCCGAGGTTGTCGATTACCTCATAACCTGCACAAGCGAGGAAGTTGCAAGAGAACTGTGCACGGGCCTGACGCATGGCCAGGTTGCCGATGGTGAGCATGAAGGCCTTGGGACGGCGGCCGCTCTCCTCGGTCTCGAGACGCAATGCTTCGAAAGCCGATGCCTGACGGCTCTGGTCGAGCTTCTCGTATTGTGCCTCACACTCGCTGTGGCCACCGCAGCAGCAGGTCTTGGCTACAGGGCGCTTGGTGCCGGCTGTCTCGGTGAAGTTGGGGTATTGGTTGGTGCCGAGCAGTATCTCGCGACGCTTCGATACGGCTTCGCGGCGTGCATCGCCACTCTTGTTTACGGCACGCTGTATGTTGCCAGCCTTGGCCTCGGTGAGGAATCCGCCAGCGTTCTCCACAGCGAGGAAGAGCTCCCATGCCTGCTTGGCGATAGAGGCGGTGAGGGTTTCTATATAATATGAGCCTGCAGCGGGGTCCACGGTCTTGTCGAGGTGGCACTCCTCCTTGAGCAGGAGCTGCTGGTTGCGGGCGATGCGCTCGGCAAACTCATCGGGAGTCTCGTAGGTCTTGTCGAAGGGGCATACGGTGATACTGTCCACACCGGCGATGGCAGCACTCATGGCCTCGGTCTGTGTGCGCAGCATGTTCACGTGTGCATCGAAGAGAGTCATGTTGAAGGTCGATGTCTCGGCATGTACGGCCATCTTGCATGCGCAGTCGCACTTGGGCTCATACTGCTTCACGATGGTAGCCCACAGCATACGTGCAGCACGGAACTTGGCAATCTCCATGAAGTAGTTGCTCGAGATACCGAAGTTGAACTTCATGGCCTTGGCAGCCTTCTCTACTGGCACGCCAGCCTCCACGAGGGTATGCAGGTATTCGTGTCCCCAGGCGAGGGCATAGCCCAACTCCTGGCTGATGTACGAACCGGCATTGTTCATCGAGAGGGCATTTACAGCTACGCACTTGTAGCCGGGCAGTGCCTGCATGGTCTCCACGAGGGTCTTCAGGGTCTCGGCATATTCGCCAATCTCCTTACCCTTGCCGATGAGCTTGTTGATGGGGTCATAGTTGATAGAGCCGCGCAGCACTTCGAGGTCGTAGCTCTTGGCGGTGAAGTAGTCGATGAGGATATTGGCGAGCTCCACGCACTTGCCCTGGCAGGTGATGAAGTTGAGCTCTACGCAGCATGCGCGTATACCCTTGAGCAGTGTCTCGATACCTTCGGCAGAGAGCATCTTGCCCTTGATCTTGAATCCGAGTGAGTCGGCACCGCGCTCCACGGCCTGCAGTGCTTTGGCATTGGCCTCGGCATAGTCGGTCACCTCGATGTCCTGACGCACGCACCATGCGTTGTTGTCTTTCTTGTTACCACGCACGAAGGGGTACTCACCCGGCAGCGCGTTGGTAGTAGCCAGTGAGGCGATGTCCTCACGGCGGTAGAAGGGCTGTATGGCGAATCCTTCATTGGTCTTCCACACCAGCTTCTTCTCGTAGTCGGCACCCTTGAGGTCGGCCACGGCCTTCTCCTTCCACGCTTCGGTGGTGGTAGGTGCAAACTCACTGAAAAGTTTTTCTTTACTATTTGCCATAGTCTTTACTTTGTGAATTATGATTTATAAAATTGGTTTTGCCTTAATTCGTGCAAAAGTAGTGCAAACCGATAGAAAAAGCAAGTTTACGTAATTAAATTTTCTTCCTTGTCAATCGGCATGGATAATGTTCTCATTGGAGTTTCTGCGGTAATTTACAGATGTGCCATTTATGACACAAGGCTTCTGAGTAGAAACCATAGTACCGGTATGAGTAATGAGGGTAGCATGTTCAGTGTCTTGCAGTCTTTGAGTTTGAGGAGAGATAGGCCTGAAGCTACAATCATCAGTCCGCCCACGATGAGGAGTTCGGCCATAAGCGCTTCGCTGATGGCTGTGCTCAATACCTTTGCCGCTACATAGAACAAGCCCTGCCAGCAAAAAAGTACAGGCGCGGCAAGAATCATCCATATGCCGTAGGTGCTGGCAAAAACGGTAGAGGTCACCAGGTCGAGCGTCGCATTGGTGTAGAGGAAAGTGTTGTCGCCTTTCAAGGCGCTTATTACGGGGCCGAGCATGGCCAGCGGACCAATGCAATAGAGTAGGATAGCGGTAGAGAGACCGTCGGCAAGGTGAGTGTTTGTCTGGCTTTTCGAACGTTTGTTTATCAGGTTGGCAAATCGCCCGTCGAGGTTCAAGGCTGTACCTATAATGCTTCCTAAGGCAATGGATACGATGAATAGCACGTGGTATTCGCTCTTGCCGAAGTTGCTTACCACAGCGTTGAGACCGATACCCAGGCAGGCAAGCCCCAACCCTGTATACAGGGTGTCTTTGTATTTCTCCTTAATACCTCTGTTCATCACAGCACCAGCAATGCTGCCTATGATTATCGTGCAAGTGTTAACTATCGTTCCTATCATTGTGGTTAAATGTTTTTTTTGTTTGGTCTGTGCAAGGTGGCAAAGAGTAGTAGATGGTAGGTGGATATATACAGTGAGGTGCTTATCCTTTCTTGTGGCCGGGTCCTTCGGGAAACCACCCCTTGCGCACTCGCTCGCGCTGCTGCTTGAGTTCCAATATGCTCCAGAAGCAAGAGAAGGCTGTCACTCCAAGTATAGTAGAGAAGATTAGATGGTTAACGAGCAATGATAGGGCGCCGAATAGGATACCAGCCAATAAGAATATCCACCAGCATCTCGCTCCGAGGTAATATTCGGCTTTGATGACAATGGGATGGAAGATACCTATGATAAAGAAGGTGGCGAGGCCTACGATGATACCGGTAAAGTTCATAGTTAGCGTGGTTAAATTTTTTAGAAGTGCAAAGGTATTGAATTTGGCTGAATAAAGCAAGCAAAAGAGCTATTGCTGTGTGCCCGCTCTCGGTACGATGATGATTTGGGGATTCTGCCATTGCAGTGGCTTGCTCTCGTTACCATAGCGGTCTATAGCAGTGATGGCGTAGTGCCGTGGGTGGATGATGCTATGGGTAGCCTCTGCGAAGCAGGGTTGCTGCTGGTAGCTGCGCTGCAGGTTGGCCGGGTCGGTAGTGTCCACAGGATAGGTACTACTGCTATATATATTATATAGGTGTGTGCTGTCGCTGCTTTCCCATACGAGCGTTGTGGTGCTCTTGTCTATGGATACTTGCAGACCTTGTGGAGTATCAGGCTGGGTGTCGCTGAGCCACGGCATGGCAGGCACTAAGGCGGGGGTGGGGTAGAAGTGGCGCAGGTAGTCGTACACGCCTTTGGTGTTGTCGGTTACAAACTTGGAGCGGAACTGCGCTGCTCCTCCTGCAGGGTGGGCACGTACGACGTGGAGTTGGCGGACAATCTCCTCGAGCTCCCAGTCCTTCTCGTCGGGGTGGAGCTGGTAGGTGCCCATGCCGGCTATGATGTGGCGTCCGCAGCTGTGCTCGTGCCAGTCGGTGACGAAGGGGTAGAAGTGGTGCCCTGCATAGTAGAGCATGGGGAAGAGAGCATCTACGATACCTTCGCGCATCCATGCCTGCGCCTCCTGGTGTACGGTGTGGTAGGCGTTCCATCCGTAGCTGCTGTAGCGCGAGGTATCGGCGTGCTTGCCCAGCGTGGCGGCACTCACGCATACCCATGGCTTGATACTCTTGACCTTGGCGTACAGGGTGCGCATGAGGGCAGTGATGTTGCTTCTTCGCCAGTCGCTCTTGCTTTGCCTCCATCGCTTCGATTGGTTGTATATGGTTCCGTCAGGGTAGCTGCTGTTCCCTTCGGGGTAACGTATGTAGTCGAAGTGCAGGCCGTCGATATCGTATCGTGTCACCAGCTCCTCGATGAGTGCGCTGAGGTGTTGCGCGGTGCCGGGGTGCGACGGCTCCATGTACCAGGCACCCTTGAAACGGGTGCATTGGCTGCGCCTCTTCGCGGGGAGCGACTGTCGTCCGTGCCCTTTGACATAGGCGGCATCGCCCAAAGGAATGGTGACGAGCCAGGCATGCAATTGCATACCCCTACGATGACACTCCTCGATGGCGAAGGCCAGAGGGTCGTAGTCGGGTGCCACGCCGTGCTGCCCGCTGAATACGGGGGCAAAGGGCTCTATCTCGGAGGGGTAGATGACATCGCCGCGGATGCGGGTCTGCAGCAGTATGGTGTTGATGTGGATGGCTTGCAGGCTGTCGAGGATGGTGGTGAGGTGGGCACGCTGGGCGGCATAGTCGCCCCGATGCTCCTCGCGCGGCCAGTCGAGTCCCTTGATGGTAGTGAGCCATACGGCGCGGTACTCGCGCTTGGGGGCATCGACGAACTGTGCCTGTGCCAATGTCGGGGAAGATAGCAGTATGATGGTTGCTAAAAGTATCTGAAAATAGAATTTCATTCTGCAAAGGTACGAATAAGCGAGTGAAAAGCCAAGTTTACTTGTTCTTTTTGTAACGAGCGTGAGTACCTTCTTGTTTTAACATAAAGATACGAATAAACGAGCGAGAAATATCAAGCCTGCTTGAATATTTATCACTGCGAGTGCAAGTATCTTCTTGGTTTTTTAACATACCAGGTACGTATATTTCAAAAAAAGCACTAATTTTGCCCCCGTTTTTCGACAAATCAATAGGTAATAATCATATTATGGTAACATTTTCGGTAGCACTGGCCCTGCTCATCATCGGCTATATCGTATATGGCGGTTTTGTGAACCGTATCTTTGGTCCCGACCCCAAGCGTGAGACGCCCGCTGTGGCAATGAACGATGGCGTGGATTATATCCCTATGCCTACATGGAAAATCTTCATGATTCAGTTTCTCAACATCGCGGGCCTCGGACCCATCTTCGGTGCCATCATGGGAGCGCAGTTCGGTACAGCATCCTACCTGTGGATAGTTATCGGTACCCTCTTTGCCGGTGCCGTGCACGACTTTTTCTCGGGCTGCCTCTCTATCCGCAACAATGGAGCCAATCTGCCCGAACTGATAGGCAAGTACCTGGGCAATCGCACCAAGGCGGTGATGAACGTTTTCACCATCGTGCTGATGGTACTCGTGGGCGCGGTGTTCGTGTCGGGCCCTGCCGAACTGCTGGCGGGTATGACACCCGAGGCGTTGAATGTGAACTTCTGGATTGTGGCCATCTTTCTATATTATATATTGGCCACGCTGTTGCCGGTAGATAAGATTATTGGGCGCATCTATCCCCTGTTCGCCATTGCCCTGCTCTTCATGGCCTTCGGCGTACTTATCATGCTGTATGTCAAGTCGCCCCAGCTACCTGAGATATGGGATGGCTTCGGTACCAAGTACGACCCCTCGCCCATCTTCCCCATGATGTTTGTGAGCATTGCTTGCGGTGCTATCAGCGGTTTCCATGCCACACAGTCGCCCCTCATGGCACGTTGCATGAGGAACGAGCGCCACTGTCGCCCCATCTTCTACGGCGCTATGGTCACCGAAGGTATCGTGGCCCTCATCTGGGCTGCTGCCGCCACGTGGTTCTTCGGCGAGCACGGCACGGTAGATGCTGCTACGGGCATTCCCTATAGCGGTGCCAAGGTGGCCACGATGATCTCCAAGGATTGGCTCGGTGCCATCGGTGGCGTGGTGGCCATCCTCGGTATCGTGGCTGCGCCCATCACCAGTGGCGACACGGCATTGCGCTCGGCACGCCTCATCCTGGCCGACATCCTGCACCTGGAGCAGAAGAGCATCCGTCGCCGCCTCTACATTTGCATCCCGCTCTTCCTCGTCACGATGGGAGTGCTCATCTACAGCCTGGCCGATGCCAATGGTTTCAAGATTATCTGGCGCTACTTCGCGTGGAGCAACCAGACGCTCTCTGTCTTCACCCTCTGGGCCATCACCGTATACTTGGTGCAGCAGAAGAAGCATGCCTATTGGGTAACCCTTATCCCCGCCCTGTTCATGACCTGCGTCAGCGTCACCTACATCTGCATCGCTCCCGAGGGCTTCCAACTGCCTCAGCTGGTGTCGTATGCCATCGGTGGCGTAGCTGTGCTCGTGGCCATCGTATGGTTTGTCGTGTGGCGGCGGAAATATATGTTAGGATTGCACCCAGTGAAAAAGGCCTAATAACTAACGTGAGTCCCACGGCAGTTAACTCATAATTCATAACTCATAATTGGGTGATCCCGCCAATGACGTATGCAAGATGCCGTGTATTGCCTTCCGTGGAGGTGAGAGGGTGATAGCCCTGTACGAGGAGCCCGTCGCGGTATAGGGCAGGGTAGAGGGCACGCTGCTCCTCATCGAAGGCCGCCAGGGCGGCGTGGTCGGCAAAGAGGGCAAGGCGATAGATGCCGGTGGCCTCGGGTGCCATCAGGTGACGTCGCACCTCATGGGCGATGATGCCCATATTGGCGCGGAGGTTGATCTCGACGCAGGGATGGAGGTTGAATTGTGAGTTGTGAGTCCTGAGTTGTGAGTTGCCATCCGGGCGTATGGGATGTTGACCATCGACTGTCGACTGTTGACTTCTATCATTTACAATCATCATGTCGATGCCAAAGGTGATGGGAAATCGTGAGGTGTCCCACTCGGCAGGAATGATGAGGTCGGAATGTGTTTCAACAAAGTACCGTACGTCGTGCAGTACGCTACAGGGAATGTATTCGGAGAGGCGAGCCTCGATATCGGCATCACTCAGCAGAAGGTTACTGTCGTAGCGGCCATGATCATCTGTTGTAAACAGGGAGTAGCCGATGAAGTGGCATTGCCCGTCGGCCACAATGAACTCCATGGCAAAATCCTGCACCTTGTCGTAATAGGGCTCGGCCGTGAGGTTTCCGTGGCGGCGGATGAGGGCATCGCACCAAGACTCTATTTTTTTTAACGATAACGTTAACGCTGACGTTGACCTTCTACTGGTTGGATAGTTTTCGTTATCGTTTTTGTTATCGTCATCGTTAAAATTAAGATGCCTCAGCCCCTTGCCGCTGCCCGAGAGAGGCGCCTTCAAGAGTAGGTGGCTATGCTGCGTGGCGTATGTTTTGATGTCGTCGAGTGAGCGGCATACGTAGGACTCTCCTGTAAGATGCACCGAGAGGGGAAGCATCTGCTGCAACAGATGGTGGGCGGTGATGCGCTCGGAGCGGGTGCGCAGGGCAGCAAGCATCGTGTCGGTGGGCAGCTCCTGACGCGGGATGCCCGACTTATGCAGATGGCTCACGACGGCAGCATCCCATCCCCATGGTGTGTCCCACGCGAGATACTCCATCAGCGGTGCCAGGTCGTGTGCCATCTCGCGGATGTTGCGGGGCGCCAGGTAGTGGGCATCGCCATTGGCCAAGGCCAAGTCGTGCTCGGGGTTGAATACTGCAAATCGTTTCATGATGCGAAGATACGAAAAAATGTGCAGAACAAAATTCTATCCGCTATCTTGATAGACTTTTTTCAACGTTAACGTCGATAATCTGATTCCGCAGCATCCCCGGCACATAGGAGATATGTAGCCATCGGTAATCCTTCTCGGCGATGAGCTGGGTGAAACGTATCTGCCCCTCCTGCTGCATCTTTACGATGAGGCGGAACAGACGGCGGTGGTCGGATCGGCTACCCGCAATGATGTCCGCCGCACAGCCGAGGATGTGGTGGCTGTTCTTCACCCCTCCGATGAGCGTGTTGAGCTGCTTGCAGCGATACCCGCTGCTCACCACGATAGACTCTCCCCACGCTTCGCGTATAGGGTCTAATAACTGGTCAACTAATACGTGCAACAGGTGGTATGCACACTTCGATGGGCGGTTGTCGATGCCCTCGCGCAGTGCCGTGGCGCTGCTTGTCAATTCATTTATCGAGAAATACTTCATAGATTTTCAACTGATATTTTTTGTTAAACCACAGATTTCACGGATTACACAGATTGGGCATATCGTTTCACTTATGCCTACCATCCGGAGGCACATACGAGTGTTAACGATGTATGAAATCTGTGTTAATCCGAGACAAACCTCGTGCCAACGAGCGCATGTAAGCTTGCTTGTTAATGCTCTGCGAGTGCAGCCGAGGTTCAACGAAGTTAATCTGTGGTTAATAATATTAAGCAATGAGTGTAAGTGCGCTGCCAAGTAGCAGCAGCGCACGGAGGAAGGTACTCATACCGCACAGGAGGCTACGCCCAAGGCACCAGCCAGGGCAGTGAGTACGGTGATTACGATTTTAAGGACTTGTTTCCAGTTTACTTTCATGTTTGGTGTTTGTTTAGAGTTTAATGTTAGTGATTAATGAATAGCACACTGACGACACAGATGCAGCAGATGACCTCAGATCTTTATTATTGACCACGGATGACGCCCGTGATCAAAGAATCCGTAGTCAAGGATTATCAGCGGTCATCCGCTTAAATCCGCGTCATCTGCGTGCCAAGGCTTACGCCATCGCCTCACTTGATATGCGCTTCAGCGAGAAGTCCGCCGCCACGGCCTTCTTGAGTGCCGCATCGGGGCGGAACACGATCTTGTGTCCCTTGATCATCGATGAGGGGGCGAAGTCAGTTTCGGCCATCATCTCCTGGGTGTAGCACTTGCCCTGCAGGGTCACCTGGAAGCGGCCGAGG
>JAGAQY010000069.1 GCA_017622495.1 Bacteroidaceae bacterium | reverse complement strand
TAGTCGCTCCGCTCCTTGGGGAGATAGAGGCCAATAGCTTTTTCGCGCGTAATTACTATTGGCTTTTATCTCCATTTATCTCCCTTTATCTCCCTTTAACTCCTTAATAACTATTGGCTTTTATCTCCCTTTATCTCCCTTTAACTCCTTAATAACTATTGGCTTTTATCTCCCTTTATCTCCCTTTAACTCCCTTTATCTCCTAAAAAAATGGAGCTATATCATTCCTCCCATTCATTTCACCACAAGCCTCACCTCCGAGGGTGTGCACCCATGGAAGCTGCGGAAGGCACGTGTGAAGTAGGCGGCGTCGTCAAAGCCGCAGCGCATGGCGATGTCGCTCACGCTGTGGCTTGTTGAGGACAGTAGCTCCTTGGCACGTTCCATGCGCAGGCGCAGTATGTATGCCTGGGTGCTATATCCTGTGAGGGCACGTATGCGCCGGTATAGCTTCGATGAGCTTGAGTGCATCTTGGTGGCCAGCATCTCTACGCTGAAGCCCGCATTGCCCATATTGTCTAGTATCAGTGCGTTGAGTCGGCCAATGAATTTGCGGTCCTCATCGGCCAGCTCCCAGCTCTTGTCCATTCCCTTTGTCACTATCTGGGCAAAACGCTCCTGCAGCATCTTGCGCTGTGCGATGAGTCTCTCCACATGCACCATCAGTTCTTCGGCATTGAAGGGTTTCTGTAGATAGGCGTCGGCGCCGTTCTCGAGGGCACGTATGCGGTCTTCGTCCTCACCTCGTGCGCTCACCACCACGATGGGTATGTGGCATAGCAGTTCCGAGTTGTGCAGCCTGTTGCACAGCTCGTATCCATCCATCTCGGGCATCATCAGGTCGGTGATGATGAGGTCGGGGTGCTGCTCCTCGGCGGCGATTAGTGCCTCATAGCCGTTGGCTGCTGTGCGCATCTCGTAGTGCTGGTGCAGCAGAGTACCTATATATTGCGCGATGTCGTCATTGTCCTCCACCACGAGCACCATGCTCTGCTCCCTGTCGGCCTTCTCGGCCGGGATGCTCTCCTCGATGAGTGGCGCAGGAGCTGTCTCCAGCATCTCCTCTCTCCATGGGGTACACTGGCTGGTAATCTCGGCAGGCTGCTTCAGCGGCAGTGTCAGCAGCAGTTCGGCGCCTCCTTCGCGGCGGTTGCTTGCTGTGGCGGTACCGTTCATGTGCTCCACCATCTGCTTCACGAAGGCCAGTCCTACGCCCGTGCCTGCAAATCCCGTGTTGTTGTTCGAGCCTTGGTAGAAGAGTTCAAACACATGGGGCAGGTCCTCTTTGGCGAATCCCCGTCCCGTGTCGGTCACGCGCATCACCACCCGTGAGCCCTCCTGGGCGAGCATCACCGCCACGTAGCCCTCTTCGGGTGTGTACTTGATGGCGTTGGAGAGCAGGTTGCGTATGATCTTGTCCATATATTCGGGCACGAAGCAGGTGCGTATCTGCGGTTTCTCGCTATGGAAGGTGAGGTTCACCTTGCGCATGCGTGCGTAGTCGGTATACCCCGCTACGGTTCTCTTCACGTAGGCCACGATATCGCCTTGGCACCATGCAGCCTCTCCGGCTCCCGATGCCAGTCGGGTGATGTCGAGCAGCTGGTTCACCAGGTCGAGCAGGCTCTTTCCCTGGCGCTGTATCGACTGCAGGTATTGCTGCTGTTCCGTGTCGTTGCCGCTGCTCCGCTGCAGTTGCTCGCTCAGTCCGAGTATCACGGTGAGCGGTGTGCGGAATTCGTGTGTGATGTTCGTGAAGAAGGTCGTGCGCATGCGCTCCATGCGTTGCAGCATGCGTATGTTGTCGTATCGTGTGCGCAGCACATACCATAGTAGCGCTATCACAGCCAGTGCGCTCAGTGCTATGGTCAATGCCATGGTCCTTGCCGTCTTCTTGGCCCTTACCTCTGCCTCGTAGGCTGTGCGTATGCTCTCTACCTGCTGCATGCTCTGCCCCTTCTCATAGTCCACATACGAGTCGCGTAGCTGCTGTCTGCCCTCCTCCTTGTATATGCTGTCGTTGTAGGCCTGGCTCAGCTTGTAGTGTGTCAGTGCCGCCTTGTAGTTCCCGCCCAGCTCCTCGTACTGCGCCATCATGCGGTGTGCATCGGCCATGCGGCTGGGTGCGTGGGTCTGTTCGGCCAGTGCCATGCCCTCCTGCAGGTAGGGATAGGCCTGTGTGTGCTTGCCCTGCAGCATGTAAACTCGGGCAATGGCGGTCACGGCCTTTATCGCGTGCCAGCTGTCCTTGTCGCCCTGCATCAGCGTGTAGGCTTTGTGGTACTCCACCAGTGCGCTGTCATACTGCTCGGCTATCTCGTGTAGCCGGCCGAAGTGGTCGTGGCAGAGCGATATGCCTAGCGTGGAGTTTATCCGCTGGTTGCACTCCATGGAGCGGGTGTAGTATATCTTGGCCGAGTCGTACTGCTCGTAGCTCTCGTAGATAGCTCCCAGGTTGGCATAGTTGATGGCCTGTCCCAGGTCGCTGCCCAGCTGTGTCTCTCCTGCCAGTGCGCGACGGAAGGCCTGCTCTGCTGCCTGCATCTCGCCCAGGCTCAGGTGTATGTTGCCTATGCCGTTGAGCGATACCACGCGGTTCTTCACGGCCGTGTTGCTGCTTTGGTCGCTATAGGCTTCACACAGGGCCAGTGCCTTGTAGTGGTGTTGCGAAGCCTCTCTTGCCTGCCCTATGCGCCGGTAGTCGGTACCCAGGTTGTTGTATGTCTGCACTATCTCCGGCGTGTCTACTGCCATCACGGCATGCTGCAGCGCCTTGTTGTGTGCTTCCAGTGCCTCGGTGTAGTGGGTGCTGTTGCGGTGTGTGCGTCCCAGTGCGTTGTATGCCACGGCCAGCGCATAGTGGTCATCGGCCTGTGTGTAGTAGCCGATGTAGAAGTCCAGCGAGTCGGCCTTCAGCGCCTTGTTCACCGATTGCTTCACCGCGGCCTTATCCTCCTCGGTATATCGGTGCGTGGTGTCGTTCCCTTGGCAGCTGCATAGCAGCATCACAGCCATCAGGCACAGGCAATGTATCGTGGTGCGTGTGTGCATAGGTGGTATGGAGTTGGTGGTTAGTGTACTTGCTTTGTCAATGTAGGGGCAAAGATAGGAATATTTTTCCAATATCCGTCTTTGCTGCTGTCCGATGCTTAGAACCTGATGCCTACTCCTCGGTGCTCCATAGGTCGCCCCAGGTGCCACGTCGGCTGTTGGCTGCAGGCTCTTCGGGAGTGGGATCGATGGGGATTTCCTCATCATATCCCTCTCCTCCAGAACTCTGCAGGATACCCACTTCGGTGATGAACTCCTCGATGCGGATCTCCGGTTTGACGTACTTCTCCTTCAGCGTCATATATATAATTGTTCTTGTGTGTTCCGTTTACTTTATCACTGTCTTCTTGCCCCCCACGATGTAGATACCCTTGGCAGGGTGAGTCACGCGACGTCCCTGCAGGTCATACACAAATTGTGAATTGTCAATTGTGAATTGTGAATTGTCAATCCCCGTTGCGTCGTCCTCTTCGCCTACTACGCGTATGCGTATGGCGGCAGCTGCCGTCTCGTTGGGGCGGTAGGGCGATCCGTCGCGGTTGGTTATGCTCAGGTAGAGGCGGAAGGGCTTCAGCGAGCTACCATCCTTGATGATGTGCCAGGTGCCGTCTGTGGCGATGGCATAGAGCCCGGCGTTGCCTCCACACTGCTCCATGATCTGTTCCTTGCTCAGCTTGTTGTAGGTGCCGGCAAACTCATACCGGGTATAGAGCGATGAGCAGTCGTAGGTTTTCTCCTCGGCAGGGCACAGCTTGGTGCTCAGTGCCAGGTTCATGGTGCGTGCTGCAGCCTTTTCCTCGTCGGTCAGACTCTTCTTCACGCGGATGATGTAGGGGTGGTTGGCATGGAGTGTGCCGCTGGTGACCTTGATTACCTCGGTGGCCATCTGGTCGTTCTCGTCGGTCTCGTTGTTGCCGTTGCTGTCGTAGAGGCGCACGTCGTTGATGTAAGCCACGTCGTACTTGTCTATGATGTCGGCAACAGGTATCTCGAAGGGCACATACAGGGCGTTCCACTTGGAGTCGGCCAGCAGTGTGCGGTTATACTCCATGCGGCTCAGCAGGATGTCCTCCTCGAAGAAGTCCTCGTAGTTCTCCACCGCTCCGTCGGTAATCGTGATGGGGATGGCCTCGATGGTGGTGGTGCTATTCGATGAACTATAATTAGGAATATAATAGACTCTCCAAGTGGTATTATTGGTGGTGAAGGCTTGGTATCCAAATGTAGGCATATCGTATGCCAGCCAGGTAATGGTAGCTGCTTGTGGAATAGCACTAAACGCCCATGCTCCGATGCTTTCTACAGATTTACCGATAGTTATGTTCTTCAGACTGGTGCAGTTGTAAAATGCGTATTCGCCAATACTTGTAACCGACTCAGGAATGGTGATTTCCTTGAGTTGGGCGCAATTGTAAAACATATTATCAGGTATAGCTTCCATCGAATTGCTCAAGGTCGCAGACCCCAATTTAGTACAATAATGGAAGGCTTTTGCTCCAACGGTTGTCACAGTATTCGGGAGTGTGATGCTGCTCAGCGCACTACAAGTGTTGAATGCATTATCTCCAATAGAGGTCAGCTGACTACCTTCTGCGAAGGTCACCGACTCCAATGCTGTACAGTTGGCAAAGGTCCGGTTTCCAATGCTCTTGACTGAAGCAGGTATGATGATGCTGCTGATAGGTGCACAGTTGAATGCCGAAGCGCCGATGGTCTCTACCGAACTGCCCAGCGTGACTGACTCCAGTGCATAGCATTCCAGGAACGCTCCGTCACCGATGGTCGTCAAGGAATTAGGCAGGTCGATGCTCTTCAGCGCATCGCAATAGAAGAATGCGTATGGAGAAATAGACTTCAATTGGCTGCCCTCTGCGAAGGTGATAGACTCCAAATCCGAATAGGCGAAGGCACCAAACTCCTCTTCAAGATACTTTATGCTCTCTACGCTGCTTGGGATAGTGATGCTCTTGAGCCTTTTTTGTCCGGCAAAAGCGTGCGACCCGATAGACTTTACCCCTTCGGGAATTGTGGCGGTATAGCATCCATAAACCACTACGTTGTTAGCGATGATGCAGTTGCCCTTTACGTCGTAGACTTTGACACTGACCCCGGACTGGTCGATGACGATGCTGGCCAAGTTATGGCAGCCATGGAATGCTCTATTTCCGATTGATTCCACATAGTTCGGTAGCTCCAGACTCTTCAGACCGTAAGAGTACGTGAATGCCTCAGCTGCTATCGTTTTCAGGTTGTATGGCAGTGACACCTCCACATCGATGGCACCATCCATGCCGAGGTAGTATCCCAGATTGGCAAAACAATAGCTGCCGATGTGGGTGATGCCCTCTTTCACAACCACCTTGTTGATCTTGTTGAAGATGTCCTCGCCTACATTGTATTTGCTCCAAGGCACCGCACTTTCATATTCATAATCTGCCATTGCTCCCTTGCCACTGATCTCAAGCGTATAGCCATTGTCATTGGGGTAGAGCGCCCAGTTGATACCGTTGGTGACTACGCCAGACTTACCTACTACAATACTGCCGAAATAATCGTCATAATTAGCCGCTTCATACGCCGTTTTTGCTGCTTCTGACGGTACCACCAGCACCGCATCGTATGGGATTGCGGCAAAGGTGGTACCGTTAGAAGCATCATAGCTGGGAGGAGTCTCTCTCATGCACAACACCATTTTCAGGTTTTCGCAGTAGGCAAAGGCCTCTTCCCCTATTTTGGTAACGCCAGCAGGTATGACGATTGATGTCAGCCCTGTGCGCCCATAAAATGCTTTTTCACCAATGGTTGTCACTCTATCAGGAATCACCGAACTGTTGGTTCCTATCCACAATACGTCGTTCGCATCTACCAGGCAGTTGCCTTCGTCTGAGTAGGCAATGTTATCATCCGAGATGGAGATGGTATTCAAGTTCATCGGGGCATCAAAAACGTTAGGGATATCTATGTTCAAGTTGAAGCCCGCACCGAGGCTGATGCTGGTCAGGCCAGTACATCCCCCAAAAGCAGCGGCACCTATGCTGGTCACGTTGTCCCCGATGGTGAGCTCCGTCATCGAATAGCATCCTTCGAAAGCGCTTTGACCTATTGTTGCAATATTATTACCGATATGTACACGGCTCAGCTTCGTGTTCTTGAAGGCTAAGCCGTTGATAACGCCTGATGTCAGCGTGCTATTGCAACTGCTGCCTATAGAGAAAAGTCTTGCCTTGGCGTTTAAGCCATCTATCGAATTTCGAAGGGGAGTATCTTTGAAGGCTCCTGGATTCACTGTGTATGCATATTCCATATTGTATGCCGTCTGCAGGTTTTCACATCCATAGAACGCATTTGTACCTATGGTCACACCATTTACGTTTTGCGGTAGCACTACACTCTCCAGATTCGTGAAATTGCTGAAGGCTCCATACGCTATCGTTGAAATCATGTTGTCGCTACTCTCGTAATATGTCATCACGGCACGTTGGGTTGCCGTCTCAATGTTATACGATTGGGTCGTATAAGAAGTCTCCTCCCAGTTCTTTGTTACGGTATTACTACCCGAGTAGCTTTGCAGTCTTAGCGTATGGCGAAAAAGGATAGTCAAGCCATTATCTTCCATTATAAATGTATTCGGATAAAAGCGCCACTTTACTCCTTTATTGCCCTCTGAAGCGTATTCCCTTGTGATGAGCCCTTCTGAAGTGTATTCATCCGGCAATAAATTCGATGTGGTTTGTCCCATCACCTTCACCGGCGCTGCCATTATGCCCAGCACCATCAGACCTGCAAGTAGTAGTCTTTTCATATCCATCATTTTTTAGGTTATTATGCATTGTGTGTTCTGAGTGCAAAGTTACGCCGATGCAGCATTCGCCGTTAGGACTTATCGTGCAACTTTCACCCCTTTTTTGTCGGAAAAGTCCAATCCGCCGAAACCTAAAAATAGGACTTATTCGACATCATACCACACGTTATATATTATTATATAATATATACTGCTTGTCGAATAAGTCCTATTAATGGTTAGAGGTGAGTGGTGAGCGGTTAGTGATGGCGGCATTGCCGCCTTGGTAGCAGCTCTGCTGCTTTTCGTTATCGTACAGCGAAGCTGTCTTCGTTCGCGTCAGCGCCTCAGGGAAAACGCATTATAATTTCTTGCAATTAAAATACCAGTTTATATCCTCTATTTGACATGATTATCTCACGCGAAACGTGTTCGCCGCCCGAAGGGGCTAAAGGCAATCTCGCAAATCTCGCAAAATCATACATCGCTATCGCTCGTATGTAGCCGTCCGGATG
>JAGAQY010000068.1 GCA_017622495.1 Bacteroidaceae bacterium | reverse complement strand
CAAATAGTCCGCAGAGCGAGGATACGGGATAGCGTTTCGCACTGTTCCCGTCCGCTCTCTGCGACAAGCACTTGACTACTTGGCATCGGAGTTTTTTCTTACACGGATATGATAGCGTTGCTCGGCAAGATCTATCATATTGTCTTTTCCTGATTTCAGTAGACGCTTTCTCGCTTCATTAACTGAAGAGATTTACAACTTTTCGTTTGCCATACTGGCGAGGTTTACGCTTCCTCCGATTCCATGCTGTTCCGCTTGACATCTCGGCTGATGGGACAGCAGGGGCCCGGCCTCGTTGTTCGGCAAGAATGGATTGTCTCTCGCATCGGCGCTACGCGTGCCAAAGCCAACCTATTTATGAACTTTCGCCATATATAAAGGGGCTCTTTTTCCTATCAGATATGCAAAAACGCCGATTTCATCGTAGTAGAGAAATTGTAAGTATTTTGTAAGTCACCTTTCTTGGTGATTTAAATGATTCTCTCTACTTTTGTGTCGATTTCTACAAACTTTTAAAAGGATACTATGAAAAGAGTTTTATTCGTATTGGCTGTCCTGCTCATTGGTATTGGCAGCGTAAGCGCAAAGAAGCGTAAAGAGGTGAAGAACGACCTTGTGGGAGTGTGGCAACAGGTAAATACCTCTCCTTATACAAAAGGTCAGTACAGGCCCATCCTCAAGATTATTGATAAGGACGGGACTTTTAGTACCATGTTTATTTATCAGAACCAGATGTTGGGCAGGGTGACACAGAAGGGGACCTTCAAGGTGCAGAACGACAGCGTCTACACCGAAACCATAAAGCAGCACATGTTCCCCCATATCGTAGGCGACAAGGTCACCATCAAGTTCCGCTTTGCCGATAAGAAGAATGCTCCACCCTCTGACCCCGAGTTTGCCAAAGACATTCTCTTGCTGGATCTCAGTAATGGAGCACGCGAAATGTGGGTACGCATATCAGACAGAGAGATTGCTAAATAGACTTTTACCTGTTTTTAGATTAAATGATTGACTTCCCTATTGGGGAAAATATATTCAACCTCCTTGAATAGATAGCTGCGCAGTGTGCCCTGCTCGTCTTCGAGGCGGAGGCGGCCGTCGGGCTCTACGTGGCGGAGGATGGCATTGAAGGTGCCTTGGACATCGCGGTATGGCGCGGGAGCACCGAGGCGGTAGAGTAGGGTGGTGTAGTGCTGGTGCAGCGTGTTACGCCACAGGGTGCTGTCAGGGGCAGTGAGCATGTCATGATAGTGCGCGGCAAATGTGTCGCATATCTCGGTGAGCAGTGTCTCGCGGTCGGTCTCGTGCCCGAGAATATGGCAGAGCGATATGGGGTTGGGGGCATCGCTGGCGAAGTGTGCTTGGTTGACGTTGAGGCCTATGCCGATGATGGTACGGGCGATGTATGTGCCTTCGATGTCGTGCTCGATGAGGATGCCGCTCAGCTTGTGGTCCCGGTGGTAGATGTCGTTGGGCCACTTGATGCGTATGTCGTCGGTATAGCGGCTCAGTACCTCACAGAGTGCTACGGAGATGAGCTCGCAGAGGACAAACTGCTGCGATGCGGGTATGTGCATGGGGCAGAAGGCGAGGCTGAAGAGCAGGTTCTTGCCGCGCTCGGCCTCCCACGAGTTGCCGCGCTGGCCTCGTCCTGCTGTCTGATAGTCGGTGCTGACGAGCAGGATATCTTCAGGGCGGGGGCGCTGCCTGGCGTAGGTGTTGGTGGAGACGGTCTCGGCAAGGTGTATGCGGTGTATGCTCTTGGTGGTCATAGCGTGACTTTTGTGTGTGGCTGTTGCGTGACGCAAAAATAATGCTTTTTTCGTTTTGTATTTCACTTATACATCGTAAATTTGTAGCAAAAAGGATTGTTATGCTTGAAGAAGGACTTACTTATACCAGTAGCCGGGTGGTGGAGGAGCATCACCTGGCAGTGAATATGGGCAGTGGCGACCTGCGTGTGCTGGCCACGCCCTCCATGATGGCGCTGATGGAAGAGGCAGCTATGCTGGCCGTGGCACCTCATCTGCCCGAAGGGTCTACTACGGTGGGCGGACATATCGCCTCCTCTCATGTGAAACCTACTGCCCATGGGCGTCAAGTGTCGGCCACAGCTACCTTGATAGATGTCGATGGACGCAGACTGAAATTCACCGTCAAGGCGTTTGACGAGGAGGGTGTGATAGGCGAAGGAGAGCATACCCGCTTTATCGTTGATAGGGCAAAGTTTATGGCACGGTTGGGATAGATGGCTATTTGCTTGGTCATCTGAGAATATGTTTTAATATTATTTCGAGTTTAGCTGAGAGGTGTTGGCAAGAAGAGGACAAAGAAGCCAAAAATAACCTCAGATAAATCGAAAAGCAGATTCTAAAACATATTAGCGATAATTTTAAAACGGATTCTCAGATAAATACCTTATCTTTGCGCTTATATAAAACAGATTTTTGGGATGAAGAGATTGCCGAAGCAGCAAGTGAAGCCTCAGGGCGAGGTGGTGCGCCACTCACGTCTGGTTTGTCTGGTCAGCGATGAGGAACTGCGCATTATTGACAGCTACTTGCGTAAATATAAGATAGAGAACAAGAGCCGTTGGATGCGCGAGACCCTGCTTGCCTTCATCCATCAGAATCTTGATCAAGACTATCCCACATTGTTCAACGAACATGATATGCGCCGATGACTCCTGCAACCTCCACGGATGACAATCGTTACATGAAGATGGCTCTCGATGAGGCTGCTCGTGCCTATGAAGAGGGTGAAGTGCCCGTGGGTGCTATTGTTGTATGTAAGGGCAGGGTGATAGCCCGTGCACACAACCTGACCGAGACGCTTACCGATGTGACTGCCCATGCCGAGATGCAGGCAGTGACGGCAGCGGCTAACTACTTGGGCGGTAAGTATTTGAATGATTGCACGCTCTATGTGACTGTGGAACCTTGCATAATGTGTGCCGGTGCCTTGGGATGGGCACAGCTGGGCCGATTGGTATATGGCGCGTCTGACGAGAAGCGCGGCTTCCAGCGCTTTGCCCCTCAGGCGTTGCACCCCAAGACCGAGGTGCTTGCAGGCGTGATGGCCGATGAGTGCGCGGCGTTGATGAAGCAATTCTTCGGTCAGCGCAGATAGGCATATAGATGTTATCTATTGTGAAAAATGCGGTGAAAATTTGTTATTTCGCTATAAATCATGCAAATTTGCACTTGTTTGACGTGTTATACAAAATTGCGAATAGAATGAAAAAGTTTTTACTTGTCATAGCGCTCATGATGAGTGGCTTTCATGCAGCCGTGGCGCAAGGTACACCTTTTCAGGCACTGCTCTCTTATGTGCAGAATGTATACCAGTTTAGCCAGATATGCCAGCAGGAAAAGGTCTATCTCCACTTTGACAATACTGCCTATTTCCAGGGCGATATCATATGGTTCTCAGCATACGTGGTGAATGCGGCTACGCAGACACCGGCCCAGAGCAAGGTGCTCTATGTGGAGTTGCTGTCGCCCAATGGAGTGGTGCTGAAGCAGCTGAAGCTGAAAGTCGAGAATGGTCAGGCTCATGGCTCGTTTCCCTTGGTGGAGACGCCTACCGAGGAGGCTCGCGCCTTGCGTGGCGTGATGGCACTGCCGAGCGGCTTCTATGAGGTCAGGGCTTATACGCGTACGATGCTCAATTTTGAAGATGCGGGTGTCTTCTCACGCGTATTCCCTGTATATGAGGCGCCTGAGAAGGAGGGCGACTACAGCAATCCTATAATGAAGCGTTGGGACAACCCGTATGACAAGCAGCGACCTGAAGCCGAGAAAGCAAAGACACTGAACATGACTTTCTATCCCGAAGGTGGTACACTTGTTATGGGAGTAGAGAACCGCGTGGCCTTCAAAGCTATGGACGAGAATGGTATGGGGGTAGCCGTCAAGGGCAGTGTGCAGGTAGATAAAGATGCAGCCCCGGTAGTCTTCACGACAAGTCATGATGGCATGGGATACTTTGACATAGTACCCACCAAGAAGCGGCATAGCGTAGAGGTGTCATTTGCCGACAAGATGCATACATTCCGCTTGCCCGAGGCTGAAGAAAAGGGCTATGCACTGCGTGTCGACAACTCTCGTACCGAATTTCTCAGAGGGCAACTCTCAGGCTATGCAGGATGCAAGGATGAACTGCTGGGCGTGATGCTTATCTGTCGTGGGGCGGTGAGCTATTTTGATACTGTCTCCATAAAGCAGGGTAGGGCATTCTTCGTTGTGCCAAAGGAGAATCTGCCAACGGGCATACATCAACTACATCTGTTCAATGCTGCGGGTGAACTGTTTGCCCAGCGTCATGTATTTGTCAATAATGGTATAGCTACCGGCGCTGTGCATGTCACCGCTTCGGCTACGCAGTATGCTCCCTTCGAGCAGGTAAGGATGCATGTGAGGACTTCGGCACCCGATGGTACTCCCATGCCTGCAACTATCTCGATGGCCGTTCGCGACAAGCAGAACTTGGGCACCGCATACAATGATAATGTGATGACCAATATGCTGCTCTCATCTGAACTGAGGGGATATATTCACAGTCCGGAATACTATTTTGCCGATGCAGCTCCATCCCGTATGCAGGCACTCGACTTGTTGATGATGGTGCAGGGATGGACTCGTTATAATTGGCGCAAGATGGCCCGTGTGGAGCCCTTTTACATCAAGCACTATGTGGAAGACGGACTTGTGATTGACGGCTATGTGATGGGGCGTATGAAGGACAAACCTCTCGAAGGCGTTACCGTCAAGATGCGTCTTTACTCTCCCGACCGCTCCAAGACACAAGAAACATCGGTCGTTACCGACGAAAACGGCAGCTTCGGTTTCTCTGTAGAGGAGTTTGATGGCAAGTGGGATATGTTTCTTTCAGTCTTCAAGGATGAGAAGGAGCAGGACTGTCGCCTGAAACTCGACCGCGCATCGCGCCCTGCCACTCGTGCCTATACTCAGGCCGATACTTATCTCCCTGATTACGTTGAGGTATCCGATGCTGTTGAGGTGGAGAAACAATCGAAGGAACCTGCCATGCAGGCCAATCCCGACAGCGTGTTCCTGCTCGACAATGTGGACATCTATGGCCGTAAGAAATATGTCGACTATCTTACCTTCAAAGCCTACGACGCCGAAGAAGATACCGAGTTTCATCTCGACCAAGGAAATCATACCTATATGGTACGTGACTACCTTGCAGAGAAGGGATACAACATAGACTACACTCGATATACAGGTGTGATACCTGAGTCTATCGCTACCCGTGAAGATATGATGACGTGGGCCTTGGAGCAATGTCCCATCAATAATCGTCGTGTGCTGTGGTATCTGCATAATGAAGACAGTAAGTGGATGAAGCAGAGCTATACCCCGGGATTTGATATTGACATGGCCGATGTGAAGTCAATCATCGTTTATGACAGCCCATTCGAGTATCAGTTGATACCGATTGTTCGTGAAGTGTTGAGCGTAGAGCAAATGCAAGAACTGGACCAGACCAAGGATGTAGGCGATATGGTCCTCTCGCGTGGACTATACGTCATAGATATCTCTATGTATCCTAAGGGGCTGCGTCGGTCGAAAGTCAAGGGACAGCGCCAAACCTCTTTCCGCGGCTACTCCGAAGTCCCTGATTTCTATGCTCCGGAATATCCTGACGGCCCTATACAGGGCGATTTGGACTATCGTCGCACATTATACTGGAATCCTTCATTATCAACCGATGCCGAAGGCTCTGCTACTGTGGAGTTCTACAACAACGGTTACTCCAAAGAGTTCAGTGTGAGTGCAGAGGGTATCAGCTCAGAAGGTGTAGTGCTTCGCATGAAATAAATGAAGACCATTTACAATCCATTCATTTTATAAATAACCAACTATTAAAACAATCTAAGACCAAAAAACAATGAAGAAAACTATTGTATCTACTGTACTGCTATTTTTCGTGGCAGGGATTACACAGCTTTTTGCGTATGTCACCCCCGAGTCGGGCAAGGTATATCGCATACATAATGTAAAATCTGACAAGGTGATAAGCGAAGACTGTATCGCTCGCCAGTTGGCGTCTGTCGATGCCGCTGGCAATGACGACTTTAAGCAACTGTGGCTCCTTAAGGAGAGCAACAATGGCTATACGATACAGAATGCTTATTCAGGGCAGTACCTGCATCATTGCGCCCAACAGTCAACTCGTATTTATCCCACGGGAACCGAGGAGGCTGTGATGTATCTAACCCAAGTGAATGGTACACAATATGCCATCGGACAGGCATCGGGTGCTTATCTGCATTTGGATGGTAGCAACAATATCGTTCGCTGGTACGACGCGGCTAATACAGGATCGCAGTGGCAGTTTGAGGAGGTGAACGTATCGAGCGAGGCCATCTCACTGCAGCAAGCTGCTTTCCAGAAACATTATGCAGAGTATCAGGCCAAGCTCGAACTCATGCAGCATATCGACGAGTACAATGCTTTGCTCCCCACCTTCTTTACAGACCTTACCTGTACAGAACTGCAGCCCTCGTATGTTCAGATGGACGATGCCGCATTGCGTACTGCTATGGCAGCACTCCCCATCTCCTTGCAGGATATGGCTGTGAAGATTAAGAACAAGGCTTGGGGGCATCGTGAAGAGGAGTTCCGTGTACGCAATTACAAGGCTTACAGCGATCCGGACTATTGGGCCAATGTGCTCTATACCAAGAAGTATGGACGAATCAACAACCCCACTGGCATTTATGGCCAGGCTGGCGATGTGCTTTATATCTTCGTAGGCGATGATGTCCCCGAAGGAGCAACCTTGAAAGCAGAGGTTATCAATGGTTCGGGTATTCAGGGTACAGCCTACGACCTGAAGAAGGGACTCAATATGGTGCCCACTGTAAAGGATTATTCAAATCTCTTTATCCAATATGTCGGCAATACCTCTCTGGAGAGCGATGTGCTCATTACCGACTATCCCGCACTTAAGATTCATGTGGAGCAGGGTGTTGTCAATGGTTTCTGGAATAAGGAGGAGCATGACGATGCCGACTGGGTAGACATGATGGCCAATCTTGCTACGGCCGATGTGTTTCAGGTGAAGGGCGAGCGCATCATGTTTCACATGAGCCGCTACTATCTGAAGCAGTTCTGTCCCAATACCATCACCGACGCTATAGGCTGGTGGGACGATATGACCCGTTGGCAGCAAGACATGTTGGGTATTGAGGATGTGCGCTTGACGAAGTTCAACAATCTCAACTGCGCCATTTCTCTTACTTCGGGCTATCAGTCGGCTACACACTATCGTACACAGTATCTCGACTCTTACACCGGTAATCTGCTTCCATACGAGCGCATGATGAGCAATGCCGACAACTGCTGGGGTCCTGCCCATGAGAATGGTCATGTGCATCAGGCTGCCATCCAGTCGGTAGGCACATCAGAGGTATCTAATAACTTCTTCTCCAACTTGACACTGAACAAGCTTGGCAAGTTTGTATCACGCGGTTCGGCCAATAGCGTTACCTTCAATGACTATGGCAATCATAAGCCCTATATCCTGCGCGATGGAGCTTCTACCATGCGCATGTTCTGGCAGCTCTATCTTTACTTCCATGAGGCCCAGGTTGACACAACCTTCTATCCTCGCGTATTACAGGCTATGCGTGCTACCCCGATGAAGGCACGCGACCCTAAATATTATGCCAACTACGTGTACGGCAACGAGGACTTGCTCCTTTTTGCCAAGGCTTGCTGCGATGTGGCTCAGCTCGACCTCTCAGAGTTCTTTCGTTTCTGGGGTTATCTGGAACTGACCGACAAGCAGCATATCGGTGACTATGGCGATTTCTATCTTACTACCCGCCAGAGCGATGTGGATGAGTTTCTTGCCCATGCAGCCCAATATCCCAAGGCTCCTTCTATTATATTCATTGAGGATCGTGTGAAGCCCGTTTTGCGAACCGATGGTGGCGATGGCCATAAACTGCAACATGGCACCTCTGTATCGGCCAGCGAAGCCGGTGACTTGGGTCACTATACCGACTTTATGGATATTTCGGCAAAGGCCGATGGTTATCTCTTCAGCAAGGCTGGTAGTAAGGTGACCATCACCGAGGGTACAGGAGCATTGGGTTTCAAGGTGTATGCCAAGGCCGATGATGCCCTGCTCTATGGTTCCAACAAGTTGACCTTTACACTCCCTGACGAGGTGGCAGCTCAGGATATTTATATCGTAGCAGCCCAGGCCGATGGTACCGATGTGCCTGTTCTCTCTGTGGCCGAGGGTGGCGATGAGGAGCAGCAGTATGCCGCGTTGGCAACGGCCATCAAGCAGGCTCAGGCAACTATGGCCATGAGCGACGACAAGGGCATGAAGCCCGGTTATTACTTTGGCTCAGCGGTCAAGGGACTGTCTGTGCTCCTTGACTCAGCAAGCCAGGCCTACGATGCAAAAGATCAGCGTACTCATAGCTATGGCGAGTGGGCTACATTGCTCGATGCCGAGATGCGTCGCCTTGCTGCAGATCCTGCTGCAAGGCAGGTCATCTATGCAGCCAACTGGTATGCACTTTACAATGCCAACTATCCGTCCTATTCGATGGCTACTTCGGGTACTAAGCTACGTTGTACCATTGCCGACCCTACGGGTAGTGATGCCAAGCAATGGGCTTTCGAGCCTGCTGGTGATGGCACCTACTATATCCGTTGCAAGAGTACAGGCAACTATATCAGTTCGATAGCCCAGAGCGTACAGGTGTCGGCTACGGCAACGACAACCGCCAGTGCAGTGAAGTTCACGGTGACAGACAATGGCAATGGCACCTTCACCATCAATGACGAGTCGCAGAACTATGGTGCCCTCCATTGCGATGCCGGCAAGACGGTGGTGGGATGGCAAGCCAATTCAACTGCTTCAACCTGGAGTCTCACCTGCCTCGTTGACGGGCAGAGCGAACTGTTTGATAGTCAATTGTCCAGGCTCGTGACTCGTGCCCAAAATATCTTGGGGGAGATCATCGTAGATTATAGTAGCGATATGGATGCTGCTGCGCCGATGACTCTACAGCCCGATGTCACTCCCCTTGTAGGTGCCGATACCCTTCTTGCTTGGGCTGCTGAGTTGCAGGCCTATGTGTTGTGGTGGGATCAAACCGACGAGGAGATTGATAACTACCTGCCCTATATCGATGCCGTCGCAGCTTTGATAGACCAGCTTGTAGCAGGCTATAAGAAGGCTCTTGCCATGCCCGAAGTCTCTGCCGAAGATGGTTATGTGCTCTATTATATCAAGCCCGTCGACGAGGAGCTCTATCTCTCCTATGAGAAAACGGCACCCCGCTACCTCACCTATCTGCGTACAGTGTCCTACGCACCCAGTTATTCCGTTGATTATGACGATCCCGGTTTCCTATGGTATTTCTTGCCTGCCGATGTTGCAGGGCAATACTATATTGTCAATAGCGAGGTGGGCGTAGGAGCATATGCGGTGAGTGGCAAGAGCAATCTTGCGGTCGATGCCAGTGTAAACACACCTGCACTCCCCTTCGCGATTACTCCCGACGAGGAGCAGGGCGGCTACGTCGTCTCTACCGATGCAGGACAGAAGTGGACTACCAACTCCTCAGACTATGTGCAGACCTCAGATAAGAAGAGTGTGATTTGGCAATTTGTCAAGGTCGGTAAGGCTACCTCTATCACCTCTGTTGAGACTATTGATGCCTCCGGGCAGCTGTACGATCTTATGGGTCGCCGTGTAGAGAACCCTACTCCCGGCATCTACATTCGTGGAGGAAAGAAGATTGTCATTGGCATTCAGTGATGACCGCTTAACGGCCCGTGAGGCCTGATACACAATTGACGATTGGCGTTGGAGACGACAACAAAGAGACCTGTATGGTGAGGTGTTGCGTCGGCACTAATCGTTAATTGTGTATAATATACCGCCCGAAAACAATCAAAAAATGGGGTACAAATGTTCAAAAAGCAGTTTGTACCCCATCTTAAAACTGTTTTTATGTTCAAGCGTCATTGCATCCACTCTACCTTTGCGGCAGTTTTTTCATCTTTTAATTTTGTATGATTATGACAGATTCATTCCGCCGCGACCTTATTGCAGTACAAGACGAACTGCTGCGTTATGCCTACAAGCTCACCATGGATCGTGATGAGGCTTACGACCTTCTTCAAGAGACCTCACTTAAGGCTCTCGACAACCGTGACAAGTACATACCCGATACCAATTTCAAGGGGTGGATGTATACCATCATGCGCAATATCTTTATCAATAACTACCGCAAGACGGTGCGCGACCAGACCTTCGTAGACCACACCGATAACCTCTACCACCTCTCCCTCCCTCAGGATGCCGGCTTTGAGAGCACAGAGAGTGCCTACGACACCAAGGAGATACGTCGTGCCGTCAATGCCCTTCCGCGCGAGTACCGCGTGCCTTTTGCCATGCATGTGTCAGGTTTCAAGTACCGTGAGATAGCCGATAAGCTATCGCTCCCCTTGGGTACTGTCAAGAGTCGCATCTTCTTCACTCGCCAGCGTCTTCAGGCCCAGCTCAAGGATTTTCGTTGAGGCCTTGCCTGCACGCTACAGGCAGGTGGCATATTCTCGCATCACCGCATTTTATGTGTTGTACAACATACCAGTGCAATAGTAAAACTATAACAAGCATGTTGCTTTTGTTTTGAAAAAGTTATACATTTGCATTGTATAACTTAAAATGAATACAGCCATGAAAAAGTTATTGTTTGTGTTGCCGCTGGTAGCGCTATGCGCATGCGGTGGTAGTAAGAAGGGCGAAGCTGTGGTCGAATCCGTACAGCCTATTACAGCTACAGTCTCTATTGTCGACAAAGACGCCTCGCGTTGGTTCCACAGTATTGTTTGGGATGTCGAGGCCAATAGCCTGAACACAAAAGATCTTGCTCAGGTCAATCGGGTCGAGAGCGAGGTCCCGTGTGCCGATTCGCTCGTGCTGTACAGTTGTGTCCGAAGCGCAAGAGGCCAAAAAGCAATCTCGGGAGGCACGAGTGTTGATTTGGGTACACAACGCTATTACACCTTCCTCCAAGATTCTGTGCGCACCACTCGCAGGGTCGTCTATGAAGTGCCTATCGGCTCCGGGCTTACACTCACCACCCCTTGGCTTGTCGAGTACGAGGGCGCGCGCAAGAGCATGGAGCATATAAAGTTCTACATGAAGGGCGACACCATATACACGCTGAACTACCCCGAGGATATGGGATTTACCCCCGAGGGACTATCGTTCCGTATATCTGGCGACGATGTTGCCGAGGTGACGGCATCGTATAGCCTGCACTACGATGCCTATGTGGCAGACGATGCATACAGCCGTTTCGAGCATTGGGCTTTTGTGTGCCGCCTGGCTACAGAGGAGAGCCCCCTTGCTGTAACTCCCGAGGGCACCTATACCCTTCCTGTGGTAGGGGCGCTCGCGTTTGCAGACTCCGATTGGCACACGATGGGCGCGATGCGTGCAAAGGCCGTTGGCGAGTGGGAAGAGTTTACAGGAGGCACGATGGACACAGCAGACTACCTGTTCGACTTCGATTGCTACAAGGTGCATCTCCATGTGACCCTCAAGGACGGCACAGTACGTCATCTCATGCATCTGGCCACGGCTCTTTATATGGAGCCATAGCAGGCTGGGAGGGACGCATGCTCAGGTTAGGTAAAAATATATAAAGAATGTGATGAAAAGATTGGCTTTGATTGTAGCTGTGGCCTGCTCGTTCAGTGTTATGGCGCAGCAAGTGACTGAAACAAAGCAGGGGTTCCGGGTAGACCCCGCAGGTGATAAACCCACGACAGAGATAACGGTATATGCACCGAACATCATCCGCGTGACCAAGTATGCCGACGGCCTTGAGGCGCTGCCAGCCAAGAAGAGTTACTCCGTCATCATGACGCCCGAGAAGGGAAAGGGTCTGTGGAGCGTTGAGGGCAATACCCTGCGCACCACATGCATCACGGTGACCGTCGATGCTGCTACAGGTGAGGTTCGCTTTGCCGATGCCGATGGCAATGCTTTGCTCAGTGAGAGGGGCGCAGCTGAGGTTATATCTATCGCATCAGGTGTCGACAAAGGTAAGTTTAGCATACGACAGGATTTCAAGCTCGGAGCCGACGAGGCTATCTATGGCCTTGGTCAGCGTCGTAGCCCCAAGCTCAACCAGCGTGGCGAGAAGGTGGAGATATGGAATCATAATGCCAACATCACCATTCCTTACTTTACCTCGGTAAAGGGCTACGGACTCTATTGGGACAATGCCGGCCGCAGCCTTTTTGAGGATACTCCCGAAGCAACAACCTTCAGTTCTGAGGTGGCACAGGGTGTCGACTACTATTTCCTCTATCGCGATGGTACTCAAGACGGTGTCATCGCCTCTATCCGTCAGCTCACAGGTCAAGCTACCATGTTTCCTCTCTGGACGATGGGCCACTGGCAGTGCCGCGAGCGCTACAAGACTAGTGATGAATTGTGCGAGGTACTCGACAAGTATCGTGAGTTGCAGATTCCGCTCGACGGCATCGTGCAGGACTGGCAATATTGGGGATGCGACTCCAATTGGAATGCCATGGACTTCATGAATCCCTATTATATCAATAAGGTAGGCGACCCCGCTTGGAGCAAGTACCTCCCCGACGACCTGCGCCCCCTGGCTGCCGAATACGTAAAGAAGGGCCTCGAGCCCCGCATCAAGTCGCCCCAGGAGATGATCGACTATGTGCATAGCCGCAATGCTCACCTGATGATCTCTATCTGGGCCAACTTCGGCCCGTGGACCCCGCAGTTCGAGGAACTCAATGCAATCGGTGCCCTGTACCCCTTCGAGACATGGCCTACCAACCGTGGCGTACGTCCTTACGACCCCTTCAATCCCGAAGCACGCGAGATATACTGGAAATACCTCAAGCACCTTTACGGTATGAACATTGACGCTTGGTGGAGCGACTCTACTGAGCCCGACCACTTCGAGAAGCCTGGCGACGATGACCACCTCACTGCCGACGGCAGTTGGCGCAGTGTGAAGAATGCCTTCCCTCTGATGACCAACAAGGGCATCTACGAGAAGCTGCGTCAGCAGAAGGGCAACGACAAGCGTGCCTTCATGATGACTCGCAGTAGCTCATTCGGAATACAGCACTACGGCACTTTCAGTTGGAGTGGTGATATTAACTCTAATTGGGAGACTTTCAAGAATCAGATACCTTCGGGTCTTAACTATATCCTCTGCGGTATACCCTATTGGAATACCGATATAGGCGGCTTCTTCTGCTGGGACTACAACAACAACCCCCGCGACCCCTTCGCACAGGAGTTGCAGGTGCGCTGGATGCAGTGGGGTTGCTTTATGCCCCTCATGCGCAACCACTGCTCGTCACCCATGGTCAACGAACTCTATCGCTATGCCGAGCCCGGACATTGGGCCTTCGACGTGCAGAAGCAATACATCGAACTGCGCTACCGCCTACTCCCTTACATCTACAGCAACTGTGGCGATGTGGTGCAGCGCAGCGGCTCCATGATGCGTGCCCTCGTGATGGATTTCCCGCGCGACAAGAGAGCCATCAACCTCACCGACGAGTACCTCTTCGGCCGCAACATCCTGGTGAAGCCCATCACCGACCCGCTCTACACCTACCTCGACTACGGCAAGATAGGCCATGCCATCTATCCAGAGATAGAGCGTGCTGCAGCTCCCGTCAAGGTATACCTGCCCGAGGGCGCCGACTGGTGGGACTTCTGGAGCAACGAGTTCCACGGAGGCGGACAGACCATCCTGCGCCCCGCGCCCATCCATATCATGCCCCTCTTCGTCAAGGCGGGTAGCATCATTCCCTTCGGCCCTGCCGTGCAGTATGCTGCCGAGAAGGCTTGGGACAACCTCGAGGTGCGCGTATACTCCGGTGCCGACGGCGAGTTTATCCTTTATGAGGACGAGGGCGACAACTACAATTATGAGAAGGGTGCTTTCACCGAGATTCCTTTCCGTTGGGACAACGACCACGGCACCCTCATCATCGGTGAGCGCAAGGGCAAGTACAAAGGCATGCTCAAGGAACGCAAGTTCCGCATCCACCTCGTGAGCAAGGAGTCACCGGCAGGCGATACCGAGGCGCAGACCTTCACCACCGTAGAATACACCGGCAAGGAGGTACGCGTAAAACTGTGCGAAGGCACTGTGCCCGACGGCATGGAAGATGTCACCAGCACCTACATTGCCAACCCCAGTTTCGAGGCCGACGGCCGCTCGGGCAATAAGTTCGACCCCCAAGGTTGGAGTGTCAGCAGTTCCACCTCATGGTGGGGTATCAACACCCACGGAGGTGGCGAGCCCCGTCCTACCCACGGGCGTTATATTTTCGGCGTTCACGACAACAGCAACACCCTTACCGCATCCATCACGCAGGTCATCAGCAGTCTTCCTCAGGGTGACTATGTGCTGGCAGTTGATATGCACGCCTCCAACACCCCTAACGCCATTCGCGTAGGTGCCCAGCGCCTCTTTGCTGGCGATGCCGTGGCTTACTTCCGCGACCAGGTGAAAGATGCCGGCATTGGCGACAACTACCCCATGCAGACCATCAAGCTCTCCTTTACCCAAAAGGCCGACAAGACACCCCTCACCATCGGTGTAGCTACCGACGGAGCCCCCAACTCAACATGGTTCAAGATCGACAACTTCCGCCTCTACCGCGTAGAGGAATAGGTGCCTATCACAAATCTGCTTTAATCATTCACAAAATCCTTCGCGACAATGAAGAACCTTAATAAACGATTTGTATATTTCATCTGTATGGTATCGGCCATGGGCGGCTTGCTCTTTGGCTACGACTGGGTAGTGATAGGAGGCGCAAAACCTTTCTACGAACTCTTCTTTGGCATATCTGACTCGCCCCTCATGCAGGGTGTGGCCATGACTACCGCTCTCATCGGTTGTCTTGTAGGCGCCATGATTGCTGGTGCCATGGCAGACAAGTATGGCCGCAAGCCCTTGCTCATCATTGCTGCCATACTCTTCACTGTGTCTGCCGTTGCTACGGGAGTATTCGATGATTTCACGCTATTCAATATCGCCCGTTTCGTAGGTGGCATAGGCATCGGTATCGCTTCGGCCCTGTCGCCTATGTATATCGCTGAGATATCTCCTAGTGCCATACGTGGCAAGCTCGTATCGCTCAATCAGATGACTATCGTGCTCGGTATCCTCGGAGCGCAGATTGCCAACTGGCTCATAGCAGAGGATGTGCCTTCAAGCTTTGGTAGTGCCGAGATCCTATCTTCGTGGAACGGACAGATGGGTTGGCGTTGGATGTTCTGGGCCGAAGCTGTGCCAGCATCACTCTTCCTGGTGCTTGCCTTCTTTATCCCCGAGAGTCCGCGCTGGCAGGTACTTCGTGGCCATCAGTCACAAGCTCAGGCTACACTCACCCACATTGGTGGTGAGGAGTATGCTCTTGCTGAGATGGAGTCCATACGTCAGTCGGTCAGTGCCGATGCCTCTGCTGAGAAGGCGGGCCTCAAGACCCTCTTCTCGCGCAAGTATGCCGCAGTGCTCTCCTTGGGTATCATCATTGCCGTGTTCCAGCAGTGGTGCGGCACCAACGTTATATTCAATTATGCCCAAGAGATTTTCTCAGCTGCAGGCTATAGCGTAGGCGATGTGTTGTTCAATATTGTCGTAACTGGTGTGGCCAATGTAATCTTTACTATCGTAGCCCTCTTTACTATCGACCGCTGGGGACGTCGCTCGCTCATGCTCTTTGGCGCGGGTAGTCTCTCGGTCATCTACCTCATTTTGGGAACGTGCTATCATTTCCATGTCACCGGTTTCGGTATGGTCATACTCGTTGTGTTGGCTATATCTGCTTATGCCATGACCTTGGGACCTGTCACCTGGGTGCTGTTGGCCGAGATTTTCCCCAACCGCGTGCGTGGTATAGCCATGGCGACATGTACCTTTGCCCTATGGATGGGTAGCTGCACGCTCACCTTCTTCTTCCCCCCGATGAATGCAGCGTTGGGCAGTAGTGGCTCTTTCTGGATCTATAGCGCCATCTGCTGCGCCGGCTTCCTGTACTTTTTGCGCCGCTGTCCCGAGACTAAGGGCAAGAGCCTCGAAGATTTGGAAAAGCAATTAGTGAAGTGATCAGTAATCTATGATACTTAGGGGGCATAGAGTTTCCTAGGAGCTCCTAGGATTGCCTAGGACCCCCTATAAAAAACAAAACACAATGGTAAAGGCATGGAGAGAGCAGGTGACCATCCCCACCTACGAGGTGGGTGCGCCTGAGAAGAACCCCATATTCCTTGAGAACCGCGTGTATCAAGGCAGTAGCGGTGTGGTATACCCTTATCCCGTCATCGAGCGCATTAGCGATGAGCGTGTCGACAAGGAGTACAACGCCATCTATATCGAGAACGAGTACCTCAAGGTGATGATTCTGCCCGAGCTGGGCGGCCGTGTGCAGATGGCCTACGACAAGGTCAAGCAGCGCCATTTCGTGTACTACAACCACGTCATCAAGCCCGCCCTCGTGGGTTTGGCTGGTCCGTGGATCAGTGGCGGCATCGAGTTCAACTGGCCCCAGCACCATCGCCCCTCCACCTATATGCCCGTCGATGCCACCATCGAGGAGCACCCCGACGGCAGCGTCACCGTGTGGGTCAACGAGATGGAGCGCATGTTCCACCAGAAAGGCATGGCAGGCTTCACCCTGCGCCCCGGCTGCGCTTACCTCGAGATACAGGGTCGTCTGAGCAACCGATCACCCCTGCCGCAGACCTTCCTCTGGTGGGCCAACCCCGCCGTTGAGGTGGGCGACCACTACCAGAGCGTGTTTCCGCCCGATGTGAATGCCGTCTTCGACCATGGCAAGCGTGCCGTGAGCTCATTCCCCATCGCCACGGGCACCTATTATAAGATGGACTACTCGGCCGGTGTCGACATCTCCAACTACAAGAACATCCCCGTGCCCACCTCCTACATGGCCGTCAACTCCAAGTACGACTTCGAGGGGGGCTATGAGAACGATACCCAGGGCGGCATGCTCCATGTGGCCAGTCACCACTTCAGTCCCGGCAAGAAACAATGGACCTGGGGCAATGGCGACTTTGGCCGCGCGTGGGACCGCTGCCTCACCGACGACGACTATGAGGGTGCACCCGGTGTGTTCCGTCCCTATATCGAACTCATGGCAGGCGTCTACACTGAGAACCAGCCCGACTTCACTTGGCTCATGCCTTACGAGGAGAAGCAGTTTGTGCAGTATTTCATGCCCTACCGCGACCTCGGTATAGTGAAGCAGGCCAGCAAAGACTTCGTCATGAATATCCACGAGGATGGTCGCCTGCAGGTATATGCCACCTCCAAGCAAGAGGTTGAGATTAGTGTAATTACCCATCATTCCCAGTGCTTGCTGCGCAAGACCGTGACCCTCTCGCCCGAGGTGCTCTTCGATGAGTTCATCGACCTGCAGGGCCACAGCATTGACGAGCTCTCCGTATACCTCTCTCGCCCCGATGTGGCTGACCCCTCACACCGCATCCATACCATACTCGCCTGGCAAGCCGAGCCCGATGATATACGCCCCATCCCCGATGCTGCCGAGGCCGCTCTGCGCCCCGAGGACATCAAGACCATCGACCAGCTCTACCTCACTGGTCTGCACCTCGAGCAGTACCGCCACGCCACATGGTCGGCTCTCGACTACTACGAGGAGGCTCTGCGCCGCGACCCTATGGACTACCGTTGCAACAATCAGGTAGGCCTGTGGTACCTGCGCCGTGGCTGCTTCGACAAGGCCGAACCCTACCTGCGCACTGCTGTCAAGGTGCTGCAGCGCCGCAACCCCAACCCCTACGACGGAGAGCCCATCTACAACCTCGCCCTCTGCCTCAAGTATCAGTTCCGTCCCTACGAAGCACACGAACTCTTTTGGAAGGCTACGTGGAACAAGGCTTGGGCCGATGCCGCCTACTTTGAGACCGCTTGCATTAGCACTGGCATGCGTGACTTCGACAATGCCCTCGACGAGGTCAACCGTTGCCTCATCCACAACAGCCACAACCATAAGGCACGCGCCCTGAAGGCTTCCATCTTGCGTAAGCTGGGCAAGAGCGATGAGGCTCTCGCGTGGATACACGAGTCCTACACTATAGACCTCTTCAACTACGGCTGCATGTTTGAGGAATACCTCATCACCGGTAGCGAAGACCCCCTACAACGCCTCATCACCCTCATGCATGGCAAGGTGTGCAACTACCACGAGCTTGCTCTCGACTACGCCCAAGCGCGCCTCTTCGATGAGGGCGTGCAGGTACTCACCATCCCCGCTGTAGCCGAGCAGTTGGCCCAGGCATCACCCCTCACTTCCTACTACCTCGGCTACTTCATGCAGGGGCAGGGACTCATCGATGAGGCCAATGCCCACTTTGCCCGTGCCGAGCATACCGACCCACGCTGCTGCTTCCCCAACCGCCTCGAAGATGTGCAGGTGCTCACCATCGCCAAGCGCTGCCCTCCTCAGGGTGCCCGCGCACCCTATCTCCTCGGATGCCTCTACTACGACAAGCGCCAGTACCATCTTGCCAAGGAAAATTGGGAGCTCTCGGCCCAGCGCGATGCCGAGTTCCCCACCGTATGGCGCAACCTCGCCCTATACTATTATAATAAGGAGCACAACCGCGATCTCGCCCTCGAATATATGGAGCGTGCCTTCCGCCTCGACCCCACCGACAGCCGCATCCTCATGGAGCTCGACCAACTCTACAAGGTCACCGGTCGCCCCCACGCCGAGCGCCTCGCCCACTTGGAGCAGTACCCCGCACTCATTGCTGAGCGCGACGACCTCCTGCTCGAACAGATCACCCTGCTCAACCATCTCGGTCGATACGATGAGGCCATGGCATTGCTCGACAGCCACATCTTCCACCCCTGGGAGGGAGGCGAAGGCAAGGTACCTGCACAGTACCAGTATGCTCGTGTGGAGAAGGCGAAAAGTCTGCTTGCAGACTTTTCAATTAAGAATTATGAATTAGGAATTATGACCGAAACTGCATACCCCGAGTCGGATGTTCATAATTCCGTAGCGCAGCGAGAGCAGAGTCAAGCTTGCTTGAACTATGCCGAGCCAGCAAGGAATCTTGATACGCAGTATCATAATTCAAAATTCATAATTCATAATTCATTGCTTGAACAAGCAATTTGCTTGCTCAAGCAATGCCTCCTCTACCCCCACCACCTCGGCGAGGGCAAGCTGCAGGGAGCGCAGGACAACGATTTTCACTACCTCCTGGGCTGTGCCTATGAGCTCCTTGGCGACGATGCGCAAGCACGCGAGCATTGGGAACTGGCCACCTACGGACCCACCGAGCCCGCGGCAGCCATGTATTACAACGATGCCAAGCCCGAGAAGATTTTCTATCAGGGACTGGCCCTGCTCAAGCTCGGTCGCACAGCCGAGGCCCATGGCCGTTTCCACAAGCTCGTCGGCTACGGCAAGCAGCACCTCTTCGAGCCTCAGGTGATGGACTACTTTGCCGTCTCGCTGCCCGACCTGCAGATTTGGGATGGCGACCTCAACGAGAAGAACCGCATACACTGCCTCTTCATGCTCGCCCTCGGCTATACAGGATTGGGCGATAAGGCACATGCCGAGCGCTACCTTTCTGAGGTCGAGCAGATGGATATCAATCATCAAGGGATCTGTGCCTTGCGTTCTTTGTGCTAAAAGAAAACAGTGAGAGGTGAGTGTCTGATGCCCCTCACCTCTCATTTTTCTTTATTCAGCGTAACTCGCAGCTACGTTTATTTTGTAAATACCCTGCTCACCCAGGGCAGTGCGGTGTACAGTGCCGAGTGCCAGTATTCCCAGGTGTGTCCGCCATCGCGTACGCGCAGCTGGCAGGGAATCTGTGCGCGGCGCATGGCCTGGTAGAAGTCCATGTTGCCGTCGAAGAGGAAGTCGTCGTCGCCACAGTCGACAAACCACTTCACCGTGCGCAGCTCCTGCTTGCGGGCCTCATCGGCATTCTTCACGTAGTCTACGCAGCTCAGTCGGTGGGCAGCCTCAAAGAGCAGCGCCGTCTTGTCTCCCTGAGCCACCTTCTGTGCATCTACCCCCTCGGCGCCCATGTGCAGGAAGGCGCTCATGGCATAGCATGCACCAAACATGTCGGCATGGCGCTGGGCATAGCTGGTGCAGCCACCACCACCCATCGAGAGGCCTGCTATGGCGCGGTGCTGCTTGTCGGCCTTGATGCGGTACTCCTTCTCTATCATGGGCAGGAACTCGGTGAAGAAGAATTCCTCGTAGTTCCATCCCCTCATGTCGAAGTATCCGTTCCACTTGCCCTCGCGCACCGAGCCGCCAGCATCGGGGCTCACGATAATCATGGCATCGGCTTCGCCCGAGGCGGTGAGCTGGTCCATCACGTCCTTCACATGTCCGCGGTCAAACCAGTCCTTGTTCGTGCCATCCATGCCGTGCAGCAGGTAGAGCACCGGGTATGTCTTCTCCTTGTCGATGTCGTATCGTGCGGGCAGGTACACCGTATAGTTGCGTTCGGCACCCAGCACCTCGCTTTGGATGGTGTGTTCTTCTACTCGGCTCATCATCTGTCTCCAGTTCTGAGCCATGGTTGTCAGGCACAATGCCATTGCCACGAAGGCGATAGATAGTCTTTTCATACTGTATATGTTTTTAGGGTTTAGTGTTTAGAGTTTAGGGTTTAGTGCTTAGTGCTTAGTGTTTTTCGTTAAACGTTAATCGTTAAACGTTCCACGTTCCTCGTTCCACGTTCCACGTTCCTCGTTCACATTACAGTTCCTCCCCTCGATAGAAGTTCAGGATCTTGTGTCTGAAGAGGAAGGTGTATTCTGCTTGCAGGCGATTGGTGGTGGCTCTGAACAGGGCGGTCTTCGATTCCTGGTATTCTGTTGCTGTGGCCTTGCCTGCGGCATATTTCTTCTCCATCAGGGCAAACGACAAGGTGCTTGCTTTCTCGGCCTGCTGGCTGCTGATGCATTGCTTCTGTGCTGCCAGTGCATTGTAGTAGGCCTGCTGTATCTCCTTGTAGAGCGACTTGTGGGTCTCGTCGAGTTTGAGTTGCTGATTATGGTACTGCAGTCTGGCCGAGCTCACCTGATTGCGTGTAGAGAAACGGTTGAAGATGGGCACAGATAGCGACAGCGAAATGCTGTTGTTGAGGTTGTCGCGCATCTGGTCGCCGAATGAGGGCGATGTGCGCCCCGATGCCTTGTAGTAGTTGGTGCCTATGCCAGTGCCGAAATTCACTTTGGGGTAGTATCCGCTCTGTGCGATGCGTATGTTGCGCTCGGCACTCTGTAGCCTGATGTTCTCGGCCTCTATCTGTGGTTTTGTCATGATGGCCTCGGCATATATCTCGTCGGGGTGGGCGAGCACCATACTCCCCAGGTCCGCGACCTCGGGCTTGGCTATTTCGAATCCCTCGGGTGTAGGGAGTTCGAGCAGTTGCGATAGGGTGAGCAGTGCCAGCGTGTAGCTGTTTTGCTGCTGGGTCAATGACAGTTCATCATTGGCCACGGTGGCCCTTATCTCTGCCAGCTCGGTCTCGGCACATTTGCCGTTTGCAAACAGTGCCTCGATGCGCCGCTCCTGCTCCTTGCTCAGCTGCGCCTGCTGCTCCGACACCTCCAGCAGGTCCTTCTGGAAGAGCGCCTCCAGGTAGGCCGATGCCACCTGTATGCTGATGTGCTCCTTGGCATACTCGAGGTCTGACATCGCTGCCAGCAGGTCCAACTTGCGAGCCTTGATGCTGTTGGCAATCTGTCCGCCGGTATAGATTGGCATGTCGGCGCCGATGTTGAATCCCGTGCTCTGCGTATTGCTGTTGATATAGGTGTTGTCGATGGTCAGTCCGCGTCCGAAGTTGAAGTTCTGCCCTGCCGATGCGCTCACTCCAGGCAGTCGGCTGCTCTTTGCCGAGCTGAGCGACAACTCCTGCGACTTGACGTTAGCCTCCTGGCGTTTTATGGTAATGTTGTTGACTATGGCATGCTCTATGCATTGGCTCAGTGTCCATTCCTGCTGTGCCGTGGCGCTACAGGCTACCAGCATCAGTGCTATGGTGATATGCTTGCGTCTCATGTTTTTGTAGGGTTTAGAGTTTAGAGTATGCACCTTCGGTGCCGGTTAAAGAAACTGCGCTTCGGTTAAAGTGCTCAGCACGGTTAATCGCTCCTTTGTCGCTGGTTAAAGCGCTTACAGCGCGGTTTACTGTTGTCTGTTAACTTCGTTGAAGTTGCTAAGTTTTCGTTATCGTCATCGTCATCGTCATCGTTAAACGTTCACCGTTCCTCGTTAATCGTTCCTCGTTCCACGTTCCACGTTAATCTTTCACCTCAATCCCTCTCACCTTGTCGTTGGCTTTGATGCCGCTCTTGATCTCGATGTTCACGCCATCGCTGATGCCTGTGGTCACCTGCTGGCGCACATAGGTCTGCTTGATGCTGTCGGTGAGCAGGTATACGAATACGCTGTCGCCAGAGAACTCGAGCGACGATTCCGGTATGGTGACAGCCCCCTTCACCCCGTCGAGCACGATTTCGGCATTGGCGCTATAGCCCGAGCGTATGGTCACGTCGTTGGGGAGTGTGATGGCCGCCTTCACCTCAAACTGGTTGGCACCGTTCTCCTCGATGGCTTTGGGCGATATATACTCCAGTATGGCTGTGAGGTGCAGGTCGGGTATGGCACCCACGGTGATGTCTACCGGCATGTCCTGATGTATGCGTCCCACCTCGGTCTCGTCGATCATGCCTTTGAAGATGAGGTCCGACATGTCGGCCACCGTGGCTATGGTAGTACCGTCGTTGAACGAGTTGCTCAGAATCACCGAGTTGCCCACCTTGACCGGTATGTCGAGTATCAGTCCGTCTATGGTAGAGCGTATGAGCGTGGTACTCATGTTGGCATTGCTCAGCGATATGCCGTCGCGCACGATGTTGAGTGCATCTTCGGCGCCGTTCTTCTCTGCTTCGGCCTGCTTGAATGCCATCTCCGACTTCTCGAAGTCTTCGGCCGATATCACCTTGTCGTTGTAGAGTCGTTTCATGCGCTCGTGGTCGGTCTGTGCCTGCTTGAAGGCGAGGTTTGCCAGGTACACCCTGTTCTCTGCAGCGCTCAGGTTTCCCATGTCGGGTATCACCTTCACCTTGGCTATCACCTCATTCTTTGCCACCATCTCTCCTGCCTCCTTATACAGTTCGGTGATGATACCCGATATCTGCGGCTTGATGTTCACCTCGTCTCTGGGTTCAATCTTTCCCGTGATGATGGTTGTCTTCTGCAGGTCCTTTATCGTGGCCAGGTTGGTCTCGTACCTGCTCTGCTGGGGCAACGACTTCTGGTACAGGAACACAAATGTACCGATGAATACCGTTGCGATGATGGCTACAGTAGCCCATTTGATTATTTTCTTCATATCTTGTTGTTTTAGTTTTTATCGTTATCGTTATCGTTTTCGTCAACCCTCAACCATCAACTCTCAACCCTCACTCCTCTCTCATCGCATCTACCGGTTTGATGGCCATCGCCCTGGAGGCAGGTGCCAGCCCCGCTACCACGCCCAGCGTGGCTAGCAGTGCCGTGGCTCCGATGGCTATTCCGAAAGATATCTGGAAGGTCGAGTCGGGCGACGACTGCTGTGCTGCATTCTCCATTGCCTGCAGGCACACCACGGCAAATGTGATGCCGCTCAGTCCTGCTATCAGTGTGAGCACGATGCTCTCGCTCATTATCTGTGTCAGTATATCGGCCGGTGTGGCTCCTATGGCTCTGCGTATGCCTATCTCTGTGGTGCGCTCCTTCACGGTCACCACCATGATGTTGCTCACGCCTATGGCACCCGATATCAGCGTGCCCAGTCCGATGAGCCACACCAGTACGCTCACCCCTACGAAGAGGCTGTCGATGAGTCCGAATATAGCCTCGGCATTCACCTTGATCACGGCCTGCGTGTCGGTGGGGCTTATGGAGTGTGCATGCTTGAGTATCTGCTCCACCTTGTCCTGCACCTCGGCAATGTTGTACCCCTTGCGTGCGGTGAAGCACAGCAGGTCTATCCTCTTGCCCCTGTTGTAGGCCTTCTGCAGTGTGGTGAAGGGGATGATGACACTTGTCGCAGGGTTTCCGTTGATCGACATGCCTTCGCTGCCCTTGCCGCTGACGCCTACAATCTTGTAGAACACGCCATCGATCTGTATGAACTTCCCGCAGGGGTCCTCCTCGCCCACGTAGAGCTCCTCCACGATGCGGCTACCCAGGATACACACCTTGCGGCTTTCGTAGATGTCCACCTTGTTGATTGAGCGTCCGTACTTTATCTCGGGGTTCTCTATCACATCATATTCCGGGTATATGCCCTTCACCGTCACGCCCATCTGCTTGTTGTCGTTCATGGCGGTGCATCCCCATCGCGATACCAGGGGTGTCACGATGTCGATCTCCGGCACCACGCGTCGGATGCGCTCCACGTCGTCGGTGTTCATGCTCCACCACCTTCCCTTGCGGAACCCCTTGTAGGGCTCGCTCGTGCGCGATGAGCCTATGAATCCCGAGTTGGTGGCAAATCCAGCGAAGTTCTCGGCCAGCATCGACTCCAGTCCCTTGCCGCCACCCATGAGCAACACCAGCATGAAGATGCCCCAGAACACGCCGAATGCTGTCAGCAGTGTCCGGGTCTTGTTCCGTGTCAGCGAGTCGTATATCTCGCCCCATTGGTCTCTGTCGATGCGTATTCTCACCTTTGCTCTCCTTATTGTCAATACATGTTTCCTATCCTCTGAGTGCCTCTATGGGCTTCACCTTGGCCGCCTTGCGTGCGGGGAAGAATCCTGCCAGCGCACCAGCCACGATGATGATGCATGTAGCCCTCACGCAGGTGGCGATGTCTACCGTAGGGTCGATGAATATCTCCTGCTTCAGTATGCCCACGTCGAGCATGTGATTGCCCACCGTGGCGTCCATAATCTCGCAGAACCCTACGCCTGCCAGCATCCCTACATACCCGAAGATGGCCGTTATCAGTACACTCTCCAGCATCACCATGCCGATGATGTTTCGGGGCTTGGCGCCCAGCGCCTTGCGTATGCCAAACTCATGTGTGCGCTCCTTCACCGCTATGAGCATGATGTTGCTCACGCCCACCACGCCGCTTATCAGGGTGAGCAGTCCCAGTACCCAGAACGACGTGCTCAGCATGTTCGATGCCATGCTTATCTGCTCATTCTGCGTGGCCGAGTTCCACATCCATATCGCCCGCTTGTCGTCGGGGTCGAAGTCGTGTGTGTGGCTCATGGCATGGCGAAACGCCTGCTCAAACTCCGCATTCGCCTCCATCGTCTCCAGCTCCCTGGTCTTCATAGTGATGCTGTTGATGGTGCGCCCCTTGTTGAATATCGTCTGCACCGTGGTGTATGGGGCATACATGTTGTTGTCGGTAAACATCGAGTTCGACTTATATAGCCCCACCACCTTGTAGTAGCCGTTGCCTATCTTCACGTTGCGGTTGATGGGCGATGCATGGTCCTTAAACAGGTTCTTGGCATTGTCCTCGCTCATCACCACCACCTTGCGCTTCTCGTCCATGTCGATCTTGTTCACGAAGCGTCCCTGCGTGATGTTCATGCCCTCTATCTCGGCATAGTCGGGGTACACGCCCTGCAGGCTCACACTCATGTAGTTGGCTCCCACCGAGGCTACCAGTCCGCCCTGCGACACGTCGGCCGTTGCCGACACCACATGCCTATCCATCTGTTCCGTGGCCAGCGCCATGTCGCGCTCGTCGAGTCTGATGCGTCGGCCCTCGTTCCATCCGCCGTGGGGTAGTGAGGTATGTCCGCCCCACACCTGTATCACGTCGAAGGCAAAGTCGCCGCTGTTCTTCTCCAGCGTGTGTATGATGCCATTGCTGGCTCCCTGCAGTATGATCATCAGGAATATGCCACTGGCCACGGCAAACCCCGTGGCTATGGTGCGCATCTTGTTTCGGCGTATGGCTCCCCAGATCTCCTGCAGTGTGTCCAGCATCGTCGTCGCCTCCTATTTCATGATACCGTCCATGCCGAAGGGGCTCTTGCCGCCCTCGTCGTTCCGCTCGATACGCTCTATCAGTCCATCCTTGATGTGGATGATCTTCTCTGTCTGATACGCCACGCCGCTCTCGTGAGTCACCACCACGATGGTCATGCCCTCCCGGTGCAGCTCCTTGAGTATCTGCATCACCTCTATCGACGTTTTGCTGTCGAGCGCTCCCGTAGGCTCGTCGGCCAGTATGATCTGTGGCTGTGTGATGAGCGCGCGTGCTATGGCCACGCGTTGCTTCTGTCCGCCCGAGAGCTCATTGGGGTAGTGGTGTGCCCAGTCCTTCAGGCCAAACTTGTCGAGATACTCCAGTGCCAGCTGATTGCGCTTGCTGCGCCCCACGCCCTGGTAGAACAGCGGCAGCGCCACATTCTCCAGCGCATTCTTGAAGGGTATCAGGTTGAACGACTGGAATATGAATCCTATCATCCTGTTGCGGTATCCTGCGGCATGCGTCTCGCTCAGGTTCCTGATGAGCTGTCCGCCCAGTCGGTACTCACCCTCGTCGTAGTCGTCGAGAATACCCAGAATGTTGAGCAGCGTCGACTTGCCCGACCCCGACGCACCCATGATAGCCACAAACTCCCCCTCTGCGATGTCCAGGTCTATGCCCTTGAGCACATGCAGCGGCGAGCCATTGTTGTAAGTCTTATTGATATTTCTGAGTTGTATCATCGGGGCAGTATCTTTTATTCATATATATAGTTTGGCAAACTCCCCCTCTCATGACCTTTGTATAGTGCAAAATTACATATAATGATTGATACATGCAAGAGAATTGACAATGGACAATTGACAATTGACAATTCATAATTCCGCAGCGCAGCAGCTCTAACCAACTACCAAAGGGAGTGATTAACCAGGCGAAGCCGATTAACCAGCCGTGAAACGGCGATTAACCGCTGCAAAGCAGCTTTTAACCTAGTCTGTTGACTATTTCTAAAAAAAAATCACAATTCAGAATCTTTTCAGAATCAGGCAATAACTTTGTCGTGTAAATAATGATAAACCGACAAAAACAACAAAAAATAATAACCATTAAAAACTAACAACCATTATGAAAAAGATTATCCTTACCCTCGCATGTGTAATCACTTTAGTGTCTAACCTCAAGGCCGACAACTATCAGCCCATCGCCATCAGCCAGCTACCTCAGGAGGCACAGACCTTCCTCTCCACCTACTTCCCCAACAGCAAGACCTCTCTGGTGCGCAAGGAGATCGACCTCCTTGAACTCAGCTACGATGTCATCTTCGCCGACGGCAGCAAGGTAGAGTTCGACCGCCAAGGCCACTGGACCGAGGTTGACTGCCTCACCCGCGCCCTCCCTGCCGGCATCGTACCCGCAGCCATCGGCAAGGTCATTGAGGCACAATACCCACAGGCCCAGCCCACCAAGATCGAGCGCGACCACCGCGACACCGATGTCAAGCTCAACAACCGCGTAGAGCTCACCTTCAACAAGAAGCACCAGCTCATCGATATCGATTGATAAGAATGACGCATTGAAATAAAAGGACAGCTTTGTGGCTGTCCTTTTATTGTTGTCAACGGCATGGCTGCTTCGCAGCGGTGATGGTTTTAGTGTTTAGGGTGTCATCCCGACAAAGCGAAGCGCCGAGGGATCTCGCAGAGTCTCGTGGGGACGTATGGTATAATCCTCTATGAGATTCCTCGCGTTGCATCGGAATGACACAAAGAAGTGCGTGTTTTTCGTCTTCGTTTTCGTTACAGCTAATTGTCAATTATGATGCTTCGCATCAAGATTCCTTGCTGGCTCGGTGCTGCAGAGTTGATGGTTGATGGATTATGGACGATGGAAAACTTTCATCTTTGATTTCAGCCCTGCGGGCGTCGACCTTCGGTTCAACTCTCAACCATAAGCCATAAACCATAAACCAGAGTGTCATCCCGGAGGCTAATTTTCAATTTTCAATTCTCAATTTTCAACTCTAAAAGGTTCCACAACCCATCCTCCGAGAGCACCCCGCGCTTCAGGTCCTTGGGCAGGAGGCCTGCCTCGTCATCGGCAAAGTCCTGCTTCCACTCGTCGCTGCCGTAGTATGCGGCAAGCTCGGTCATGGCCTCTTGTGCCTTGGCATGTGTGCTGGCGCTCATGGGCTGCTCCTTCATCGCCTCCGTTGCCAGGTCATACAGCTCCTCCATGTGCCGTATCCGTTCTATTTGTGTCATCTTGTCGGGCATGGAAATTTCCGAACTTTAATGATTATAAGTCAATCCTCGTGTTCTTCGTAATAATACGAGTAATCTATGCCCTTCATGAAGATTTCACGGTCATCAATGCGATCGGTCATTACTCCTTGCAGCAGTGCCTTGATGGGTCGGGCATCTGTTGTACTTCTGCGCATGGCTTCCAGATAATCCTTTTTGTCAATCTTACTCCAGTCCACGCACATCTTTAAGCGTTTCTTAAAGATAAGGTCGAGCCAAATACGTGTTGATCGTCCATTGCCCTCCATGAATGGGTGTGCCACATTCATCTCCACATACTTGTTGACAATCTCATCAAAGTTGGTTTCGGGCATCTGCTCTATCATCCTCAGGTTCTCTGGAAGATATTCGGCACGACAAAACAAGGTACCGTCCTTCCATATTGTTTTGGTTCGTATCTGTCCTGCAAAGTCATACAATCCACCAAAGAGATAGGCATGTATCTGCTGCAGTGAACTTATAGTACCAGGCTCCATGCTATCCAGCAATCCACTTTCGATAAGCGTGTAGGCCTTCTTTTTGCTTTGCCCATCAAGGCTATTGTCGCTATATACGAACCAGTCAAGAAAGTCATTTGCCCTGTTATTGGGATAGTGTTTGGCCAATAGTTGCACATTCTCGGCATCCAACACATCGGCTTTTCTCATCTTGCCATCGGGAGCCTCGAATTTGAACTGGTTAGTGGCACTAACCAGTTGGATACCTTCCTTAACGAATTTTCCTTTCAAGTACTTCCAATAGTTACGACTTTTTGCATAATCATCCTCATTGTTGATGGCCCGCACGATATCAGTAGCCGAGAACCACCACTTGCAGTGTTCTTCGTCCCATACAGCACGCACCTTGCGGTCATTAAAGAATCGGATAGATACCTTATACATTATGCTCTTCGTATTTATGCTCTTACCAAATTGTTCGTCCTCTTGGCTTAGCAAAGCTAATAAGAGATCCTTATGAATTATTAGTTTCTTACAAAAATACGTCTTATCAGTAAATTACGCAAGTGAAACTGCAAAAACTCGACGAACTTTTCCGCCTTCTGCTGCAAAAACTCGACGAACTTTCCAGTCTACTGCTGCAAAAAACCGACGAACTTCGAATTTACGAACACACGTACCTGCCCTATAACCCTTAACCCTTAAACTGCAACTCGCTGCATAGTTATCGTTTTATAGACCACAGATGACACAGATTTTGCGGATTATCACAGATTTTATTTGTTTTCGTCTTCGTTTTAATATTTATTAATCTGAGTAATTTGGGTAATCTGCGGTTATTTTAGGAATTCGGAGTTAGGAGTTGCCTTCCGGATAGTGGTTATCGTCTTCGTCATCGTTACTTGCGTGCAAGTTTCTGTAATCGTAAGCGTAATCGTCATCGTTATCTTTCAACTCTCAACCCTATATGTCATCCCGAGCTTGTGCGAGGGATCTCTCACTTCTGTTCGAGATGACACACGACCATACCCCCTTCAACTATAAACCATCATCCATCAACCTCTCAACTTTTTTACTACTTCCACATCCGCTGGCAGCCACTCCACCGAGTGCAGTTCCTCGGGAGCGAGCCACTGGGCTGCCAAGTGCTCTGTGAGTTGGGGCATGCCCTCGGCGATGCGGCACAGGTAGCAGTGCATGGTGAGGTGGAAGGTGGGGTAATCATACTCCGTGGTGCAGAGCCACCTCTTGGGCACTATCTCCATGCGCAGCTCCTCGCGTATCTCGCGGATGAGCGCCTCCTCACGCGCCTCGCCTGGCTCCATCTTACCGCCTGGGAACTCCCACTGACCTTTATAGTCACCATACCCACGCTGCGTGGCCAGGTACTTCCCTTCGTGCTCTATGATGGCTGCTACTACTTCGATTTGTTTCATACTATATAACTTCCTTCATTCTTGCAAAATGCATTACGCTACCTGGAATAGGCTCAACCATATTCCATTGAATTTGCATTTGCTTTCGTGCCCCTAAATTGACATCTTTCCAGTTATTCAAAGTTACTCTCCCTAAATAAACGAATCCCATAGTTCGGCTCTTATCTTCTGCAAATTTTTTCTGTTCACGAACAAATAAAAGCATTGTTTGGGTTTGATTTATATATGCTTGACCTATTGGAGACTCGGGCCTTGTTTTATTTTGTGTATCCCATTGGAATAGATAGGGGGAAAGTGCCTTATCATCATAATCTGTAGTGGAGCCTTCTTCACGATTTTTTATGATATCGACAAACATAGCTTCTACATTCAACGATTTATTGCGCTCTACACCTTCTCGAGAGGGAGACTTCCTATTCAACGTAGACGTTCCGATTGCTACTTGAATTTGAGTCTTTGTATATATACCATGCAATTTTAGTGGAAAGTTGGGTATTCCCGAATTATCTTCTTTCTCAAGGGCCTTACTTTGAGTAAGCAATAGCTCTACTGTTTCTTTAATTTCATGGCAGAAGCCTTCATCACTGGCGAGATTGTCAACCATTTCTTGAAGATCGGTAAAATATCCAGCCTCTTCAAATAAATCATAATAGAGCATTAGCAAACGTTTCTGCTCTACGGGAGTCAAGTTATTTACCTTAATCTTAAAGTCGGCTTGTGCTAACTTTTGAATAAAGCTAAAATATGTGTACGAATCTGTGGCTAACCATTTTCTGAATACGGCACGACTTAACTCTGCAGTTAAAGAAGATGGATAATACTCCAGTCTTGATTCACACAGAAGTTGATTCCAAGTACAATCTTTATACAATCGGTTTAGAGGAACTTGATATATATCCACGAAATTGGAAAGACTGAGCGGTACAGAGTGATTCCTTTCGAAATTCTGCATCAACGCAGTTATCTTTCGTGTCGTGAAGCGTTTGATAGCTCCCTTAATGTTTTTCATGATATATTCCTTCGCCTTCGGCTCGAGTGTAATCTTACATCCCAAAGGTAAATGTGGGCAGTTGCGCTCCATCTCTTCTTCTACACTCATCGATGTTCGTCCTATGATAGCACGCATGCGATCTGTATAGTTGAACTCTGCTCGACAGTTCCCTACAAAGTCGAAGATGTCCACATGTGTCTTATCTTTTGCTTTACGTAATCCACGTCCAAACTGCTGAATAAAGACTGTTAGACTTTCGGTCGGACGAAGGAATAGAATAGTGTCAACTTCTGGAATGTCAACACCTTCATTAAACATATCTACGACAAAGAGAAAATTTATTTCTTTATTCTTTAGTTTCCGATAGAGAGGAGCGCGCATCATATTATTTTCAGAAGTCAACACCTCTGCTTTCAATCCACAAAGCGTAAACTTAGAGGCCATATATTTTGCATGCTCAATACTTACACAGAAGCATAGAGCTCTCACATTATGCAGACTTGACTTGGGCAAGTATTTTACTAATGCATTTAAGATTACTCCGGTACGAGCATCATTGCCTGTGTATATTTGCGACAACTCTGAAGCCACATACTTCCCTGCATTCCACTTTACATCTGAATAGTCTACAGAGTCAGTTATTCCGTAATAATGGAATGGAGCTAAAAGCCCTTTATTTAGCGCATCATCAAGACGGATTTCCGCAGAGATAGTTCCATCAAACCATTCTGTAATATCCTGACAGTCCATACGCTCTGGTGTAGCTGTCAAACCTAAGAATATTTTAGGGGTGAAGTAGTTTACAATCTTCTGATAAGAGTCTCCTGTGATGTGGTGCGCCTCGTCTATTACTATATAATCATAATAATCCCTGGGAAGGTTTAAGTTGTCGATACGATTATGCAACATATCCTTCGACGCAAAAAGGTGTTCATAACTCGTTGGCTCATTAGCTCCGTACCATGTTTCTCCGAAATTATAGTCGCGTAACACTTGCTGGAAGGTGCGATGACTTTGTTTGAGAATCTCCTCACGATGAGCAACAAACAACAATCGAGCACGGTCATTACCGCTAGCGAAGTTTTTGTAATCATTTGCAGCCATTACGGTCTTGCCTGTTCCTGTTGCAGCTATTACAAGATTTTTCCAATGTCCTCTAACCTCACGCTCCATTTGAAGCCGCTCCAAAATCTCCTGCTGATAGTCAAATGGTTGAATTAATGTTAGTGCACTACTGAAGTCAATTTCATTGTCATCATCACCAAGTGCAGTCTTTAGCCTTAAGTCGTCTTCACCATTTACAAATGTCTCATAGCCTTCAGCCCACCACGAAGCCTCAAAAGCTCCCATTATGGTCCTCATCATACGGGGCTGCTCTAACTGTGTTACCTTTACGTTCCACTCCGCACCAGTGTCAAGCGCTTGTTCTGAAAGGTTTGATGAGCCTATATAAGCGGTATTGAAGCCCGTATTACGTAAGAATATATAAGCCTTTGCATGCAAACGTTCTGATGTCTCATCGTAGGTGATTTTGATTTCAGTGTTCTTGAGTTTTGCCAACTGCTTGATGGCATCAAAATCCGTTGCCTTCATATAAGTGGTGGTAATCACTTTGAGTGTGCCGCCCTTATCGGTAAATTCCTTTAGCTGTGGCAATAATAACGATAATCCGCGCTTCTTAATGAACGAAACCATTAAACGGATTTCATTAGCAGAGCAAATTTCTTTTTGTAGCTCGGTATATAACTTTATGCCTTTTCCTGTGAACAACTCACCATTCACAAGGCCTTTTATAGGCATAATTTCTTCTAAACGCTTCGAAAGGTTGGGGTAGTCAGATTGCGTCTTGTCGATTACTGCAGTAAGTATCTTAGCCTGTGCAGATAGTAGATTGCCCGAGTCTATATGAAAGTCGGTTACAAGTTTCTTGATGATAGCATTTGCCAAGTTGACACTTTTCTCTACTGCTCTATTTCTCGAACTCTCTTCTTCCTCTTCTGTGTCATATGTCGTGTCTACAACATCTACTAGCATTTGCTCAAAGATACCACTCAGGTATAATGAGAGTAGCTTTACAACCTCATTTCTTCCAATTGCTCGTTCGCCAATGTAAAAATGAGTTCTATCAACAAGTGAGAGTTTTTTCTCAAAAAGTTGATTGATTATTTGCTCGTATATACCGCTTTTTAGCATGTCGTTTATCTAAAATACTTTCGTAAACTATCTTTCGCCTGCTGAATGTCCTCCATCAGCTCTAATGCTTTCTTCTTGTATGGCTCGGCAAAGGGCGTACCTATGTTGTGCAAATAGTGTGAGATGATGGCCATCTGCTCACTAAAGGGCATCTCGCTGCCATCCTCATATCTGCCATGAGGGCCACAGAACTTGATTTTGTGTATCGAGTTCAGAGGTATCCTAAGTTGTTCTTCTGCGTGTGTCATATTGTAGATGCAAATATAATAATTCTATATTAAAAGATAAAGTAAATATTGCTTATTCTTTCACATCATACATAACCCTCATCGCTTCTATGATTAACCGAGAATCCAACCTAAACAATGCTTCCTTCACCGCTTGTTTATCGGTGCCATATTCCGATTCTATCATCTTTAAGTCACTCTCGCAGACCTCCTCGTCTTCTATGTATCGGACTAATATATCGCTCAGCAATACATCGTTTCGAGTGTGATAGTGGGGTAAATATTCTGCAACGGTGTCCCAATATCCGTATTTGTTTGTCGAAGCTTGTGTCCCCATGATTGCTTGTTTTTTTCGCAAAGGTATATGATTTCCTTGTGATGTTCAACATACTATTGTTGGCTTTTTGCAAAGTTCGCCATTATGTGAAAATCATACAACGGCCAATAGTGCACAGGGCGAATTAATAATTGAAAATTGAAAAGTGACATCGTTGGAGTTGCCACGATGAACGATGAACCGAAGGTCGACGCCCGCAGGGGCCAAAGTCAACGATTTGTGATTAACGATGAAAGATTAAAGATGAACGATGACGAGGACTTTTGCCTAACAAGAAATCCTTGTGAGTTGACTCGTCGGCATCCCTCAACTCCTTTTGGGTAGTACTCTTGCTCTTTTGGGTAGTGCTTTCATCTATTTCTTTTCAAATAGGGTACAGATTGTACCCCAGTTTTGTCTATGCAGATGAGGAAAAAACGAGTGAATAATTCTGAAACGAAAGTTCGCTGTCCGTGAGGGTAAAGCAATTCTGAATGATGAGTGATGCTTGCTACTCCTTCAGGATGTTGAGTTTCTCTTGCCTCAAATCTGAGAACCTATCCTATGTTTGTACCCCTTGGCAAAACAGCGCATACCCCTTGGCGGAGAGTTTCGCTATTGGCGGATTCTGCCAAGGGTATACGCGCTGATTACATGCATGTTGTGTGCATCAGCAGAAGGCGTTGTTAGCTCATCAACCCCGTGCTATAGCAATATTTCATCTGACCCTTGGCATGAAGGATTATGGGCGATGGGTGATGGGTGATGGGTGATGGATGACAGTTAATAGATGTGGTGGGGGTGGAAGCTGGGTGGCATTTATCTGTGATATATGTGATTTTTAGCCACACTTTATGCTTTCTGACGGCGAGCATACGCGCGTATGGTCGCCTACATACGCGTGGATGGTGGCGACCACCTGCACGGATGGTCGCCATCGGTCGCATGTAACATAGGTTAGAAATGCGGGAGTTGGTTGGGCTGCGCCATTATAAAACTGCGTTTTATGATGGCTTGCTTGCTCGGCAATGATTAAGACCTGCCTTAGCACTTGGCTAGTCCAAGAAGCTTATCATTGCTCTCGCTCACTTCGCCATTATAAAACTGCGTTTTAAGATGGCTCGTTCGCTCGGCAATGATTAAGTAGGCTTATCATTGCTCTCACTCACTTCGCCATTATAAAGCTGCGCTTTAAGATGGCTTGCTTGCTCGGCAGAGTTCAAATAAATTTGACTCTGCTCTCGCTTCACTTCGCCATTGCCAGGGGGTAAATGCAAATCATTATATGGGGTTGTGCGCTGATAATCAATGGTTGTCGCCACGAAAAGGGAGTTCTTGCCAGGGGGGGCTTGGCATTGAAACTTGCCGCGAGGAGTGTATGTAAAGGTCGCAAGGTAGCCACCGATTACGCTTACAGCTCTGCCCCCACACCCAAGCGATTGGGGTGGGGCAGCAGCTCTCCTATGCAGCGCTACACAATCTTCTTCACCAGGGAGAACATCTTGTAGGGCATGTAGCGGAAGGGGAGGTCTATCCAGGTGCCGGTGGCCACTACGGTGCGGTAGTGTGAGAAGGCGCGGTAGCTCTCCTCGCCGTGGTAGCTGCCCATGCCGGAGTTACCCACGCCGCCGAAGGGCACGTGCTCGTTGGCGATGTGCATGATGGTGTCGTTGATGCAGGCACCGCCCGATGAGGTGTGGCGGATGATGCTCCACCCGTCGGCCTCGCGGCCGAAGTAGTAGAAGGCCAGCGGCTTCTCGCGGCGGGTGATGTAGCCGGCAACGTCGGCTATATTATTAAAGGTGAGGATGGGCAGCACGGGGCCGAAGATCTCCTCGGTGAGCACCTCGTGGCTGCTGGCCTTGGCGTCGGCATCGGGGTCGCTGAGGCTGATGTGCATGTCGAGCAGGGTGGGCTCGATGAAACGCTCGTGCTCGTCGGTGCGCCCGCCATAGAGGATGTCGCCCTGGGCGAGGTAGCCCTTGACACGGGTGAAGGCGCGGTCGCTCACCATGCGCACATAGTGGCGATGTTCCTTGATGTCGGTGCCGTGAAGCTCGCGCACGGCCTTGGCAAACTCCTTGACGAAGTCCTCCTTCACCTCCTCGTGGATGAGCAGGTAGTCGGGCGCTATGCAGGTCTGCCCCGAGTTGAGGGTCTTGCCCCACGCTACACGCTTGGCGGCGGTGGAAATGTCGGCCGTGCGGTCTACGATGCAGGGGCTCTTGCCGCCGAGCTCGAGCACCACGGGCGTGAGGTGCCGCGAGGCGGCCTCCATCACGATCTTGCCCAGCGAGGGACTGCCGGTGAAGAAGATGAGGTCGAAGCGGTGGGCGAGCAGGGCTTGGTTGACGTCGCGGTTGCCCAGCACGATGGCGATGTATTGCGGGTCGAAGGTGTCTTCGATCATCTCACGCAGCACTTGAGATACGGTGGGCACGTAGGGCGAGGGTTTCAGCACAGCGGTGCACCCGGCCGAGATGGCGCCCACGAGGGGGTTGAGCAGCAGCTGCACGGGGTAGTTCCACGGGGCCATGATGAGCGTGTTGCCCAGTGGCTCGCTCACGATGTAGCTGCGCGAGGGAAACATCTTGAGGGGCGTACTCTTGCGGCGGCGCTTGCTCCAGCGGCCGAGGTGGCGCAGGTGGTTGGTAATCTCGCCACGCACGATGCTGAGCTCGGTGAGGTAGGCCTCTTCATACGACTTGTGGAGGTCGGCCCACAGCGCATCGGCCAGTGGCTTTTCCCATTTGGTGAGTGCTGCCTGCAGCTTCTGTAGCATCTGGCGGCGGAAGTTGATGTCGAGGGTGGCGCCGCTACGGAAGAAGGCGCGCTGGGAGGTGAGGATGGATGATATCATAGGTGTATGAGAAATTGCTTAATAAACCCATTGAAGAATAAATCGTAAATTGTAAATGAGATTTACTTTCTCCCCACAAAGTTATCCATTGTGTGGTAAATACCAAAGACTTTGCCGAAGAAAAAGTCGAAAAGGCGTGTGGGAAGGATGAATTGCCAGAAGCGGATGAAGTGGAAGCCGAAGGGGATGCCCTTGAAGTGCTTGTCGCGCTCGATGGCACGCAGTATCTTGGCGGCTGTCTTCGTGGGGTCGAGGATGGGGATGATGGGCGACTTCACGCCGTCGAACATGCCTGTGTTGATGTAGTAGGGCGCGATGGTGGTGAAGTGTACGCCGGAGTGCTCGTCCTGCAGCTCGATGCGTACCGAGTCGGACCATCCGATGACGGCCCACTTCGATGCGGCGTATACCGACATCTTGGGGTTTGACAGCATGCCGCCCGCCGAGGCGATGTTGCACACGTGTCCTTTGCCACGGCGCTTCATGTCGGGCAATGCCTGCAGGGCCACATACATGGGGGCTATGGTGTTGATGCGCATGGTGCGGTCGATCTCCGACACGTCTACCCGGTCGAAGGTCTTGTTGCTCGTGATGATGCCGGCGCAGTTGATGACGATGTCTACCTCGCCGCAGGCCTCTATGGTGGAGGCATAGGCTGCCTTCACATTGTCGTAGTCTGATACGTCGACGCGCACACCCTTTACCTGGCCCTTGGCCGAGAGCTCGGCTACGGCGGCATCGATGCCTGCCTGGTTGATGTCCCAGATGATGAGCATGCGTGCGCCCTTCTCCAGGGCCATGCGTCCCATAATCTTGCCTATGCCCGACGCTCCGCCGGTGATAAGCACACTGTTGTCCTTAATTTTCATAGTTAATCCTTTTACGTTAAAAAACAAAATATTATGCTGCAAAGGTATAACAAATCTGGGCGCGAAGGTTTCACGCTCATCCCATAACTCGGCGGTTCGTCACACGGTGGATGCATTCGCCCCTAAACGGTGCAATGTGGAGATAAATTTGATGGTTAGCGAAATTTTTAGTAATTTTGCAGCGTTTTTTGCAAATCATGTAAATCGTGAACTAAATCGCTTATGAAGAAAAAACTACTACTATTTTTATTTATCGGGGGAATGATGCTGACTGCTCATGCGCAGCAGTTGCCCAACTATGGGTTTGACAACTGGAAGGCATCATGCGCAAGCACTGAGGCGTTCAACAAGGACGGCTCGAGCATGCGCCAGCGACCTGGTGTGGAGCCAACCGACTGGAATGGCTCGAGCGTGAACCAGAAGGGCTCGGGCGTGACTAAAGAGGAGAAACTTATCTTCAACGACGGTAATGCCGTGAAGATGGTGAACACCTTTGTGGGAGTGAAGATCCTGTGGTCTACCATTGGCTCTGTGGCTCCTGGCTTCGTCACGCTGGGTACACCATGGGTATACGCTATAGCGGATGTAGATGAATGCGACGGCGGTGTGTATGGCGGTGTGAACTTCACCAACAAGCCCGATGCCATCACCGGCCGATACAAGAGAACCGACGCTACAGGAGAGAAATCGCACATCATAGCCTATCTGTGGAACGGCACCTACACCTCGAAGGTGGGTTCCAAGTCGTCGCCCTCCTACTCGAGAGACAACGTGGCGAGAGCCATCATGGGCAAGACGACTCCCACAGCATCGGGCACATTGGTGGCCTCATGCGACTATGAGTTTACCGCTACTACCAACAAGGACTGGCAGACAATCACCGTGCCCTTGAACTATACCGATGCCACTTCGGCTCCTACCATGATGAATGTCATCATCTCGGGTGGCGACTACTGGGACCGCAGCGTGATGAAGGAGAATACCACACTCTATGCCGACGACGTACGCTTTGTGTACTATTCTACACTGAATACATTGTCCTATGACGGCAAGGCACTGGCCGTGCCCGAGGCGGGCGCTACACTCGACATGTCGACGGTAGTGTATGATGCATCGAAGCTGGCCTATACACTGAACGGACAGACGGCCACTGCTACCACCTCGTATGACGACGCAAGCAGTGTGCTCACCATAACCGTCTCGAATGTAGACAATGATGCCGACGGACTCTCGAGACATACCTATTATATACAGTTTGCCCATGTGCATGGCGCATACAAGTATGCTGCTGATGGCGCAAGCATCACCGTTACTTGCGGCAAGTGTGGCGACAAACTGGGCACAGTGAGTCTGGTAATCCCCGCAGACCTGATCTACACGGGCAAGGCGAAGGCGGTGACCCTGAATGGCTCGATAGAGGGCATGGAGAACCCCACTGTTGTATACAGCAGCGGCAGCGCTCCTATAAACGTGGGCACATATACCGCTACCATCCAGCTGGGCGATGCCACGGCAAGCGTAGAATACACCATCAAGGCCAAGGACATTGCCGGCGCTACGGTGGGTGCATTTGCCCCGATGACCTACACGGGCAAGGCGCAGACTCCCGCAGCTACGGTGACCCTCGACGGATGGGGCGCAGTGACAGGTGCCTGGGCAGCAGTGACTGGCGTGACCGACAAGACTACCTTCACGGCCAGCGGCAACTACACCGGCACTATCAGCAACGTGGCTTGCGGCATGCAGGCCAAGGACATTGCCGGCGCTACGGTGGGTGCATTTGCCCCGATGACCTACACGGGCAAGGCACAGACTCCCGTGGCTACGGTGACCCTCGACGGCATGGGTGAGGTGACAGGTACATGGGCAGCAGTGACTGGCGTGGCCGACAAGACTACCTTCACGGCCAGCGGCAACTACACCGGCACTATCTGCAACGTGGCTTGCGGCATGCAGGCCAAGGACATTGCCGGCGCTACGGTGGGTGCATTTGCTCCGATGACCTACACGGGCAAGGCACAGACTCCCGTGGCTACGGTGACCCTCGACGGCATGGGTGAGGTGACAGGTACATGGGCTGCAGTGACCAACGTGGCCGACAAGACTACCTTCACCGCCAGCGGCAACTACACGGGCGCTATCAGCAACGTGGCTTGCGGCATGCAGACGAAAGATATTGCAGAGGCTATCGTGGGCAAGTTTGCACAGATGACCTATACCGGTCAGCCCCAGATGCCCGAGGCTATCGTGACCCTCGAGGGATATGGTATCGTGAGCGGCACATGGGAGGCTGTGACCAATATCACTGACAAGACAGCCTTTACTGCCAACGGCAACTATTCGGGTGTCATCAGCGATGTGGCATGCGGCATGCAGGCCAAGGATATTGCCGGTGCACAGATAGGGGAGTTTGCTCCTATGACCTATACAGGCGAGGCACAGATGCCCGCGGCTACGGTGACCCTCGACGGATTTGGCGAGGTGACAGGCTCGTGGAGCGAAGTGCTGAACGTAGGTGACAAGACCACCTTTACCGCCAGCGGAAACTATGTGGGCGCACTTACCGTAGTGGCTCAGATGACTCCTCAGACCGTAGCCGTCGTTAGTGCTAAGGTGGAGGATGTGGCATTCGATGCCGATGGTGAGTATACATTGGTGGTGACCGATGTCGTATTTGATGCTGTAGAGTTCGCTGCCGGTGTAGACTATACGGCAGAGGCACAGCTCGTAGGTGAGAATGTAGAGGGCGCTACAAGCGAGGTGCTCATCACATTCACCATGCTCAACGGCAATTACGTGCTGGCTACTAATACGCTGAGCACCACGGTGACCCTGCTGCAGCACCAGCACGAGTGGCAGTATACTGCCGATGGTGCATCTATATTGGCTACGTGTAAGGATGCCGACTCAAACTGCCCTGCCAAGGTGGCCTACATCACCCTGCAGGCTCCCACCGACGCTGTCTATAGCGGTGCACCCAAGGCTGCGACATTGGTAGGTAACTATCCCGGACTCGCCAAGCTGGCAGAGCTGATTACCTATAGCGGCGAATGCATCGATGCTGGCCGTTATGTGGCAAGCATAAGCTATGAGGGTGTAGAGGCTACACTCGAATTTGAGATTCTGCCCAAGGACATTACCGATGAGGCTGTTGTGGGTGAGTTTGCCCCGATGACCTACACGGGCGAGGCTCAGGTGCCCGCTGCTGCGGTGACCCTCGAGGGCTATGGCGAGATTACCGGCGCATGGAACGAGGTGGTCAATGTAGACGATGTGGCTACCTTCACCGCCAACGGCAACTATACGGGCACGGTGAGCGCACCGACAGGCATGACTCCTGCAGAGCTGACACAGCCCGTGGTGGAGGGACTCGTAGAGTCGTATGAGTATACCGGCAACACCATAGAGCCCAAGGTGACGGTGATGAACGGCGAGACCCTGCTCGTTGAAGATGTTGACTATGTGGTTACCTACAGCGACAATGTAGAGGCTGGGGTAGGCACCGTACTGATCACGTTCATAGGCAACTATAGCGGTACGCTGGCGCTGACATTTGAAATCATCGACACGGCCATAGAGGATATCCTGACCGATGAGGTGAAGGTGTGCTACGACCTCTACGGACGCCGTGTACTGGAGCCTCTGAAGGGCGAGCTCTATATCGTGAATGGCAAGAAGGTGCGCTGGTAATACCTCGCACCTGTAGCTCCACGGCGTACCCGGTGCGCTGTGGAGTGCACAATAATAAAGAAGGATGTATCGCGTGATACATCCTTCTCTCTTTTTTGTATGTAGGGGGAGTCTTATGAGTTCATGCTCATAAGGAACTCCTCGTTGCTATTGCAGTTCTCCAGACGGCCCTTTACGAAGTCCATTGCCTCGATGGGGTTCATGTCGGATAGGAACTTGCGGAGTATCCACATGCGGTCGAGTGTCTGGCGATCGTGAAGCAGGTCGTCGCGACGGGTGCTCGAGGCCACGATGTTGACAGCAGGGAAGATGCGCTTGTTGGAGAGGTTGCGGTCGAGCTGGAGCTCCATGTTGCCTGTACCCTTGAACTCCTCGAAGATCACCTCGTCCATCTTTGAACCTGTCTCGGTGAGGGCAGTGGCGATGATGGTGAGCGAACCGCCGTTCTCGATGTTGCGCGCTGCTCCGAAGAAGCGCTTGGGCTTGTGCAGGGCATTGGCGTCGACACCACCCGAGAGGATCTTGCCTGAAGCGGGTGACACAGTGTTGTAGGCACGGGCCAGACGGGTGATGGAGTCGAGGAAGATGACTACATCGTGGCCGCACTCAACCATGCGCTTGGCCTTCTCGAGGACGATACCGGCAATCTTGACGTGGCGCTCGGCAGGCTCATCGAACGTAGAGGCAATGACCTCGGCATTGACACTGCGTGCCATATCGGTAACCTCCTCGGGGCGCTCATCGATGAGCAGCATAATCATGTATACCTCGGGGTGGTTGGCTGCAATGGCGTTGGCTATATCTTTCAATAGGATGGTCTTACCGGTCTTGGGCTGAGCTACGATAAGTCCGCGCTGGCCCTTACCAATGGGCGAGAAGAGGTCTACTACACGAGCCGAAAGGTTGTCGTGGCTGCCAGTGCAGAGGGTGAACTTCTCGTCGGGGAAGAGGGGAGTGAGGTGCTCGAAGGGTACACGGTCGCGGACAATGTTGGGGTCGAGGCCGTTGATGCGGGTAATCTTCATCAGGGGGAAGTACTTCTCGCCTTCACGGGCAGGGCGGATGGTGCCCTCTACCACGTCGCCGGTCTTGAGGCCATGGAAGCGGATCTGATTCTGCGATACGTAGATGTCGTCGGGTGAGGCAAGGTAGTTGTAGTCGGCCGAACGGAGGAAACCGTAGTTGTCGGGCATGATCTCGAGCACGCCATTTACCTCGATGAGGTCGTCGAAGTTGTAGCGTTCCTGCTCGGGCTGGCGGCGCTCCTGCTGAGGCGTTCCTTGGTGCTGGCCATTGCCTTCGGGGTTGTTCTCCTGCTCGGCGTTCCTGTTCTTGTTTTTGTTCTTATGTTTCTTGCCCTGCTCCTGGCGAGGCTCTTCGGCCTGGTTCTCGAGCTTGGTAGACTCAAACTTGCCGATGAGCTCGGTAGGCAATGCTGCGGGCTCGCTGGGCAGGTCCTCAATGGCTACAAAGTCGCTCTCTCCTGTCTCAATGGGTGAGTCGCTGATGATCTCGGGCAATACGGGCACCTCCTTGGAGTCTTGCTGCGCTTGCTGCTTCTGTTCCAGCTCCTTCTGTGCCTTGGACTTGCGTCCACGCTTTTTGGGCTGAGCGGGGGTGGCGTCGGTAGCGGGTGTGGCCTCCTGTGCTGTAGCGGCAGGGACTGCTGCGGCTGTTGCCTCGGTGGCAGCCTCTGTAGTAGCTGTAGCGCCCTCTTGGGCCTCCTTCACCTTGGCGGCTGCCTCGCCCTCTTTCTGTGCCTTTGGCTTGCGCCCGCGCTTCTTGGGCTGAGTGCCCTTCTCTTCCTTTGCCTCAGGCTGGGCTGCAGGCTCGGTAGCGGTGGCTTGCGGTTTCTCCTCCTTGGCTGAGGTGCTCTGGCTCTCCGAAGGTGTCTCTGTGGGGAGGGGGGCCTTCTCCTCTATGGGAGTAGCTATAATCTTGGGTGTGTCATTGATCTTTTCGGCTTTGTCCTTGTCGGCCGAGTACACCTTGTTGGCTACCTCCTTCTTGTTTATGCGGGTACGTTGACGGCGCTCATTCTTACCCTCTTCGGCTGCAACCCTCTTTTGTGCTCCGGCTATGGCCTGCTCATCAAGAATCCTATAGATCAGATCTTGTCTCTCCAGGGATTTAATACCTTTGATACCCATTTCTTTGGCGATCTCTTGCAGTTCGCCCAGTTCTTTGTTGCTTAGTTGGATGATGTTGTACATATATGATGTAGAATGTGATTGATGACATTCCCCACATGCGACGCACATGTTTCTTCTAAGAAAGACATGCTTGCTCAGTGATTGTTGTAAGTAAATGTCGTGTGGGAATGTTTTTTTGACGATGCAAAAGTAGGTATTTTATTTATAATGGCAATACGTTGACCATTTTTTTTTTAATTTTGTCCCCGATATTTTATAAATAAACAACAATTGACGTATGAAAAAGTTTATAGCACCCGGTTCGTGGTTTGCATTCTCGTATCCTGATACGTGGTTTGAGTTCAGCGAAGAGCCCGACTGCTTCCTCTTCTATAATCCCGAAAAGTGGGAAGGCAACTTCCGTATCTCGGCCTATCGCGACACATCGGCTTCGTTTGGCGACAAGATGATGCGTGATGCGCTGAAAGCCCCCGGGGCGAGATTGCAGAAGGTGGCGCTGTGGGAGACTGTGTATACCGCCGAGACCTTTACCGAGCAGCTCGTGGAGTATGTCACTCATCGCTGGACTATAGGCTATGGGCAGACTTGCGTGGAGTGCTCGTATACGGCTCAGCATGGTGAGCATATAGGGACGGCAAATGCTATCATTGCCTCTCTGGAGATTATGCAGCCTCGCGAGAGTTTCCATAACCAATATATCCCTGTTCGCGTGGCCGAGGTGGAACTCATCGAATCGTGCTACGCCACCATGGAGGAGCTGGGCATGAAGCTCTTCAAAGAACGCTTCCGCGACTTTGATTATAATATCTGTCTGCTCCAGAAGTTGGCTCCCCGTGCCGAACTTACCAGGCAGCTGGGCAGCGATGCGGGTGCCGTGATGGGCATCACGCTGTGTGCCTTGCTGGCCGAGAGCATCGAGGGACTGGAGTGGAATACTTATGTCAATGGTAAGGTGGAGGCTCCTGTGCTGATGTATGGCGATGCGTGCGTGGCACGTCCCATGCTTCTCTTTGGCAAAAAGGGCGAGATGTTGGCCGAGGCTGACGTGGCGAAGATTGTAGAGGATATACGTACGCGAATAGCTGAAGCCGCATGCTGATACCTTACCTACAGGTCGATGGCCTGACAAAGTCGTTTGGCGACCTGGTGCTCTTCGAGGGCATCTCCTTTGGCGTAGCCCAGGGACAGCGCGTGGGCCTCATTGCCCGCAACGGCGCTGGCAAGAGTACGCTGCTCGATGTGCTGGCAGGCATAGAGGGGCACGACAGTGGCTCCATTGTATATAAGAATGACTTGCGCGTAGGCTACCTTCGCCAACGCCCGGTATATCCTGCTGGACTCACCGTGCTGGAGGCTTGCTTCCACGAAACCAACGATACGCTGCAGCTCATCCGCGAATATGAGCAGTGCTTGGAGACACCAGGCAATCCCGGACTTGATGCCCTGCTCGACCGTATGGAGCATGCCGATGCGTGGAACTACGAGCAGCGAGCCAAGCAGATACTCACCTCGCTCCATATCACCGACTATGACCAACGGGTGGAGACGCTCTCGGGCGGACAGCTCAAGCGCGTGGCTCTGGCCAATGTGTTGATTGGTAATCCCGATATGCTCATCCTCGATGAGCCTACCAACCACCTCGACCTGCCGCTCATCGAATGGCTTGAGGACTACCTCACACGCAGCACCGCTACACTGCTCATGGTGACACACGACCGCTACTTCCTCGACAATGTGTGCAATGAGATTATCGAGATTGACGACCGCACCGTATACTCCTACAAGGGCAACTACAGCTACTACTTGGAGAAGCGTGAGGAGCGTATCGAGGCACGCAACACCGAAATCATCCGTGCCAACAACCTCTACCGCACCGAGCTGGAGTGGATGCGCCGCATGCCCCAAGCACGCGGACATAAGGCACGCTATCGCGAAGAGGCCTTCTACGAGTTGGAGAAGGTGGCCAAGCAGCGTGTCAGCAACGACCGCGTGCAGCTTAATGTGAAGGCCTCTTATATAGGAAGTAAGATCTTCGAGGCCGACGAGCTGTCGCTTCGCTTTGGCGACCGCTGCATCCTCGACAAGTTTTCCTATATCTTCTCCCGTTACGAGAAGCTCGGCATCGTAGGCGACAACGGTACGGGCAAGAGTACCTTCCTCAAGGTACTGCTGGGCCAGCAAGCGCTCGATAGTGGCAAGCTCGACATAGGCGAGACCGTACGCTTTGGCTACTACTCGCAGGAGGGACTGCAGTTTGACACGCAGATGAAGGTCATCGATGTGGCCCGCGAGATAGCCGAGGTAGTGCCCATGGCAGGAGGCAAGCAGCTCACCGCATCGCAATTCTTGCAGCACTTCCTCTTCCCGCCCGAGAAGCAGCATAGCTACGTGTATAAGCTCAGTGGAGGTGAGTGCCGCAGACTCTACCTGTGCACCGTGCTGATGCGCAACCCTAACTTCCTCATCCTCGACGAGCCTACCAACGACCTCGACATCCTCACCCTACAGGTGCTCGAGGAGTACTTGCGCGACTTTGCCGGATGCGTCATCGTGGTGAGCCACGACCGCTACTTCATGGACAAGATTGTAGACCACCTGCTCGTCTTCAATGGTCAGGGCGACATACGCGACTTTCCCGGCAACTATACGCAGTATCGTGAGTGGAAGGCAACAGCCGATAGCCAGAAGGCGACAGATGGTAAGCACCAGACAGCAGACCGCCGTTCGGAGGGTCGGTCTGAAACGGTAGACCGTAGACCGTCGACAGTAGACAATAAAAGTAGGAAGAAATCCTTCAAGGAGCGTCGCGAGTTTGCCGAGGTGGAGCAATGCATCGCCTCCTTGGAAGAAGAAAAGGCAACCATTGAGGCTGCCCTTTGTACGGGAACTCTTGCTGCCGATGAACTCACAGAAAAGTCCATTCGTCTCTCGGCCATCAATGATGAGCTGGACGAGAAAATGATGCGCTGGCTCGAACTCAGCGAGATTCCTGACTGATGGTAGTGCTGGATTCAAAAAAGAAAGCGTAAAGTACTTGCAGGTGGCCTTACGCTTTTTTAGTATTCTTATAGACTTTTGTTGATTTGCTCGATGTATCCGAGCACTTCGTCGCGGCCGAGGCCCTTCTCTGATGAGGTGACGAAGTGGGGTGGCAGCTCCTCCCACTGCTCGGAGAGGCGGTTGAGGTATCGCTCCACGTTCTCGCGCTGGCGCTGTGTGCCCAGCTTGTCGGCCTTGGTGAAGACGATGGAGAAGGGCACTCCATTCTCGCCCAGCCATTCGATGAACTCAAGGTCTATGGCCAGTGGTTCGTGGCGTATGTCGATGAGCAGGAAGAGGTTGGTCATCTGTTCGCGTCCGAGGATGTAGCTCTCGATGATTTGCGTGAGCTTGTCCTTGGCCTTCTTGCCGCGCTGCGCGTAGCCATAGCCGGGAAGGTCGACGAGATACCAGGCCTTATTGATGAGGAAATGGTTGATGAGCATTGTCTTGCCCGGTGTGGCCGAGGTCATGGCCAGCTTGGGCTTGCGGGTGAGCATGTTGATGAGGCTCGACTTGCCCACGTTGGAGCGGCCTATGAAGGCATATTCGGGCAGTCCGTCCTGCGGACAACGGTCGAGGCGGGTGTTGCTGATAACAAATTCTGCGCTTTTGATTTCCACGTCTTCTGATAGGTTATGGTTATAGTTGAGAGCAAAGTTAAGGCTTTGTAGGTGATTTTACAAATTTATTCCATATCTTTGTCCTAAATAATAAAAAGGTATATCGTATGAAAAGACTGATTGTGATGAGCGTGTGTGCCTTGCTGGCGTGGTGCGTGCAAGCCGGACGTGTGTATGAAGCAAGTGTGTATGGCGTTGTGCCCGGTACGCAGACTGATATGGCTCCGCTCGTGGCTCAGATGCTGGAGAAGGTGAAGGCCGAGGCTACAGGCAAGGCGGTGACGGTGCGTTTTGCACCGGGGCGGTATCACTTCTATCCCGAAGGGGCGGTGCGCAAGGAATATTACATCTCTAATCACGACCAGCATGCCGACCGTGCGGTGGGTATTGCCATAGAGGGCTTTGACGGAATCACGCTTGATGGCTGCGGGGCCGACTTCATCTTTCACGGCCGTATGTTGCCGCTGAGCGTGGTGGGCACTACGAATTGTACGCTCCGCAACTTCAGCATCGACTTCGCTACTCCCCATATTGCTCAGGCCGAGGTGCTCTCGTATGATCCCGAAGAGGGTATCACCTTCCGTGTGGCTCCGTGGGTCAATGCCCGCGTCACTGCCGAGGGTGCTTTCGAACATTGTGGCGAGGGATGGGCCATGCGCCCGGGCTGGGGTATCGCCTTCGAGCCCGACACGCGCCATATCGTTTTCAATACGTCGGACATAGGCACTCCCGTGCATCAGGTGGTGCAGGTGGATGAGCGCACTTTCCGCAGTCCGGTGTGGAAAGATAACCGCCTCAAACCCTGTACCATAGTGGCTATGCGTACCTACGAGCGACCTTCACCGGGCATCTTCGTGAGTCACGCCAAGGATACGCGCCTCGAAAATATCAAGGTGCACTATGCCGAGGGTATGGGCTTGCTGGCGCAGATGAGCGAGAATATCACGCTCGACGGCTTCTCGGTGTGCCTGCGCGGCGACGATGACCCACGATACTTTACTACTCAGGCCGATGCAACCCATTTCTCGGGCTGTAAGGGAAAGATACGCTCGGTGAACGGCCTCTATGAGGGAATGATGGACGACGCCATCAATGTGCACGGCACCTATCTGAAGGTGATGGAGCGTGTCGACGACCACACTGTCAAGGCTCGCTATATGCACGGGCAGGCTTGGGGATTCGACTGGGGCTATGTGGGTGACAAGGTGCAGTTTGTGCGCTCACGCACGATGGAGCTGGTGGGCGGTGCGGAGCCGTTTGTCACTGAGGTGGCCGAGATATCGGAGAGTTCAGAAAACTCGAGGCCCCAGCATGAAACTGGCTGGCAGCACGGCGTGTCTCATGGAGCCAAGGAGTTTGTCATTCGCTTCGCCGACCCGCTTCCTGAGGTGATTACGGCTGCCGAGGGCTTCGGTATAGAGAACCTGACGTGGACTCCCGAGGTGTACTTTGCCCACAACATCATTCGTAACAATCGTGCCCGTGGCACACTCTTCAGTACTCCTAAGCGTACGGTGGTGGAGGACAACCTTTTCGACCACACCTCCGGCACGGCCATCCTCCTCTGCGGTGACTGCAATGGGTGGTACGAGACGGGAGCTTGCCGCGATGTGCTTATCCGTCGCAATAGGTTCGTCAATGCGCTCACCAATATGTTTCAGTTTACCAATGCCGTCATCTCCATCTATCCCGAGATCCCCGACCTGAATGCGCAGAAGGCCTACTTCCACGGAGGTAGAAAGAATGCCATACGCATCATCGACAACGTGTTTGAAACCTTTGACCACCCCTTGCTCTATGCCAAGTCGGTAGACGGACTGCTGTGGCGGGGCAACAGCATCAAGCATAATACGGACTATCCTCCCTTCCATTGGAACAAGAGCAGCATATTGTTGGAGCGGGCGACCAATGTGAATATTCAGAACGCCCTCTATGACCGCGGCAATGAGCTGAAGCAAGTGAAATTGATGCTTTTCCCCAATCAACAGTAGGGGAATAGGGTTTATTTTCGTATCTTTGCACACATTTAACCGAAATGCAGCAATATTCATCGACATTACTGGAACGCGCGGTAGGCGAGTTTGCCAAACTGCCAGGCATTGGGCGCAAGACGGCACTCCGCCTGGTGCTGCACCTGCTGCGCCAGCCGGCAACCGAAGCCGAGTCTTTTGCCGATGCGGTGGCCACACTGCGCCGCGAGGTGAAGTATTGCAAGGTGTGCCACAATATCTCTGACAGCGATGTGTGTGACATCTGTTCGCAGCCCTCGCGCGACAACAGCATGGTGTGTGTGGTGGAGACGGTGCGCGATGTGATAGCTGTGGAGAACACGTCGCTCTATCGGGGCCTGTATCACGTGCTGGGTGGAGTCATCTCGCCGATGGACGGCATAGGCCCTTCGGACCTTGAAATAGACAGCTTGGTGGAGCGTGTGCGCTCGGGCGAGGTGAAGGAAGTTATCTTTGCCCTCAGTCCCACGATGGAGGGCGACACCACCAACTTCTACATCTATCGCAAGCTCGAAGCTACGGGCGTGAAGATGTCGGTGCTCTCGCGTGGTATCTCTGTGGGCGACGAGTTGGAGTATGCCGATGAGGCTACGCTGGGACGTTCGCTGGTGAACCGCATGCCTTTTACAGGAAAAAGCTATTGATAAATACGGATATATAATATTGAATATGATTGACTATAAGAAAATAAGCCGCAACATCTTCATCTTCTATGCTGTGCTCTTGGCGTCTGTCGTGGCGTTCGTCGTGTCTTGTGAACTGAATCTGCTGCCGCTGGAAGGCTTGCTGGTCGATGTTGATGCCACTGCGATGTATGTCCTTGAGGTGGCAACACTTTTTGTGGTGGGTATTGGTCTGTTGGCTGCGCTCAAGGGCTTCCATTGGTGTCTGCATCATAAGGTGCTTGTCGCTGAAAGCCAGCAAAGAGCAAATCTTTATGCCAGCTACAGCTTTGTGCGTATAGCGATATTGGGAGCACTGATGTTGTACGGTGCATTCTTGTACTATGCAACTTTGGAGAATTGGGGCATGTATTATGGCCTTGCGGCTTTTGTGGTGTCCTTCTTCTGTCTGCCCTCAGCCGAAGGCGTGAAGGCAGAACTGGAAATGGATTCGGCGACATGCTCTTGAATCTCTTGCTAATAAATTCGATTCACAATGCTTTCAGTTATAATTGTCAACTACAATGTCAAGTACTACCTTGAGCAATGCCTCGAGGCTGTGCGTCGGGCATCTCAGGGATTGCAGATCGAGGTTATTGTAGTTGATAATCTCTCCACTGACGGCTCTATCCCTTATTTGCGTGAACGGTTCCCCGAGGTGACGTTTATAGAGAATAAAGAGAATGTCGGGTTCGCCCGTGCCAACAATCAGGCCATACGCATGTCGGCAGGAAAGTATGTACTGCTGCTCAATCCCGACACGATAGTGGCAGAGCACACGCTCAGCGACTTCATCCGCTTTATGGATTCACACCCCGAGGCGGGTGGGGCAGGAGCCTATATGCTACGTACCGATGGAACCTTTGCACCCGAGAGTCGCCGCGGATTGCCTACACCCTTTGTCGCATTCTGCAAGATGTCGGGCCTTGCGGCATTGCTGCCCCAGTCGCGTGTGTTCGGACGTTACTACATGCGCTACCTCAACGAGAACGAGGTCAACGAGATAGAAATTATCTCTGGTGCCTGTATGCTGCTGCGTCGCAAGGCGCTTGACAAGGTAGGTCTGCTCGACGAGGATTTTTTTATGTATGGCGAAGACATAGACCTCTCGTACCGCATACTCAAGGGCGGATACAAAAACTATTTCCTCCCCACGCGCATGCTTCACTACAAGGGCGAGAGTACAGAGAAAAGTTCGTTCCGCTACACCTATACCTTCTATCAGGCTATGCGCCTCTTCTTCCGCAAGCACTATGCCCACTACTCCTTCCTGGTGAGCTTGCCTATCAATGTAGCCATCTGGGTGCGCTCATTCATGGCATATATTGGCAATCAATTTAAGCACCGCAAGCGCAGGCAGCCTGAGAAACTATCTTCCGATATGCTTGTTATAGGCAGTGCACGCATGCTTGCCGAAGTGCAGCGCCTTGTAGAGCATCACCAGCTACGGGGTGAGATCCGCTATGTAGAGGGAGATGAACATGCGCTTCCCGAGGGTCACCTGGCCGTCTCGTTCGACACCTCTGCCTACGACACCTTGGTGTATGATGCCGATGCATATACTTATGCTACCATCCTACGCTTGCTTGAAACCACTCCCAATCACACCTTGCGCCTGGCTACCTATTCCACGCGAACAGGGGTGCTGATAACTGAAAATGCTGTATACAATTGACAATTCACAATTGACAATTGAGAATAAAATAAAAAACTGTGGCAATCTGCAAAATCAGTGTCACCCGTGTGCCATTAAAAAACGAATACGATAACGTAAACTGCTACCTGACGGCAACTCATAACTCAAAAACTTCAAAATGCTTCAATCCCCTACCATACAGCTCCGTGCTCCCGAACTCGCCGATCTCGACTTCATGTTTCATGTAGAGAACGATACACGTTTGTGGCTTGTGTCGGCTTGCAAGGTGCCCTATTCGCGCTATCAGTTGCAGCAATATATTGAGACCAATACTCATGACTTGTATGCCGACAAGCAGTTGCGCCTCATGATTGAGCATCGTGCAAGTGGCGCTGTGGTTGGTATGGTCGACCTGTTTGACTTCAGTCCTGCTAATCACCGAGCCGAGGTAGGTATCGTCATAGACGCTCCCTATCGTCGTATGGGATTGGCTGCCCAGTCGCTCCATTTGCTCACATCCTATGCCCGGAGTATGCTGGGCCTACACCAGCTCTACGCCTACGTGTCGGTCGACAATCAGGCTGCGCGTGCTCTCTTTACACGATGCGGATATACCGAGGTAGCTGTCTTGCCACAGTGGCTACTCTCCGAAGGCCACTACAAGGATGTGTGCATATATCAGTACCTTTGCGAAAAATAATTCGCAAAAAAGTGGCAAAACGTTTTGTTGTTACAGAAAAAGTATCTATCTTTGCACCCGCAATCGAGAGAGATTGCCTTTAGGACAGTTGAAATATTTCTGGTGCGTTAGTTCAGTTGGTTAGAATATCTGCCTGTCACGCAGGGGGTCACGGGTTCGAGTCCCGTACGCACCGCACAGAAATTTCAGTCCTTAGCAAGCATAAAGAATGGTGCGTTAGTTCAGTTGGTTAGAATATCTGCCTGTCACGCAGGGGGTCACGGGTTCGAGTCCCGTACGCACCGCAAAAAGAAGCCAGTAGGCTTCTTTTTTGTTTTACGCCGGTGACTCTCACCCGCTCCCCCGTGGGGTCAGGGTTCTTTCTCCGCTTCGCTATGGTTGCATTTTTTTTTCTCCCAAGATAATGGCACACTCAACTTTTTTTATTTACTTTGCAGTATATATAAAATAATCATAACAATAGACATACTATGAAGATACGCCAACTGATTATTTCCGGTTGCATGGCTGCTATGCTGGCAACTGCTGGCCATGCTGCTGCACAGGATGCACAGAGGACGATCACGAAAGTGGAACCCGTGAGCGTGAGCTGCCCCGTGGGTACGGCTCCGCGCCTTCCCTACCAGCTGCTGGTGACCTATAGCGACGGCACACAGGCCTATCGTCAGGTGCGCTGGAGCAATGCAGCCCTGGCTACCGAGCAGGAGCAGGCCGATGCAGCACGCTACCCCGCCGGCAAGAGCTACACCGTGGAGGGATTCGTCACCGGTGACGACACCACCCCCAACGGCTACCCCATCACAGCCAAGGTGCGCGTGAGCCCCGAGGCTTACAAGGTGCCTTCGAACGTGCCTGTAGCCGAACCTATACCGCTCGACAAGGTGCGTCTCACGGGAGACAACCGCCTCACCTCGAACCGCGACCTCGCCATACGCGAGATACTCTCGTGGGACGTGACACAGCAGCTGTATAACTACCGCGACACCTACGGACTGCCTACCGAGGGCTACACCGTATCGGACGGATGGGACTCGCCCACCACGAAGCTCAAGGGTCATGGATCGGGTCACTACATGTCGGCCCTGGCCTTCGCCTATGCCAGCGCTACCGACAAGGAGCAGAAGGCCGAGCTGCTCTCTCGCGTGAAGCGCATGGTAGACGAACTGCGCATGTGCCAGGAGCGCACCTTCGTATGGAACGAGGAGCTGGGCCGCTACTGGGAGGCTCGCGACTTTGCCCCCGAGGAGGAGTTGCGCGAGATGAAGGGTACCTGGGAGGCATTTGACCAGCACAAGAAGGAGTGGGAGAAGTATGGCTACGGATACATCAACGCTATCCCTGCCCATCACCCTGCACTCATCGAGATGTACCGTGGCTACAACAACGAGGCTTGGGTATGGGCACCCTACTACTCTATACACAAGCAGCTGGCCGGACTCATCGACATCGCCACCTACGTGGACGACAAGAAGGTGGCAGCCAAGGCACTGCTCATAGCCAAGGATATGGGTCTGTGGATTTGGAACCGTTTGCACTATCGCACCTACGTGAAGACCGACGGCACCCGCGAGGAGCGCCGCGCCACACCGGGCAACCGCTACGAGATGTGGAACATGTATATTGCCGGTGAGGATGGCGGTACGGGCGAGTCGCTGGCGCGCCTGTCAGAGATGGTAAAAGACCCCGTGGAGAAGGAGCGCCTGCTCGAAGCATCCAACTTCTTTGACTCACCTGCGTTCTACGAACCCCTGTCGCGCAATATCGACGACATCCGCACACGCCATGCCAACCAGCATATACCCAAGATCACGAGTGCGCTGCGCAGCTTCCGTGGTAACGGCAACCCTTACTACCACAACATTGCCGAGAACTTCTGGGGCATGGTACAGGGCCGCTACAGCTACGCCATGGGCGGTGTGGGCAACGGTGAGATGTTCCGCCAGCCCTACACACAGGTGCTGAGCATGAACACCAACGTGTATATGAACCACCGTCGCGAGATGTGCCCCAACCCCACGCTGAATGAGACTTGCTGTGCCTACAATCTGGCCAAGCTGACGAAGGACCTCAACAGCTTCAACCCCGACGACGCACGCTACATGGACTACTACGAGCGCGTACTCTATAATCAGATTGTAGGTTCGCTCCATCCCGAGCACTACCTCACCACCTACCACTATGCCGTGGGACTGAACGCCTCGAAGCCTTGGGGCAACCGCACACCGCAGGAGAGTTGCTGTGGCGGTACAGGTTCGGAAAACCACGTCAAGTATCAGGAGGCAGCCTACTTCACCTCTGACGACTGCATCTGGGTAGGTCTCTACCTCCCTTCAGTGGCCGAGTGGGACGAGCAGGGCATCACCCTGGAGCAGGAGTGCGCATGGCCTGCCGAGCACAGCACCATACGCATTGCCAAAGGTCGTGGCAAGTTTGCCATGAAGCTCCGCATCCCCTACTGGGCAACCGAAGGCGTGAAGGTGATACTCAATGGCGAAGAGGTAGCAACCGACTATGCACCCTGCAGCTATGTGACCATCCCTGCCCGCAAGTGGAAGAAGGGCGATGTGGTAGAGGTACACCTCCCCTTCACCAAGCACGTCAACTACGGTCCCGACCGCATGACCACAGCAGCTACCGCACCCAACGAGACTAACACCCCGTTTGCTCCCATGTGGACAGGTACGCTGATGTATGGCCCCTTGGCCATGGGTACTACAGGTATCGACAACTGGGCCGATGCTACCGTGACCCTCGACAGCGACCTGGGCAACGTGATTGCCAACCGCCCCACCACAGAGAGCGGCACACACGGCAATCTCTATACGCTCACCGTAGGCGAGCGCACCTTCATCCCCGACTATGCCCTCGACCGCAACCAGACACACTACCTGCGCATTGCCCGCACTGGCAGTCAGGTGAGTGGCGGTGCCGACATCAAGGAGCTGCAGGCACTGATGCTTGTCGTTGCCGAGCGCAAGAAGGCACAGGAAGACTGGCATGCCATGACGGTGAAGGTACCCGACCACGCACCTTGGGCACCCCACGGATATGCTCGACTGATGGAGCAGTATGCCGCAGCCGACAGCTTGATAAAGGTTATTGGCGACAGAGAAATCAGCAGTCTGCCCGAAGACTTAATTGTCAATTGTCAATTGTCAATTGTCAATTTGAATGCCGCCATCAACACCATGCGCCCCGGCAACCTGGCCGAGCTGGAAGACCTGAGCGAGCTGCTCCCCCTCATCACTCGCGCCAAGCAGCGCCACCCGAGCCGCAGCAGCGACCTGCAGAAGGCTATCGACTATGCCGACATGGTGGTGAGCTATGTGGGCGACGGTAGTGGTACGCACGACATGATACAAAAAGCGACCACTTTGTTGAATTCACAATTGACAATTCACAATTGACAATTCCGCAGCGCAGCGAGAGCGGAGTCAGGTTCGCTTGAACTATGCCAAGCCAGCAAGGAATATTGATACGTAGTATCTAATTCATAATTATGTATTAACTCTTGTGGCATAATTAAAAAGCAATAGCCGAGGAGAAATCCTCGGCTATTGCTTTTTTCTTCGGCTAAGTTTATCGCACTGCGATGCACTCAATCTCTACGCGAGCCTCCTTAGGAAGTGTCTTCACAGCCACAGCTGAGCGGGCAGGACAAACACCCTCAAAGAAAGAGGCATACACCTCGTTCATCTCGGCAAAGTCGGCCATGTCGGCAAGGAAGACAGTGGTCTTCACTACATTGGCCATAGTCAGACCGGCCTCAGCAAGGATTGCCTTCATGTTGGTGAGCGACTGACGGGTGAGTTCCTTGATTCCGCTCTCAGCAAAAGCGCCGGTTGCAGGGTCGATAGGGAGCTGACCGCTTACGAAAACGATTCCATTGGCCTCGATAGCCTGGCTGTAGGGGCCGATAGCTGCAGGTGCTGCAGCAGTGTTGATTTGCTTCTTCATTGTAATTCTGTTTTTTATTCGTTTATTATTGCTTTATTATTTGAGTTTTACTGTTGTGCGTTTGCCGTTATAGCTGATAGTCTTTCCGCTGGTGCCGGCAATCTTGACGTTGAACGTGCGCTGGGTGAGCATGCCGGGGAAGCTGCCTTGGCGCTTGTCTATGGTGAGCACGCCAGATTTGTCGTTCCATTTGAAGGTGATGGTAGAGTAGAGACCCTTCTCATAGTTGTAGTTGTCGCCTTCATCCTCGTAGAGGGTAAACTCGCCATTGGCTCCGGGATATACGATGATGTCGAGATTGTCCCAAGGCTTCTCATTGGTGTACTGCACGTCGGGCCCCAGCGGGATGATGCTGCCGGCCTTGACGTAGAGAGGCGCATAGGCCAGAGGTGCCAGGGTGGAGAGCTCCTGTCCACCATCGTAGCATTGGTTGGTGTAATAGTCGTACCATTTGGTGCCTTGGGGAAGGTATACGTCGTAGCGCTTCTCGGCGGTCCAGTCTACGGTGGGGTACTCCTTGCCTCGGGTGCGCTCAATCTTCTCTTCGGTATAGAGCGGGTCAAGCACCGGACATACGAGAAGGTTGCGGCCATACATGAATTCACGCTTGTTGTCCCATGTCTGCTTGTCGTTCTTGAAGTCCATGAAGAGCGCGCGCATGAAGGAATCGTCGTGATGTGATACTTGCCATGCATGGCTGTAGGTGTAGGGCATGAGGCGGTAGCGCAGACGGATGGCATCGAGCAACGCATCGTATACAGGGTCGCCGGGATTGCCGAAGTAGTATAGCTCACGATAGATATCGGCACCGTGGCTGCGCATCATGGGTGAGAAGGCTCCAAACTGCATCCAGCGTACGAAGAGCTCCTGGTACTGAGGATTGCGAGTGGCCGAGTTGTGCCCCTTTGTGCTGTATGAGCCGGCAAAGAAGCCGCCAATGTCGGTGTTCACATTGGGATTGGCTGTGAGGGTGTAGTTGAGGCAGATGGGCACTTGCTTACGGAAGCTGTCCCATGAAGAGCCGATGTCGCCGCTCCAGGTGTTGGCCCCGTAGCGCTGCTGTCCGGCAAAGTAGCTTCGTGTGAGTATGAATACACGCTTGGTGGAGTCTGCTGCTCGTTGGTTGTCATGTACGCCGCCTACTGCCATCAAAGGGTAGATGTTGCGTACCGAGCGGTATGAACCCATGGCTGTGAGCTCATCGAGGTCAGAGTCCTTGTAGGAGTGGTGGTCGGGGTCGGTAGAGTCCATCCACCAGGCATCGATACCCATATCGTGCAGGTTGCTCAGATATTTCCAGTAGATGTCGCGTGCCTCGGGTGAGTATACATCGTAGCAGAGTACGCCGCTGGGGTAGTCCATACGCGGTGGCCAGAAAGGCAGACCGCTTTGGGGCCAGGTCTCAAAGGAAAGCAGATGTCCCTTTTCCTTCAGTTCGGCATACTGCTTGGTCTGAGGACCGAAGGATGACCAGATGGAGATACTCATGTGAGCGTTCTTCTCGTGTACCTCATCAATCATGCGCTGCGCATTGCTGAACTCGTCGTTGATGAACTCCATGGCATTCCATGTGTAGTTAGAACCCCAATATTGCCAGTCCTGGATGATGCCGTCGAAGGGTACACCCATTTCACGATACTTGCGCACCACTTCAAGCAGTTGGTCGGCACTCTTGTAGCGCTCACGACACTGGTGAAATCCATATGTCCAGAGCGGCAGCATGGGCACCTTGCCGGTGAGGTGACGTAGCTCGGCAATCACGCCGTCGGCATCACTGCCATAGCTGAAGTAGTAGTCTACGGCTGTGCCTACCTCACTCTCAAGCGATAGCTCACCGCTTACTCCCTCAGGGGGAGTCTGCAGACGGGTGGGGGAGTAGTTTTCCCAATAAATGCCGTATCCCTTGATGCTCTGATATATGTGAGCGTAGTCTTCGAGGTTGCTCTGCTCCATTCGGCGGTTCTCCCCACGCTGCGACATCTTGCCATTCTGCAGCAGGCCGATGCCGTAGATGCCCTCATCGGCTTCAACGCTGAATGATTGCTTTACGCGGTAGGCTCCCTTGTCGGGGCCTTCGGTGATGGGGGTGAAGCGGCTCTCACCCTCTGCTGTGAGAAGGTTGCCGTTGGGGTCATAGAATGCTACGTTGCCACCCTCCACCTTGACGGTGAGGGCCGAGGTACTGTAGGTGGTAATGCCATCTGTGGTGCTCTTGCGCACTTTTACCTTCTCAGGATGTGCCGTTACCACAAGGGAACCTTGCTTGGGTTGGCCGCCCTTGGCCTTGACGATATGCACAGTGCGTGGAGTGTAGAAGGTTACCTCTTGCGCATTGGCAAGATGAATGCCGAACCCCATCAGCAATAGGCTTAAAAACCTAAGGCGCTTTGTGGTGAACGCAGCAAAAAGAGTGTTGGTCATAGTGTGTTATTTAAAAGGTGTATTGTTCGTGTTTGCGAAATTACATAAAAACAAACTGATAACAAAACGTTTGTTGCTATTTCTGCTTCGTGACCATGTAAATAGGTGTCTTGTGGGCAATGTATCCTGCCTATGGAGAAAAATATCGTTTTGTTTTGCTATTTGATAAGCTTCGTGTATATTTGCAATATGAATATTGCGAAGATAAGCTGCATTCGTTGAAAATAAAGCAAACTTTATTCACTCGTTTGCATTATCTTTGCAGAAGAAAAACACTAAATATAGAATACAATGAAATCAGTTCTTGACAATCGCCCCGCACTGGCTGCGGAGGTAAACAAGGTGGCCGAGGTGGCAGGCTACTTATGGCAAAAAGGGTGGGCCGAACGCAATGGCGGCAACATCACAGTGAATATTACAGAGTATGTGGATGATGAAATCAAGGCTTTGCCCGCTATCAGCGAGGTGAAGCAGATTGGTGTTACTCTGCCCAATCTGAAGGGTTGCTACTTCTATTGCAAGGGTACCAATAAGCGTATGCGCGACCTTGCACGCTGGCCTATGCAGAACGGCTCTATCATCCGTATCCTCGACGACTGCGCCAGCTATGTCATCATTGCTGACGAACCCGTGATGCCTACATCGGAACTCCCCTCACACCTGAGTGTGCATAACTGGTTTATCGAGACCGGCAAGCCCTACAAGGCTTCTGTGCATACACACCCCATCGAGCTGGTGGCGATGACCCACTGCAAGAAGTTCCTTGAGAAAGATGTGGCTACCAACCTCCTGTGGAGTATGATACCTGAGACAAAGGCTTTCTGTCCTCGTGGACTGGGTATCATCCCTTATACACTGCCTGGCTCAAACGAACTGGCTGAGGCAACCATCCGCGAACTAGACGATTATGATGTAGTGATGTGGGAAAAGCACGGTGTATTTGCCGTAGATACCGATGTGATGGCTGCATTCGACCAGATTGACGTGCTCAACAAGTCGGCCCTCATCTATATCGCCGCAAAGAACATGGGCTTCGAGCCCGACGGCATGAGCCAGGAGCAGATGCGCGAGATGTCTGTGGCATTCAACCTACCGAAATAAGAGCAGGTGAAGCCTTTGTCGATAAGGATAATATAAGAGGAGCGGCCCTGTGGGTCGCTCCTCTTATTATTCATAACTTTTTGTTTATATCAAGCTGTAGAGCACAAAAATCCAGTGGGCCGTGACTGCAGCTACAATGCCGCCGATGGTGTGGGCAATGATGGCCTTTGATGTGAGGCGACGGTAGCCCAGTGAGTCGAGCATGGCTGTGTGCGTACTCAGGTAACCACTCCAGCACATTCCGATGGCGGTAAACACAGCGATGGCGTTACCATCGACCCAGCCCTCGGCAATGAAGTTGGGCACGAGGCCCAGGGCTGCTCCCACAGCACCCAATGCGGTGATGGGGAAGGCTATGAGATGTGGATCCTCGAAACCGAAGAGCCAACGGAAGAGGAATCCTATCTTCTCGCCCACCCAGGGCAACAACTCCACTCCCTGATAGGCTGCACCGGTATAGGTGCCATCAGCAGAGGGACCAAAGGTCAGAATCATCACCAAGGTGGAGATGATGAGTACGCCGGGAATGATGGCAATACCTACATCCACACCCGTACGCCCACCATCGAGCAGAGAGTCGAGGATACGTTGAAACATGGGCTTACGGTAGCTCTTGTCCTCAGCAACTTCGATGACAGCCTCCTCATAGGCATTCTCTTTCAGATAGTGGGGGTAGGCTTTCAAGACGGCACGCTGCATCAAGCGCGTTGATACAATACATCCGACAAATGCACCGACGAGACCGATGATGGGCTCCATGTAGAACCCCTGGCCTATCATGAATACTATCACCAGCAGACCCATGCCGAAGGAGGTACCAAAGTTGGTAAGCGAGATGAACTGGTACTTCTTGAAATAGGAACCGAAGCGCTTGTCCTGTGCCAAGGAGATGATGGCGGGATTGTCGGACAAGAAGGTGAGTACGGCGCCCAATGAAGCCACACCGGGCAGATTGAAGAGCGGGCGCATAAGTGGGCGCAGTAACTTCTCCAGCAGGCTCACCACGCCAAACTCCACGAATACCTTGCCCAGCGCACCCGTGAGCACACAGATGGCCATAAGGTAGAACACCGTGTTGAGCAACAGGTCGTGAGCCGTGTTCATCACCGTATTGAGCATGTTGGGTGTACCCATCTTATGTCCAAGGTAGCCGAACAGGGCAAACACGACAAGCAGGCAGATGATGCCCGAGGGAATGGCATCATAGCATCTGCGTAGAATGTTTTTCTTTTTCATGGTAGGAGGATAATTATGAATTATGATTTATGAATTATGAAGGCAAACGACTCATAACTCACGACTCATAACTCACAATTCAAAAAATCATCGTTTCAAGATACTCATCTTCCAAGTAACACCCAGTGTCAGGAACGACTGTGCATCAAACACTGTGCCGCCAGCGAGGTTGCCGTTCGTGCCCCATGCGTAGCTGTAACCACCATGGAAACGGATGTCGCGGCTGTCCTTGATAGGGAAGAACTCAACGCCTGCTCCCACGCGAGTAAGCTCTGTGCCAGGGAGTACGCAGTAGTCAGCAGCGTTGGTCTCATTCACGTCATACGAAAACTTGCCGAATACGTTGATCTTGTCTGAGGCGCTCCATGAGAGGTCGGCCATCACGGAAAAATCATAGAAGTCAAAGTTGGCCATGTCGGCGCGGTTCATCCAGTCGAGCTGTAACTTGAAGTCACCCATATTGAACTGGTGGCCCAGGGCGATGAAGTTGACAAATTTGCCGGGCAAGTACTCTGCGAAATTCACCGAGTGGAGGATGTCAATCCATTCGTGCGAGCCACTCCACATCAAGTTATAAGAGAACATTTCGGGTGATACGTTGCGGAAGGGGCTCTGCGTGAGCTGTAGCTTCAGCGCATCCTTGCCTTCGTCGCCAATCGTGTAGGTGGCACCTACACCCCACTGGTAGCAAGCCATGTTGTACCAGTACTCTGATCCGAAGTAGAAGTCTATCGGGGCGCGGTCATACTCGTAGCCACCTACGGCTACCGTCTGCTTACCGCCCGTGAAGGCCCATGCACCGGTAGTGTATGTGAGGTTCAGGTGGTCTACGGCATCGAAGTAGCTCGCATCGGCATTCGGCTTGCCCATGCGCTGGCGATATACGTAGCTCCATGAGTCGTTGATGTTGCCGTTGAGGCGCAAGTTGAGCTGCTTGCCGCGGAAACCAGTATTTGTGTCAACTATGTTACCATCGATTAACTCGCTCTGAAGGTCGCCACGCGCTTCAATGCGCAGGTCTATCTTCGGGTTCTCTTGTGCTGTCATGTTGCTTCCTCCAAGGAAGAGAAGCAGGGTGCTGAATAGAATAGCAGAATGTCTTTTCATCTTAGGTGTTTTTTATAGTTTCGTATTAGGGGGGTAAGTCGATTCTTCTTAATTATATATGTTATTTGTCCTGTGTGCCCGAGAGTATGATGACAATCTCGCCACGTGGCTCGGTTGCGGTGAAGTGGGCAATCACTTCGGTGAGTGTGCCGCGCACAGTTTGCTCATGCACCTTGGAGATCTCACGGCATACGGCCACCTCTCGCTCGGCACCGAAGTGTTCGGCAAACTGGGTGAGCGTCTTTACCAGTCTGTAGGGCGATTCGTAGAATATCATTGTGCGATGCTCGGTTTGCAAGGCCTGCAAACGAGTTTGCCTACCCTTCTTCTGAGGAAGGAAGCCCTCAAAACAGAAACGATCGTTGGGGAGTCCCGAGGATACTAAGGCCGGGACAAAAGCTGTGGCGCCGGGGAGGCATTGTACTTCAATGCCGTTTCTCACACATTCGCGCACGAGTAAAAAACCTGGGTCGCTGATGGCTGGGGTGCCGGCATCAGATACTAACGCGACAGTCTCACCTGCCAGCATGCGCTGCACGAGGGGCTCTAAGGTCTTGTGTTCGTTGAATTTATGGTGTGATTGCAAGGTGTTCTTGATCTCATAGTGCTTGAGGAGAATGCCGCTGGTGCGTGTGTCTTCAGCCAAGATAAGATCAGCCTCTTTGAGTGTGCGGATAGCGCGGAAAGTCATGTCTTCCAAATTTCCCACAGGAGTGGGCACTATATATAATCGTCCTGCTGCCATATCATTTTCCTTTGGGGCAAAGGTACGTATAAGATTTAAAATATTAAAATGTGATAATAAAAAAATCTAAATTACAGCAGGGATAAGGATTTTGTTTCTTTCGGTGAAGAGATAAAAAATGAGCATTAAATTTTCTAAAATAAAAATAATTTTTCTACCTTTGGCAGTTGTTAGATATCTTTTTTGTGAAATAAGATTAACGAAAGATTTATTTATATGCCTAATTCGAATGGAAAATTCAAGCGCTCGATGCGTCCTATAGATGTGTGGGCCTTGGCATTGGGTGCAATTATTGGTTGGGGATGCTTCGTGCTCCCGGGTAACGCATTTCTACCGAAAGCAGGTCCGCTAGGTACGGCATTGGGTATGTTCATAGGTGCCTTACTGATTATCGTGATAGCACTCAGCTACGGCTACCTCATCCGCAAGTTTCCCGTCAGCGGAGGTGAGTTTATCTACACCAAGGAGGCCATAGGCAAACGCAATGCTTTCGTGTGTGGTTGGGGTATGATATTGGCCTACTGGAGCCTTATTCCGCTCAATGCCACGGCACTCGCACTCATCAGCCGTTATCTGTTTCCGGGTATCATACAGCGCGGACTGCTCTACCAAGTGGCCGGTTGGGATGTATATGCCGGTGAGGTAGTGCTGGCCTCGGTGTTCATCATACTCATGGCGCTTATCAACATCAAGGGCATCAAGCAGGCGGCATGGCTGCAGACAGCCATCTCGCTCACGCTCGTAGGGTGCATCTGCCTCATAACATGCCTTATCATGGGTATGGCCGACTGGAGCCATCTGGCTCCGGGCTTCCCCGAGAGTACAAACTGGTGGCAGGGGGTATTCAGCATTGTGGCTATGGCACCTTGGGCATTCATAGGTTTCGATTGCATACCGCAGAGTGCCGAGGAGTATAACTTCGACCATAAGAAATCTACACGCATCATGGTGCTGGCCATCTTCATCGCTGCCCTGCTCTATATCGCTGTATGCACGGTGACCGCTACTGGAGTGATGCCGTGGCAGGACCTCTTGGCGGCGCGTGAAAATTGGCCTACGGGTTTCGTAGTGCGCAAGATGCTGGGGCTCGTGGGCCTGGTAGTCCTCGGCATTGCCATGTTCTGTGCTGTGGTGTCGGGTATGAACGCCTTCTATATCTCTACCTCGCGCCTGATGTATGCGATGGCCGATGAGGGCAGTCTGCCTGCGGTCTTCAAGAAACTCTCGCCCAAGCACGGTACCCCGCGCAACGCCATCCTTTTCGTCATGGTGATGAGTCTGTTTGCCCCGTGGTTTGGTCGCGAGGTGCTCAACTGGATTGTCGATATGACCAGTGTAGGTGCAGCCATCGTGTTTGCTTACACTACAGGCTCGGCGGCCATTATGGCACGCAAGGCTGGCGACACCAAGCAGGTGTGGATTGGCATTGTGGGATGCGTGTTCTCGCTCTTCTTCCTGTCGCTGCTGCTCATCCCCGGTATGCCCGGTTACCTGTCATTCCAGAGCCGTGTGATATTGCTGGTGTGGATTGCTATTGGTTTTGTTTTCTATTGGATTATACGTAAGAACTATGGAGAAATACAACGAAAGAGAAAGCTTATTCGTAGACATAGACAAGATACTGGGGCCTAAGCTGCGCAAGAAATTGCCGCGCTTTGCCATCAACTTCCTCAAGCGCCGCTTGCATCAGGACGACATCAATGAGGCCATCATGCAGGCCGAGTGCCCTGTGGGTGTAGGCTTCTTCGATGATGCACTCAGATACCTCAATATCACCTTCCGTACACGTGGCGAGGAGCATTTGGACCTTGGCAAGAAGTATCTCTTTGTTTGTAACCATCCGCTTGGAGGTCCCGAGGCCTTGATTATCGGTTCGGTGTTTCACAAACTGTATGGCGATGGATTCAAGGTGCCCGTAACACCTATCTTGGCACATCTGAAGCCTTTGACGGAGTTCTTTGTGCCGGTCAACAATTTGTCGTCAAAGCAGAGCCGTGACCTTGGTACACGAATTGCGGAGATGTTCGAGTCGGACAAGCAAGTGCTGGTGTTTCCGGCAGGACTCTGTGCTCGCAAGATTAAAGGCAAAATTACTGAGATGCCGTGGAAGAAGATGTTTATCACGCAGTCGCGTCGTCATGAGCGCGATGTTGTGCCCGTACACATCTCTGGGCACAATTCCAAGTGGTTCTTCTTCTTGTCCAAGGTGAGCCGATTCTTCAAGCTGAAGATCAATCTCGGTATGCTGTACCTGGTAGACGAGCTCTTCAAACAACGTGGCAATGAGTTTGTCATCACCTTCGGCGAACCAATTCCTTATACCACCTTCGACCGCAGCAAGACCGACCTCCAATGGGCCGCCGAGGTAAAGGACAAGGTGGCAAAGCTGGCCGAGGGTAATGGATGTGTGATGAATATGTAAGAAAGTAATAAATATGGTACCTCATATTATTGACCCCATAAGCGTAGAGTTACTCAAGAGCGAACTCAACGACAATACCTTCCTCCGCACTACCAACCGCGGAGACAATGAACTCTATGTAGTGAACAATGAGACCGCTCCCAACGTGCTGCGTGAAATTGGCCGCCTACGCGAAGTCTCATTCCGCGCTGTGGGTGGTGGCAGCGGCAAGGACTGCGACCTCGACCATTTCGACCTTGAAGACCCTGCTTGCTTCCAGCTCATTGTATGGAACCCCGAAGCCGATGAAATCATCGGAGGCTATCGTTTCACACGCTGGAAAATGGCTTCGTTCCATCCCAATGGCCAGCCCTATGTAAATACAGAGCACCTGTTCGACTTCTCACAGAAGTTCCTCGACAATGAGTTTCCTCATTGCATCGAGATGGCCCGCGCCTTTGTGCAGCCCAAGTATCAGAGCGCTGCAGGAGGCCGCAAGGCACTCTTCGCCCTCGACAACCTGTGGGATGGCATTGGCGGACTCATTGCCACCGACCCCACTGTGAAGTATCTTTCGGGTAAGGTCACCATCTACAGCACCAGCCCTGAGATGAGCCGTAAGGCGATGGTTTACTATCTTGACATGAGCTTTGGTGACCGCGAGGGACTCATCACCTCCAAAAATCCCGAGACCTGTACTCCCGAGCAGATTGCCTTCTTCAAGGAGATGTTTACCGGTGCCGACTACAAGGAAAACTACGCTATCCTCAACAACTACGTGAAGTCATTGGGTGATACCATCCCCCCCTTCATACACCTCTACATCGGTCTGTCACCCACAATGAAGACCTTCGGTACCACCTTCGACCCCGATTTTGGCGACTGCTACGACACGGCGATGATTATCACTACAGACGACATCTATCCCGACAAGTATAAGCGCTATGTGGAGTCATACGAGAAGTGTAAGGTGAGAAAGTAGATTTGTCGACAGTCTATGGTTAACAGTCGTGCCACCCTGATGGGTGTACACGGCGGAGCCTGGCTGTGACCGTTGACTGTAGACATATGAATAATAGGCGCGATATCGCGCCTATTATTCATATAACCTATACGTCGTGCGCAGCACGCGGAACTCGGTGCGCCTGTTCTCGGCATTGCATATCTCCTGCTGCTCTTCGGGCAGGGTGAGTATGTACTCTTCGGTGAGCGCATCGCCCTCCTTCATGAAGGTATATTTCTCTGCCATACGGCGTGTCACGGTCTTGGGAGTACTCTCGCCATACCCCTTCGGTACAAGACGGTCGGCCTCGATGCCCTGCGATATGAGGTAGTTTACTACCGATTCGGCACGCCGTTGTGATAGTCGCTCGTTGTATTCATCTCGTCCCTTGTAGTCGCAGTGAGCGCCCAGCTCGATTACGGTGCCGGGGTTGTCGGTGAGCAGGCGCACCAGTTCGTCCAGTGCCACCGTCGACGAGTCGGTCAGTTCGGCCGAGTCAAACTTATAGAAGATATTCTCTATCAGCACTGGTTTGGTGATTGAGGAGAGCGGGAACTGCAACACATACTCCCTGTCTTCTACGGTACTGTCGGCCGTCAGCTCTTGCTTGTAGTTGAGGAATCCCTTGCACGATCCCAGCATCACGTAGCTCACTCCCGGTGTGATGCGTTTGGTGAACGAACCGTCGGTCTTCACGCTCAGTTTCTCGTTGGTGCCATCGTTGCCTATGAGGTATACGGTACCTTCGGTGAGTTCGTAGCCATCTTTCTCATACACCCATCCTGTGAGGTTGTGCACGGTCTCGGGCAGATAGAATGAGTATATGTGGTCCCATCCGCGGGCATCGCCACGGTTACTGCTGAAGTATCCGCGTGTAAGTTCTCCCTCAAATGTCATGCCGAAGTCGTCGTTGGCCGAGTTTACCGGTGCCTGCAGGTTGGTGATGCTCCACCTGTTCTCCTCGTCCTGTGTGGCGCAGTAGATGTCGAGTCCGCCCATGCCGTGGTGGCCGTTCGATGAGAAGTAGAGGTCTCCGTTGGGGCGGAATGTGGGGAACATCTCATTGCCCTGTGTGTTGATGGCAGCTCCGAGGTTTTCCACGCCGCCAAACTCCTCGCCCGTGATGGCGATGCGCCAGATGTCGAGTCCGCCCATGCCGCCACTCATGTCCGACACGAAGTAGAGCCATGCCCCGTCGGGCGATACGGCAGGGTGTGCAAATGAGGAAATCGTGTCGTTCGCCAGTTCGCATAGGGTAGGGGCGCTCCACGTAGCATCTGAGCGTGTCGACTTGTATATCTGTGCACTGCGGGGTGCTTCACCGTCGACGAGGCAGCGTGTGAAGTACATCGTCTTGTAGTCGGGGGTGAAGGCACATGCTCCATCCTCGTATTCGCTGTTTACCTCTCCCTCCAGCGGTTCGGGTTTCTGCCATTTGCCCTTCTCGTCCTTGGTAGAGAAGAATATGTCGGGTGCCTTGACTCCTGTAATCAGGCTTTTGTCCTCGCCCAGTGCCTTGTCGCGTGTAGAGGTGAAGAATAGCTGCCCGAAGTCCTCGCTGCCATATACAGGCGAGTATTCGCTGCGTCGTGAGTTGAAGAAGGTTTCTTTCTTTACGATATAGCGTGTAGGGTTCTTCTTCCACTGCGGTGCCGTGGTGCATGCCTTCTTTCCGTTGATGGCTGTGGTGTCTGTAGGGTTATACTCCAGGTAGATGTCGTAGTTTTGCACGGCAGCCTTGTACTCCCCCTTCTGCAGCTGCAGGTCGGCCATGTGCTTGTACATCACGCTATCAGGGTAGTTGTATCGTATGGCATTGCGGTAGGCTGCCATAGCCTTGGCGTTCATGTTGATGCGGCGGTAGCATTCGGCCGTCTTGAAGGCTCGCTCTGCCCGTTTGGCCTTGTCCTTGGCCTCAGTTTTCGAGTATGCCTTCTTGTATAGTGCGGCAGCCTCGTTGTATTCTCCCAGGGCATAGCTTTGGTCTGCCTTGCGCAAGATGCTCTCGGCACCGCAGCTTGTGAGCAGTAGTCCCACGAGTAGGCTATATAGGCAATATGTATAGCGTGCAGTCTTCATTCCTTATTTAAACTGCCGATTGGGCAATTTATTGTATTCGCCTCGGTGTATTATCGGCCAGCACTTGATGCACGATGTCGGTCACCATCTGCTTCAGTTCATCGATAAACTGCTTGGCGTCGTACTTGCGTGCCTCGATATCGCGCAGGCGCTTCTCCCATATACCGGTGAGCTCGGCGCTCTTGAGCAGCTCCTCGCGTATGAGTCCTATGAGTTCTATCCCCGTAGGCGTAGGCACAAGGTTCATCTTCACCAGTTTCACGTAGTTGCGCTTGTAGAGTGTCTTGATTATTTCGGCGCGTGTGGCGGGACGCCCTATGCCGTTCTCCTTCATCGCGTCGCGCAGCTCCTCGTCGTCGACCAGCTTGCCCGCTGTCTCCATGGCACGGATGAGCGTACCCTCGGTGTAGGGTTTCGGCGGCTGTGTCCAGCGCTCTACCAGCTCGGGCTGGTGGGGACCGCTCTCACCCTTGGTGAATTGACAATTGACAATTGAGAATTGAGAATTATTGCCTTCATCGTTAGAGTTGTTCTCTTCGTCGCTGCTGTTAACTTTCAATTTTGAATTTTCAATTTTCAATTCTTGGTCAAACACCACCCTCCATCCCGGCTCCACGATTTCCTTGCCCGATGCCTTGAAGGGTATGCCGTCGCTCTCGCCCAGCACGGTAGTGGTGCGGGTCTTGCATTCGGGGTAGAACACGGCGATGAATCGGCGCACGATGAGGTCATATACCTTCTTCTCCGTGTCCGTCAGCGCCTGGGAATACACGCCTGTGGGGATGATGGCATGGTGGTCGGTCACCTTCTTGTTGTCAAACACCTTCTTCGACTTCAGCAGCGGTCGGCCATGGAGCGGGGTGATGAGGTGCTGATAGTCACGCAGACCCATGAGTATCTGCGGGCATTTGGCATACACGTCGTCGCTCAGGTAGGTGGTGTCCACACGTGGATAGGTGGTCACCTTCTTCTCGTAGAGCGACTGCACGGTCTGCAGCGTCACATCCACGGGTATGCCGAACTTCTTGTTACATTCCGTCTGCAGCTTACCCAGGTCAAACAGCGGCTGGGGCAGCTCCCTGCCCTCCTTCTTGGTTACAGCGGTCACGGTGAAGGGTGCCCTCTCTATGCGGTCGAGTATGGCCTTCCCCTGCTCCTCGCTGGCGATGGGCTCCATGCCCGTGTTTTCGGCATCGGCCTTTCGCCATGCTTCGTCCATATCGAAGGGTAGGCCCTTCTTCTCGGCCTTCTCGCGCAGTTTCTCTATGTCGGCCATCAGGTCCTCATCGCTGCGTTTCACGATAGCGTTGAACGCGATGTCCCTGTATATTGTCTTCAGCACCCAGTACTGCTGTGGCTCGAAGTTCTCTATCTCCTGCTGCCGTTTCACGATGAGGGCCAGCGTAGGTGTCTGCACACGCCCTATCGAGAGCACCCGGCGGTTCTGCCCATACTTCAGTGTATATAGCCGTGTAGCGTTCATGCCCAGCACCCAGTCGCCGATGGCGCGGCACAGACCCGCCTCGTAGAGCGACTGCTTGTCCGATGCGTCCATCAGCTTGGCAAATCCCTCGCGTATGGCCTCGTCGGTGAGCGACGACACCCACAGGCGCTTCACCGGGCACTTGGCCTCGGCCTTCTGCATCACCCAGCGTTGTATGAGCTCACCCTCCTGGCCGGCATCGCCGCAGTTGACGATCATGTCGGCCTGCTGCATCAGGCCTTTGATGATGGCAAACTGCTTCTCTATGCCGCGGTCGTCGATGAGCTTGATGCCAAATCGGGGCGGTATCATGGGCAGGCTGCCCAGCGACCAACTCTTCCACTGCGGTGTGTAGTCGTGCGGCTCCTTCAGGGTGCACAGGTGCCCGAAGGTCCACGTCACTTGGTAGCCGTTTCCCTCCATATAGCCGTCGCGGCGCGTGGTGGCGCCCAGCACGTTGGCTATATCCTTTGCTACACTCGGCTTCTCGGCTATACAGACTATCATTTTTGTTTTGTTTAGGGTTTAGTGTTTAGGGTTTAGT
>JAGAQY010000067.1 GCA_017622495.1 Bacteroidaceae bacterium | reverse complement strand
ATGCGTGGTCCGGCCCAACGCATGATGCGGCGTATCTTTTCACGTCATCCGCGCTTCGGCGCGACAGTCTTCCGTTTCCAACGTATCAAGGCATACACCTGCCGCAGGGTGGGGTAGGTGAGGCGTACGTGGCGGCGGAAGTGCCCCATCGTGATGAACAGCAGGGTGATGATGCCGATGACGGTAGCCAGGCCGAAGAGGTCGCGCAGGCTCACGAGCATGGCGCTCTGACTGACGGCGTGGGCAGCCTCACCAAATGTGTCGACGTGGCTCATGGCAGTGGGGCTATACTGCGAGCCGAGCAGTGCCATCTGCTCGCTCATGCTTCCCTTGAACAGATGTCCGAAGATGGCTGCACCCATGGCCGAGCCGCACCCGATGCGCACGAAACCAAGGATGGTGAGCACCTGGAAACGGTGGGCGAAGGGCACGACACCCTCGATATAGGTGGTGAGCACCACGAATACCATCACGTGGCCCATGCCATAGAGCAGGGCGGGGAGGTAGAAGGCCTCGACGGGTGTGTGGGGCGACACGAGCGTGAAGAGCAACGCCTCATACATCGTCAGCAGCAGGAAGGAGAGGAAGGTGAGCCGCTTCCAGCCCCACCCGAGGTGCTCGATGCATTGGGTACTCACGATGCCGCCAAAGATGACACCTATCAGGGCCGAGAGGCGTATGCCGGTGGTATTGACCGCCGAGAAGTGGAGCACCTCGCCCGTGAGGATATGCTGCAGCACGCTCTCGGTAGACATCATCACACAGGCCACGAGGAAGAGCACCACTACCTGCAGCAGGTTGTGGTAGCGGAACGCGGCAAAGGGAAGGTAGGGATGGCGGCCCCGCTGCATGCGCCACAGGTTGCACCCCAGGGTGATGAGAATGATGCCTATGGCCAGGTGCATGTAGGGCGAGTGTAGCCAGTCGAGGTAGCTGCCATAGACGAAGATGAAGGCGAAAGCCAGCAGCATTACGCTCCACAGCAGTAGCCCCATCCATCCTATACCGAGAAGGGGCTGGGGCGGCATGGCGCGGAAGTTGCGCATGCAGGTGAGGGCCAGCAGGGCGAGCAGGAGCAGTGCCCCGATGGAGAGGTAGTTGACATATTGCCACGGCATGGCATGGGTGATGTGGGCACTGACGATGCCCGACAGCTCAATGCTGCCGAAGACGATGGTGAACACCAGCGAGAGGAAGGGTGCAAAGTTGTAGCGCGGAGCCACCTTGAGCATCACCGAGGAGAACACCTCGAACGAGCCCCACAGCTTGAGCATGCCGAAGAGGAGCGACAGGGCTACCATGAGCGGCACAAACCGTATGTGCAGGCAGATGGCGCTGAGGGTGGCCATCCCCAGGGTGCAGGTGAGCAGTATCTGGCGGGTGGTGAAGCGGAACTTCAGACGGAAGAGCAGCGGGAAGGTCATGGTGACACCTATCATACCGGCAAAGCCACACATGAGGATGTCCTCGGAGAGGAGCGAGAGGTCGCTGCTGATCTGTGTGGAGAGGCCCATGAAGACGGCGTCGCTCATCTGAAACACGATGGGGTATATCAGGATGAGCCAGAAACGCCACCCCTCGGGCACGAAGTCGCGAAACATGGGGAGGGCAAAGCCTCCTTGTTGGTGGGTCATAGTGTTGGTGGTTATTTTTGAATTATTTTTGTAGTTAAAGGGAGTTAAAGGGAAGAGGTACTTTTAGGAGTCAGGAGTTAAAGGGAGTTATCGCTTCGCTCAGGAGATAAAGGCCATTAGCTCTTTCGCGCGTTATAACATTCGGCCTTTATCTCCCCTTCACTCCTTTATCTCCCATATCTCCTAATTGAAATCCGTGTAATCTGTGGTCTAAGAAAGAAGATTACTTCAACTCACACTCCACGTTCAGTCCGCTGCGCAGAAGCGCCATGTCGGCAGGGCTATTGGTATTGTCAAAGACAATCTTCACCGGAATGCGCTGCTCCACCTTGACGAAGTTGCCCGCCGAGTTGTCCTGCGGCACCAGGGCATACTGTGCTCCCGTGGCGTTTGATATAGAGGCTACTGTGCCCGTGTACTCCTTGTCGGGGATGGCATCGACACGAATGCTCACCTTGGCACCGGGGGTGATGTGCTTGAGCTGCTTCTCGCGGTAGTTGGCTATCACCCAGTGCTCGCTGTCGTCGACGATGGAGAAGAGGGTGCGACCGGGCTGCACCAGTTCGCCCTGCTGCACATCGATGCGCGAGGTGTGTCCATCACAGGGGGCGAGTATCACGGTGCGCGAGAGGTTCACCTTGGCCAGCTCCAAAGCGGCTTGGGCGGCTTGAATGGATGCCTCCGACTGGTCGAGCCGCTGTGTCTGCTCCGACTTCACCAGGCGCGTGCTCTGCTGCTGCCTACGCATGGTCTCATACTTGGCCTTCATCGAGAGGTAGTGGGTCTCTACAGCGTCAAACTCCTGACGTGTCACCGCCTCCTTGGCCAGCAACTGCTGGTAGCGCTTGTAGTTGCTCTCGGCCAATGCCATATTGGCGCGTATCTCCTCCATGGCAGCGTCCGACACGGCGATGTTGCTTTCGGTAGTCTGTATCGAGGTTCCTTGAGCCGTGCGGTTGACGAGTGCGTTCTGGTAGCCCGCCTCGGCTTGTGCCACGTGGAGGCGATATTCGGTGTCCTCGATGATGAGCAGCGTGTCGCCCTTGCGCACGTGGGTGTAGTCGTCGGTACGCACCTCGGCCACGAAGCCCTGTACCTTGGGCGTGATGGCTACCATGTGTTGGCGCACTTGTGCATTGTCGGTGAAGGTGGTGCTGCTGAGGTGGATAAACTTGCCGCAAATCCAGATGAGGCCGCAGGCTATGAAGGCAAGGATAAGGGTGTTGCCTATGATCTTCTGTTGTTTCTTGTTCATATTGTTGATGATGTTTGTTCTATTTTTTTCTTGTAGTTATAGGGAGTTAAAGGGAGGAGTACTTCTTGGGAGTCAGGAGTTAAAGGGAGTTATCGCTTCGCTCAGAAGATAAAGGCCATTAGTTCTTTCGCGCGTTATAACATTCGGCCTTTATCTCCCTTTACCTCCTTCTAACTTCCTTTATCTCCTAAATAGCTATCTCCCGAATAACCTAATTTACAGCTCTCCGCATACAAAGCGTAGCTTATAGTAGCAGAATGCTTGGTTGGCATGGGCATTCTTGAGCTCCAGCTCGGCAGCGAGCACAGCGTTGGAGGCATCGAGCATATCGGTCAGCAGCGCCAGGTCGTTGTCGTAACGGTTGGCCGTGATGCGATAGTTCTCCCGTGCCAACTCTACGCTCTTGGTGCGTATGGCTACCTCGTTGCAAGCCTCTTGCAGGCGTATGTAAGCCTCCTCCACGGCATTCGTCAGCTGCTCCTCTACATGGGTAGTCTGGCTGATGCTCTGCAGAGTGCCGAGGCGTGCTGCACGCACCTTGTCGCCATTCTTGTAGAGTGCGCTCAGGTTGTAGCTGATGCCCACGCCCACAGCCCAGTAATTGAAGTTCTTGTTGAGCACGGGCACCTCTATGGTGACGGGCCCATCGAGATGCTCTTGGGCAAAGAGGACTACGCGGGGCAGCTTGTCGGCTTGTGCCACGCGCTCCTTCAGACGACCCATCTCCACGAGGGTCTCCATCTGCTGCAGGTCGGGAGAGTTGGTCATTGCCCTGTCTATCACGTCGCCCAGCGCCTCCTGCTGCGGTGTCATCTCCGGTATGCAAGGCGCGATGACGATGCTCGCTGCCGAGTCGCTATCCATGTCGAGCGCTGTGAGCAACTGTCTGTTGTAGATGTCGCAGCTGTTGGCGATGCGCTGGCGCTGCAACCTCATGTTCTCCAGCAGCAGCTCGTAGCGGGTGAGCGCATTTTGTAGCACTATGCCCTGCGCCTGCTTGGCTGCCAGCTGCTCCACCACCTTCTCGGTGAGGCGTATGTTCTCGTCGTACACCCCTACCTGGTTTTGTGCCTTGTAGAGGTTGAGGAAGTCGCCAAGCAGACGGAAGTGCACCTGCTGACGGCTCTTCTCATAGTCCAGTTCGCTCATGCGCTTGCCTTGGCGAGTGAGTGCGATGCCATTGTTTACCGCTCCGCCGGCATAGATCACTTGGTTGACGCTGAGGGCGAAGTTGGCTCCGAAGTGGGGTATCTCTACCGCCATGCCGTCTGAGAAGTCGCGCTCCCATACATAGCCATTGCCCAGGTAGCTGGCCGATAGTGATACATTGATGTCGGGCAGGCGCGATGCCTCGGCAGCCTGCAGCTCCTTGTCTGCCGCCTCTACACCGATACGCTTGGCGTGCAGACTCTCTTCGGTGCTGTCGGCGATGGCAAACAGGGCGTCGGGTGTAAGCTCCCGGATGCTCTGAGCCGCGATGTCGGTGGCCATGGCAAGTGCCAGCATGAAGATAAGATTCTTTCGTTTCATACAATAAAATGGTTATAGTTGTTGATTGCTTGATATGCATTGCATCATCCCTGCGCTGCTGGGTATACAGCAGCGGTCGATGGCCATGTACCTGCAGCATTTGCTGGCAGATACGAGCGCCACAGTGGCATACCGCATCACGGCACGTCACTTCGGAGTGTAGGGATAAAGGATATTGTTATAGGAATTTGTTTCTAAGCTTCATCGTTGTACGTTATTAGTTAATAATGACTAACTTAAAGCTGAAACTGGACTTACGTGCAGACGTTGCACAACGCGTTAATTATACGCTCAAGTAGTGTAAAATCGCCTGCAAAATTAGTGCAAACCGAACGGAAATGCAAATTTTTTTGCGATTTCCTGAGGTGCCGCCTAATTTCTGTCTATGCCCAGCATAGACTAAAATTAGTGGAAGGTGAACGGAAATGCAATTTTTTTTTGCGATTTTACCTAGCGGGAAAGTATGTCGAATGAATAAAGCGTCAACTACTCATTTAAGAAAGTTTAACTTTCCATAATCCGCAGAGAAATAGCGCATTGCATGTGCTATACAGTACGTTTTATCGCCATATATAGGGTCACAAGCGAGCGATTTTTTGCTTATTTTTGCTATGGAAAAATGTAAACTTTACTATTTATGTCAAAAGGAGCACAAACAATGATGGCCAAGGCCGAGAGCCTGGCCGAGGGTATGCTGAGAAACCTCAGCAAGGTACAATCTTTAGGATTCGGCAATGCCGATATCGAGCGCTTGAGAGAGGGTGTGAAGACCCTCGCCGCCACCGACAGCGCTGTGGAGGAGGCTGCAGCTGCACTCTCGGAGCTGCGCCGCACAAACAATGACACGATGAGCCGCCTCAACGACGATGTGGTGAACATCAAGAAAGCCATCAAGAGCCATTACGACAAGATGGAGTGGCCCGACTTCGGCATCGCCGACAAGCAGTAATGCCTACCTGAACGTAAAGGAGTTCCCCGAAAACGCCACGGCGCTTTCGGGGAATATTATTATCATTATCCTTCGTCGAAGCGATATTTTTTTCTCATTCGTGCAATGTTTTTCTATTTCTCGTGTATATAAGTATGAGAACCGATACTTACGGGATGGAAAAGGAAACGCAGACACTCATACAAGCTCTTTGCCGGCAGGATGGACAGGCACAGCGTCGTGTGCTCCAGCTCTATGGCACGATGGTTTTCAGGCAGGTAGCCCGTATTGTCACCTGCCTGGAAGATGCCGAGGAGGTGTATCAGGATGTATTCGTTAAGATATTCCGCAACATCCAGTCGTACGACAGTAGGCAAGCCTCGCTCGCCACTTGGATGAGCCGCATCGCCTACAATGAGTCGCTGAACTTTGTGCGGCGTGCCCAGCAACCGGTAATCTATGTTGATGACCGCGATGTGGATCTTGAGAGCATTCAGGACGAAGCGTTGGCCCAAGTATTCCAACAGCAGGACGAAGCAACGATACAGCTGATAGGACACGCTCTCGACTACCTGCCACCCGAGGAACAGGCTCTCATCACCATGTTCTACTTCGACGACATGAGCCTCAAGGACATCGCCTATACCACCGACTCCACTCCGTCGACCGTGGCTTCGCGGCTGAGCCGCACGAGACGTAAATTATATAGAATCATTCAATCATTCGACTATGAACAATAACATCCCTGACACTCAGCCTAAGGACGCAGGATTGCGCGAAGCAGTAGCCCGCCGAGTCCGCAGATGTCCGCAGATGCCTGCCGACCTCAATGAGCGGCTGATGGAGCGCGTAGAAGAGGTGCGCCCCAAACACTCCTCGGCTCTGCATCGCTGGATGTGGCCGTCAGTTGCCGCTTGCATGGTGGCAGTGCTTATCGTAGGGCACTTTTTGCTTGATGGCAGTAGTAAAGTTGCACCCACAGCATCGATGCAGGGTACTCAGGTAATCTATGCCTCAACCACCGATACCGCCTATAAAAGTCCTGTCCTCGTGGATGAGTTCATCGCAAGGTTGGCGGCCAACTATGGTATAGAGCAGGAACCAATGGATAGCGTCTCTGCGCTGGATGCCAATACCGCCAGCTTCACCTACGTTTTTCCCGACAGAAAGAGGATCGATGTCTTCGGTCGTCTGCTTCAAGTTGCTTGCTGGTACGACAACAATAGTCCCGGCTACCAGCTCCATATATCGCAGACGCAGTTTGTCTTCGAGCTGCAGGATATACGCGAAGGGCGCAGGTATATGTGGTTTGCCGAGAAGATAGGTGGCAACACCTTTCTCTATGGTGTGAACGCACCATTTGGTGCCACCCTCTCACTTACTGGCTATACAAATGCCAAGGCTAATTATTATTATACTTTTTAATCTATAGTAGTTATGAAAACAAGAACAAACAGAATCGTATTGCTTTGCCTCGTTGCACTGATTGGTGTTACAGCACAAGCACAAAAGAAAGATGCTAAAGTCCTTGCTAGCAGCAAAGGCGTGTATTTAGTAGGTGCTCCAAATGCGGAATTGGATGAAGAAACAGGTATGAAAACTGTTGTATGGCACAAAACTGAGGATCGTAATAAACAAACTGAAACCCTTTGGGCTGAAACTGTGCCTACGGCAGAAGATTTTAATTTTACTTTGCCCAAATCGCCTAAGAACGGATTGACCTCATTGTGCTGGGAACTGACAGAAGAGGGCAAATATACCGTGTTGCACTGCTATTTCCAAATGCCGGCAGACGTATTGAAGAACTTTTGGCTGGCTTCAGATGAGACAGGAATAGTGGATAAGGAAACGGGAATACACTATCGTGCAATCCGGTCTGTACCCGACTGCTGGGGAAAGTACTTTGCGGTAAAAGCTTCGAAGGGTTCTATGCTCGATTTTCAGATATATTTCCCTAAACTTCCTGTAGAAACAACTGAGATTGCTATCTATGGTGTACCCAATTGGCAGATGCGTGGTCGCAACATAAAACTGAAAAGAACGAAAGAAGGAAATCCTTCATACGATGTCCTCCCAACATTCCATACGCCCCGACTTGTGAAGGAAGAAGGAAAATACCACAAGGATGACGCCGACACATGGGTAGTCTATACCGATGCTCATTTGATAAAACCAGTAAAAGAGGGTACTATGGCACTTTGGCGTACTTCAGAGGCTACTTACTTGGCCTATGCCAAAGAACAAAACTGGATGCGCGAATATTTCGGAGTACATTCAGGCACAGTACTTGTGGATGAATCAGGCAACAGATACAAGCTAAAGGAACTGGTAGGATTTCCGATAGACCATAACTTCTGGATGGAAGGCTACTCAGGCGACTATTTTGCACTCGTGTATGTATTTGAACCATTACCGTTGAATGTAGAGACGATATCATTTATGGAACCTGACGGCGAGCCATTCAAGGCGTGGGGAGCAAACTGGGAAGGTCAAGCTGCTACGGGCCTCGATGTGGATGCCTTAAGGCAAAACCAGTCGTTATTCGAATATAATAAGCGTAAGATTTTCAAATAGAATATTAAAGTATTAAAGTTATGGTCAGACCAATCCACGCCGGGGCTGTGAAGTTCTGGTGTGGTTTTTTATCATGATTTTGCGATTCATAAACTGTACTTATTTTTGCTCTATTGCTCTATTCCGATAGTATTATAAGAATAATTTACTATCTTCGCAGCAGCAACTATATGCAGGTAGGCGATGGCAAAAGTGCACTGGACACCGGAAGGATGGCGCTGCGAGAAGCAGAAGGAGCATCTGTACAGGGCTAAATGGATGGACTATCGGTCTCCATCCATCCAACTGCTCACGATGGTGACATCGGAGCGCATGCCGCTGCTTGGCGAGTTGCGAGGCGAACAGATAGTCCTCACTACGCTTGGGCATAAAATAGCGGAAGAGATAGAGCGCATACCCTCCTACATAGGAGCATCGTCAATAGAGATCTACAATTATGTAATCATGCCCGACCACATACACATCCTCTTGCGCATCCATGACAGACTGCCCAAGCATCTGGGCCAGTATGTGCGCTGGTTCAAGCTGCAGTGCGACGATGCTTGTCGGGCACTCTCGGCTATTCCCGAGAGTAAGGGGCTCTGCCTCTTCGCCAAGGAGTACCACGACCGCATACTGACAGGGAAGAACCAGCTCGCCCACATGGTGCGATACATCAAGGACAACCCTCGCCGCTTGGCATTGAAGCGTGCCCATCGGGACCTGTTTCGTATCAGGCAGAATGTGACTATAGGCGGTATCCCTTGCGTTACGCTGGGCAATATGTTTCTTGCCGACTACCCTCAGCGGCAAGTGCTGCAATGCTCCCGAAGGCTGACAAGCGAGCAGATAGCTGCCCGTAAGGAGGAGTGCCTGGCCGAAGCAGCCAATGGCATGGTGTATGTCACTGCAGCCATCTCCGAGGGCGAGAAGCTAATCTCCAGAGCACTCCGTGAGGCTGGCTTTCCCATCGTTATCCTTCTTGAACGGGGCTTCCCGTCGCCCGAGAGTCCTCACTACCGCTACTTCAAGCCGCAGGGAGTCTATTTTGAGGCTTGTGCTGCTGGCAAGCTGCTACTGGTGGAGCCGAGTGCCGAGCTGCTGGAGCGGCAAGATATCGCGGCGCGGGTAATTGCCAAGACGGGAGATATACCTCACGACACGCAACGCTATCGGTTTGTGGCCATGAATGTGATTGCTGAGTGCATGTGTGAACTTGCATGACTCGGCGGGACAACGCCGAGAGCCGAACACCCTGTTCACTATAGCGGACAGGATGTAAGGAGCAAGGCAAAACTCCCCATAAAACTGTACATTTCCCTTTCCTTCTGTTTCTTTCGGCTTGCACTAATTTTATCTTTGCTTGCTAAGAAGAAATTAGGCTGCGCCTCGGAATGCTTGCGCTTGGCTAGTCCAAGAAATGCTCAAATAAATTTAACTTTATTGAATCTCTGCCTCTCTCAACAAAGAAAATACAAGCATTTTCTCTGTTTTCGTTCGTTGAGATTTGGCATTTCTCTCGGCTTGCACTAATTTTGTCGATTCAAACTCATAAATCATAACTCACAACTCAAATGAAGCGTTTATTACCTATTATCGCCCTTATGCTTTGCACCGTGGTTGGTGTAGCACAGACCAATAATGCCGATATGGAGCAGGTGCGCAAGTTGGTGCTTGCCCATAGTGCCATCGCTAACCTCTATGTGGACGACCCCGATGAGGAGAAGGTGGTGGAGGCTGCCATACGTGCCATGCTCAAGGAGCTGGACCCGCACTCTACGTACCTCACCGCCAAGGAGGTAGAGAAGATGAACGAGCCGTTGCAAGGTAACTTCGAGGGCATTGGCGTGCAGTTCAACATGGCCGATGACACGCTCTTCGTCATCCAAACCGTGAGCAAGGGTCCCTCGGAAAAGGTGGGCATACTGCCGGGCGACCGCATCGTGACGGTGAACGACACGGCTATAGCCGGAGTGAAGATGGCACGCGACGAAATCATGAAACGCCTGCGTGGCCCCAAGGGCTCGGTGGTGGAGCTGGGCATCGTGCGCCGTGGGTATGATGAGAAGCTGACCTTCCGCGTGACACGCGACAAGATTCCCGTACACACGCTCGACGCTGCCTATATGATTGCTCCCAAGGTAGGCTACATCAAGATAAGCAGTTTCGGTGCCACTACACACAAGGAGTTCAGCGATGCGCTGGCTACACTGAAGGAGCAGAAGATGCAGCACCTCATCCTCGACCTGCAGGGCAACGGAGGAGGTTACCTGAAGGCTGCCGTGGATATGGCAAGCGACTTCTTGCAGCCTGGCCAGCAGATTGTATATACCGAAGGCAACAGCTCGCCTCGCTCGGAGTTCAATGCCGAGGGTAAGGGCCAGTTCTGCGAGGGACGCCTCGTGGTGCTCATCGACGAGTATTCGGCTTCGGCCTCGGAGATTGTCACCGGTGCCATACAGGATTGGGACAGAGGTGTCGTTGTGGGTCGCCGCTCGTTTGGCAAGGGACTCGTGCAACGTCCCATCCCCCTGCCCGACGGTTCGCTCATACGTCTCACGGTGGCTCGCTACCACACTCCCTCGGGGCGTTGCATACAGAAGCCTTACGGCGAGGACATCGACTACCGCAAGGACCTGGTGGACCGCTTCAACAAGGGCGAGCTGATGCATGCCGACAGCATACACTTCCCCGACTCACTCAAGTATCAGACCAAGCAGTTGGCACGCACCGTATATGGCGGTGGTGGCATCATGCCCGACTACTTCGTGCCGCTCGATACGCTGACATACACCAAGTATCACCGTGAGCTGACGGCCAAGGGCGTTATCGTGAACACCAACCTCGCTGTCATAGACCGCTACCGCAAGGACTATGAGAAGCGCTATCCCGACTTCAAGACCTACAACAAGCACTTCGAGGTGGACGACACCATCCTCAGCATCCTGCGTGCCGAGGCCGACAAAACTGGCGTGAAGCACGACGAGGAGCTGTATCAGGCATCGCTGCCCTACATCAAAGTGCAGCTCAAGGCACTCATCGCCCGCGACCTTTGGGACATGACGCAGTTCTACGAAGTCTTCAACCACACCGACGAGACGGTGATGAAGGGATTGGAAATCATTCAGTCGAAGGAGTTCGGACTGAGTAGGAAGAGATAAGAAGAAAAAAGAAGAGGGTGTGTTGCAATTTTGACACACCCTCTTTCATTATGCAGTCTTAGTCGGATTACTTCTTGCTCTTTACTAAATATTCATTGAATACGATACCCGCTACAATCAGTATCAGTCCGATGTAGGTGGTGGGTACAATCTGCTCGCCCAATATAGTAGACACGAAGAAGAGCGAGAGGAAGGGCGAGAGGTAGCACAGCTGGTTGACGAGCGCGGGATTGGTGGTCTTGCGTATGGCCAGTCCGAAGCAAATAAAAGGGATACCCATCTCAAACGCTCCCACATACATGCCCGACAGGATGCCCGGCAGGGTGTTGAGGTCGACTCCTACAACCAGAGCACCCAGACCCAGGTATATGCTACCAAAGAGGAAACTCATGAAGCAGGCTACGGTAGCATCGGCACGCTCCTTGTTCTTATTGTTGACCATCCAGTAGATTGCCCACAGGAAGGCACTCATGATACCCAATGCCAGCCCGAAGGGAGGTATGTCCATGCTGCCACCCTGCTTGCCTCCTGCCGAGATGATGATGAGGCCGCCCAGCGAGATGAGCATACCGATGTACTTCTTGCCTGGTATGGGCTGCTTGGTGAATATGGCCAACAGGATAACCAGTAGTACCGGCCACATGTAGTTGACGGGCTGGGCTATCTGTGCGGGCAGCAGGTCGTATGACTTGAACAGCACCAGGTAGTAGGCTACGGGATTGAGCAGACCGAGCAGGGCAAAGTAACCCCACATCTTGCGTGAGAGTGCCTTCACCTCGCCCCACTTGCGCTGGATGGTGAGCACGACGGTAAAGATGATGAGTGAGGTGATGCTGGCTACCAGCAACATCTCGAAGTGGGTGAGATGGGTGAGTGCGATTTTGAATGCAGTGGCTACGGTCGACCAGCTGAGCACAGCTGCCATAGCCAAGGCAATGGCTTTATTATTTTCTTTCATGTCGGGTGTTTTGTGTAGTATATAATCGTATTCTTAGGGTCTAGGAATGAAGGTTGAGCGTCCATCATCCATAAACCATCAACCTAGCATAGCTAGCGCACGGTTCTCGGCGGCCTCCATGATTTCGCGCTCACCGGGTCCCTTGTCGTTGATGCCGCAGAGGTGGAGTATGCCGTGGATGATGGTTCGGTGCAGCTCCTCATCGTATTCGGTGGCATACTGCTCGCTATTGCTCCGCACCGTGTCTAGGCTGATGAAGAGGTCGCCACTGATGATGTCGCCCTCGGTGTAGTCGAAGGTGATGATGTCGGTGTAGTAGTCGTGTTGCAAGAACTCGCGGTTGACCTCGAGGATGCGCTTGTCGTTGCAGAAGATGTAGCTCACGTCGCCCACCTTCTTGCCATAGGTGGCGGCTACAGCGCGTACCCATGCAGTGGTCTCGCGCTTCTTGATGGATGGCATCACGGTGCCTTCGGTGTGGTAGGTAATCATGTTTGGTTAATTCTGAATTTTGAATTATGAATTATGAGAACTCAGAGAACTCCGAGTTTTCCGAAAAAGCTATCCAAAGAACAGGTAACAAATGAATATTGCCGAGAGTATACCAGCCAGGTCGGCCAGAAGGCCGCAGGTGACGGCATGGCGTGTCTTGCGTATGCCCACACTGCCGAAGTATACTGCCAGGATATAGAACGTGGTGTCGGTAGCTCCCTGGAAGAGGCAGGCGAGGCGACCTACGAAGGAGTCGGCGCCGTAGGTGGTCATGGCATCGACCATGAGTCCGCGTGCACCGCTGCCGCTCAGTGGCTTCATCAGTGCGGTGGGCAGAGCGCCTACAAACTCGGTGTCGCCACCCAGAGCTGCCACACACCAGGCTATGCCGTCGATGAGGAAGTCCATGGCACCCGAAGCGCGGAACACGCCGATAGCCACCAGTATGGCCACCAGATAGGGGATGATGCGCACGGCGGTCTCGAAGCCCTCCTTGGCACCCTCGATGAAGGTATCGTATACGTTGATCTTCTTACGCATACCCGCTATAATGAAGCTGGTGATGATGCTGAAGAGGAAGACATTGGCAAAGGTCGATGACACCACGTCCATCTGCTCTCGGGGCATGGCACTGAAACCCCAGATGATGAGGGCCACCAACGTGCACAGGGCGCCGAGGAAGAGCATGAGTGTACGGTTGAACAGGTTGATGCGCTGGTACAAACAGGTGACGATGAGACCCACAATGGTGGAGAAGAAGGTGGCCAGGAGGATGGGTACGAACACATCGGTAGGCTGTGCGGCTCCCATCTGGGCACGGTATACCATCACGCTGATGGGCACGAGGGTCAAGCCCGAGGTGTTAAGCACAAGGAACATGATCATCGGGTTGGTTGCCGTGTCTTTCTTGGGGTTCAGTTCCTGCAGTTGCTCCATTGCCTTCAGCCCCATGGGCGTGGCTGCATTGTCGAGCCCCAACATGTTGGCGGCAAAGTTCATGAAGATGGTGCCCGTGACAGGATGTCCCTTGGGGATGTCGGGGAAGATCTTCGAGAACACCGGCGCCAGCCAGCGGGCCACCACGTTGACCACTCCGCCCTTCTCGCCTATGCGCATAATGCCGAGCCAGAGAGAGAGCACGCCCGTGAGTCCGAGCGAAATCTCAAAAGCCGTCTTGGCCGATGAGAAGGTAGAGTTCATGATGGCGGGAAACACCTCCACGTCGCCCATGAAGATGAGGCGCACAAGCGCCACCACAAAGGCCACGAGAAAGAAGGCTATCCAGATATAGTTGAGTACCATGGCTCTTAATTGTAGCTCTCTACTTGTCGGAACAGACGATTCCAACGGATCTTACCGTCAAACCATCCGCGATCTTTATCGAGCGAAAGCCATATGAGGATGGGCTTACCCACGATGTGGTCCTCGGGCACGAAACCCCAGAAGCGCGAGTCGAGGCTGTTGTGACGGTTGTCGCCCTGCATCCAGTAGTAGTCCATGGCGAAGGTATACTCAGAGGATTCCTTACCATTAATATATATCTTGCCATCGCGTACCTGCAGGTCATTGCCTTCATATACAGCGATAGGGCGCTCGTAGAAGGGCAGATTGTCAAGGGTAAGAGCAATCGTTTCGCCACGCTTGGGAATCCACAAGGGACCATAGTTATCAACACTCCATCCTGTATACTTATTCACAGGGTAGAGGCCTTGTCCGTGTTCCTCAACCACAGGAGTTATCTTTTCCACAATGTCGGTACGCTTTGATAGTGTCTCGTAAGCCTTCTGCGTGAGAGGGAGATAGTAGTAAGTGCCATTGGCATTGTGGTTAGCAAGGTCCTCCTTGCTGATGCCCAGTTCGCGACGCAGTTTCTCATTGATGGGGCGCTTGGTAGTCACGTAGTAGCTGTACTGCACGTTGTCGGGTTCCTTGTTAGGCACACCGTCAAGGTAGATAATCTTATCTTTAATCTGAAGTGTCTGTCCCGGAAGACCTACGCAACGCTTCACATAGTTTTCGCGACGGTCTACAGGACGCCAGTCGACCTTACCAAACACCTCGGGATGATTGGCAATATACTTACGACCCTTAGCCAAAAACTGCTCATAAGCCTTGCGCTCATCGGCAGCACTGAGACTATCCACGAGAGGATATTGCCCATGGTTGAGCTCTACGCTGATATCGCTCACCATCTTGTAGAAGTCATTGGCGGCAAACTGCGGATTGCTCACGATGGTATCACCTGTCGGGTAGTTGAATACGACAATGTCGTTAAGTTCTACGTTTCCCAATCCCTTGACGCGTTCGTAAGGCCATTGAGGCCACTCGATATAGCTCTTGCCACCAGTAACAGGCATGGTATGCTGCGTGAGCGGCATGGTGAGCGGCGTATTGGGCTTACGGGGACCATAGGATACCTTGCTCACGAAGAGGTAATCGCCCACGAGCAATGATTTCTCGAGCGATGAGGTGGGGATGGTATAGTTCTGGAAGAAGTAGATGTGAACGAAGTATACGGCTACGAGGGCAAACACGATGGCATCGACCCAACTCATGACGTTGCGCACAAGACTACTCTTGGCTGTCTTCCACCATGTCCAAGGAATGAACTTAGTGATATAAGCATCGAAAATGAAGGGCACTACGATAAGTCCCCACCAGCTCTTGATCCAGAGGAGGAAGAGAAGGTACAAGGCAAGTACAATGCCGAACTTTATCCACTGCTTGGGAGTGGCTTCCTTAATTTTATTCATAGCCTATTTTTCAGAAATCAAACAAATCATTCATACCGAGCAATCCCTCGTGTGTGGCTGTATACTCAGCCGCAAGCACTGCTCCGAGAGCAAATCCCCGGCGGCTCTTGGCATCATGGGTGATGGTGATGCTGTCGGCTTCAGAATCGTAGCGGATGCTATGTATACCAGGTACTTCACCTTCGCGTATAGAGCTTACGGGCAACTCCTCAGGAGCGCACTCGGTAGTACCGCTCAGGGTGCCATCGGCAGCAAGCAGCGTGCCCGGTACCCAACGTTGTTTGCGGTTGAGATTCTCCAGGATGCCCTCGGCCAATGTGATGGCTGTGCCACTGGGTGCATCAAGCTTGTGTATATGGTGAGTCTCGCTCATGCTGACGTCGTACTCATCAAAGCGGTTCATCAGCTTGGCCAAGTACTTGTTTACCGCAGAGAACACGGCTACGCCAAGGCTGAAATTTGATGACCAAAACAAGGTCTTTCCACCTTCCGTACACATATGGCGCACCTCATCGCCATGCTCTTCGAGCCAGCCAGTACTTCCCGACACCACCTTCACTCCAGCAGCAAATGCTTTCATATAATTGTCGTAAGCCACCATGGGATTGGTAAACTCAATGGCTACATCGGCACTGCGGAACGCTTCGGAACAAAAATCTCCCTGATTGTCAATGTCTATAATACAGACTATCTCATGGCCACGATGAAGGGCAATCTGCTCTATCATTTTGCCCATCTTGCCATAACCTATAAGTGCTATTTTCATTGTCCTTAGGATATGTTGTTGATACGATTTGCAAAGATACAGTTTATTTTTGCTAATTGGTTTTAATTAACCGATTTTTTAAACTAATTTTGTGGCTGATTTATTTAGAGTAACACTATATGGAGAATAAGAGTTTACTGCAAAAATATGGTGCCTACGCCGTAGCATTAGTCCTTTTCATCGCTATTGCATGCATCTACTGCTCGCCAGCCCTGGAAGGGAAAGTCATACATTCGGGCGACAGTACAAGTGCCGCTGCTGCCGTACATGAATCTACTGAGTATACCAGAAATACCGGTGACTACTCGTTCTGGACGGGCTCGATGTTTAGCGGTATGCCCAACTACCAGATTGGTGGCGGACACTATGAAGCCAATGATTGGTTGAAGCCTTTCCGCAAGATTATGCTCAAGGGTCATTGGAGCACTCCTTGGATATTCATCATCTTCTTTGTGTGCTTCTATATGCTGATGCGTGCATTCAGCATCAACAAGTGGCTGAGTATCGTAGGGGCGCTGGCTACGGGATTCTCATCGTATTTTTTTATCATCGTACAGGCCGGCCATAACTCCAAGACCTCATCTATAGCCCTTATTTCAGTGGTAGCAGCAGGCTTCTACCTCATCTTCCGTAAACGGTATGGGTGGGGTGTAGTGCTCACCATGCTGTTTACAGCCATCGGCTTTGGCAATCATCCGCAGATGTCGTACTACCTGTTTATGATGATTGGACTCTTCTTCTTTGCCGAGTTGTATATCCACATCAAGGAGAAGCGATACAAGGATTTAGCCATAGGATCACTACTCTTCTTCGGATCGCTGATTGTAGGTTTGGGCACCGGAAGTTCTACCATCTTTGTAAATCAGGAGTATGCCGAGCAGACAATGCGTGGTGGACATTCTGATCTTAAGAAGAGCACGGATTCAGAGAACAAGACGAAAGGTCTCGACCTCGACTATGCTACCCAGTGGAGCTACGGCATTGACGAGTCACTATCATTTATCATCCCCGGAGTGATGGGCGGTGCGTCGAGCTATGATGTAGGTACCGATTCAGAACTCTATAAATCACTTGTGAAGCATGGTGTTCCCCGCAACTCTGCAGCTCAGTTCTGCTCCAATGTACCCCTCTACTGGGGCGACCAGCCCTTCACGGCAGGTAACGTATACATGGGTGCCATCATATGCTTCCTCTTCGCACTGGGATTGCTGATTGTCAAAGGGCCCTACAAGTGGGCTATATTGGCAGCAACACTGTTCTCTGTGTTCCTTGCTTGGGGACACAACTTTATGCCTCTCACAGAATTCTTCTTCAAATACTTCCCCCTTTACAATAAATTCCGCGCGGTATCATCTATCCTTATCGTAGCAGAAATAACCATGCCGCTGCTCGGTTTCCTTGCTGTAAAGGTGCTGATGGATGGAACCATCACGAGAGAAAAAGCCATCAAGAACATCTATATAGCAGCAGGAATCACTGCTGGTCTGTGCCTCTTCATTGCACTCTTTGGTAGTATGGTATTTGACTTCCATGCTCCTATAGATGCAGGCTTGGCATCACAACTTCCCGAGTTTGCTTATCAAGGGATCTTGGATGAGCGTGCGTCACTGATGCGGAGCGATGCCCTGCGTTCGTTCCTCTTCATCGTATTGGCATCCGTTACGCTCTGGGTGTTCGTGAAGGGATGGCTCAAATGGAGCTATATGGTAGCTATTTTGGGCGTGCTAGTACTGGCCGATATGTGGCCCATAAACAAACGATACCTCAACGATAGCCATTTCGTGACAAAAAAGAACAATACTGCTGCGTTCCAGATGCAACCCTACGAAAAGCAGATATTACAGGACAAAGACCCGCATTTCAGAGTGCTGAATCTGGCGACAAACACATTCAACGATGCACGCACATCCTATTACCTAAAGTCAATAGGCGGATATAGTGCTGCCAAGTTACGCCGCTATCAAGACCTGATAGACGAGCATATATCAAAGATGAACATGAACGTCATCGGTATGCTCAATGCCAAGTACTTCATTCTCCCCGACAGGAAGAGCGGACAGACCACGGTGCAACGAAATCCTTACGCTATGGGCAATGCATGGTTCGTAGATACATTGCAGGTAGTGAATACAGCCAATGAGGAGAGCGAAGCGCTCAACCATATCAACATGCACACTACGGCGGTGCTTGACAAGGAATTTGCTGCGCATGTGCAGGACTTTACCCCTGGAAGAGACTCTACAGCATCGGTACATCTCACCAAGTATACGCCACGTTATCTTGACTATGAGTACACGACAAGCAAGCCAGGTACTATTGTATTCTCGGAGATTTACTATCCTTATGGATGGAAGGCAACTATCGATGGTAATCCCGCCGACATCTATCGGGTCAACTATATGTTGCGTGCCATCAACGTCCCTGCAGGCAAGCATACGATACACATGGAGTTTGCCCCCGACAGTGTAAAGAAGGGAGATACCATAGCCATGATATGCATCTTTATCATGTATGCCTCAATACTCTTAATCATTGCACTCTCTATATATCGTGCAGTGCGTAAGCAGAAGACAAAAGGATAATCTAACTCTACCATATTTATATAATAGGAAAACAGAAACAAATAAAACCACAGATATGGAATATAATTTCAGAGAAATAGAGAAGAAATGGCAACAGCGATGGGTAGCCAATCAGACTTATCGCGTAACCGAGGACCCGGAGAAGAAGAAGTTTTATGTGCTCAACATGTTCCCTTACCCCTCGGGGGCGGGACTCCATGTGGGCCATCCGCTGGGCTACATCGCCTCGGACATCTATGCCCGCTACAAGCGCTCGCAGGGCTACAACGTACTCAACCCCATGGGTTACGATGCCTACGGACTCCCTGCCGAGCAGTATGCCATACAGACGGGGCAGCACCCCGCCATCACCACCGTGCAGAACATTGCCCGCTACCGTGAGCAGCTGGACAAGATCGGTTTCTCTTTCGATTGGAACCGCGAGATACGCACCTGCGACCCCGAATACTATCACTGGACACAGTGGGCCTTCATCCGCATGTTCGGCTCCTACTACGACAATGCCCAGGGCAAGGCCATGCCTATCGAAGGTCTGGTAGCCCACTTTGAGCAGAACGGCTCGGAGGGTATCGACGCGGCCTGCTCGGAGAACCTGGAGTTCACCGCTGCCGAGTGGAAGGCCATGAGCGAGAAGGAGCAGCAGGAGGTGCTGATGAACTACCGCATCGCCTACCTGGGCGAGACGATGGTGAACTGGTGCCCCAAGCTGGGTACCGTACTGGCCAACGATGAGGTGGTAGACGGTGTATCAGAGCGTGGCGGATACCCCGTGGTGCAGAAGAAGATGCGCCAATGGTGCCTGCGCGTATCGGCATACGCAGGCCGATTGCTCGAAGGACTCGACCGCATCGACTGGACCGACTCGCTCAAAGAGACGCAGCGCAACTGGATAGGCCGCAGCGAGGGTGCCGAGCTCACCTTCAAGGTGAAGGACAGCGATGTAGAGTTTGTCATCTTCACCACCCGCGCCGACACCGTGTTCGGCGTCACCTTCATGGTGCTGGCTCCCGAGAGCGAACTGGTGGCTACCCTCACCACACCCGAGCAGAAGGAGGCCGTGGAAGCTTACCTCGATGCCACAAAGAAGCGTACCGAGCGTGAGCGTATCGCTGACCGCCGCGTGACAGGTGTATGGAGCGGTTCGTATGCCATCAACCCCCTCACCGGAGAGAGCATCCCCGTATGGATTTCCGACTATGTACTCGCAGGCTACGGCACAGGAGCCATCATGGCAGTGCCTGCCCACGACAGCCGCGACTATGCATTTGCCAAGCATTTCGGCCTCGAGATACGTCCGCTCATCGAGGGTGCCGACGTGTCGGAAGAGAGCTTCGATGCCAAGGAGGGTATCATGATGAACTCTCCGCGCCCCGAGCAGAAGGGCGAGTGTGACCTCGTGCTCAACGGCCTGACCGTGAAGGAGGCTATCGCACGCACCAAGGAATATATCAAGGAGAAGGGCCTCGGCCACGTGAAGGTGAACTACCGCCTGCGCGATGCCATCTTCAGCCGCCAGCGCTACTGGGGCGAGCCGTTCCCCGTATACTATAAGGAGGGCATGCCCTACATGGTGCCCGAGAGCTGTCTGCCCATCGAGTTGCCCGAGGTGGCCAAGTTCCTCCCCACAGAGAGCGGTGAGCCTCCATTGGGTCACGCTACCGTATGGGCTTGGGACACGGTGAACAACTGCGTGGTGGAGAATGCGAAGGTCGACAACGTCACCATCTTCCCCCTCGAACTGAACACCATGCCCGGCTTTGCAGGCTCATCGGCCTACTACCTGCGCTATATGGACCCCCACAACCACGAAGCTCTCGTGGACGACAAGGTGGGCGAGTACTGGCAGAACGTGGACCTCTACGTGGGTGGTAGCGAACATGCTACGGGTCACCTCATCTACTCGCGTTTCTGGAACAAGTTCCTCTACGACCTCGGTTACAGTAAGAACGACGAACCCTTCCAGAAGCTCATCAACCAGGGTATGATACAGGGCCGAAGCAACTTCGTATACCGCATCAAGGATACCAACACCTTCGTGTCGCTGAACCTGAAGAAGAACTACGACGTGACTCCCATCCATGTAGACGTGAACATCGTATCCAACGATGTCTTGGATATCGAGGCCTTCAAGGCTTGGCGTCCCGAGTATAACGATGCCGAGTTCATCCTCGAAGATGGCAAGTACATCTGCGGTTGGGCTGTGGAGAAGATGTCGAAGTCGATGTTCAACGTCGTCAACCCCGATATGATAGTAGAAAAGTACGGTGCCGATACACTGCGCATGTACGAGATGTTTCTCGGCCCCGTAGAGCAGTCTAAGCCTTGGGATACCAACGGTATCGACGGTTGCCACCGCTTCCTCAAGAAGTTCTGGGGACTCTTCTACGGCCGTAACGGCGAACTGCTCGTGACCGATGAGGCACCCACCAAGGAGGAGCTGAAGTCGCTGCACAAGCTCATCAAGAAGGTGACTGGCGACATCGAGGCCTTCTCGTACAACACCTCTATCAGTGCCTTCATGATTTGCGTGAACGAGCTATCGTCACTTAAATGTGCCAAGAAGGAGATCCTGATGCCGCTCGTCGTGGCACTCGCCCCCTTCGCCCCCCACGTATGTGAAGAGCTGCACGAACTGCTTGGAGGCGAAGGCTCCGTATGTGATGCCCAGTGGCCTGCATGGAACGAGGAGTACCTCAAGGAGGACAGCGTGACCTACTCCATCTCCTTCAACGGCAAGACCCGCTTCACCCTCGACCTCGCGGCCGATATGGACAACGCCACCATTGAGCAGACCGTACTCGCCAACGAGAATACACAGAAGTACATCGACGGCAAGACCATCCGCAAGGTCATCGTCGTGCCGAAGAAGATTGTGAATATCGTAATCAGTTAAGAATTAAGAGTGAAGAGTTAAGAGTTTACAGCGGTATGTAACTCTTCACTTTTCACTCTTCACTTTTCACTCTTAAATACCCATGCAAACATTTATTTTAGACAGGCACAAATTGATGCGCGAGGTGAAAGACTACCTTGCCATCGCTCTCGGATTGTTTATCTACTCATTGGGATGGAGTTGTTTCATGCTTCCCTATCAGATAACCATGGGTGGAGTTACTGGTATCTCTGCTATCGTATTCTATGCCACAGGTATTGATATGCAGGTAACATACCTGATTATAAACGGTATATTGCTTGTTTTTGCCCTCTACCTCTTGGGTTGGAAGTTTTGTGTCAAGACCATCTATGCCGTCTTCATGCTTACCTTCATGCTCGATGTCACACAGAAGTGGTTCATCGACGATAACGGACAGTTCATGCAACTCCTCGGCCCTGGGCAGGACTTCATGGCTTGTGTACTCGGTGCTATAGCTGCCGGTATCGGTGTGGGCCTTGCCTTCACGCATAACGGAAGTACTGGCGGAATGGATATCGTCAATGCCATCATCAATAAGTACCGTAACATCAGTTTCGGCCGTGCTACGATGATTTCCGATATCCTCATTATCAGCAGTTGCTACTTCGTGTTCAACGATTGGCGCCGTGTGATGTTCGGTTTCGTGGCACTCGTCATCATGAGTGTGTCGCTCGACTACTATATCAACAGCACACGCCGTTCGGTACAGTTCCTCATCTTCTCTAATAAATACGAGGAGATAGCCGACTACATCAACTCGAAGCTGCACCGCGGTGTCACCGTACTCGACGGCATGGGATGGTACAGCAAGCAGCCCCGCAAGGTGCTCGTAGTGCTTGCCCGCAGACAAGATGCAGTCAACCTCTTCCGCATCATCCACGACATTGACCCCAATGCCTTCGTGTCGCAGAGCAATGTCACCGGTGTCTACGGAGAAGGTTTCGAAAAAATGAAGGTGGTCAAATAACGCAAAGAGGCCGTTTTTGTACTTATTTGCAGAAAAATGCACAAATATTCACAAAAAGTTTCTACATTTGCACGTTAATACCAATAAGAGTAACCTACTATCACGGGGATATTTACGTAGGATGGTTTCTCATCCACATTTATTTGGTATAACAAGGCCTAACTATGAAGTATAAAAATACAGAAAATATGAAGAACATTCTTAAGCGTTGCTTGATGGCTGTTTCAGCCCTCCTTTGCGTTGTTACAGGTGCATTGGCTCAACGCTCCTACACGTTTAATGCAGTAGCGTTGAATGTGGATGGATTACCAGAGAAGATATCTGGTGTCACTGTTAATGAAGGCGCTCCTGGTATCGAGGGAGCTACACTGATGGGTAATGCTATAGCCAAGCAAAACTGGGATATCGTAGCTTTCTCCGAGGACTTCGACTACCACAGCTATTTAGTAGCACCGCTTACCGACTATTACCATATAGGAACTTGGAGAGGGGCAATTGACCTTGGAGTTGGAGATATTATTGCATCAAACTCTGCCGATACCGATGGTTTAGGTCTACTTGTTGCCAAGCGTAATAGTACAGGCTACACGGGAGAGACATGTGTTCCATGGAGCACCTACAATGGTTATACCGACCAAGGTGCCGACGGATTGATCAAGAAGGGTTTCCGCTATTATGCCGTGACCATTGCCAGTGGTATTGTGGTGGATGTGTATATCCTCCACATGGATGCCGACAGCGGGGATAAAGATATTACAGCTCGTAACAACCAGCTTACCCAGTTGGCCACCTATATCAAGAACAACAAGCACGGTCGCCCTATTCTCATCATCGGTGACACCAACTGTCGCTACACGCGCGATGCCGTGAAGACCAACCTTATCGATGCTATCAATGCCGATAGTCGCCTTACTATCAAGGATGCATGGATTGAGAAGATGTGGGGTGGTGAGTATCCTGTCTTGGGTGCCGATGCTATGATGTGGTACAATGCACCTTACGACAATAATACAGGTGAGATTGTAGACAAGATCTTCTATATCAATGACAGCCAGTCATCACTTACTATTGAGGCCAATAGTTACTTGCACAACACCTCGTTTGGCGTGTCGGACCACTATCCCGTCATTGTAAACTTTACCATCACTGACCTCAATGGTACACCAATTGATAAAGAAGATAGCTGGACTCTTGAAGAAAGCACAGAGGATGGACAAAAGCCCACATGGGAGGGTGAACAGGTTGTAAGTGGTACTACCTATTACTTAATGAATGTGGGCACGGGAAAATATGTAAAGGTGGGTGCATCATGGCAGACACAAGCGACTTCAGGATATGCAGGAACCCCCATAACAGTAACAGCATTGTCTGATGGCAAGTATGCCTTGCAGAGTTTGGGTACTAGTCGAGGGAACTACATGACTGCTGTGGAATACCCTTTTATGGATGGTTTGGAAAGCGAATCTCATGAATGGGAATTAACACCAATAGCCACCAGTAGCAGTTCTTACCAATACTATATTGAAGGAGGAAACGGAGTACTTACTACAACCACAGAAACAGGGAATGTATTAAAGACTGTAGCAAAAAACACATCTGATGAGAACCAGAAGTGGGTCTTTCTTACCGATGCGCGTATCCGTACAGAAATGACCAAAGCCAGTGCTGATTATCCGTTCAACTTCACTCCGTTACTTAAATCTGCTGATTTTGATAAGTTGGAACACGAGGCTGGTTATGCCAGCAGTTGGTCCGGTTTCACATTTGGTGGTGTCGATAACGGGGCTGATGCCACAACATATAACCATGTAGCTATTGCTAATAGCACGAGTGCTGTTACTGCATCACATGCGCTGGGAACACTCCCCAAAGGCACTTACAACGTTTCATTTGAGGGGTTCTATCGTTCGCAATATACTAGTTGGTTCACCACGAAAGATGAGACTCTCAGCGGTGCTGTAGTTTCATTTGGCTCAACGAATATTAGCATCCCCAACAACCAGAGTATTTCCATTGGTACTGCTACTACTGATGTGGCAGCTCTTTTTAGAGATAGTGATGATTATTTAGCATCTAGTCAGGTCTCTTTGTCGTCCGAAGCCTCCATATCGCTATCTGTAACAAAGCCAGCAACGTCTTCTTCAGCCAAAGCTGCTTGGGTCTGCATCGATAATTTCCGTCTCATGTATTATGGCACGGGAGAAGTAACTGTTGACCCCTATAAGGAATATAAGGCGCAAGTAGTCGCTAAAGTCAACGAGACTTATCTGAAAGTCCTTGAGCTCAACGAAGCAGGCCAGGCTGCCTATGACATTTCTACTGTCATCTACCGCTACAATAACAATATGGTGACATCTCAAGCTATTGCCGATGCCCTTTGTGCTATGGTCGATGAGGCCTACGCCAATGCTTATGCAGCTCACTGCGCATACATCGTGCAACAAGCTATTTTGAATATGGATGTCAATGGGGGCGATATCACTAGTGCTATCATCAACAACAGTTTCGAGATGGGCAACCTCTTTGGTTGGACAATCGGAAGTGGTTGGGATGTTGCTGTATGGCCCAATTCTAACGATACCTATACCACCGATGGTTGCGATGGTGATTACCTATTCAACTCTTATGCCGGCGATGATGACCATACCTCATACGTAAAGCAGACTATCCGCGGCATTCCTAACGGATTATACGAACTGAAAGCGCAGGTGACATCATTCGAGGGACGTTATGTATATCTTATAGGTAACGGCTATAATGATAAGGTAGCTACAGAGAATGGTAAGACTGTATTCCATGAGTCCACTCTTTATTTTCTTGTAGAGGGACACACAGCCACCATCGGTGCCGTAGGTGGTAACAAGGGAGGTGGTTCTACATTCATCCACTATTGGCCATGGGAAGGTTGCTTCCTCAAGGCCGACAACTTTCGCCTCAAGTACATCTGCGATGTACCCCACGGCCGCCTTAAGTTGGCGCTTGATGAAGCTAACAACGCAACACTCGATGCATACGGCAAAGCAGCACTCGACATCAGCAGTTATCAGACGATGTACGACAACAAGTCACTCACTACCGATGGAAAGACTGAAGCCGCAGCCGTATATACCGCTTTGCAGTCCGCTGCCAAGGCACAACGCATTGCTGGTACCGACATGACATGGGCCATCACCAATCCCAACTTTGAAACGGGTGACTACACGGGATGGAGTACTACGGTCGCTTGGGATACGGGAGTGAAACCGCAGGAGAATGGTACCTATACCGTAGCTGGAACTGATGGCCGCTATCTCTTCAATACATGGAACAATGCTGATGGTGCCACCAACTCGGGTGTAAATGCTGCCATTACACAAACTGTAACAGGCCTTCCCAATGGCACCTATAAGCTCACCGCTATGGTAGCTACAGACAGTGGCAACAGCATGAAGCTCACAGGCAATGGTACTACTACTACCATCGCCGCCTCTACCAAAGGCGCCAGTTCTGGTGTATTCCCCGAAGTGGAGTGTACGGTATCAGACGGGACACTGGCCATCACTGTTGAGGGTGTAAACAGCTGCTGGTACAAGTGCGACGACTTCCATCTCACCTTGGTGATGCCTGCAGAACTGGTGCTCAACGAGACTGATAATGTAATAGCCGAGTTCGATGGAACAGTCGCCTATCCTAAGGTTAAGGTTAATCGCACCCTCAAAGCAAAGACAAAATTGGAGGAAGGAGTAGAACAAAAGCCGCTTTGGAATTCCTTCGTAGTTCCTTTCGATATTCCTGCAAATATGCTTGAAGGTTGGGAAGTAAAGGAACTGGAAAGCACAAGTACAAGCGAAGATGGTAAAACCATCTATCTTAAATTTAAAGATGCTGCGAATGGGATTAAGGTAGGTGTGTCTTATATGGTGCGCAACAAATCAATGGAAACAGATTTGGAATCCATTACCATGGAGAACGTTACGCTCAACACAACCTCCCTAACCACTCCATCTACTGACCATATCGAATTTATAGGAACCTACACCAATGGCTATGTGCCTGCAGGAGATTTCTTTATAAGCAATAATACTTTCTATAAAGCAGCAAAAGCAGAGACTAATAGATTGAAAGGCTTCCGTTCTTATTTTAGATTAAAGACAGCTAATGCCCGCAGTCTTAGCTTCCGCACAGGCGAAGAAGATGATGAGACTGCTATTGTGCCTGCTGCTAGCGAGGTTACAGTAGTTGCTATATACAACACCAATGGTATGCGCCTCGATGATTTTCAAGACGGCATCAACATCTTGCTACTGAGCGATGGCACTACAATGAAAGTGATTATAAACTAAAGCAGAACGATGAGGGATTGAAGGCTATACTCAAAACCATAACCATACGTGAAGATTATGAAGAAAATATATATAAAACCAGAGATTGAGATTGTAACTTACGAGGCGGAGCCACTGATGTTGATTTTATCGGCAGAAGGGACTTTGGATGAGACTGAGAGCAGCGAGGAAGACCCTGGTGATATTGAGGCCGATGCCACCACCCGCCGTGGAGAATGGGGAAACCTTTGGAGTGAGCCCGCAGAGGAGGCGATGCCTACACGACGTTGGTAAGCATATAAGGTGCTTATTTGTGTTTATATCATGAATAGACATTTTGTCGTTACACACAAAAGTCGTATATTCGCAGCAAAAATTAATCTATAAGCATATGAAACCTGTTGTAAGCATTATTATGGGCAGTACAAGTGACCTGCCTGTCATGGAGAAAGCAGCTGCATTCCTCAACGACATGCAAGTACCATTTGAGATGAACGCCCTCTCGGCACACCGAACTCCTGAAGCGGTAGAGACTTTTGCAAAAGGAGCTGCTGCACGAGGCATTCGCGTCATTATCGCTGCTGCCGGAATGGCTGCTCATCTGCCAGGAGTGATAGCAGCAAGCACTACTGTTCCTGTTATCGGTGTTCCCATCAAGAGTACACTTGAGGGTATAGATGCACTCCTAGCCATCGTGCAGATGCCTCCCGGCATACCCGTAGCCACAGTTGGCATCAATGCCGCACAGAATGCAGGTATACTTGCTGTGCAGATGCTTGCTCTTTCTGATGCCGACCTTGCCAAGCGATTTGCCGACTTCAAGGAGAACCTCAAGCGTAAAATCGAAAAGGCCAATGAGGAACTGAAGGCGGTAAACTATGAATATAAGTGTTGAGTGATTGGCGCCTCTTGATGGTGCCGTGCAATTTCATTGACACTAACATTCCATATTCAGAATTTAGAATTCAAAAAGCAATGAACTTTTTCAACTACCAGCGCCGCAAAAGTAGTGAGGTGCAAATAGGCGGTACTCCGCTCGGAGCCGACAACCCTATCCGAGTGCAGTCGATGACAACGACAGCCACCACCGATACCGAAGGCTCGGTGGCTCAAGCAAGGCGCATCATCGAAGCTGGAGGTGAATATGTGCGACTCACCACACAGGGAGTGCGCGAAGCAGAGAACTTGCGCGAAATCAATATAGGACTGCGCAGTCAAGGTATAAACACTCCACTTGTGGCCGACGTACACTTCAACGCCCGCGTAGCCGATGTGGCAGCATTATATGCCGAGAAAGTACGCATCAATCCAGGAAATTATGTGGATACAGCCCGCACTTTCAAACAGCTCACCTACACCGATGAGGAGTATGCAGCTGAGATAGCGAAGATACGAGCCCGCTTGGTGCCCTTCCTGAGTATCTGTAAAGAGAATCATACGGCAATACGTATCGGCGTAAACCATGGTTCGCTCAGCGACCGCATCATGAGTCGCTATGGCGATACCCCTGAAGGTATGGTAGAGTCGTGCATGGAGTTTTTGCGTATCTGTGTAGATGAAAACTTTTTTAATGTGGTCATCTCCATCAAGGCCAGCAATACGGTCATCATGGTGCGCACTGTGCGCCTACTTGTAAAGACGATGGAGCAGGAGGGCATGAACTTCCCTCTCCATCTCGGCGTTACTGAGGCGGGCGAGGGCGAAGATGGCCGTATCAAGAGTGCCGTAGGTATAGGCGCATTGCTCTACGATGGTTTGGGTGACACTATTCGAGTATCACTGAGCGAAGCCCCCGAGGCTGAGATTCCCGTAGCTAAAGCATTGGTACAATACGTAACCGCTCATGCCATGCATCCCCATATCGAAGGAGTTGAAGCAGAGAGTTTCAATTATGTAGCTCCCATGCGTCGCACTACCCACGCCGTAGCCAATATCGGTGGCAATCAAGTACCGGTAGTTATCGGCAGTTATTTCGATGAGGCTCGCACCTTTGATGCTAATCTGCGTCCTGATTATCTTTATTGTGGCAGCACCCTCCCTACTGAGCGCCTTGATATACCACTCATCGTAGATGCTCCTGCCTGGACAGGAGAAAAGAACACCTATCCTGTATTCATGGGGTTCGGTGAGAAGAACTACTTGCCACTACTTGCAACCTGCTCTGCTCCGATTAAGTTCCTCTTCGTTACCTATAGCCAATGTTCAGAGGAGGTATTGGCATGTCTCAAAACTCACCCTGAAGTGGTAGTGATACACCAAACCAATCATCCGCATCGGGTGGGCGAACATCGCGCACTGGCACATCTGCTGATGCATGAGGGTATTACCAACCCCATCATATACTTCCAACATTATGCCGAAGAAAATCTCTCGGAACTCCAGCTTCGTGCTGCTGCCGATAGCGGTTTGCTCTGTATCGATGGTTTGATCGATGGTCTATATCTGCACAACATAGGTAACAGTATTGCTCCGCAGGCTGTAGATACCACAGCATTCAATATTCTACAAGCCGCTCGTGTACGTACGAGTAAGACTGAGTACATCTCTTGCCCTGGCTGCGGACGAACGCTCTATGCTTTGGAAGATACGATTGCCCGCATTAAGGCTGCTACAGCACATCTTAAAGGACTCAAGATTGCCATTATGGGATGTATAGTCAATGGCCCAGGCGAGATGGCCGATGCCGATTATGGCTACGTAGGTGCTGCCCGTGGAAAGGTGAGTCTATACCGCAAGAAAGAATGTATTGAGAAGAATATTCCTGAAGAGCAGGCTGTAGACAAATTATTGCAACTGATAGAGACATGTGAGAACGAACGATTAACGTGTAACGATTAGCGATTAGCGGATCAGTCTAATTGACCATTGACTGATGACCGTTGACAATATTAAAACAATGGTACACAAATATGATTTTCTCGTTATCGGCTCAGGACTGGCTGGTATGAGTTTTGCGCTCAAGGTGGCGCACAAAGGTAAAGTTGCACTCATCTGTAAGGCAGGCCTCGAGGAAGCCAACACCTACTACGCACAAGGTGGCATTGCCTCGGTTACCGACCTCACGGTAGATAACTTTGACAAGCACATTGAAGATACGATGATTGCAGGCGATCATATCAGTGACCCTGCAGCAGTAGAAAAAGTAGTCAAGGGTGCACCTGCACAGATAGAAGAGCTGATACGCTGGGGTGTCAACTTCGACAAGAAGGAGAATGGCGATTTTGACCTTCATAAGGAAGGAGGCCACTCTGAATTCCGAATCCTACACCACAAGGACAACACCGGTGCGGAGATTCAAACCTCACTCATCGAGGCAGTGAAGGCACACCCCAATATCACGGTACTTACCAATCATTTTGCCGTTGAAATCATTACTCAGCACCACATGGGCATCATCGTCACTCGCCATACCTCGGGTATCCGCTGTTATGGTGCCTATGTGCTCAATGAAGATACAGGTGTGGTTGATACCTACCTCTCCAAAGTTACAGTAATGGCTACTGGAGGTTGTGAAGCCGTATATCGCCAGACAACCAATCCGCTCGTGGCTACGGGCGATGGTATAGCTATGGTGTATCGTGCAAAGGGAGTAGTGAAGGACATGGAGTTCATACAGTTCCACCCCACGGCACTGTTCCACCCCGGCGACCGCCCTTCATACCTTATCACCGAGGCTATGCGTGGCTATGGAGGAGTACTCCGTACCAAAGACGGGAAGGAGTTTATGCAGAAGTACGACCCGCGCCTCTCACTCGCTCCGCGCGACATTGTAGCTCGCGCCATTGACAATGAAATGAAGACCCGTGGCGATGAGCACGTATACCTTGATGTCACTCACAAGGACCCTGAAGAGACCAAGGAACACTTCCCAAATATATATAAAAAGTGCCTTTCCATCGGCATTGATATCACCAAGGATTATATCCCCGTGGCACCAGCAGCCCACTACCTATGTGGCGGTATTAAAGTAGATCTTGACGGGCAGAGTAGCATACGCCGTCTCTATGCCATTGGCGAGTGTTCATGTACCGGTCTGCATGGAGGTAATCGTTTGGCGTCAAACTCGCTTATCGAGGCTATCGTATATGCCGATGCAGCAGCCAAGCATGCTCTGAGCGTACTTGAGCGTTACGACTATAATGAAGATATTCCTGAATGGAACGACGAAGGTACTATCAGTACAGAAGAGCGTGTGCTTATCACCCAGAGCATGAAGGAGGTAAACCAAATTATGGAAGCCTACGTAGGCATTGTTCGCAGCAATACGCGACTGACTCGAGCATGGAACCGTCTCGACATCCTCTACGAAGAGACCGAGACTCTCTTCAAGCGTAGTAAAGCCACACGTGAGCTATGTGAACTTCGTAACATGATTAATGTAGGCTACCTCATCACACGCCAGGCGATGGAACGTAAAGAGAGTCGTGGTTTACACTATACTATTGATTACCCCAAAAGTTGAGAAGTATTATCTGAGACAAAAGATTAGCACATCTGTATGGTGCTCAAATATCTAAACTATAGGATAGATGGAGACACTACTAATCATATTGGCTATTGTATTTGGCATTGTAGGGCTAGCAGGCTCTGTTTTGCCAGTGTTGCCAGGACCTCCTATGAGTTTTGGTGGATTGTTGTTGCTGCTTTTGTGTGAAGGTGCCCATATTGGTAGTACCTCGATATGGATAGCTGCAATCTTCCTTGCTATAGTATCCATACTCGACTATGTGGCTCCGATATGGTTTACCAATCTTTGTGGCGGTAGCAAACAGAGCACAAGAGGTTCTATGATAGGCATGCTGGTGGGACTCTTCGTGTTTCCACCTTGGGGACTTATCATTGGCCCGTTTGTGGGTGCTTTCCTTGGTGAAATTGTCGCACATAATACCACGGGGAAGGCCTTTAAGGTTGCTATGATGTCGTTTCTTGGATTTGTACTCACTACAGGAGTCAAACTTGTCTATGGTGGCGTAATCCTTTTTATGATTATCCGTAATGTGATACAAATAGCATTTTCTTAATAACCCCATACATAATACAATTCTCCCCCACACACCATCGTGCATGGGGGAGAATTGTATTATATCTCCTGTGACTGATAGAGAAAATGGGATTATCTATTTCGTTCAGCCTCTACCTCTTCGGGGCTGCTGGGCTTGTGGTTACCCAGTCGGCGGGCGCCATCGGCAGTGATGAGGTAATCCTCTTCATTACGTATGCCACCGAAATCTTTCCAGGCATCCAGCTTGTCGTAGCAGAGGAAGTCGGTGTACATATGTTCAGCACGCCATTTGTCAATAAGTTCGGGGATAAAGTAAATGCCAGGTTCAACGGTAAAGACGAATCCTGGTTCGAGAGGACGCGCCAGTCGTAGTGACTTAAAACCAAACTGCGTGCTCTTGGGTTGTCCATCGTATCCTACATATACCTCGCCAAGGTTCTCCATATCATGTACGTCGAGCCCCATCATGTGGCCCAGTCCGCAAGGCATGAATAGGGCATACGCACCTATGCGTGCAGCCTCGGCAGGATCTCCCTTAAGGAGTCCCAGTTCCTTCATGCCCTTACATATCTCAGTGACCGCAATCATGTGTACATCGCGGAAAGGTATACCGGGCTTCAGTGCGTTGACTGCAGCTGTATAGGCACGATGGTTGATGTCGTATACCGCCTTCTGGCGTTCTGTGAAGTGTGTGCTCACAGGCATCGTAGAGGTGAGGTCACCGGCATAGTGCATGCCATTCTCGGCACCGGCATCGAGAAGGAAGAGCTGTCCCTCCTGCAATACGTTGCTGTGGCAGTGGTTGTGCAGTGTCTGGCCATTAATGGTGGCTATCACGGGGAAGGAAAGGTTTCCTCCATTGCGCATGGCCACTTCGGTCACGGCAGCAGCAATCTCGCTTTCCTTAATGCCGGGGCGAGCCATGCGCATGGCTGTCACGTGCATCTCTACACTGGTGTTTACGGCCTCTTCAATCTGGGCTATCTCCTCGGCACTCTTATAGCTACGCTGCTCTACAACGGCGCGTATGAAGGGTACCGATGACTTGGTTGCCTGCTCTGCGGGGTGTATACCAAGGAGTTCCTGCAACCACAGCTTATGATCACCACGGTAGGGCGGGAGATAGTGTATACTCTGTCCCTTGGCGGCAGCACGCTCGAGGTAACTCTTAAGTTCCTTCATGGGCAATGTCTCGCTGATACCTACGCGTTCGCTCTTCTCGCTGATGGTGGGTTGGGTACCCATCCATACGATGTCGTCGATGGTAAGTTCGTCGCCAAAGATAATCTCTCTGTTCTCGTCGATGTCGATAACTGCTGCCAGACCGGCATAGTCCGAACCGAAGAAATAGAGGAATGTGGAGTCTTGACGGAAATGGTAGGTGTTGTCGGCATAGTTCATGCCACACTCATTGTTGCCGAGGAACAGCAACAAACCGCTCTTAAGCGTCTCTTTCAGCTGTTGGCGGCGATGGATGTAGGTCTCTTTTGCAAACATGGTTTATATTTTTTAGGGTTTAATGTTCCTGTCAATGGTCTTTCAGCTGTAACGTTAACCTTTAGACTAACGGCCTGCTGCGATTAACCTTTAACCGCTACAGTTCTTAATCACTGCACAGCAACTTTCACTTCATTCATTCTTTCCTGTCATTTGGTTATATATACTGATATATTTTGTAGCCACACTGCTCTCACCATAGGTATTTGCAGCTTTGCGCGCTGCTTCACGACTTAGGATATCGTATTCGCCTTCGGTGAGCAGCCAGTGGATACCATTGGCAAAGTCACCTACATTCTTGTACTCGGCCACGTAGCCATTGTGCAGGTGATCTATCATTTCAGGTATACCTCCTACATTAAATCCTATGCAGGGTATGCCACAGGCCATGGCTTCTACGATAGTGTTGGGTAGGTTGTCCTGCAGTGAGGGTATGACAAAGAGGTCTACGGCGTTGTATATGTCTACCAGTTGTTTCTCTTCAGCGATGTAGTTAAGCGGATATACCTCAAGCGGGATATCCTGATAACTGGTGGGGGTTATATCTTTACCTACGAGCACCAAGCCGAGGCGGTCTTTCCACTCGGGATGGTCGTTGGTGAGACGTAGGACAGCCTCTTTCAGGTAGTGAAAGCCTTTGCGCTCATCACTTAATATGTGCGAGCTGAACAATAGCAGGCGCTTGTCTTGTGGCAAGCCCAGAGCTTCGCGACAGGTTTGCTTGTTGCGTGGTTTGAATAGGTTGATGTTGATGGCATTGGGTATACATGTCACCTTCTTTCCTTGCAACAGGCGGCTGTTGCTCGCCATATTGCCCAACCACCGGCTGCAGGCAACAAAACGAATATTGGTACCTTGCAGGAGTTGGGCTTTACGGTCAAATATCTTGTATGCCATGTCGCGATGCTTGCGGCTATTCATCTGCGGACAGTCATGACAATGGCTGGTATAGTGGTCGCAGTCGTGGGCATAGTGGCAGATACCAGTAAAGGGCCACATGTCGTGCAATGTCCATACGATGGGCTTGCCCGATGCGATAATCTTTTCTACCGAGGAGAGTGAGAGCATGCCGCCATTAATCCAGTGCAGGTGAATGACGTCGGCTTGCTTAAATTCGGGCAGTCCAGTGATGTCTCCACCCGAGTGGCCCAAATCAATGGCATAGATGCGGTTGCGTCTAAAGTGGGTATGCAAGGCTACAGAGAGTCGCTCCCACAACATGGTAAGGCGGTTGGTGGCGCTGCTCTCGGCCATCACGGTGGTCACCTGCATGGTACTCTTTTTGCGCACCAGCATCTTGGCTTTAATACCGTTGTTCTTCAACGCCTCGGTAAGGCGATAAGCTGCTATGGCAGGTCCGCCCTGCCTCTCTGTAGTATTTATAATGAGTACACGCACTGCTTTACTTCTTCTGTTATTGGTTCACTTTATTGGCCACATCAATCAGTGTAGCCGTCATCTTATCCCAGGTGTACTTGATCTTCTCTTCGGCGATTCCCGTACTGAAATCGCTATCTTGCTTGTGGTTGATGAAGTCTACCAACGCATCGGCAATATCATCAGCATTGGGCTTCACCACATATCCAACCTTCCCGTGTGGCACAATTTCGGCGAGTCCGCCCACATCGGTCACGAGCATAGGGCGCTCAAAATGATAAGCAATCTGGGTGATACCGCTTTGGGTAGCCGATTTATAGGGTTGTGCCACGAGGTCGGCTACAGCGAAGTAGTAGCGTACCTCGTCAGCAGGAATAAACTCCTTGCACCATACGATATGCTGTGCCAGTTCAAGTTCCTGCTCGAGTTGCTCATAGCGCTCAGCATTGCTGTAAAACTCACCGGCAACAAGTAGTTTGACATTCTTACCTCGGAGGCGCTTATCTGCAAAAGCACGTAACAGGAGGTCAAGCCCCTTGTAGTCGCGAATGAGACCGAAGAACAGGATGTAGCGCTGGCCGGCATCAAGTCGCAGATGGGCAATGGCCTCATCGCGCGACACCTTGTCTCCGAAGTTGTCGTAAAGGGGATGAGGGGTCAATGAGCAGGGTTTGGTGTCGTCGAAACTCTTGGCATCTTTCAATACCGAATCCGACATGGCCACATAGCCTCCCACCGACTTTATCATGTAGCGAGCAAACAGGCGGTCGCCTATACGACGCTCGTGAGGAATCACATTATCCAGTAGGGCTACCACCTTTATGCGCTTGTCGCGTCGCACCACACGGGCGATGGTGCCCAGGCACGGAGCCAAAAATGGGAGCCAGAAACGTATCATCACGACATCAGGACGTTGCCGACGTATCTCACGGCCCACCTTTATCCAGTTAATCGGGTTGATGGAGTTCACCTTGCGCTCTATGTTCAAATCAGCTGGGGCAGGACTGGTAGAATACTGTGTCTTGCCCGGGAACAGGAAGCCAGGATACTGCAAGGTGAAGGTATAGATAGTCACCTCATGCCCCTCACGCTGAAACTCACGTGAAAGACGCTCGTTGAAATCGGCTATGCCGCCACGATAGGGGTAGGCAGGACCCACGATGATGATGCGTTTCTTTTCCATAAGTGTAGGCAAAGTTACAAAAAATACAATATACGGCATCATTTATTATCTAAATAAACATTATTCGTTTCTTTTTATTTATCTTTACACCATCTTTTTCTAAACTTTCATATGATGGCAGACAAGAGATTTAGCGATATACTGACCCGCGTCGTGGCAGAACTCACCGACCCTCAATCTTGCAAGGAGCTTTCTCATCAGTATTGCGACGGCGAGCCACTCCCCTCGCTGGCCGATCTGAACGAGATTATCGAGCTATGCCGCGCCGTTCTTTTTCCTGGATACTTCGGCTATTCGCATGTCACAAACCATACGATAGGGTTCCATACAGGAGTTAATCTCGAGCGGTTGCATGACAAACTTTCCGGACAAATCTTGGCAGCCCTCTATTTCGACAAGCGCAAAGAGGCCGCGCACTACCATGCATCGGAAATCAGTGCACGGTTTGTGGAGAGTCTGCCTCAGATACGACAACAGCTGGCCACCGATGTCGTTGCAGCCTACGAAGGCGACCCTGCTGCCACGAGCTATGGCGAGGTCATCAGCTGCTACCCCGTGATACGTGCCTTGAGCAACTATCGCGTAGCACACCAGCTACATCTGTTAGGCGTGCCGCTTATCCCGCGCATCATCACCGAGATGGCACATAGCGAGACGGGCATCGATATACATCCGGCCGCTACCATAGGCAACTATTTCACCATCGACCATGGCACAGGCGTGGTGATAGGAGCCACGAGCATCATTGGCGACCATGTAAAGCTTTACCAGGGTGTTACTCTCGGGGCCAAGAGTTTCCCGCTCGATGCACAAGGCAATCCTATCAAGGGTATCGACCGCCATCCCATCCTCGAAGACAACGTTATCGTGTATAGCAACAGCACCATCCTTGGCCGCATCACCATTGGTCGCGATGCTGTCATAGGAGGCAACGTGTGGGTCACCGAGGATGTAGCGCCAGGCACAAAGGTGTTGCAGAAAAGATGAGATGGGCTAATACTTGCACACATTGAGAATAGACCTTGCATATTCGCCCGTTTCTTCTTTCCTTTACGGTTAGCGTGATGGTAGTGACCGCTCGCTGTGAAATATCAAAGTAAACTTTGCTTATTCGCTCGCTTATTACTACCTTTGCAAACATTTTATTAAAATAGATACGACATTGAAAACATTTGAACTCATCGCCAAGACTTTCCAGGGACTGGAGGAGATATTGGCAAAGGAACTTACCGAGTTGGGTGCCAACGACATCCAGATAGGTCGCCGTATGGTATCGTTTACCGGTGACAAGGCCATGATGTACCGTGCCAACTTCCATTTGCGCACAGCCATCCGCATCTTGAAGCCTATCCTTCACTTCAATGCCAAGGATGCCGACGAGATATATGATATTGTGAAGCGCATCAAGTGGGAAGACTATATGGATGTGAACACCAGCTTTGCTGTCGACTCGGTGGTGTTCAGCGACGAGTTCCGCCACTCCAAGTTTGTGGCCTACCGCGTCAAGGATGCCATTGCCGACTACTTCCGCGAGAAGGAGGGCAAGCGCCCCTCGGTGCAGGTGACCAACCCCGACATCACGCTCCACATACACATCGCACAGGATCGCTGCACCCTGTCGCTCGACTCTTCGGGTGAGTCGCTCCATCGCCGTGGCTACCGTCAGGAGGCTGTGGAGGCTCCGCTCAATGAGGTGCTGGCTGCCGGCATGATCTTGCAGACGGGCTGGACAGGCGAGTGCGACTTCGTAGACCCCATGTGCGGCTCGGGCACCCTGCCCATCGAGGCTGCCCTCATCGCCCGCAACATCGCGCCGGGCGTCTTCCGCAAGGAGTTTGCTTTCGAGAAGTGGGCCGACTTCGACCAGGAGCTTTTCGACGAGATATACAACGACGACTCTGCCGAGCGCGAGTTTACCCACCATATCTACGGCTACGACATCGACTGGAAGGCGGTGAATATCGCCACCAACAATGTGCGTGCAGCAGGTCTCTCCAAGGACATCACCATTGAGCACCGCGATATGGCCGACTTCGTGGAGCCTGCCGAGCGTGCCATCATGGTGACCAACCCGCCCTATGGCGAGCGCATCACTACCGACGACCTCTTGGGCCTGTACCGCACCATCGGCGAGCGGCTCAAGCATGCCTTCAAGGGCAACGATGCATGGATATTGAGCTACCGCAAGGAGTGCTTCGACAAGATTGGGCTGAAGGCCTCGGTCATCATCCCCTTCTTCAACGGTGCCCTTCCCTGCGAGTTCCGCAAGTACGAGATGTTCGACGGTAAGTTCAAGGAGTTCCGCGAGAGCGGCGAGGAGCTCGACAAGAGCGAGCGCCCTGCAACAGAGCGCCGTCCGCTCCGTGTACGTGAGGAACGTGCAGCCAAGACCTTCGGCATGAAGCGCGAGGAGGAGCGTCCACGCCGTCGCTTCAATGACGAAGAGCGCAGCTTTGGCGGCGAACGTCGCAGGTTCAACGACGACAATCGCCGTTTCGGCGAAGACCGTCCCATCAGCAAGCGCGAGATGGCCGAGCGCAACGACCGCGAGCGCTACGAGGAGGACACCAACTACAGCACCCTCTACGAGCGTCACCACGAGTTTGCCAAGATGCAGGCAGCCCGCGAGCGCAAGGCAAATAGGCCACAGGATGGCGGCAAGCGCGAGTTCCGTGGCGGCAAGCCCACGGGAGACAAGCGTGGCCAGCGCCCTCAACGATTCTCAAGACCCAATCCTAACAAGAACAGGGGCGACAAGAAATAATCAAGCAGTACTTGCTGGAGTCTGTCTTGATAAAATGATTTATTGCTGTCCGATAAAATGACTACTTTTGCCCATGGTTATAAGAAAGTGTTATTATCAATTAAGCCCGAATTTGCCGAGAAGATTTTCAACGGCACCAAGAAATATGAGTTCCGTAAGAGTATCTTCAAGAACAAGAATGTTGATACAGTCGTTGTCTATGCCTCATCACCTTGGCAATATGTCATTGGAGAATTCAAAATAGAAACGATTCTCAGTGGAAACGTGGATAGAATCTGGGAGCAAACACGAGAGCTCTCTGGAATCAGTGAGGAATTTTATCGAATGTATTTTGCCCACAAGACAAATGCCTACGCAATCAAGATAGGGAATGTAACAAGATTCAAGAGGAACAAACACCTAAGTGATTATAACGTGAACTTTGCGCCACAGTCTTATGTGTATCTGTGAATGTTGATTATTGCCAAGTCGAATAAATACATCTACTGGCCAAATTTCTCAAAACCAGAGTAAGAGATTGTGACAGATATTTTTATGCGAGTTCCTCAAGGCTAAGATGAAGGACTAAACCGCTGTTGTTGACAACAATAACCAAAAGGCAGACCCAAGAGAGTCTGCCTTTTGCTTTATAACGGAAAAATACCGATGAAATCAGCGATTTTAGAAGCATGACCAGGCTAAATGTCTTGTTCTTGTCCTGCTTTTGTCTTATTTTTGTCTTGTGGTTGTCCTATAATTGTCGCATTTGTGCACCCTCAGGTGTGGAAGGATAGACATACCTTTGTAGGATGAAATTCACCCATCAGTTTGACAGTATAGACTGCGGGCCAGCTTGCGCCCGTATGGTTGCCGATCATTTTGGCAGAGAATATCCGCTATCCTATTTTCGTGCCCAGTGCCAAATCAATCGTGAAGGTGTAAGTGTTGCGGGCATACGCAAGGCATTGACAGAAATCGGGATGCGTTCAGCCACATTTGAACTCTCCATTGAGGAATTGCGTAGTATCAACCCCGAAGCTGCAATACTTCATTGGGAACAGAATCATTTTGTTGTTTTGCACAAGGTAAAGTACAATTATCTGCGTCGTACTTGGGTATACCATATTGCCAATCCAGCTTGTGGCATGCAGGCATTTACGGAAAAGGATTTTGCCCGCTTCTGGCTCAGCGGCAATAAAGGCATTGTCATCATTTCCGAGCCTACTGATGCTTTTTATGCCCGTGAATCCATCATTGAAGAGCATAGTGTGATGGCCTTTGCCCGTAAATATGTGTTGCCCTTCCGTCATGAACTGGGGCAATTGGCTTTCGGCCTGTTCTCGGGCATAGCCTTTTCGCTGCTGGGGCCATTGATTACACAAACATTGGTCGATTATGGTATTGGGATGCGTGATATCCATATCATACAAGCATTGTTATTGGCCCAGATTATCATGTTTGTCGGTTCATTTACAATGGGCAAGATCAGCGAGTGGATTTCACTCCACATGGGGACACGGTTAAACATCAATGTGCTGGAAGATTATCTCAGTAAGCTGCTTCGGCTGCCCATGAGTTTCTTTGAGACGAAGAGCGTGGGTGATTATCAGCAACGCATAGGAGACCATGGACGCTTGATGCAATTTACTACTCAGTCAAGCATACAGACATTGTTTTCTCTCTGTTCCGCAAGCATCCTTTTGGTGATTATCGGTGTATACAGTCTGAAGATACTATTGGTATACCTCCTGCTGACTTTTGCATCCATCATGTGGATACGCCATTTCTTCAAGCTACGCAAGAGCATTGATTTTGAATATTTCCAACTCGGAGCGAAGAATCAAAACAAGATGTATGAACTGATGAGCGGCATTGTAGATATCAAGCTCAACACCTATGAGAACTACAAAATCAATGAATGGAAATCTATGCAAGAGGAACTCTATCGTATGGGGCAGAAGAGTCTTCGCCTTGGTCAGATACAAAATACGGGGTTTGCCTTGATGAACCAGATGCGCGATATCCTCATCACCTATTGGATTGCCTCAGAGGTCGTTGATGGTGCCCTCACTTTGGGTATGATGATGAGTATATCAAGCATCATCGGGCAAGTAGGAGGTCCATTGTCGCAACTCACCTCATTTATCCAGCAAGTGCAGGATGCCCGAATAAGCATGGAACGCTCCGATGAAGTTAACCTAAGTGATGATGAAGATAGTGAGACTTTGAGAGAATTACCTTCACACGCACCACAGGAGATTGCCCTACGAGGTGTAACCTACTACTATCCTGGTAAGGAGATTCCAGCCCTCGATGACATAGACATTGATATTCCCGCTGGAAAGATGACAGCAATAGTTGGTGAGAGTGGCAGTGGAAAGACAACTCTGCTGAAACTCCTGATGAAGTTCTATAGACCAACGAAGGGCTTTATTGCATGGGGTGACTACATGCTGACCGAGTATAGTGCACATTCGGTACGAAAACAGACAGGCTTGGTTATGCAAGACAACTTCGTCTTCTCTGACACTATACAGCAGAACATCATACTTGATAATCCACTTGATGAGGAGCGTCTACGCAAAGCGATAGATGACGCCTGCCTCACAGATTATATCAGCAAGCTCCCTTTAGGTGTGCATACCAAAATTGGAGCTAATGGTATCGGTATCAGTGGCGGTGAGCGTCAACGGGTGATGATTGCCCGTGCCATTTACAAACGACCTCACTACCTGATGCTCGATGAGGCAACAAGTTCGCTCGATGCAGAGAATGAGAAGCATATCACCGACAACATACATGCAGCATTCCACCGAAAGACCATTTTGGTCATTGCCCATCGACTGTCCACCGTTCGCAATGCCGACAATATCATTGTGTTGCGTCATGGCAAGGTCGTAGAAAGTGGCAAGCACGATGAACTTGTTGCTCAACGAGGGTATTATTACGAACTCATAAAGAACCAACTGGAGCTGGCCGAATAACCTATGGACAAGACCAATTTTATATATCGTTTCACTCTGCGCTACGGTGTTTATATCGTTTGCGCCTTGATGTTCACTGCGCTGTATTTCTGCCTTGATGCATTGCGCCCTACTACAATGATTCATATAAGGAGTTCCTGTATTACTTCCAACGGTTACATCATTGATACATTGGATACCGACCGATTGTTTATCCAGAGAGGCACTATCCTTTCCGATGCCTCAGATAGCTCGCATACTTTGTCTGTCGTGAGTATCGAACATCTCGACAAGCGTCATGTCGTAGCCGTGTTTGCCCCATCCGATACAACAATCATACATGACGACATTATAAACCGTCCATATACTTATGACTTTAGTTTCTGGCAGTTAGCGAGAAATATGAAATAAAGCATCGCTATTCACATTCTCGCGTAGCGCATTGATATAACGTAAGATGAAAATACGTGTTTCTTCCGCTGTCTGGTACTGTTCCAGACAGCCCAATAGGCGTATGTGGACACTTGTCATAAGGTCTTTCCGAAAAGGAGTTTGTAGTAGGTAACACCGCTGATGTGTGCGATGGCACACAGGTCTTTTACCGTGAGGCCGCACCGGCTAACCTCGGCAGCCACCAACTTGCCCAGTGGTGACAAGTTTTCTGTTCGTTTTCCCATAAAAAATGTTAATTTAGGAGTAAGTATTTTCGTGTGTCCCTATACGTATAGGGACATCGCTATTTCTGCTATGACTTATTTTGTGGCGTAAAAGTAACTATAATTCTATCGTTATGCAAGTAAGTCTATTCAACGGCTTCGCCGACAAGAACCCGAAGCCGATTACCATCCATGAGGTGGTAGAGATCATTCGCGCAGACCAGCGTCTGCAAGTGTTAACCGAGAACCATCGTCGCTACCGTGCCGCTGGCGACACCGCCCGTGCCGAGGCCGAGAAGCAGCACATGCCATGCTACTCCGTGGCGGTGCTCTTCAGCGGTGGCAAGCAGCAGAAGTATATTGTGGGGTATACGGGGATGTCGATCGTGGACCTTGACCACATCCCTGCCGAACGGATGGGCGAGGTGCTCGCGATGGTCAGGAACGACCCGCATACGTTGCTGGCTTATACTACGATAAGTGGGGAGGGAGTACGTGTTTTAGCGCGTTACGCGCTCAACACGTTCAACGATAACGATAACGTTAACGATAACTGTTACCCCCTCCGTTCCGTTTCGCAATGCTCCACTTCACTCGTCCCCCTTAAAGGGCGACAGTGTTCTATAGATAGTTCCATCGCAGAAAGGGACAGTGCAGAGTCCGCGGAGTACAGGACTAACCAAAAAGAACTGTCGCCCTTTAAGGGGGACGAGCGGAGAGAGCGAAGCGACGGAGCGGAGGGGGTAAAGCAATGTGCGGAACAATATAAAATTTCATTTGTAGCCATAAACGAATATTACAAGCGCCTCACAGGCTGCGACTACGACGAGAAGTGCAAGAATGCTACGCGCATCTCGGGTATGGCCCACGACCCCGAGGTATACTACAATCCCGATGCGGTACCCATCGTCGTGGATATGACGAAGAAGCCCGTAGGCCGTCCGAGACGAGGTAAGAGTGAAGAGGTAAGAGTGAAGAGATGTGAGGCTGCCGTGCTGCGCGAGCTGGAGCGGCGTGGGGTGGTGTACGAGGCGGGCAACCACAACAAGTACATCAGCGATGCGTGCTATATGATGAACCGCTATGGCGTGCCCGAGAGCGAGTGCCTGGAGTGGGCACTGGACAGGTTCAGTGACTATCAGGCCGAGGGCAACGACGTGACCTCCATCGTGCGCTCCTGCTACCTGCAGACCGAGGAGCATGGGACGGAGCGACCACCGAAAGCGGAAAAGGAGAGCCGCTATGCCTCTATCAAGGATATACAGGAGTGGCTCACGGAAAATAATATCAGAATAAGGCATAATGTGATAACGAGGAAAAGGGAGATCTCGTTTAACGATAACGATAACGTTAACGATAACTGCCGTCCGGATGGTTGGTCAACGTCAGCGTTATCGTCAACGTTAATCTGGAAGGAACTGGAAGATAAGAGCGTCAACTCCCTCTACTGCCGCTTCTGCTTAGACACGGGCCGTCAGGCGAAGATCTCGGATCTCTACATCATCATCGAGAGCGACTTCTACCCCGAGTATCATCCGATGCGTGATTTCTTGGGGAGTCTACCCACATGGGACGGCGTGACCGACCATATCGATGCACTGGCATCGCGTGTACACGTCACGGGCTGCACGCAGGAGCTGCACAACCGCTTCTTCAAGAAGTGGATGGTGGCCATGGTGGCGGCATGGATAGTCGATGGGGTGACCAACCATGAGATACTCACCTATATCGGTCCGCAAGGTATCTACAAGAGTACCTTCATGCGCCTACTGCTGCCACCCGAACTTCGTGGCTACTATTCGGCACGCAACTTTGCCAACCGCATGACCAAGGATGACCGCCTCGAACTTACCGAGATGGGGCTGATAGCTCTCGAAGAGCTTGACCACATGAAGCTGCACGAGCTCAACCAGCTCAAGGCCATCACCACCGACCCCACGGTGAACGAGCGTGCGGCATACGCCCGCTACCGCGAGCGCCGTGAACATATAGCCTCGTTCTGCGGTACGGGCAACAATGCCCACTTCCTCACCGACCTCACCAGTAACCGTCGATGGCTGCCGTTCATGGTCGATAGCATCGACTCGCCCTACGACACGCCCATAGACTACGTGGGGCTATATGCGCAAGCCTATACGCTGTGGCAGCAGGGCTTCCGCTACTGGTTCGATGAGGAGGAGAATGCCGAACTGGAGCTGCACAACCGCAACTTCGAGGAGCCCAACCTGGAACTCGAACTCATACAGACCTACTTCCGCCCACCGGGAGAGAACGAGGTGGGTGAGTTCTACACCGCCTCGCGCATCATCGAGACCATCTGCGTGAGTGTGAAGACACCGCTGTATCCGCGCAACATCGCCATCTGGATGAATAAGCTGGGTTACCGGCAACGCCGGCGCGACAACATGCGCGGATGGAACGTCATCCTGCTCACGGCCACCGACATCAAGCAACGCCAGCAGGAAAACGCACGCCTGAGCACTCCCGAGTAATCATCATTTTCTGCCATTTGCCATTTGTTTTAGCTGTTTAATAAAACCCCTATAGGCAAAAAATAATTAATTATTTAAATTTTAAAATATAATTATTTAATATATCCCTATAGGGGTTTACGAAAATGCGTGTTTCAAACGGCAAATGGCAGTCTGTAACTTTTCACTCTTAACTCTTCACTCTATGGAATACCAAACCCTCCGCGCCTACGGCAAGGCCGAGCTGGCGCAACTCTACAGTCCCGGTGCCTCGCGTGCCTCGGCCCTGCGGCTGCTCAACAAGTACCTGCACGCTACCGACGGATTGCTCGAAGCCCTGCAGCGCACGGGCTACACACGTGGCTCACGCCACTTCACCCGCTATCAGGTGAGGCTGATATTTGAATATCTTGGCGAGCCGTGAGGCCATGCGAACGCATGGACGAAAACGATAACGTTAACGATAACCAGGCTCCGCGATGTATGTTTTTCAACGATGACGAAGTCATTAACGTCATCGTTAACGTTATCGTTAAAAAAAGTACATGCATGTACCGCGCGTGGTGCATGCATGTACTTTTTTTGGTACAAGGTTGTACCGAAATGGATTGATATATAAAGCGTTTTAAGGCTTATTCCTATATAATCTTTACAGGTTTTCGCCATCGTTAACGTTTTCGTTAGAAAAAATAAAGGCAACTTTATTTTTCCCTCTGTAGCATATCAAATTCAGAATAAATGGGGTCTTCGATTTCGTAACTTTGTATTACGAAATCAACGATGACGATAACGAAAACGATAACGGCCGTCCGGAAGGTAAACGTAGCGAAGCCCAGTCAACGCTTGTGCAAACGAGCGAAATGCAAGCAAGCTTGCGATTTCTCAGCGAGAGCAGCCAAGTGTCTATGACGAAGTCATTAACGTCAGCGTTAACGTTAACGTTCGATTTCAACAACGTTGAAATGAGATTAGTAAGTCAACCCTCCCGAGGTGACCGGTAGCGGGAAGCGGTTGTATGTTGAACCCCTGTCGGGCATGTACACCCATGCACGGCATACAAAAGAGTTATGAGTGTTGAGTTTTGAGTGCTGAGTTGCATGCTAAGATGGACTCATAATTCATAACTTATAACTCACAACTGAAAGAAATGGCAGTAAACTATGCAGTGATGAAGACCAAGAACCCCAATGGGGTGCAAGGTACCGATTACTTCCACGGCCGTGCGGTGAAGACCAGCGACTATGACTTTGAGGACTTGGCGGACGATGTGCAGACATCGACCACCGTT
>JAGAQY010000066.1 GCA_017622495.1 Bacteroidaceae bacterium | reverse complement strand
TTGAACTTTTCGCAACGAGCGAGAGTATCTTCTTGACGAAGTCATAAAGATACGAATAAACGAGTGAAAAGTCAAGTTTACTTGAACTTTTCGCAACGAGCGAGAGTATCTTCTTGACGAAGTCATAAAGATACGAATAAGCGAGTGAAAAGTCAAGTTTACTTGAACTTTTCGCAACGCCGACGCGAAATGAGCGTCGGCAACTAAACTCGAAATAAAATCCAAACAGATTCTAAATCGAAGGCAACAAAAAACTGCCACCCAGCAAAAATGTAATTGCACAGGTGGCAGTAGGGGGTTACAATAATCCTATTTATGGGCAATTCGTGGGCAATTTACGGGAATTCGCGTCTAAGAAAATAAAACATAAATTGCCATGTAATTAGCCAAAAAATTTCATGAATTAATTCTTCGTCCCATTCATCGTCTTCAGCAAGTTCTCCAGTGCATTGAGGTCGCGAGGGTCGGCATTCACGTCGAGGATGTTGCCGTCGCGGTCGATGAGCTTGTAGGTAGGGAAGCTGTTCACGCCAAGGAAGTACTCGATGGCGGTCTGCTGTTCGGTGGGCAGGTTGTAGTGCACGACATTGTCGCCCGTCACATTGTATTCCTTGATGACATTCTTCCACGACTCCTCATCAGAGCGGTTGGCGAGGTAGAGATATACGATGTCGTAGTCCTTCAGACGCTCGTATTCCTCTTGACTGTTCTTCAAAGCCGCCTTACAGGGGGCGCACCATGTGCCCCAAATGTCGAGCAGGATGAGTTTTCCTTTGTAGGGTTCGATGAGTTTGCGCAAGATTTTCTCACCGTCGCTCATGCCCTCCACATCGTCTGACGACTTCAGGCTATTACCCACCAGTTCGCGGCGTTGCAGGGCAAGGTGCTTTTCGTTGAGTTCCATCACTGAGGCTTTGGCTGCGGGGAGTTGTATCTCCTGCTCCATCCAAGCTATAGTAGCAGGTGGAAGCGGTTTATTTGAGTGAAGTAAATACTTGTTAAGACTACGCGCTATACAGATATCGCGCGACAGAGGTGTATGATTCACGCTATCCAATTGTTGGATTGCATTTTGGCACAATATCTCGACTGTGAGTTCATCCTCTATTCTTGGTATTAAATTGTTCATCGTAGTCACCAGTGCGCCAGTATAAAAACTCTTCTCCAAAGCCTTCTTTTCATCCGAAGTCTTGGCGGCATTTATAGCAAATCTGACTTTGGCGTACTCTTCTTCAAAATTATCTATAGCATTTTTCTCTTCTTCGGTCAATGAAATGGCTCCTCTCTCAGCCAAAGACTTGATGGCTGCTGTTACGTTTATATCATTGGGACCATCCTCATCCTTCAGCGCCAGATAAGATTCCATGAAATAAGAATAATCGTTGTAAAGAGTATAGGGATGCACCTTTTCCCATATATATTCCTCCACATACTCAAAATACTCTTGGGGGAACTGATCATCAGCAATGCTGAAACGGGCATACAACAAATCCTCAGCTCTTCCTATCAAATAGAGGCCTCTTGCGTAATCAATGTATCGCTGTGACAAGGTCGGATGCTCGGAAGTCAGCTTGTCCAACTCGGAGTATAAGGCATTACACACACTATCGGTATGTTCGAAGAACTTCATGGCCTCCTCGTGCGATGCATTGCTGGCATTCAAGGCTTGAAAATTCCATATGGGTGGATAAGTCATAAGTTCATTCTGCAGACGAGCGTCAGAGCCCATGAATAGTTTGTGTCCCGTAGAATAGTCGGAGAGAAAGAAATAGGTCTCGCCTGGTTCGAACACGGTACGGACTTGACTCCTTCTCCAATCCAAGTAGGTTTGCGAAACATTAATTATAGGTATCTTCAACTCAAAACGGCCAAGCGAATCTAACGGAGCATAAAATTTCTGTTCTTCACCATGGATAATATTCTGAAACGCTACATCAAATGCATTGCTCCCATCGGACCACGCTTGCCGTGGCATATCCTTCAGCCATCCCACGATGGTCACGCTATCACCCATGCGATAGCCATTGTCCTTGAAGCCTTGGCGACGGTCGCGCTTGGGATAGTCGGGCAAGGTGCTGGTAGTGATGGGCAGGCACTTTATGCGCTCGCCTTTGCCTATAGCAATACGGCGTGCCCCCTCTTTCATTGGCCCGACAGCGACATCCATACTCTCGGCACCCCTGCTAATGGTAAGCGCATAGCTACCGTCACGTTCCGTCTGCGTCACGATATCCCATACGGCATTGTCATATATCACATGCCGCTCGGCAAAGCCGATGAGCCAATCGCCCGTCTTTGCATTGCGCCAATAGGTATCGGTAATGCCTTGGGGAAGGAGTCGGGCATTGCGTACATTCAGCATCTGCCAGCCATCGGGCTCAATGAAGTCGAACTGCTCGGTGCCTTCGGGCAGAGGTTCAAACTGCATCACAAAGTCCACCTCGCCGCTTGACGGCATCCAAAACTCCTTATCGAACTCGGGCACGGCTTTCGTGGAGTCGGGCACTATGGCCTTTACCTTGTACTGCTTACCCTCTGCTTGCAGATAGATGTTCGAGGCCATCTTTATCCAATAACCAGCCGTATAGGTGATGTGCATTGCCAATTCCGTGTGTTCATCGAGCAGCTTCACGCCCGTCACTTTTATCACATCGTAACTATTGTTGTAGCCCATTGCTACCTCGTTCCACACTCGATTGTTCTGTGCTTCCTTTGTAGCACACGCGCCCAGCAGCAGTACCACGGCAAGGGCAAGGAATAGTTTTGTCTTCATTGTATTGGTTGTTTATGTTATTATACTAATTTTATTTATGGATAATTTATGGGCAATTTACGGGAATTTATGTTGAAAAAGAAAAAAACGAATTGCCATGAATTAATCACTCTATCACTAATTACCATTTACTCGAATAACTCCATCAACTTAGCAATTAAAGCTTCACCACGCAAATGCACGGCAATAATCTTACCCGTAGAGCAGTCGATGAGGAAGTTTGAAGGCACGCCACGCACACCGTATTGCTCGCTTACCTCTGTACTTTCGCGAAGGACGTTGACCCACGACATGTCTTTCTCCTTGATGGTGTTTCGCCACGCGTTCTTGTCATTATCGAGGGATAGGGCATATATCTCAAGACCTTTGCTGTGATACTTTTCATAGGCTGCCAGCAAGTGCGGTAGCTCATGCATACATGGCACACACGATGAAGCCCAAAAATCAAGTAATACATACCGGTTCTTGGCTATCACATCGGACAGCGCAATTTCCTCGCCATCCACTCCCTTGCATCGTATCTCTTTGTAGTTGTTGCCCGGTGCCACGCTCTTTGCCTGCTCGGCAAGTCGATTCTCATAAAGTAGTATCTCTTCCTGTTGTTTCTCCCAGGTTTCCTTATTATACGTGGATAGATTGGTCGGAGACATTATTTTCATCAAAAAACCTTCAGCATATCCCACCTGTTTGTCCAATACGAGCCCCTCGGGCGAGATGATAAAGAATGTAGGACTAACTGTCACTCCATATCGTGCCCATATACCATCCTTGCGACGTGCTTTAAGATCGTTCCAGTTATGCCAACTGATATCGTATTGGGATGAAGCAGTTTTCCATATCTCTTTAGGTTCGAAAGTAATGCTGACAATTTCAACATTGTCGCCCATAGTGTCTCTGACCTTCTTCAATTCTGAAAAACTCGCTTCGACATGAGCGTAATTGCCATACCAGAAATCGAGCAACAGGTATTTCCCTTTCAACTCCTGCAGATAGTGGATGTTGCCCAATGTATCATATAGCGCAATATTGGGGATAGTATCATAACGTTCCACTATATTGTATGCTGGCTGTTGAGCGATATCCTGGCTACTCATGCCAATAGGATTACCAATGAGCACCGCCACGGCAAGGGCAAGAAATAGTTTGGTTGGTTTCATTGTGGTATATTGTTCTAATTGAGTATTTTACTTTCAAGTGGCAACATTCCTTTTTCTACTCCTTATACAGCGAGTTTACGGGATTCTCCCTCGCCGCCTTCCACGAGCGGGCCAGTACGATAGCGCTGGTGACGGCGAGTACGATGAGGAGGGCAAGGGCGAAGACCCACCAGTAGAGCGGTATGTGGTAGGCATACTCTTCGAGCCAACGCGACATGAGCATATAACCCACGGGCATGGCAAAGAGGAAAGCCACAAGCACCATACGAGCATATTGCCCCACGAACATCATAAGGATACTGTTGATGGAGGCTCCGTGTACACGGCGCACGGCAATCTCGCGACGGCGATACTGGGTCTCGAAGAATACAAGGCCGAAGACTCCCATCAGCGATATGCAGATGGATATAAGCGAGAAGATAGTGATGAGGAGGTTGAGCTTGCGTTCGTGCTCGTACTTCGAGCTCAGCTCCTGCTCAATGGAGGTTATCTTTATCTTATCGGCATTGCCTGTTGACCCAAGCTTGGCTATACAGTGATTGATATGTGCCTTCACCTCTTCGATATCGGCAGCGGGTATCGTGCGCACAAAAAGATAGTTATAATAGGCAAATCCTCCAATGTAAAATGCGAAGGGCTGTATGCGCTCCTTCATGTAGCGGAGCTTGAAGTCGTTGCAGAATCCCACCACTCTTATCGGGCGCTCGTCCATAAACTTTTCATTGAGCGAAAGACCCAATTCCTTGCGGGCGGTCTCATTGAATATATGTTTGATATAATCACGCTGAAGCTCGTCTTCCAGCGTGTAGTCTTCTCCTTCTACAACATCAATACCCATAAACTGCAAGAAGTTGTGAGCGACGTCATAGATGAATGAACTGAACTTCGTGCCGTCCTCCTTATGGAATGATTGACTTGCGTGATCCTCTGTGACAAACTGATTCCGAGCATAGGTGACATCAGTAATCTGCGGGTTCTCTTTCAGCATGGAGGTCAACTGTTGGCGTTGCTCATAGTTCCACGAGGGAAAGAACATTCCCGGCTGCGGGTACCCGGCCGAAGAAATATCGGCCGTCAGCACATCCTCTTTGTCGTATCCGATGTCGTCATTTACCATATAGAAGTACTGCATACGGATAAAGGAGGAGCATATAATAAGGATAATGGATATAACGAACTGCAGGGTCAGTAGCACATAGCGCAACCGACGTCCTGACGCCGTATTGCCGAACGTACCCTTCAACGCAAAGGCCGGAGGAACGGAGGTGATGTAATAGGCGGGATAAATGCTGCTGACAACAGCAAGCAAGAGACCTGCAACGATGAGGAACAGCGTCACCGTAGGGTTGTCCTCTATTCGTGCCGATGAGGAGATTATCCCCGTGAGTTCGGGAGCAATCATAAACACGATGTACAGGGCTATCAGCAGACTGATTGCCACCAAGCCAACAGCCTCGAGAACGAAATTCATACGCAAGCGGCGAGTAGTACATCCGAATACCTTTTCGGTGTTGACACGCCGGATACGGCGCGGCACCATGGCCATGAAGAAGTTGACAAAGTTGATAAAGGCAATGACGAGGATGAGTACGGCAATACTCAGCAGAATGTATACGGTGCTCTTGTCGTTTTGCGGCTGTATGGTACCATACATATTGGTAATGAAATGACTCTCGTAGAACGGTGTGAGGCGCATAATCTTACTTGCCATGTCCAGCCACTCCTCGCGAGCATCGTCACTGGGCCGTTCCCACGTGTTTCCATACAGTTCATACATAACCCCCATATCGGCAAGTTTCTTGATGGCATTCAGCAAGAAAACCTCCTCTTGCTCCTCGCCCACCAACTTATAATAGTATACGTTGCTCCAGCCACGATTCTCGGTACCGAACACTGTGAATATGTCGTGCTCGCCCAAGATGCAGTTTGTAGGCAAATCTTCGTAAATGCCCCTTACTGTCCATAGCACATTGTCCTTGTCTCTGATGGCATCGTCAATCTCGAAGCCGTAGCGCCGGGCAAAGCTCTCGTTAATCAGTATGCTGTTGGGCTTCTTCAGATGGCTATAGTCACCGGCGATGAGCTCCACGCCCAGCATCTGAGGCAGTTCGTCAGAGCCGACGTGCGTATGCACCTCCATCAGTTCATCTTCCTTACCCTCTATAGGCACGTATATCTCCTTCCCATTCAGAGACGGACGTATTAAGGAGGCGTATAACTCCATGTAGCCCATTTGCTCTACGGCACTATTGTCCGTACCCAATGCTTCTCCTAAGGCGTGCGACATGAGCATCATCCACTCGTCCTGCTCGTCGGTAATAAAAGAAGAGGTAAAGTCGAGCCTATACACCCTATCCGCATCCTTGAAGCAGCGGTTGTAGGTGAGGTCGTGGTTCACTTGCACCAAGATGATGTAGGCCGCCGCAAAGGCGATGCTCAGACCGAGGATGTTGAGCACGGATGACACTTTGTAGCGTCCGAGATTCTTAAAAAACTCTTTCATTGACGTTATGTGTTTTTGTTTGTGTAAAGTTACCGACAATACCAACGATGATGCATAAAAAAAACGAAGAAAATGCTTTTTCGAGTGAAAAGTGTCCAATTTTTTGACACTTTTCATCGCTTTCCCCTATTTTTTCGATATGTTTCATACCTGTCAGTTCTGTTCTTTTTATAGCAAGAAGGTTCCATTTCTTCTCATCTCCCCTCCCATTTTTTCGGTTCCGCTTACCGAAAAGTTTGCGTATCCATGGATATTTCATTAAATATCCGCGGATATTTCATCACGTATCCACGGATATTTCATTACGCATCCGTGGATAATTTTACTTTTTGCGTGTTTGCTTGTCTTTTCCTGATTTCAGTAGACGCTTTTTTGCTTCATTAGCTGAAAAGATTTACACCTTTTCTCTAGCCATACTGGCGAGGTTTACGCTTTCTCCGATTCCATGCTGTTCCGCTTGACATCTCGGCTGATGGGACAG
>JAGAQY010000065.1 GCA_017622495.1 Bacteroidaceae bacterium | reverse complement strand
GAGTCTCTTTTCGGCATCTTTACCCTCTCAATTCTTGTAAATAGACCACTATTCACTGCGAACCGAGAGGGTAAATCTACTCGAAAATACCTCTCAACTAAACTTGGAATAAAAACCAAACAGGCTCTCTAGGAAAATTCAAATAGTAAGCGTGGACGTGAGTTTTTAAGTTTATAAGTTTTAGAGTTTAGCAAGTCTATACTTCCGATTTCAACACCGTGTAAGCAAACCGCAGGGTTTGCCTATCAATATGCTACGAAAAAAATGTACGGGATTCCCTAGCGTTTCGTAATGTAAACAGAGCTACAGCAAAGCAATAACCTCTTTCTTCAATCTTGGGAGATGGTTTATTACCATACTCCAAAGGATATCGGGAGAAAGGCTGTCGTAGCCGTGGATGATATAATTACGGGCATCTACTATCTTGCGAGCATTGGTGATGGCTATTGATTCGTCGATGCGAAGTATACGGTTCATGGCCTCACCGATAATCTCAATATTGCGCTCGATGGCACGGCGAAGAAGCAAGTCACTATAGAAATCGTCGAACAACTTAGGCTTATTGTCGAAGAAACTCTCAACCTCCTCAATCGCGGTGAGGACATCCTGTAGGTATTTCTTAATTCTGTCCTCCATAAATCAAAGCTTTAGAGTTGTCGATGCTTGCCTTAAGATAGGGATTCTTGATGGTGTGCTCTTCTACCAAGTCGACGCTGCGCCCGAAGAGTGCTTCCAAGGCATACTTGAGTTCAAAGAAATTGTCGAAGTAGTCGCTAATCTCTTCTTTTTTGAAATTGACGAGCAAGTCTATGTCGCTCTCATCGCTAAAGCGATTAGTAAGCACTGAGCCAAACACAGACATATCACTGACTTTGTGCCGTGAGCACAAAGCACAAATCTCCGATATGTTACTTTCTATGATACTCATTTCGCTACAAAGTTAGCGATTTGTTTTTATCCAACAAACATTTGCATGAAAAGTTACTTCACGAACCGACTTTACCGGAAAATCGTGGGGTTGTCCTCGATATATTCCTGCACGATGGCGAGTATCTCTTTGCCGAACATCTCCAACGATTTCTTTCCGAAGCCGGGCATACGCAGCAGTTCCCTGCCACTGATAGGCAGTTCATTGACAATGCCGATGAGTGCCTTTTGGGTAAGTACGCCATAAACCGGGCGACCCAATTCCTCGGCACGAGCTGCACGCCAGGCACGGAGTTTATGGAAGAGTTTAGGGTGCTTGATGTCGGAGTTGCGGTCTACCTCAATCTTCTCTACCGCCTTACTCTTGCGCTCGCGCTTGGCTGGCTGCTCAGCATTGAGCAGGCTCACAGCCTTGTCCTTGAGGTAGGAGGTGACGCTGAATCCACGGGCTATGACGCGAGCCAAGAGATGACGCTTCTGCGCAAAAGACTGCTGCAGGGCATACACTGCTTCGGTGATGCGCTCCTTGATTTCCTTATTGTCGCTGTCGAGGCGTGTACGCTCTATAAGAGGCTTAAGCAGCGTATCAAGATGGTCGGTAAAGTAAACGGCAGCTTTGTGTATGCGCTCGGCCAGCAATTTGTCCGTGGCATAATCCTCACTCTGCATCACAAGCGCGGCATATTGGCGATAGAAGGTGGCCGACACGGCAGTCAGTTCGCGGGCAAACTGCTCATCGGCCTGCTTATACATCTTCAAGAGCAAGGGATATACCTTATATAAATGCTCATCGATAAGGCGAAGCACGCGGTGGAAATCCCACTCAAGTTCTCTGAAGGTGAAAAGTTCGGTGAGCTGATACAGGTAATAGTCGCGCTGCAGCGTAGAGAGGCTGTCGGCCGTATGGCGTGCCTGCTCCAGCTCCATATTCATATAGTTGCTTACCGCCGTATCGGTGAGCACGGCCGAGGCCGAGAGTGGAGCCGTGAGTACAAGCCCTTCGAGCGAGCGCAGACGGCTGAGAGCCACATATACCTGCCCCGCGGCAAAGGCGGCATTCACGTCGAGCACGGCACGCTCGAACGTCAGTCCCTGGCTCTTATGTACGGTGATAGCCCATGCCAGGCGCAGAGGATATTGACGAAACTCACCCTCTATCTCCTCGCGTATCTCCTTGGACTCCTTGTCGATGACGTAGTGGGCGTTGGTCCATACCTCGGGCTCTACCTCCACTTCCGTATTGTCTTCGAGTCCACGCACACGAATCTTGGAACCATCCACAAAAGTCACCTCACCGAGTTTACCATTATAATAGCGCGAGCCTTGGCTGTCGTTTTTGAGGAACATCACCTGACACCCCTTCTTGAGCACGAGTGTCTCCTCAGCCGGATAGGAGGTCTCGGGGAAGGTGCCCGTCACCGTAGCCTTGAACGAGAAGCGCGGTGTCTTGAGCGCATCCATGCGCTCCTCGTTGTAGCGGTTGGCCGTGGCGTTGTGGGTGGTGAGGCGGATGGTGCCGTCGGTTAATTCTGAATTCTGAATTTTGAATTCTGAGTGTTCTGCCGACTGTTGTCCATTGTCCGTTGTCTGTTGTCTCTTTACCCTCGCATTGAGCAGGGCCAAACTCTCCGCCGTGAGGCGATTCTCGCGCACCTCATTGAGTATATTAATAAAGGTATGGTCGGTCTGCCGATATACGTGCGATAGTTCGATGGTCACATGCTGTGTCTGCTGCAGAGCCAGGCTGCCAAAGAAGTAGGGCGTGGCGTAGTACTCGCGCAGCATCGCCCATTCGCTTTCCTTTACTACGGGAGCCAGCTGGCTGAGGTCGCCAATCATCAGGAGCTGCACTCCGCCGAAGGGGCGGTTTTTGTCCTTATGAAGACGCAGCACGGCATCTATCTGGTCGAGGAGGTCGGCACGCACCATGGAGATCTCGTCGATGACGAGGAGGTCGAGCGTACGGATAATATTCTTCTTCTCCTTGCTGAAGCGGTATTTCTCATCGCTACCCCGAAACGAGGTATTGGGGATATAGGGTGCCAGAGGAAACTGGAAGAAGGAGTGTATCGTAACGCCGCCAGCATTGATGGCTGCCACACCCGTAGGAGCCACCACAACCATACGCTTGGGTGAGCGTTCCTTGAGACGGCGCAGGAAGGTGGTCTTACCCGTACCGGCCTTGCCAGTGAGGAAGACGTTGACTCCTGTGCGCTCTACAAACTGCCACGCAAGGTCAAGTTCGGGATTGTCGTGCTCCTTTTCCATATATCATCGCATTTGAAAGTACGAAGATACATAAATATCTGTTCTTATCCCATTCGAATCGTTAAAAATGTATCGCCAACGAAGGATTATCTGTTTTTACACAGTATTTTCAAGAATTATCCGTATATTTGCACTTTATAATATAATCATTAAAAAAGATCATTTATGAAAAGAATATTCTTAACCCTATGTTTAGGCATCAGCCTCATGACAGGATGGGCACAAGTAGAAGCAAAATATGGCGTAGGCAGTGTGCCTGTGACCAATGGGCGTGTAATGTTCCAAGACACCATCACCACCGTGCTTTCTAAAGAAGTAGCTTACGAAAAGATTTCAGCATGGGCAAAAACCCGATTCAACAAGCCCAACGTAATCATCTCCAAGTTCATTACTGACGATGCGCAAAACCAGCAGTTGAGCCTCACAGCCGAGGAATACATGGTATTTACCAATAAGTTTTTCGTCCTCGATCGCACACGCATCAACTATTGGATAGAGATTCAATGTCACGAGAACTATACTACATTGAAGCTCACACGCATCAACTACTGGTATGAAGAAGAGAGAGACGGTGGCAGCAAGTTTGGCGCTGAGGAAACAATCACCGATGAGCATGCGTTCAACAAGAAAGGGACCAAGCTACTGAAGGAGCAGGGCAAGTTCCGTAGAAAGACTATCGACTTCTTCGAGAACTGCGTCATGCAGATAGCACAAGTTCTAAGCTAACAAAAAACGATTGTCATGAAAAGGAAAGACCTCCGCAACCTGCTCAACACGCTATTTCTTGTAGGCTTTGTCGTTGCACTGATATTATATATATCCATGCCCGACAATCGCACGCCCTTCCTCGTCGTCAGTTTTATTGCCATGGCTATCAAGATAGCAGAATATATCGTCAGATTCTTCTGACGTTCGGTCTATGGCTCTTGTCGGTTACCATCAGAGATTTCCATGCTAAAGAGAATTGCCTGTATCATAGCATCAGCACTCCTTGCTTGTAACATCTATGCACAAGAGAGTTTGCGTATGGCTGGCGACCGTATGGGAAATGGTGGTGGCTTCCCCACACTTAATCAAGGAGGTTTAATAAACAACGAACAGACAGGACGCGACAGCACGGTTGTTGACCGCGGTGTGCCCCGAGATGTGAAGATGTTTCATGTAGGCAGTGTGCTGGGCGATATCATTCCCGTACCCACCGACACGGCTATCTACAACTTCCAGAACCTTCACTTCACCGACGGTCTCAACGGAGAATACAACCACTTGGGCAACATGGGGTCGCCCCGACTATCGCGCATATTCTTTCACCGCGAAGGCGGACAATTTGTATTCACTGATGCGTTGGATTTCTTCCTCATACGCCCCGACCAATTCAATTTCACCAACACGAAGTCTCCCTACTCCAACATCAGCTATTATCGTGCAGGAAACAAGATCAACGGTGAAGAGCGATTCAAGGGTTACTTTGGAGTAAATGCCAACAAGCGCACCGGTTTAGGATTCAACATCGACTACCTCTATGGCCGTGGTCTCTACGACCATCAGTCGACAGCCTATTTTAATGGCAGCCTCTTTGGCTATCACCACGGCGAGCGCTACGAAGTCAATGCGCTGTTCAGCTATAACAAGTTGCGTTTGGCCGAGAATGGCGGTATTGCCGATGACCGATACATCACCAATCCCGAGGCTATGGCCGAGGGGAAAAAGACATACCGACCAGCCGACATGCCCACCAACCTGCAGTCGACGTGGAACGAAAACTATGTAATGACCGGCTTCCTCGCCCACGACTTCAAACTGGGTTACTATAAGGCACGAGTAGATAGTCTGCCCGACACCACCATCATACACCACGATTTCATTGCCGTGAGCAAGGTATTCCACACCATGGAGGTGAATAGCGACAGTCGGCGCTTTATTGACTATGTCAACACTAAGAATTACTACGCCAACAACTACCTCCCTTACGACTCCATAGACGCTACCCAATACTTCCGCATACGCAACACGGCAGGGCTCACACTCATCGAAGGCATCAACAAGTGGATACCCTTCGGAGCATCGGCTTACGTAAGCCACGAATACCGACAATTCACCCTACCAGACAGCTTAGGAGGCAAGGGCCGCGACCACATGCACACGTATAAAGAGAACAATATAAGTATAGGAGGCAACCTGCGTCGCACTATTGGCAAAGCCTTCCACTTCAACGCTACAGCCGAGACGGTGCTGGCAGGTACAGACCTCGGTGCATTCCATGTTACGGGAGATGCCGACCTCAACTTCACACTGTGGAAAGATACCGTACGTCTACGTGTTGAAGGCTACATAAAGAATACCAACCCCTCGTTCTACTACCGCCATTATCACTCACAACACTATTGGTGGGACAATGAGTTTAACAAGGAGTTCCGTACCCGACTGGGCGGAAGCCTCTCCATAGATCGCTGGCGTACCCGACTCTATGCCGGTGTCGAGAACATCAAGAACTACACCTATCTGGCAGGAACGCCCTACTTTCCCAATTACATGGAAGCCCCGCTCAGCCTAAGCAGCATATCGGCCCGTCAGCATACAGGCAACATACAGGTGCTCAGTGCCACATTAAACCAGAATTTCAAATTAGGCATTCTGCATTGGGACAATGAGGTGACGGCACAATACAGTTCCAACGAGGAGATACTGCCCCTGCCACTCCTTAATATATATAGCAACCTCTACCTCAAGTTTGCTTATGCCAAGGTGCTAAAGATACAAATCGGTGCCGACATGCGCTACTTCAGCCGCTACTATGCACCCGACTATGCCCCGGCTTTGGAACAATACTTCGTGCAGGAGGGGCAACACCGTGTAGAGATAGGCGGATACCCTTTCATTAACGTCTATGCCAACTTTCACCTCAAGCAAGTACGCTTCTATGTCATGTATCACCACGTGACACAAGGAGTTTTCAATAACAACAATTCATTCCTCGCACCCCACTACCCCATCAATCCCCGCATGTTCAAACTGGGGTTGTCATGGAACTTCTGGGATTGAGAATGATAAAAGAAGACGGACTACAGTCAACGTAACTGTGATAGGTTAAGGCTGAGTGGTTAGTGCCGAGTTGTTAATGCTGAGTGGTGAGTGGTTTAATTTTCAATTTTCAATTCAACATGATACGTTGGGGAGTTATCGGATGTGGCGAGGCCACAGAGAAGAAGAGCGGACCCGCTTTCTCAAATATCGAAGGTTCAAAGATAGAAGCCGTCATGAGCCGTAATACCGAGCGGGCACGTTCGTATGCAGAGCGCCATGGCATCAAGAAATGGTATACCAATGTAATGGATATCATCGAAGACCCAGAGGTCAACGCCATATACATAGCTACCCCACCATCATCGCATGCTACATATGCCATCATGGCCATCAAAGCGGGCAAACCAGTATACATAGAGAAGCCCATGGCAGCGACATACGAAGACTGCATCCGTATCAATCGGGCAAGCGAGGAGATGGGTGTACCCTGCTTCGTAGCCTACTACCGTCGTTACCTTCCCTACTTCCGCAAGGTAGAAGAGCTCATTCCACGAATAGGAAAAATCATCAATGTACACATACGTCTGGCGCAGCCCCCTCGCGAATTCGACGGTAGCACAGGCAGCAATATGCCCTGGCGTGTACAGGCCAACATCGCCGGCGGAGGATATTTCTACGACCTCGCCCCTCACCAGCTCGACCTGCTGCAACACTACTTTGGATGCATCATCGAAGCCAAGGGCTACACCGCCAACCGTGGCGGATTATATGAGGCCGAAGATACCATCAGTGCATGCTTCCGCTTCGACAGCGGACTCGTGGGCAGTGGTTCATGGTGTTTTGTGGCTGACGAGAGTGCCCGTGAAGACCGTATCGAGATTATCGGAGACAAAGGCATGATATGCTTCTCGGTATTTACCTACGAACCCATAGCCCTACACGATGCCGAGGGCAGACACGAGTTCGTTGTACCCAACCCCGAGCATGTGCAGCAACCCCTCATTGAGAATATCGTACACCACCTACAAAAGAAGGATATCTGCACCTGTAATGGCATCAGCGCCACCCCTACCAACTGGGTGATGGACCGCATATTGGGTAAGATATAATATTAAGCAGCTAAAGCATCTTCTTCAGCTCCGTATAGAGACGCTGCACGGGAAGGCCCATGACATTGAAGTAGGAGCCCTCAATGCGCTCCACACCGATGTAGCCTATCCACTCCTGTATGCCATAGGCACCAGCCTTGTCCATGGGGCGATAGTGGGTGACGTAGTGCTGTATTTCCTCATCTGTGAGTGAGGCAAAAGTGACATTGCTGCACGACACGAACGTTGTAATCTTATCCACAGTAGAGAGGGTGACACCTGTGTACACCTGATGTGTGCGGCCACTGAGGCTGCGCAACATGGCAATGGCCTCAGCCTCATCGACAGGCTTTCCCAGCACCTGTTCGTCGAGACAGACGATAGTATCGGCAGTGACGACGAGTTCGTCAGCAGCCATGGTAGCGCGGTAGGCATCGGCTTTCACACGCGAAATATGAGCAGCAATATCGCCGCCACGAAGGGTATCAGGGTATGATTCGTCAATACCGCTGAGGAGGCGTACCTCGAAAGGATACCCCAGTCCGGCTAACAATTCTTTGCGACGGGGAGAGTTGGAGGCAAGGATGAGATTCATTGAGTTGAAAGTTGAAAGATGAAAGTTGAAAGATAAAATTACGTTGACGATAACAATGGTGTCATCCTGAGCCACGCGAAGGATCTCTCAGGGGACTCTGCCAGTGACTTTGTGAGATGTTTCACTTCGTTCAACATGACACAATACGTTTAAAACAACATCTATATTATTACCATTTTTAATTTTAATCTTTAATTTTTAATTCATTATCATTTTGCTTATTTGGGCATAGAGACTCTGCAGATCGGGGTTATTGGCGAGGCTATCAATATGACTTTGCATGACAGCGACATCGCCACGCACGGCAGGACCGGTCTGTGCTTCACGGGGAGTGAGGACGTGCACCTTGGCGGCTGTCTCGTCAATCAGGGGGAGCAACACATCGAAGGGGATATCGTCCGTTGCCAACAGCTGGTGAGCAGCATCATACATAGCGTTGGTGAAGTTGCAGGCAAAGACCGCAGCGACATGGAGCAGGGCACGACGACGTGAGTCGGCACGATATACCTTGGTGGACAGGCCATAAGCCAGTGCCTCCACTGCCGTGAGCGATGCCTCATCGGAGGCTTCCACAAAGAGCGATACCTCGCGCATATCTACCGAACGTTCCTTGCTGAAGGTCTGCAGCGGGTACAGTATACCATAGCGCGTGGCTCCCGCCTCGCGCCATACATCCATAGACACGCTACCGGCTGTATGGAGGAAGAGGACGGTATGGGAAGGGCATTTTACATGGGCCACAATCTCCTTGGCGACCCCGGGCAAAGCTCCGTCGGCTACGCAAGCGATATAGACATCTGCATCGGGAACTATAGCGCTAAGGTCATCGGTATAGGGTATACCCAAAGGCTCGGCCAAGATATGGGCCGAGAGTTCAGTACGCGACCACACCTGCGCCACGTCATACCCTGCATGCACGAGGGCAGGCACCAGATGAGTAGCTACACGACCTGCACCAAGAACTACCACTCGTTGAGATGCAGCTTCTCCCATTGCAAGTGCTCTTCATTAAAGGGTTTGCGCTCTATGGCCTTATGGCCGACAGCAACAATAGAGAGTACTTCGATGGTGGCAGGTATACCCAAAAGGTCACGTACCACCTCATCGGAGCTGCGACCATCTATAGTCTGTCGACGGCGCACCTGTACCCAGCATGAGCCAAGGCCAAGTTCTTCGGCCTGAAGCTGTATCATAAGCGTAGCGATAGAGGCATCCTCTATCCACACATCGCTGGCTGCAGGGTCGGCACATACGACGATAGCCAGAGGGGCACCATCGATAAGGGCCGAACCATGCTCCTTGCATGCCGAGAGGGCATGCAACTTCTCTTTATCATCGACAAGTACAAACTGCCAACCATTGGTACGGTGCGACGACGGACTCATCAGTGCTGCCCGCATCAATGCTACGGTTTGCTCTTCTGTGAGTGGCTGCTCGGTAAAGGTACGACACGAGCGGCGTGTCTTTATAAGATCTTTAAAATCCATGATTTGAGTTGTGAGTTATGAGTTGTAAGTTGTGAGTTCTTTAGTTGAGGAAAAGACTGCTTTTGGGAACAACGATGATTGCTAATTCTTAATTTTCAACTGTAAACGGCCTGCCACCTTCACTATATATACGCCCTCAGGAAGCGTAGCCACAGAAAGGGTTTCCATGGTGCTTGTCAGTACGTGGCGCAGTACCACTCTTCCCTGCAGGTCATAGATGAGGAGATGTTGCGGCAGTTCACCATCGCTGGGCAAAGTCACGGTCAGTGTGCGTGCGGCATAGCTATAGCTTATCTGTGCCTGGAGGGGAAGGCCTCCCATCGCCTCTACCGACACATCATCGGCTGTGAAGCGCACGGGGTCGTTGTAGGGGCTATAGAAGTTTGCATCACCAAAGGTCATACGATTCATTACGTACAGGTCATCGGATCCGTTGGGATAGCGACCATACGAGATATTCTTGCCGATATCACCCACATGAATAGAGTCGGCCCACACATGATTACCCTGCGCATCGTAGCAGCTGAGCATGAGCGACTCGCCACTTGACGAGAGTTTGAATGGCAGATGTAGCTCAGAGAACGACATCAGCTTGTCTGCCCACAGGATACGATAGCCATGGGGAGGTATTACCGAGAGGTCACCTTCGTCAGGAATACGATAATACTGTGGATTACTCATGTCATCCGTGATGTAGAGTCCAGCAATGGATTGCGGATCATCAGTAGTATTGTACAGTTCTATCCAGTCGTTACGTTGGAAGTACTCATTCACATAGGTGGCATTGCTCAGGCACACCTCATTGATACGCACCGGAGGCACCGTATTGTGCCCATCCTCTACGGGCTCGAAACATGCCACCAGCTCTACAGGACTATTTGCCACGAAGGTATAGGGATTGTCCATCACAAGCATATCCTCGGCAGCAACAGTGGTCGTCACAGCCAAGTCCATATATATATCACTGCTGGTAGCTGAGTTCTGATGTACCTCAACTGCCAATGTATTCGTGCCCTTACGAAGGAGCGAAGCCGGAATCTCTACCACCGTGCGGTCTGGATTCCCACTGGCATGTGTGGTTGCATAGTCGTAGTAATAGACCGAGCCCGATGACATCAGATGACGAGCTGCCTCCTTACCATTTATATATATAATGGCGCCATCATCGACATGAAGGCTCAAGCTGTAGCGTCCCGCAGAGTTATAATCGGATAATGTAAAGGTAGTACGGAAATAAGTGGTAGGGTTCTTGGCATTGGCATCGAAGCCATACGATACGGTAGTCATGATACCATCCTTGCCATATCCAAGTGGAGCCTTACCCTGTGACCAGTAACTGTCGTCATAGCTTGCCGACATCCAGTTCTCTCCATCGAGCGACCCCATGTCATAATAACGCCAAACACTACCATGCGGCATAACAGTGCGCTCGCTACCTGACATGGTATTCCATCCCGCAAACTCATACCCTGCAGGGGGTGTGGCAGACAGGGTCACCTCACGTCCGCTGTAGGTATATCCGTCCATATAGCCCAACGGAAGAGGGAGCGTATTGTATGTCAGCTCTGCTGCAGGATGAGTAGACTTGACCGTGAATGACACATCGTCGCCAAGGGCAAACTGCTGACGGAAATCGTCACGCACATAAGCAGGGCGTTGACGGTTGAAGCGCTTGAAGTCCTCTACATAACCCGCGGCATTATATGTAGTACCCCACCGTTCCCTATTGTAGGGCAACTCGTCGGCTATGAGAGTATAGATGCTATCGGCCAAGAGATCGAAGCGGTCTGCACTGAACACCGAGCCTAAGCAGATGCTCATATTGTCGATCAACAACGCCTGGAACTCAGGCTGCCGCAACAGGCCCTGCATCAGCTTAGTTGTATGTCCGTCGGCTGTTTTGTATCCATTAAAGCCAAATTCGCTATTGGTAAAATGGTCGAAACTCAGGTCGCCGAAGCCATTCTCCAAATCATAAAGCACCCAACGAAATTTGCCGTCTTCACGGTGGCGGAAGAATTTGATATTATTCTGCGGCCAGTCCCAATTGCCTGTCCACAGCTCCGGCATCAGGTAATTGACCAGACCATGAATATCGACCAGGCCGAGCAGTTCGGCATAGGCAGCATCGTCAGGCAGCTTACTAGCCAGCTCCACCACATAGTCAATAGCCTCAGTGTCGCCAGCCTTTATCTGGTAGGTGCATCCCGTACCGATATAGTCGCCATAGGGTACCTTCTCTATCATATCTATCTCCTCCTCGTCCCATCCGAAGTTGGAGTATACGTAATGCGTATTGTTGCGCTCACGAAGATTGATGATACCGTAGTATTGTCCATTGACGTAGTGCACCGTAGGCTGATAGCTCTGATACTCTATATCCATCACCTCGGCTATGGTCATCTGAAGCAGCGCATCCTTCATCATCGAGTTGTTCCAGTCATTACCACCGTTGCGCAGTAGTATGCTCTTATACTTGAGTCCAGGCTTGGCAGGGAAGAAAGGATATTCAAAGGAGTTCATCAGGTCATACTTTTTCTTCGCGGTCACCTTCAGTGACTTCATGGCTGATCCCCTACTCCATCCGCCGCTGATGGCTATATCGCAGGGCTGCGATAGCATGCTGTTACCGTCAATCATATACTCCATATTGGCGGGACGGCTCCAGTCGCGGTTCCAGTTGCGCGGAGTGTCACTGCCATTACCGGGAAGTCCGTTCGTTCCCGAAGTATATATTCCATAATCATTGCTCCACAAGTTTGCCTTGTCTGTCACCACTGAGACCACAGGAAGCGTTGGCAGATGGTCCTCGAAGATATAGCTATGGGTCACCACACGAGATGGCAGATACCCATCGCCTATAGTCATGGCGCGTATCACTGTAGTCTTGTCCAGCGTACGCTTGCCTGCCCATTCGTCTGATTCAGATGTCGGCTGTGCGCAGTCGGTAGTATAAACCACCCTCATGCCTTCGGGACAACTGATTTGGATTGTCACATCATCAAAGCCCTCAAGGTAAACGCCTCCAGTATGTGAGAACTCCGGCTCGGGGCAACGTTCCGTAGCATATTGCGCTCCGTTGTTCGATGCGGCATGCGTAGGAAACGCACAGAAGACCCACTCATCGCCTGCATCGGTAGTACGTGCATATGAGATATCGGGCATGGCTACGGGATAATCTACATGTGACATCTCGCGGCCTATACGGTCGGCCAGATAGATACGTCCGCCATCACAGTCGAGGTCGAACTTCATCTGCAAGGTATCTGTCTCGGTACCACCGCCATAGAAAACGACATAGCCTTTGGCTGGTATGGTCACATGCTGCGTGATACGAAACTTGCGCAGCTTTGTAGCATCATCAGAGAGGAAATAGCCATAGAGGTCCTGCGGATAGTTTTCTGTATTATGCAGTTCTACCCAGCCGCCATAGTTCCAGCCACGATCTATGTAGCGGGTGTTCGAGGGGCATATCTCGTTGATTATAATATCTGCACGAAGGGCTGTCACTGTGCAGGCCAACAACAGACATAGATACCATCTTGTTTTCATTTACTTGCTATGATAAATATAATAACTGACAAAGTTACAAATTTATCAGCAGAAACAGACAGAAAAGAGCAAAAAGATGACATCCGAGAAAAAGATAGCGGTGTACAGAACTCTGCACACCGCTACCTATATTGTAGATTATCTAATTAGAATGTGTAGTACACACCTACTGAAGCAACAGATGCAATGGCATTGAATATCATCTTATTTGCCCTCACTTCGCATTTTCCACACTATCCATACCGCCACCACGACATAAGCTGCAGCACCGATGATGCCTGTGGGTACAGGTCCTACGAAGCGGTCGTAGGCCATAGGGTCGGCAAGGAAGATGACGCCGATAGAGGCGGTGCCATTCATCATGCCGTGGGCAAGCACGGCTGGCCAGCAACTCTGGGTCTTGAGTGTAATGTATGAGAAGAGTGTGCCTCCCACAATACAGAAGATACACATGGCGATGATGCCCCACCACGGATAGCCGGGATAGTCCATACCATAGTTGTGCCCCGCTGCAATGATGGGTGCATGCCATACGCCCCAGATAAGTCCCGTAACAAGTACCGTAGGCAGAAACTTCATGCGACTGGCTACCTTGGGCAACAGGTATCCACGCCAACCCCACTCTTCGCCAAAGCAAGTGACGAGGTTGAGCAGCGGAGCCACGAGCATCAGCACGGCTTGCATTGTCCAAAATATGGCAGGAGGCAGCGGCTGCATAGCCATTTGTGAATGGTATGTGGTCAGCGTAAACTCCGAAGGGAAGATAAGGTAGTAGAGCACCGCCCCGATGACGGTCAGCACGAAGGGGCCAAACCAGCCGATGAGGTAGTAGCGCACATTGCCCTTCAAGTTGAGGCGCAGCATGGAGTTCTTGAATCCCTCGCGAGTAATCAGTCGGGTGATGAGTACGCCGATGGCGGGGAAGAACATCAGCACGGCAGTGAGTGCGGTATTGATGAGTGTCTCCTCTTGCGAAAGTGTAGCAGCATCGCGCCCAAGCACACGGGGCCAGATAAGCCCGATAGTCCAGGCAAAAGTCATCGTGAAAGTGATAAGGAGAAAGAGCCAGATGCGGCGAAACTCCTGTTTGTTGGTTGATTGTGTCATAGGTTTATTGTTTTTAGTTTTATATAGCTCAGAGTTATCAGAGTTCTCGGAGAACTCTGAGGACTCCGAGAAATATAGCATTTATTCTATTCGTGGGTGGGGCTCCCTATCCCCAACACGCACCACCGTATAAGTGGTATCCTGCGCAGCACCTCCCACAACAGCACCGATCCGGCAAAGGTGGCAATGAGGGCAAGGCAGTAGATGCTCCACACAGGCAGTGCGGTGGACTTGAGCCACAGACAAGCGGAGGTACACACGGTCATATGCACGATATAGAGTCCGTAGCTACTGCGCGTCATGTACTGCGAGAAGGGTGTGGTGCAGTCGTAGCGGTGTTTGAAGAGTCCGATGAGGGCCAGCACCGCTGCCCAACAGTAGAGACTACACCACACGCTCTGCAACACGGCAGGAGCGGTATAGTCCGCACCGTAAAACTTCACACAGAAGACGATGCCCGTAGCCATAGCAGCTATACAGAGCGCTGTGCTATAACGGGCAAGGTATGCGTGTATCCTCTCCAAAGCAAACACATAGTACCCCACGAGGAACACCACAAAGTAGTAGACAGGGCGATAGAGATTGAGCAGTCCGCTGAACGCACCGGCATTGTCAACCTGCGTCTGTGCCAATGCCCATAGCAGCAGATAGAAGCACATGAGCAGCAGTGACAACCCCTCCTCGGAAAGCCGCGCCAGCCACGCCTCTACCCTATCGACATCCAACACCTTGCGTACCACAAGCAGCAATAGCGAGAACACATAGAGGTCTTGGATAAACCACAAGGGACCCGTACCGCTTATCACGCCAATCAGGAACTTCACCACGCCAGGCACCTCCTCGGGCAGCACTCCACCGCCTGCTTTCATATTGACGAAGCCCAACACCCAACCAAAGACGAGCAGGCCAAGCGTGGAGGGCACGAGCAACTTGCGTGTACGTTCTCGGCGAAACTCCCGTGCCGTACGATGCTGCAAGGCATAGCGGCTCGACATGCCTGCAAGCAGGAACATCAAGGTCATGAACCACGGATAGAGCACCGTACCCACAACATCCTGCCACTGCTGCTCGGCAAAACCACCGATGCCGCCAAAGACTCCCAGCGCATTGAAGTTATAGAACACGTGGTAGATGAGCACCAGCACCACGGTTACCCAGCGCAGATTGTCGATAAAGTAATAGCGTTGTCTATTGTCCGTTGTTCCCATAGCGAATATCACCTAAAGCATTAGTTGCCAATCTCACTTCAAAATCTCTTTTTCCATTCTTATTTCTCCCTGCAGGTAGAATATTTTCCGGCTGCAAGCATAATATATTCTATTTGCAGGCAGAAAGATTTCTGCTTGCAGGTAGAAAATCAGACAAAGCTATGCAAAATTTCTATTCTCTTGCTTGTTTTCAAGGAGTTCTTGCGGATAGTTTATCACATACTGCTTGCCATTGGCTAGAGTCACCAAAGCCAGTTCTTTCCAATTTACTACCATCAGATAGTATATACCTAGCCCCTTCTTGCGATACCAGCCCGTATATCCGAGGAGTCCATTATTGCCCATCAAGCGAAAGCTACCGGCCAATTCATCCATCGATATACTACGCACCGATGCTATATCCGTAAGAACTTTGCGGCCAAGGTACAACTTTACAATAATGAGGTCTTCCTCTATATAAAAATAGCACGGTGTACGCAACCCGATGACAATAATTAATGAGAACAGCAAGCCTATAGCAATGAGTCCACCTATCGGCGCATTTCCCCACAAAGCGATATAGAGGAATGTTCCCCACAACATAAGAACACCAAATATAGACGAGACAATCAGTCCCTTCTGTCTCCGAAATCGGTAAATCATAAGGCTTCTCCTTTCTTCTTTTTCATCCGCCCGCTCTTCTTCAATGCTTCGGCAATAATCCATTGCAGTTGCCCATTGGTAGAGCGGAACTCATCGGCTGCCCACTTTTCAATGGCAGCCATCGTCTCAGCGTCTACGCGCAGAACGAAACTCTTGGTTTTATTGTCTTTTTCGGTCATAACATTTCATGGAGTTAAAGGAGTTAAAGGGAGATATCACTCCGCTTCGCTACGTGAAGGAGTTAAATGCCAATGCTGCAATTATGCGAGAGTAAAGATTGCTTGTAAGCTATGCCGAACTATCGCGGTATCAACGAAGTAAAATGTACTATCACGCGTATAGAGCTATTGGCCTTTATCTCCATTTAACTCCTTTTTACTCCACTTACCTCCATCTTATATCAATGATTCAACGTACCTGAATTAATCACTGGCTGTGCAGGCTCGTCGGCGCAGAGCACTACCAGCAGATTGCTCACCATGGCCGCCTTCTTCTCCTCGTCGAGGTCTACGATAGCCTCTGAAGAGAGTTTGTCGAGCGCGAGCTTCACCATCGACACGGCACCCTCTACAATCTTCTCGCGGGCAGTGATGATGGCGCTTGCCTGCTGGCGTTTGAGCATGATAGCTGCAATCTCGGGTGCATAGGCGAGGTAGTTAATACGTGCTTCCACCACCTCGATGCCTGCCATCGAGAGGCGCTCGTTGAGCTGCTGCACCAGTTGCAGGTTGATCTCATCGGCATTGGAGCGCAGGGTGAGCTGTTCGCCAGTCGACGTGTCGGTGTCATCGTAAGCGTAGCGGCCAGCTACCTGACGGAGAGCAGCATCGCTCTGCACCTTCACGAAGTTCTCGAACGCCTTCATACGTCCTGCCACCGCACCGGCTGTTGTGGCGGCACCTGCCATGGCCATCGTCTGCGAGTCAATCTCGAACAGCGCCTTGTAGGTATCCTTCAATTTCCACACCAATACGAGACCAATCATGATGGGGTTACCCGTCAGGTCGTTCACCTTGATGGGGTCGGCATTCAGGTTACGTGCGCGGAGCGACACCTTCTTCTTGTCCAGGAAGGGATTCACCCAATAGAAACCTGCACGGCGGAAGGTACCCTTGTACTTACCGAAGAACACCATCACGCGCGCCTCGTTGGGCTCGAGTGTCATGAAGCCGATGAGGTGGATAAACCAAACAATGAAAAGCACGATACCACACACAATACCCAGCACCTCGGGGATATAGCTATTTACCGCACCAACAATACACAAGGGTGCTGCTGCCAATATTAGCAGATTAATCAGCAATCCCAAGAAGCCATTCACTACAGAACCTTTGTAATCTCTTTCGTTTGTTTCCATTTTCTTAGTTATTTAGAGGTTTAACAAGTAATATCATTTTGATATCACAAAGATTTCATTTAAAATCCGACATTTCCAAATATTTTGGTAAAAAAGTTTCATCTAACATTAAAAAAATGTAACTTTACGGCAAAATCGTCCATACCATGATACTGAAACTCTACGAAAAGAACAATTCGCGCCGCGACCTCGACCGCATCGTCGAAGTGCTGAACAGCGGCGGCGTCATCATCTACCCCACCGACACGACTTACGCCATCGGCTGCCATGCCTTGAAAGAACGGGCCATAGAGCGTGTGTGCGAAATCAAAGGAGTCGATACCAAGCATCATCTGCTCTCTGTCGTGGCACACGACATCAGCAGTGTGAGCGAATATGTTCGTATCGACAATGAGACCTTCCGTATCATGCGTGATCTGCTGCCTGGCCCATTCACCTTCATCCTGCCTGCAGGAAACCGACTGCCCAAGATATTCAAAAACCGTAAGGAGGTAGGCATACGCATCCCCGACAACAACATCACACGAGAGATATGCGAAGCATTGGGCGCTCCTCTACTCTCGACAAGTTTGAAGACTGCCGCAAACGAGGATATTGAATACATGACCCAGCCCGAACTCATCGACGAGAAATACGGCGAGCGTGTTGACCTCATCATCGATGGCGGTGAAGGAGACATCGAATTCAGCACCATTGTAAGCTGCCTGGATGGCGAACTGGAAATTGTACGACAAGGAAAGGGGTGGATATAATACCCACCCCCTATATCTATATATCTATCGAATCCATTACATCGCTACCGGCTCATCCTTCGCGAAATCATAAAGTGTCTTACGCATAATATCGGCCAAACTAAGCTGATAAGCAATATAGGCACTCAGGTGGTTACGGTAGGCACTATTGAGACGGTTGCGTTCAAGCGCCAAAGTCTGGCTATCGATGTCACCATCTGTAAAGCGCTGAAGAGTGATGGCAAAGCTCTTCTCGGCTATCACCACATTCTTCTCGAGCAGCTGCAAGCGCTTGAGATTGTTGTTGAGTTCGGCTACGGAGTTTCGTGTTTCGGTCTCGATGGAGCGTTCCAGTTCCTCCTTTGCCAAATAGTTTTGACGCTGACGTGCCTCTGCAGCACGTACACGTGCTCTATTCTCACCCCAATCGAGGAGAGGCACCGATACAGTAAATCCCACACCATAGTTGATTGGACGATCGAGGAAGTCGTTGGCAGAAGTTCTGATAGCATTGGCATAGCTCGTACTCAAGTCGTCCATGCTTGTACCCGTCTTCTGCACATAGGCATCGAAGTATCCACGTACCATCCCCTCAGCCTTACGCTGACGGATAGACATCTTCTGCTGTTCGATTGCGATGTCGCGTTCGCGCAGTTCGGTTCGATTCTTCAAGGCATACTCCACAGCCTTGTCGGCATCGACCACGATTACATCGTATTTCAGTTCGTCATTCAACACCACACTATCAGTAAGTTCAATACCGAGAAGTTCCTTGAAACTGTTGATGGCCGACTCCTGATTGATGAGCGACATCTCGTAGCTATTTTGTGCCTCGGCAAGGTCTACTTCCATCTGCAGAGCATCTACCTCACGAATAAGTCCCGATGCATATTTATTCTGAGCTATCTCATTCGCCTCTGTCTGACGCTCATAGTCGAGCAAGGCAATCTCGGTACTGCGCTGCAGGGAGAGCAGGTTATAGTAGCTGCTGCTCACACGATAAACAAGGTTGAGTTCTTCGCGGCGGAGCGACTTATTGGTACGTTCGTAGTCAAGACGGGCCGACTTGAGTGACGAGCGTATAGCGTTGTATCCATATAACGCATCGATAGGTTGGCGCAGGCGCAGACGAGTGTTGAACGTCGCTGAGCGGTCTTTGTTGTACAGGTCATCATAGCTATTGAGGCTAGTCTCCCAATAGATATTACCATTGGTTATAAGAGGTTGGTTTACAGTAATCATTCCACCATAATCCATACGCTTGACAGAGTAGAACGATACACCGGTGGTATCATCCCAAGTACGTACGGTCTGATTAAACTCAGGCATAGTGAGGCTGAAGTCGATATGTGTCTTGAGGCTGCTCGTAGCTGACTTCAGGTTATACTCAGCAATCTTGAGATCTTCTTGCAGGTTACGCATGGTGTAGCTCTTTTCCTTGGCCAGTTCGATACTCTCCTGCAAAGTGAGCATATAGGTTTCGGCCTTTGCTGTCAGTCCCATCAGGGCTATACCGAATGCGATGATGTGCTTTGTCTTCATATTATTTTACGATTGTTCTATTGGGATTCAGACGGTCGTAATGTATGGTTCCGTCCTTGATATATACGTTGCGAATGGCGTAGTTGGCAATCTCCTGTTCATGAGTGATGAGGATTATAGTGTTCCCCTCCTGATGCAATTCGTCAAAGAGTCGCATAATCTCTACGCCGGTCTTCGAGTCGAGCGCACCGGTAGGTTCATCGGCAAGCAGTATACCCGGATTGGTCACTAGAGCACGGGCAATGGCCACACGCTGACGCTGTCCGCCCGAGAGTTCGCTGGGTTTATGATGCATACGCTCAGCAAGCTTCACACGTTCGAGAGCTCGCACCGCCCGCTCATGGCGCTCAGCAGCCGGCACACCGGCATAGGCAAGCGGAAGCTCGACATTCTGCACTGCATCGAGCTTGGGGAGGAGGTTGAAATTTTGAAATACAAACCCAATCTCCTTGTTGCGCATAGCCGAAAGGTCATCATCATCAAGATTGCTGACATCCACACCGCGAAACTTATATTCACCTGTCGATGGAGTATCGAGACAGCCGAGGATATTCATGAAGGTACTCTTTCCTGAGCCCGAAGGTCCCATAATGCTCAGATACTCGCCTTCGCGAATGGCGAGACTAACATCCTGCAATGCCATCACCACGTTATCGCCCATCTCGTAGCGCTTGGTGATGTGAGTTATTTCTATCAAATAATTATCATTCATAGCGAATAGAATCTACAGGTTTCAGATTGGCAGCATTCTTGGCAGGCAGATAACCGAAGACAACACCCACCACTACCGAGAAGGCAAAAGCTATTATCACACTATACAGACGAATATAGGTACTGACGTCGGTAAACACTGATACAAGGAGCGAAAGTGATACTCCCACCACCACACCAATGAGTCCTCCGGCAATACTTATGACCACAGCCTCGGTCACAAACTGCTCCATGATGTCGCTCTTGCGTGCTCCTATGGCACGACGTATACCTATTTCACGCGTACGCTCCATCACCGTGGCAAGCATGATATTCATAATGCCTATACCACCTACGATAAGCGAGATAGCAGCAATAGCACCTAAAAGGAAATTGTATATCTGACGTTCCTTCTCTTCCTGCTTCAAAAGTTCGAGAGGGATTACAATGCCATAGTCTTCATTATTAAAATGGTGACGACGGACTATCTCGTTGACCAAAGCCGAGGTCTCCATCAGTCTGTCAGAGTTTTCCACCTGAATGGTAAGCTGCTGTATCTCGCTCTCGAGTACATTGCCACGAGAGAATCGGTCGAGAAACATGGATAGCGGAACATAAACGTCGGTGTTGAGGTCACGAGCAGCCAGTTCACCCACAGTCTCGGTGAAGAGCGCCTTCGACTCCAGCACACCTACCACCTCAAGCCATTGGTCTTCGATCTTAATCATCTTGCCCAGCGGGTCCTCTTTCTGAAACAGAGTATACGCTATGCCAGCGCCCAACACGCACACCTTCTGCTTTGCCCCATAATGTATATCATTGACAAACTCGCCCTCCTTAATTTTATAGTTGAGGATATCGTAGAACTCGGGAGTCACACCTATCACCGATGATTTTACAGAACGATTGGTATACTTCACTTCAGCATTAATCTCGGCCTGCGCTGCAATACGTGTCACACCGGGCACAATCTCACGTATCACCTCTGCATCTCTCAGCGAGAGACCTGGCGAGAATTTAGTACGTACCTCTTCGAGTTCCTCATCGCTCATATCCTTCTCGCGAACGATGATGTTGTTCACACCCAGATCTTGGTACTTGGCTATAGCCTCGCGCTTGGCTCCTTCACCAATCGAGAGCATGGCAATCACAGATGCCACACCGAAGATAATGCCGAGCATCGTCAAGAACGAACGGAACTTATGGTCCGTCAGTCCCTGCCAGGCTACCTTAATATTTTCGCTGTATTCCATATTGTTTTTCTTTATATTATCCTATTTCTCCCAGGATTTCCTATATAACATAGCGTTTCCAGGTGATTTTTAGGACTTAGATTTCTTCTTCCCCTCCTCTATGAATTCACAACTAACGGTCATACCCGGCTTCAGCCGCTCGTCTGACACCAAAAGACGCACCTCCACATCAAACACCTTTTGACGAGGTTTGTTACGATCCTTCGCATGGCAGAAGAGGCCTACATTGGAGATTTCTCCTTCGAATGCCACCTCGGGCAGTGCATCGAGCCGCACGAGTACCTTATCGCCCTTCTTAATACGCAGGAAATCGTTTTCATTGATTTGTGTCTCCACCTTCATCCATGTCAGGTCAGGTACGCTGGCCATCGTGTTGCCACGATACACCTCATCACCAATCTTGAGCAGTTGGTCGGTGCGACGGTTACGGGTAATCTGGAATATCCCGGGGATAGTGCTTCGTATGGTCAATTGAGGAATAATGTCATACGCATTCTGTATATCCTTCTTAATCTGCTCTACGCGTATCTGCTGTATCTTCAGGTCATTTTCATTGATTATAGAGTTGAGTTCAAGGCGCCGCTTTGCGAGATTAAGCTGAATCGTAGCCTGTTGAAACTCCAGTTCCTTGATTCGCTTCGTACGTTCCGACTCAAACTTTGCAGCCTCATAGGTCAGTTTACGCAATTCGTATGTAGCCAGTTCTGACTTGATGGTCGACTCGGCCTCACTATCGCGGTTTTCCTGGTTTACCATCATCTTCTCCAGCGAGGCAAGCTGCGACTCCAACGCTGTTTCACGATCCACGATATACTTGGTCACATCGGCCGGGTCGAGTTGGATTACCGAGTCGCCCTCATGTATCACCTTACCATGCTCAGCGAGTCCGATGATGCGGAATGAGCCGAAACGTCCGAAACGAGGCAGCACAAATGCTTTGGTGCGCACGGCCGACAGTTCACCTGTCTCCACGATTGTCCTCTGTTCCCGGTCTGCACCATCAGCACCGCCAAAGATACCGCCCTTACATGACACGAGCAACGGCACCAGAAACAGGTATTTAGCTATGCGTTTCATTTCTTCTCCTCCTTCTTTGCCAATGTTGTCGGGTCAATCAGTGCTACGCGGTCATGCTTGCCAAGTCCCGACTCAATGATTACATAGTCTGAGTTTGATTGACCGGTACGTACCTCTACTTTATCATATCCCCCTACAGACTTCTTGAACACATAACTCTTATCACCCTCGACATGTAGCGCCTCGAGCGGAACATACTTCACATCAGGTATCTCATCCACGATAATGCGGCAACTCACCGTAAGTCCTGGCAACAGGTTCTTATTATATTCATTGATAACAATCTCTACCGGGAAAACCTTGATATTCGACCTATTGTCCTTGTTCTGTGCCAGATTGGCAACAGTAGCCACGTAGCCGGTGAATGTACTGTCCGAGAAGGCATCGGGGCGAATCTGCACCTTCAGTCCCTTGGTCACCTGTGAGATATCCACCTCATTGATACTAACCTTTGCCTTCAGCGTGGAGAGGTCGGGCAACTGTATCAGTTGCTGCGACGACCAGCACTGGTCGCCCAGTTGGAACTTGTTGTCGGTACTCCAGTTACGCGAGATAATGGCAATACCGGGCGACGGGGCAATGACAAACAGCTTGTCAAGCGTGCTGTATGCCTCTTCCAGTCGCTCCTCATCCTGACGTATCGACAAGCGCTTCTGCTTCACCTCCTCCACCTGTATCTTTCTGCGGTTTTCTATCTGCTCCTTCGCACGGGCCAATGAGATATCCGCCTTATCGAGGTTCAGCTTAATCTCGCGACGCTTGATATCGCTCTCGTGCGCGGCTGACTCGAGCTGCATACGGGTTATCTCATGCGATATGCGTGTCACCTCATAGTCGGCATTGAGTTCCTCCATATCCAGTTCGTGCTGTGCCAGCATCTTCTCCAGCTCGGCATTGCTTACAATAAGGCGGTCTTCATAGTCGAGTATTGCCTTGCGCACCTCCGAGGGGTCAAAGGTGATAAGTGTATCACCTGCTTTCACCTGAGCGCCATCAGTCACAATATTTGAGATCTTCAGGTTGCCAAATCGCCATGGGATATTTGGCGATGAGATATTAATCGAATTGATAGCCTCAATCTCGCCCTCCTCATAGATGTCTATATAGAAGGTGCCATGTTCCACTTTGGCTTCGGGTACACTCTGTGCCTCCTTCTTTCCGCAGGCACCCATAGTAGCCGCAAGAAACAGTAGCATAACAAGCGATTTTGTCAGTTTTTTCCTATTCATATTATATATATTATTTCAGATATCAGCAGAGTGTGGCCAAAGACAAGCCTGTACACCCTATTTATGTTCATTTCTCTTTCGGCCTTATCAGTGCTATCTGCTCTCCCGTAGCAAGACCCTCATCTATGATTGTCATCTTGGGCGAACCTATACCTAATTTCACCTCACGTTCCTCATACTTGCGGCCTTTCTTCACATATACGACCTTCAACGAGTCCTCATCAAAGATACTGATGGTGGGCACTACTATCACATCGGGGATATGCTTCATATAGATATGGCTGCGGGCACTCAATCCGGGTTCTACGGGTGCCAACAGCGAATCTATCGAAGCCTCCACCTCAAAGGTCTTCACCTGCGACCCCTCGGTACGCGCCATTCCCACAGAGGCCAACTTGGTAATACGGCCCCATCCACGGTTGCCCGGAATGGCATCAAACGTATACATTACCGAGTCTCCCATGTGCAGACGCTTGAAATCAGTTTCCTGTACATAGATGATTACTTTTATGGAGTCAAAGTCGGGCATCGTCACTACTACTCGCCCATCCCATACATTATCACCTATAGTCCACGTCTTGTCTCCCCATGGCCATAGTTTGGCGCGCACGACGATTCCATCTTTTGGCGCCCGCAGTATGAGCGACTCCTTGCGTTCCTTCTCTGTTTCGAGACGGCGCTTGATGCGCTCTATACGTTTCTCTATACGCATCACATCGGTTTTCTGCATCACCTTTGTGGCATCCACCTTCTTGAGCAGGCGCTCACGTTCTATACGTGCACGTTCCAGCTGCAGTTCCTTGGTCCTGCGTTCTACGGGACTCATATATAGCATCTGTATGGAATCAAAACCGGCAAGCATGGTCTCGGCATCATTGTTTTTCACCTGAGCCTCAAGCAACGCAGCTTCCAGGCGCTGCGAAGCATTCAATTTTTCCAGTTCCGCATAAGCCGATTCCAGGTCCAGTGTAAGCTCCTCAAAATTATTGGCCACGTTCACGTCTTCGATCTCACACACCACGTCGCCCTCTTTTACCAGGGTACCGCTCTCTACAATACTGATGATAGTACCATCCACATCGGGAGGGCAATTGACATTGAGCGAATTGACCGACTCAGTCTGACCTTCTACGACTAATACATCTTCGTATGCCGTACGTTCAATGGCATACGTAGGCAACGCCCCATCCTCACCAGACGAACACGAAGCCAACAACACTCCTATTGCTGCCATTGCCGACAGCACGCATCTTCTGCCACCAAACATCGGAACAAAAACTTTTAAATATTCTATCAATTTACAAAATTACAACTAATATTTTTAATTTCAGCACGAAAAACATTCGTTAACATCCATTATATACAATAGAGACTACGCAAGCAACAAAAAGATTAAAAACGGAATGTTTTTTTTACAAATTGTTCCACGTCTCATCTATTTTATATATTTTTGCAAACTAATTTTAGTCTGAACATATCAAAAAATAGGTATTAAAATATTAGGAAAGATGAAAAGAGACGATTTAGTATTCAACTTGATTGAAGAAGAACATCAGAGACAACTCAAAGGTATCGAGCTCATCGCATCAGAGAACTTTGTCAGCGACCAAGTGATGCAGGCCATGGGTTCGTGTATGACCAACAAATATGCCGAGGGCTACCCCGGACGCCGTTACTATGGCGGTTGCGAGGTGGTAGACAAGAGCGAACAGCTCGCTATCGACCGTCTGAAAGAGCTCTTCGGAGCCGAGTGGGCCAACGTGCAGCCCCACTCAGGCGCTCAGGCCAATGCAGCCGTATTCCTCGCCTGCCTCAATCCTGGCGACAAGTTCATGGGCCTCAACCTCGCCCATGGCGGACACCTCTCACACGGTTCGCTCGTCAACACATCAGGTATCCTCTACACCCCCTGCGAGTATAACCTCTGCAAGGAGACTGGCCGTGTGGACTACGACCAGATGGAAGAGGTAGCCCTGCGCGAGCAGCCCAAGCTCATCGTCGGTGGCGGCTCGGCCTACTCACGCGAGTGGGACTACAAGCGCATGCGCGAGATTGCCGACAAGGTAGGTGCTATCCTCATGATTGATATGGCTCACCCCGCAGGTCTCATCGCAGCCGGCCTGCTCGACAACCCCGTCAAGTATGCCCACATCGTAACCTCTACCACCCATAAGACCCTCCGCGGCCCTCGTGGCGGTGTCATCATGATGGGTAAGGACTTCCCCAACCCTTGGGGCAAGACCACTCCGAAGGGCGAGGTAAAGATGATGTCTGCCCTGCTCGACTCAGCCGTATTCCCCGGCATCCAGGGCGGACCGCTCGAGCATGTCATCGCCGCCAAGGCCGTAGCCTTCGGCGAGGCCCTGCAACCCGAGTACAAGGAGTATCAGGCACAGGTGCAGAAGAATGCCAAGGCCCTGGCCGAGGCCCTCATCGCCCGCGGCTTCACCATCGTATCGGGCGGCACCGACAACCATAGCATGCTGGTAGACCTTCGCGAGAAGTATCCCGACCTCACCGGTAAGGTAGCCGAGAAGGCACTCGTATCGGCCGATATCACCGTCAACAAGAACATGGTGCCCTTCGATACTCGCTCAGCCTTCCAGACCTCAGGTATCCGCCTCGGCACCCCTGCCATCACCACCCGTGGAGCCAAGGAAGACCTCATGGTAGAGATTGCCGAGATGATCGAGACCGTACTCTCCAACGTAGACAACGAAGAGGTTATCGCCAGCGTTCGCGCCCGCGTCAACGACAAGATGAAGGACTACCCCCTGTTTGCATACTAAACATCAAACAACATAACACAAAAGGCGGCATACCTCGTATGTCGCCTTTTATTTTGGTAATATTTGCGAGAATCTATTCCTCTTCCCCTATCCTGATGCGTCCCGTCTCCAGCGCCAGCTGCTCATAGCGTTCGCGCAGGCGAGGCATGCGCGAGGCACGTATCGACAGGCGTATGCGGCAATCCATCTGGAAGTCCTGCTCCACCACTGCGGGGCCCTCCTCCTTCACGATGCGCATCACCTCGTTCATCATCGGGTACTCAAAGTACACATCCAGTGTCAGGTCCACCGTCTTCTCCACCACCTCGGCCACGTCGAGCGCCTCAGCTGCTGCCGCCTTATAGGCTACGATGAGTCCGCCCGTGCCCAGCTTGATGCCGCCGAAGTAGCGCACCACAACGACGAGTATGTCCGTCAGCTCGCGGCTGTTGATGGCACCCAAGATGGGGCGCCCCGCCGTGCCCGACGGCTCGCCGTTGTCGTTGGCGCGGAAGTTCGTTCGCTCATGCCCCAGCATATAGGCATAGCACACGTGCCGCGCGTCGAAGTACCTCTTCTGGCACTCGGCAAGGTGCTCCTTGATCTGCTCCAGCGTAGTCACGGGGAATGCCATAGCAATGAACTTGCTACGCTTCTCGGTGAACACGCCCTCGCACGGCGCTACTATCGTCTTGTATGTATCCAAGTTGACTTAATTATGAATTATTAATTATGAATTATGAACCTAAAGTAACCATGTCTACTTAATTCAAGGCATAAAGGTACAACATTTTTTCGAATTAGCGAAGCTTGTTTACAAACTGCAACGTGAAGGTAGTGCAAACATTGGGTCGCGACACGGCAGTGATGCTACCGCCATGCGCCATCATAATCTGATAAGCCAAGGCAAGGCCTATGCCCGAACCATTCTTTTTGGTGGAATAGAAGGGTTCAAACACATGTTCGATTCGGTTCTCAGGGATACCGGGTCCATTGTCCGTAACCGTAATGTAGGGCACGCCATCGGCCAGTGTGGCACGCACCTCGATACGTGCTTCGCCACACCCTTCGAGCGCCTGGGCGGCATTGCGCACGAGGTTGATGAGGGTAAGTGTCAGCAGATGCGGGTCGGCATAGAGCTGCATCTCGGCCGGAGCGTTGAGCTCCAGTTCGCACGGTCCGGTCTCATTGCGTAGCAAGCGGCCGAGCTTGGCTAAGAGGTCCTTGACTACGATATGACGGCACACCGGCTCAGGCACATTGGTCAGCTGATGGTATGAGGCGAGGAAGCTATTGATGCCTTCGGCCTGCTCGTTGATGATGGTAAAGCACTCGTGTATGCGCTCAGGGTCGTACTCATCGGGACGACTCAGCACATCCTTCGTAAGCGAGACGATAGGTGCCACGGTATTACGCAGTTCGTGCGTCATCACACGCAGCATGCGGTCATAGTGTTTCTTGCGCCACTCCAGTTCTTGACTTTCGGCGCAGTACTGTTGCAGGATATGGTTCATATCGTCTCCTATAGGTCCCAGCATCGGGTCCTTGGAGGCGGGGAAGCGCATGGTAAGGTCGTGCCCACGGATGGCACCGAGGAAGTAGTGCATCTGACGCAAGGGGAAACGCAGTACACGGCATAGCCATGCTACCGACAACCCCAGTGCCAATATTGAGGTGATCACCCACCGCTTGTCATCTATATATATAAATAGGTATAGCAGCAGCGTGTATGAGAGCAGCAGGCTGAGCAGTGCGCCTATGAGGTGCAACGTATAGTGCCGGTTAACGGATGACTCCATATTTCTTCAGTTTAGTGTATAATGTCTGGCGGCTTACGCCGAGTTTCTGTGCCACGGACGAGAGGTTGCGGCCCGAGTCCTCCCATGCAGTGCTTATGAACTGCTGTTCCATCTCCTCCAGCGTCAGTGTAGAGCGCTCGCCCCCACCCTCTACAGGCACTATGATGTCGCGCGTCCACTGCGTATCAGGGCACAGCAGTATGGTGCGTTCGATGGTCTCTTCCAGTCGGCCAAACTCACCGTCACATGCCATCCTCACCAGTAGTGCCATGGCATCATCGGTAACCTCAGGCTCGGGCCGGAAGTAGGTCGACGAGTAGCGCTTGACGAGCGAACGTATATAGGCACGCACCACACTCATATCGTCAGGCAAGGTGTTGTGCCGTTTCTCTATCACCTCAGTCAGCGTCTGTATCAGGCGTTCGTTGTTCCACGGCTTCTGCACGAAGTCGTCGGCTCCCTGCTTGAGCGACTCCACGGCCAATGGCACATCGCCAAAGGCGGTGATAAGCACCACCGCCGGCGGATTGTCCAGTCCGCTACGCTGCTTGATACGGTTGAGCCAGAAGAGTCCGTCCTGTCCATCGAGCCGTCCTGCCCCGAAGTTCATGTCGAGCAGCACGGCATCCACGTCACCTGTAGCGATGAGTGCAGGTATCAGTTGTGGGTCCTCCACGGTCACTACCTTGGAGAATGCCCCCTTGAGCACGATGCCCATGGTCTTCAGCACAGCAGCATTGTCGTCAATGACTATAATCTTTGCGTCAATCATAGGTGAGTTTATGAGTTCTTTAGTTTTTGAGTTTATAGGTTTCCAACTCTCGTCGCAAAGATACCCCGAAATCAGAGAATAACCCCTAAAAACAGGGAAAAATCGATAGTCGCGAACAAAAAGTGTCAAAAAATTGGACACTTTTCACTCAAAAAAGCATTTTTTCGATTTTTTCTTGCAATTGTGCTTGCACGAACATTTAACTTCGCAGAGGAAAAAAGCAAACTTATAAACTTAAAAACTTATAAACTTAAAAACTTATAAACTTAAAAACTCAAAATAATATGAGAGACTTTCTAAAAAACTTGCGCCGCTACAGCACCTCCTCGGCGCTCAACATCATCGGCCTGGCCATTGCGTTTGCCTCGGCCTACATCATCTTGGTGCAGGTGAACTTCGACCTAAGCTACAACAAATGCTTCCGCGATGCCGACCGCGTGTTCCGAGTAGAGATGGAATCGCGATGGGGCGAGAAGGGTACGTGGATGCCAGCAATCAACAACAACCTCGGCTACCTCTTCGGCGAGAACGACGACAACGTAGAGAGCTTCGGCACGATGAGGATGTACACATCGAACCTCACCATCCTTGTGCCCAACCAAGTGGAGAGCGACAAGATGGAGTTGATGAACATACGCGAATCGTGGGGCACACGCACCATGCCGCAAACGATGGGCTTCACCTTGGTGCAGGGCGACTTTGAACGGCTGAAAGAGCCTAACACGATAGTGATGAGCGAGCACTTTGCCCAGACGCATAACCTCACGATAGACAACACCATCAAGGATGCTATGGGACGCACGCTTACTATCGTAGGACTGTTCAAGGACTTCCCACGCAACAGCGACCTGTATGGGCTGGACATATTCGTCGGTGCCGATGACAATATGAACAACCCGAGCGAATGGAGCTATACCTATTATTATAAGCTCATCAGTGCCGAGCAGAAGGATGCATTCCTCCATAATATATATACGAAGCTCTATGATAGCCAGTTCAAAGATGATGTTGCTGCGCAGGATAGCATCACGATAGACGACTTCAAGAAGGAACTCCCCTTCCGCCTCACGGCATTGGCGGATACCTACTTTGCAACAAACATGTCGGGTGCACAGGGCCAGACCGGTAACCGCACCACCACGCTGACCCTGCTGACCATTGCCGCGCTCATCATCGTGATTGCCTTTGTCAACTTCATCAACTTCTTCATGGCGATGGTGCCGCGCCGCATACGCCGCGTGAACACGGAGAAGGTCTTTGGCTGCCCCACATGGAGGCTGCGCGGTGGCTTCGTGTTCGAGGCGGTGGGCTTGGTGACGATAGCGTTGCTCATAGCAGCCGTCATCATCTTTATACTGGCACCGTCAGGCTACATCAACAGCACCATCTCCACCTCCATTGCCTTGGAGGACAACGTGATGCTGGTGCTCCTCACCGTGGCTGCAGGGCTCGTGCTTGCTGTGCTCACCAGCATCTATCCAGCGTGGTACATCACATCGATGCCGCCGGCCTTTGTTGTCAAGGGCTCGTTCGGCAACACCAAGTCGGGCCGTCGCCTGCGCTACACGCTGCTGGGCTTCCAGTTTGTCATCTCCATCGCCCTCATCACCTGCTCCATCTTCGTCAAGCTGCAGCACACCTATATGATGAACTACGATATGGGATTCAACAAGAGCCATCTGCTCACCACCAACATCCCCGTGAGCATCAACAGGGAGTATAGCAGCCGCCAGACCTTTGCCGGACTGCTCAAGGAGAACCCCATGATTGCCGACGTCACCTTTGCCGATGGCGACATCGTGAACCAGAGCCGTATGGGCTGGGGACGCGGATTCAAGGGCGAGCAGATCAACTTCCAGTGCTACCCCGTGTCGCACGACTTCCTGCGCTTCATGGGTATCGACATCACCGAAGGGCGCGACTTTATGCCCGACGATGAGCGCACCAACGGCACCTTCATCTTCAACGAGTCGGCCCGCAAGGAATTTGGCTTCGAGCTTGGCGATAAGGTACACGGCCATAACGGTGAAGCGCCTGTCGTGGGCTTCTGCGAGGACTTCAAGTTCCGTCCGCTGCAGTATGGCGTGTCGCCCTTTGCCTTCTACGTGTTCGGTGCCAACGGCTGGCGCGGATACAGCCATCTGTATGTGCGCACCGTTCCGCAGGCCGACATTGCTGCCGTGAAGCGGCACATCACCGACTGCATCATCAAGATGGATGCAAAGGTGACGCCCGACAATGTGGTGATAGACGGCTTCGACAAGGAGCTGGGCGCCGAGTACAGGAAGGAGCAGGAGCTGACGACGCTCATCACCATATTCTCGGTGCTCTCCATCGTGATATCGCTGCTCGGCGTGTTCGGCCTCGTGTACTTCGAGACTCAGTATCGCCGCCGCGAGATAGCCCTGCGCCGCGTGCATGGTGCGCAGATAAGGGAGATACTGCAGATGTTTGTCGTCCAGTATGCCAAGATGGTGGGCATCGCCTTCGTGGTAGCTACACCCATCAGCATCCTCATTATGATGCGCTGGCTACAGACCTTCGCCTACCACACTCCGCTCCACTGGTGGGTATTCCTCATCGCCCTCGCCATCGTGCTCGCCGTGACCTCGGCCATCGTCGTGGCTCGCTCGTGGAAAGCAGCGCGGGAAAATCCGGTGAATGCGTTGTATAAAGAATGATAATAATTCTGAATTTTGAATTCTGAATTATGAGCAGGCATCGCGAACGAAGCTAACTAAAAAGAGCTGTCGCCCTTTAAGATAACGTAGCGCAGCGGAGGGGGTAAAAAGACATGACTGACCACATTAAGTTTAATTTATAACAATAATATGAAGAACAGAACAAGAAATAGTATCATAGGGACATTGGCTGTATGCCTGATGTGCCCCGCCGTAGCAGAGGCTCAGGGCAGCCGCACGCTGACGCTTGCCGAGGTCATCGGCATGGCGCAGACGGAGTCGCCCGATGCCGTGTCGGCACGCAACACCTACAAGTCGGCCTACTGGAGCTACCGCAACTACCGCGCCAGCAACCTGCCCGCCCTGTCGCTGGCCAGCAATCCTTATTTAAATAGGAGTACCGACTATGTGACCATGGGCGACGGCTCGGTGTCGTATGTGAAGCAGAACAACGTGAAGACCGACCTCTCGCTGGCGGTGACGCAGAACGTATGGTTCACCGGCGGTACGTTCCAGGTGAGCAGCACCGCCCGCCGCCTCGACCTGCTGGGCACGCGCAGCACCACCTACAACGTGCAGCCGCTCTACCTCACCTACCAGCAGAGCCTCTTCGGCTACAACTCGCTGAAGTGGGACCGCCGCATCGAGCCGGTGCGTTTCCGCGAAGCACGCAAGCAGTATGCCGAGACCATGGAGCTGGTGGCTGCGCAGGCCTCAAACTACTTCTTCGACATGGCCTCGGCGCAGACCAACCTCGAGATTGCGCTCACCAACCAGGCTGCTGCCGACACGCTCTACCGCTTTGCCCTGGGCCGCTACCACATAGGCACCATCACCGAGAACGAACTGCTGCAGCTCGAGGTGAGCAAGCTCAACGAGGAGGCCAACGTGCTGAGCGCACAAATCTCCGTAGACAATGCCGCCGACAACCTGCGCAGCTACCTCAACATCAAGGACGAGGTGGAGCTGACGGTGGTGACGGACGACAGTGTGCCGCAGTTCGACGTGCCGCTGGCCGAGGCCATGGCGCTCGCCATAGAGAACAACCCCGACATAGAGTATATGAAGCGCCAGCGCATACAGGGCGAGAGCAACCTCGCCTACGCCAAGGCCAACGCGGGCCTCAAGGCCAACATCTACCTGCAGCTGGGCTTGGCACAGACGGGCGACGACTTCCAGAAGAGCTACAACGACCTGCTCGACGAGCAGTACGTGAGCGTGAGCCTCAGCCTCCCCATCCTCGACTGGGGCAAAGGGCGCGGACAGGTGCGCGTGGCCCGCTCGAACCTCGAACTGGTGAACACGCAGATGGACCAGCGCATGATAGCCTTCGAGCAGAACGTGCAGCTCGTGGTGAAGCAGTTTAACCTCCAGGCACGCCGTGTCGACATTGCCCACCGTACCATGGAGACCGCTGCCCACCGCTACGACGTGGCCCGCCAGCTCTACGTGATGGGCAAGAGCACCATCCTCGACCTCAACTCGGCCATCAGCGAGAAGGACAGCGCCTACCGCAGCTACGTGTCGTCACTGGCCACCTACTGGCGCCTCTACTACACGCTACGCAGCCTCACGCGCTACGACTTCGAGCACGATATGCCGCTGGAGTATAGCTATTCTGACATCGAAAGAAATTAACTAATCTCACGCGAATCTCGCGAAAAACGCGAAAACCAGGTCCTATGAATATTCCTCACACAGATCTCACAAATCTCACGAAGCACGCATCGTTTCACTCGCGTGTACCATCCGGTGCGCAAACACTCGGCAAGGCCGACAAGCGCGGGCGAAGCGACGCGCCATCTGTGAGATTTGTGAGATCTGTGTGAAACCAAAATCAGCGATGAAAGAAAACTTCGCGAGAATAAATTGTAAATTGTAGATCTGTAAATTGTAAATCAAAGATATGGACATCCAATTAGCCCCCAAGAAATGGTACGTCAAGTACCGCGCCTATCTCATTGCCGGCGCACTGTTCCTCGTGTTAGTCATCGGCCTGCTGTTCACAGCCTTCGGCCCCAGTAAATTACGTGTCAACGCCTCCGAGGTGCGCATCGCCGAGGTGGTGCAGATGGACTTCGTGGAGTACGTCAACGCCGACGGCACCCTGCAACCCATACAGACCATCAAGGTCAACACCCAGGAGGCAGGCATCGTGGAGCGCATCGTGGCCGAGGAGGGCAGCATGCTCCACCAAGGCGACACCATCATGATACTCACCAACCCGCAGCTCGAACGCACCATCGACGACCAGCGCGACGCCTACAGCAAACAGTACAACTCCTACCGCGAGCGCCTCATACAGATGGAGCAGCAGAGCCTCACCCTGCGCCAGCAGACACTGCAGACGGCCTACGACCTGCGCCGACTCGAGAAGCAGATAGCCCTCGACCGCGAAGAGTACCGCATGGGCATCAAGAGCAAGGCCGAGCTGGAGCTGGCCGAGGACGAGTACACCTACCGCAAGCAGTCGGCCGAGCTGCAGATGAAGAGCCTCCTGCAGGACTCGGCGATGAACGTCATCCGCCGCGAGATGCTCGAAGCCGACCTCGCCTCGCAGCAGAAGGTGCTCGAGCGCAGCATCGAGCGACTCTCCGACCTCATCATCACAGCGCCCATCAGCGGACAGCTCAGCAGCATCGACGTCACACCCGGCAAGCAGATTGGTGCCAACACCGAGGTGGGCGAGGTCAAGATCATGGACCGCTACAAGCTCTCGGCACAGCTCAACGAATACTACGTGGACAAGCTCACACAGGGCCAGCCCGCCACCATCAACTACGAGGACAAGGACTACGACCTCGTCATCAGCAAGATTGTGCCCGAGGTGCGCGGCGGCACCTTCTCCATCGAGATGCTCTTTGCCGACTCCGTGCCCGACAATGCCCGCATCGGCAAGAGCTACCAGACGAAGATCGAACTCTCCTCGGCCGTGCCTGCCGTGCTCGTGCCCAAGGGTAACTTCTACCCCTACACCGGCGGCCGCTGGATATACCGCCTCAACGCCGAGGGCACACGCGCCACACGCGTCGCCATCAGCGTGGCTCGCCAGAACCCGCTCTACTACGAAGTCATCGACGGCCTCCAGCCCGGCGACCGCGTCATCACCTCTGGCTACGATGCGTTCGGGGAGGCGGAAGAGGTGGTAATCAATTGAGAATTGTGAATTGAAAATTGAAAATTGAAAATTGGCTCCGCGATGAAACTAACTAAAAGGAATAGCAACGATAAGAGTTACCCCCACCCGCCCTTCGGGCTCGTCCCCCTTAAAGAGGGACAGTGCAGAGTCGCGGAGTACAAAACTAACTAAAAAGCACTGTCGCCCTTTAAGGGGGCGTAACGAGGCCTTTAGAGGGTTGCCTAAATGGCAAGCCGCGCCGAGTGAGGGGAGCACAGTGCCCTATGCGACGGAGGACCCGATAGGGAGCGGAGAGAGCGAAGCGACGGAGCGGAGGGGGTAATAACAAAACCAACCACCAATATGAGAAAACCCAAGAACATACAACCAATAAATCGCGAGGACAAAGCAAAAAACTCGCGTAACCGCGGATGCGTAATGAAATATCCATGGATACGTGATGAAATATCCGCGGATATTTAATGAAATATCCACGGATACGCAAAGAATTTGACAAACCGAACAGAGAAAACAGAAGGTAGCAACAAGAATTTTCAAGCCTATGAAAAAGTTTTTTCAAGCCTGTGACAAAAAATTTTCACAGTAGTGACAAAAAATTTTCACGCCTGTGATAATTCTTGAAAAAAGAGACAAAACAAAAATATGTACAAAGCAAAACAATAAAAACACTATACTATTATGAAAGAGTTCTTTAAGAATCTCGGACGCTACAAAGTATCCTCCACGCTCAATATCCTGGGTCTCGGCATCGCCTTCGCGGCGGCCTATGCCATCTTGGTACAGGTAAACTATGACCTCAGCTTCAACCGCTCGCTCAAAGACTCGGAGCGCGTGTTCCGCTTGGAGAACGCTAAGTTTATGGAGTACTACGGTGGCAGAATGACCGACTCAATGAACGACTACTTAGGCCAGACCTTCGGCGATGACACCACGATGGTAGAGTGTTTCGGGCGAATGGAGTTTGCCCCCTCACCACGCCAACTGGCACTACAAAGCGAGGGCACAGAGCACATTGTGGAAGTTCAGACAAGCGTAGGTACAGCGGGCGCTCCCGAGACCTTAGGCTTCTCGCTTGTGAGCGGAAGCTTCGACCGACTCAGTACGCCCAATAGCGTCTTGATGAGCGAGAAGTTTGCCCGTACCCACGGCATCGAACTCGACGATGTGGTGCTCGATACCGACACCAGCCGACACTCATACACCGTAGTGGGAATCTTCGAGGACTTTCCCAAGAACTGCGACCTTTACGGCATACAGATGTATAGTAGCGTTGCACCTAACGGCTGGGACTATGCTAGCGACTGGAACTACGCTTACTTCTACAAACTGAAAGAGGCGTGGATGAAAGATGCATTCCTCGAAAGCCTCTATCCCGAATACTATGAGTTCAATGAGTCGAGAATGAAGATATACTATAAGTGGAAGGGCGAAGAGTATCCCGATACAATGACCTTGGAGAAGTTCCGCGCCATACCAGAGAATCTGCTGCATCTGACTCCAGTGGATAAGATCCATTTTTCTGAGAATGGAGGCAACGAGCGCAATAAGGTGGGCAATGCCACTACCACCTACACACTCTTGGCCATTGGTGTGGTTATCGTAATCATTGCCTTTGTAAACTTCATTAATTTCTTTATGGCGATGGTTCCGCGCCGCATACGCCGCGTGAATACAGAGAAGGTCTTTGGTTGCACCTCCCGCCGTCTGCGCCTCGGCTTTGTGGGCGAAGCCATCGGCTTGGTATTTCTCGGCTTGTTGTTAGCAGCGTTTATCATCTTTATGATAGCTCCCGAGGTTAGTGCCGGCCGTTTCATCTCCACGACAATAGCTTTGGAGGACAACTGGAGCGTAGTGCTGATGATGCTTGGCTTAGGCGTAGTGCTTGCTATTGTATCAAGTATCTATCCTGCCTATTATATAACCTCTGTACCGCCAGCCTTTGCTATCAAGGGTTCGTTTGGCAATACGGCCAAAGGTCGTTATCTACGCTCGGCATTGCTCAGTTTGCAGTTCTTCATCTCGTTGGCGCTCATCATCTGCACGATGTTCATCAAACTGCAACACTCCTTTATGATGAACTACGATATGGGCTTCAACCGAGAACATCTGCTCTCTGTAGTACTGGACAACTATGCGGCAGCAGCAACTGATGACATCAGCCGCCCGACATTAGTGTCGCTCCTCAAAGAAAGCCCGATGATCAAGGATGTCACCTTCTCGTGGAACCGTATGGTGTCTGAGAGCGCACGCCAAGGATGGGGACGCGAAGTGATAGATGAAAACCGCGATGTCATAATGGGTATACAGATAGTAACACCAAACTTCCTCGAAGTGATGGGTGTAGAGATTACCGAGGGGCGCAACTTCGAGCCGCGCGATGCGCAGAACCCCAATGGTACCATCATTTATACTGAGACTGCACGCCGAATGTGCAACCTCACAATGGATACCCGCATCAAATGGCAAACTGGTGTGGCCGAAGTGGCTGGCTTCTGCGAGGATGTCAAGATGCAACCATTGCAATATGCCAGCAGACCGATAGGTTTCTATGTCCTTGGATTCGACCAATACTATCATCAACTCTATATCCGTACCACTGAGAATGCAGACTTCGAGACGGTGAAGGCACATATTGAGGAGAGTATACGCAAACTCACGCCCAATACAAAGAAAGTCCAAATAGAGTTCTTTGACGAGCAGCTGGGCCGCGAGTATGAGAAGGAGAAGGAGCTCACACGCCTCATCACTGTGTTCTCTCTCATCTCCATCCTCATCGCCCTGATGGGAGTCTTCGGCCTCGTGTTCTTCGAGACCCAGTATCGCCGTCGCGAGATTGCCCTGCGCCGTGTACACGGAGCGCAGATAAGCGAGATACTGCGTATGTTCGTGATGCAATATG
>JAGAQY010000064.1 GCA_017622495.1 Bacteroidaceae bacterium | reverse complement strand
GTATATGGACGAATTCTATGCCGAACTAAAATCGCTGATGAAAGAAGAATTTCTGAAACACACCAATGATGCCGTAGGCTATTTGATAGTGCGAGAGGGTCTCGGTAGTGTGGAGTTAATGAAACACGTATGTGACAACAGTGGCCCATGGCTCAACAACAAGGGGATGGTTAAACGTATGAGACAAAATACGCAAGGGCTTCTTGCTACAGCTGAGGGTATGACCTATACAGACATCAAAGGCACCGACATTGACGGTAAGCCCTTAGCGCTATCGGACTTTGTAGGCAAAGGCAACTACGTGTTGGTGGACTTCTGGGCATCGTGGTGTGGTCCCTGCCGTGGTGAGATTCCCAACTTGCGCAAACTTTACGAGAAGTACAACGGTAAAGGCCTCACCATCCTTGGCATCTATGTCTGGGACAATATTGAGAACATGAAGACCGCCATCAAAGAGGAACAAATTACTTGGCCGCAACTCTTCGATTCTGAGGGAACTGCTACAGACATCTATGGTGTAAGCGGCACTGGCATTCCCCATCTTATCCTCTTCGGCCCCGACGGCACAATCCTTGAACGTGATATTGAACGTGGCCAAAACAAGCTCCGCGGCGAGAATATGATAAAGACCGTGGGAGAATACTTAGAGGCTGAGCAACAATAACTCATGAAAATTTTTGGCCAATTACATGGCAATTGCCTTTGGCCCCTGCGGGCGGCGAACTTCGTTTCGTGTTCCCTTTTTTCAACATAAATTCCCGTAAATCAAACAGATATTATTCATATAATTAAATTCAAACAGTATTATGTACCAAAATGTACCAATTGAATTGATCGAGCGCATAGAGGCGCTGGAGAGGAGAATGGAAAAAAATTGAAGGAAGGGCAGTAGCCCTTAACGAAAACGAAGACGAAAACAAAAACTGGGCTCCGCGATGTAGGCAGTCAACGCTTGCGCAAACGAGCGAAATGCAAGCAAGGTTGCGATTTCTCAGCGAGAGCAGCCAAGCGCCTAAGACGAAGTCTTTAACGTCAACGTTAACGTTAGCGTTGAGAGAGTTGATGGAGTGCAAAGCCCCCGACGGGCGCTACCTGATGCGGCACAGATACCAGTGGTGGGCGGTATATCATGTATTGGTGCGGCAGTGCGGCTTCCCTGACGGGTACCGCGAATTTGTGGCCTGTATCGCGCAGCTCTTCCCCGAAGGGCTGCGCGTGCCATGTACGGAGAGCACGATGAAGCAGCTGTCGCAGACGCACTACATGGAGCCCGTCCGTGACTGGCGCTACGATGCGCTCTACCACGGCTCACCCGAACGCTTCCGGCTGATGAGGGAGACGGTGGAGTGGATGGGGAAGATGGTGGGTGGTTAGAAGCTGGCGGCCATCATCTCGCGACCCAACTTGTGGATGTATGTGAGGATTTCCTTCTCGCGTTCGGGGGAGGGTTTCTTGAATCCGTTGATATAGTTACGCAACAGCGTGGGGTTAATGCCGATAAGTCGGGCCATCTCAGCCACATTGATTTCCTTGTGGGTAAGGAAGAAGCGTTGCATGGGCGACGGCTCGCTGTCCTCGTAGGCAAAACTTTCGAAGCTGATATCCTCGTCAAGTCCACGCCAGTGTATGCCTCCAAAGCCGAAAGTGTATTCTGCACGCTCGGCATCGGATGCAGCACGTAACTTGGGATACCAAAGGAGCGACTGACGGTATTCCTTACCCTCCTCATCTCTGCCATATATGTGGTCGGCAGTGAACCATATTTCAGTTATCTTCATAGATTCTTAATGGTTAAAATGGGTGTTCCAGTGCTTTATGATAAGGTCGGCATTTTCATCGATGACGGCCTTTATCTTTTTCATGTCGTTGGCTTTGATGTTCATCTTCTCCCTCAGCACAAACTCGTTGCCATCCCAGTCATACTTGGCCATTCCGCCATTCCCCTCCACATGTACATGGATGGGCTCGTGCTCCCTGCTATAAAAGAAGAATGAGAAACCAAAAAATCGGAATACTTCAGGCATAAGTCTCTACATTTTATCATTATTACGTTGCAAATATAGGAATTGTTTTTGATACCTCCAAATCTTCACTCAATTTATAACCCATTTGTAACCCGCGGGTTATTTTCTTGGTCATGCACGGCAGATTGGGTTATTTTGCAGCGGAAATAATCAACGAGGTTGATAACGATGACTATTACCCCCTCCGCTTCGCTCGTCCCCCTTAAAGAGGGACAGTGCATACATCGCGAAGCTAAGGTTAACGTTTGCGTTATCGTCAACGTTAAAAAACATTTTTTTATGCAACAATTAAGCCTATTCCGCGGTGTGCACGACACGCAGCCGCGACCCGTCACCCTCGAGGAGGTGGTGACGATGATGCGCACGGACCAGTCGGTGCGCGACCTTACCGAGAAGCACCGCTATGCCCGTGCCACGGGCGACGAGCAGGGTGCAAGTCGTTACAAGAAGATGATGACGAGCTTTGGCGTGGCTGCCCTCTTCGAGGGCGGCAGACGGCAACAGCACATCGTAGAGCTCACGGGACTGAGCCTCGTGGATATCGACCATATCCCTGCCGAGCGGATGAGCGAGGTGCTCGCTCTCGTGCGGGGCGATGAGCATACGCTGCTGGCGTATACTACCTTGTCGGGGCACGGACTTCGCATACTTTTCCGCTACACGGTTAATAAAACCACAGATTGCCCCGATTACACAGATTTATTAACAGGTGGCAGTAGTACACCGAATACTAATAATCTGAGTAATTCGCGTAATCTGCGGTTAAACAATCAAGAGTATAAGCGAGTATTCGAGCAAGGCAACGAGTACTATAGTAGTCTGCTTGGCATAGAGTACGACGGCCAGTGCAAGAATGTGGGGCGTATCAGCACGATCGCCTACGATGAGGAGCTGTACTACAACCCAGAGGCTACGTCTTTCATCATCGAGCCCGAGGAGAAGAAGAGCGTAGGAAGACCGAAGAAAGGGAAGAGTGAAGAGGTAAGAGTGAAGAGATGTGAGGATGCCGTGCTGCGCGAGCTGGAGCGGCGTGGCGTGGTGTACGCTCCCGGCACACACAACAAATATATCTCCGATGCGTGCTATATGATGAACCGCTATGGAGTTTCCGAGAGCGACTGTACCGCGTGGGCACTCGATAAGTTCACCGACTACCAGGCTGAGGGCAACGATGTGGCCTCCATCGTGCGCTCCTGCTACCTGCAGACCGAGGAGCACGGCACGGCGCGGTTGCCACGTAGGCGTCAGTCCAACCAAGCCACGGTGGCCGACATACAGCGCTTCCTCACTGAGAGTGGCGTGAGGGTGAGGTATAATGTGATTACCCGAAAACGAGAGATACAAGTTGAAAGTGGAAAGATGACAGATGACAGTTGTTGCCGTCCGGATGGTAACTTTCCACTTTTATCTTTCAACTCTCAACTTATCGAGCTCACCGACGATCACGTGAACTCGCTCTACTGCCGCTTCTGCCTGAGCACGGGACTCACGACACGCCCCAAGGAGTTCAACACCATCATCGAGAGCGACTTTTACCCTACCTACAACCCATTGCACGAATACTTGGAGCATTTGCCGGCGTGGGACGGGGTGACGGACCATATCGACCGCCTGGCCTCGATGGTGCACGTCACGGGTTGCACGCAGGATATGCACAACCGCTTCTTCAAGAAATGGATAGTGGCCATGGTGGCGGCATGGATGGACGAGAGCGTCACCAACCACGAGATACTCACCTACATCGGTCCGCAAGGACGTTACAAGACCACCTTCATGACG
>JAGAQY010000063.1 GCA_017622495.1 Bacteroidaceae bacterium | reverse complement strand
TTTATTTCTCGCAGATAATCAACCTTTTGCCTCACGCAGACTCCGCAGACTTACGCAGAATTTGCGAGTCGCTTCGCCCTCGCTGCCATCCGGACGGTACACGCGAGTTTACGATGCGTGTTCTGCGTAAGTCTGCGGAGTGAGAATCAAATATTTGCGAGAAAATGGACTGTAAAATTCAATCATTCGTGTAGGAATATTAGCGATATTCTATAATGCGTTTTCCCTGGCTTGTTCCAACAAAGCTATTTACCGCTGCGCAACAGCAGCCTTACCCTTGCCCAACAGCAAGGTTACTGTTGCGCAACAGCAACGTTGCCGTTGCCCAGCAGTAAATAAAATTATTGGTCATCGTTTATGAAACACCATTTGTACAATAGAACGGGGAAAATGTGGATAAACGACAATCTGCTTGCCACCAACTATGGCGCAAGGATAATGGCAGACAGTAGGCAAACGTGGATTTTCGTACTCAATATCCGCCATCAATTTATTCACATACAACATCTTGCATTGCTTTGGCAGATATTGGCAGGTGAAAAGTCTAAAGTATATATTGTATACTATATGCCCAACACACGAGATGCTTATATATACGAGACAGACAACAATGACCATAGAAGAATTGTTTTTTTCGCGCTGAAATTTCCGAAGACATCAAGATTTGAGTAAATTTGCATAATTTTTCAGAAAGGACACTAAATGACAGAAAAGAAAATTCCGAGCGAACTGGGCACTCAGCCCGTAGGCAAGCTGCTGCGACAGTATGCTGTGCCCTCTATCGTGGCCATGCTGGCCTCATCGCTCTACAACATTGTCGACAGCGTGTTCATTGGCCATGGCGTAGATGCCCTGGCGCTGTCGGGACTGGCCGTCACCTTCCCGCTGATGAACATATCCACGGCATTCGGTGCCATGGTAGGTATGGGTTCGTCGACCCTCATCTCGGTAAAATTGGGTCAGAAAGACTATGACACGGCGCAGCAGATATTGGGCAACGCCGTGGTGATGAACGTGGTGATGGGTGTCATCTTCGGCGCCATCGCACTGCTGTTCCTCGACCCCATCCTCTTCTTCTTCGGGGCCAGCGACGCCACCATCAGCTATGCCCGCGAGTACATGCAGATAATCCTGCTGGGCAATGTGTTTACCCACTTGTACTTTGGTTTCAACGCCCTGCTGCGTGCCATGGGACATCCCAAGATGGCCATGCGGGCAACCATAGCCACGGTGATTATCAATACGGTGCTCGACCCCCTGTTCATCTTCAAGGAGATAGACCTCGGCTTCATCCAGTTTAGCGGCGCCGGCTGGGGCATCAAGGGTGCCGCCATAGCCACCATCCTGGCACAATGCATATCACTGGCATGGCAGGTGCGTGTGCTGAGCGACAAGCGCGAGTTCATCCACTTCAAGCGCGGCATCTACAAGCTCAAGAGCTACATCGTGAAGGAGGTACTCACCATCGGCCTCTCGCCCTGCCTGATGAACCTTGCCTCGTGCTTTGTGGTCATCTTCATCAACCGCGGCCTCACCAACTACGGAGGCGACTATGCGGTAGGAGCCTACGGCATCGTACACAAGATGACCTTCATCTTCGTGATGATCGTCATGGGATTCAACCAAGCCATGCAGCCCATTGCCGGATACAACTATGGCGCCAAGGCCTACGACCGCGTGACCAAGGTGCTCAAGATCACAATCGGGCTGGCCACAATAGTCACTACGCTGGCATTTGTGGTGGGCGAGTTCTTCCCCGAATATGTAGCCCTCATCTTCACATCCGACGAAAAGATGATTGAGATGGCTGTGACAGGTATGCGCTACAACTGCCTCCTGTTCCCCATCGTGGGATTCCAGATGGTAGCAGGCAACTTCTTCCAGAGCATCGCTCAGCCCGGCAAGGCCATCTTCCTCTCGCTGAGCCGCCAGCTGCTGTTCCTCGTACCCTTCATACTCATCTTCCCCCACTTCTGGGGCATCGATGGTGTGTGGATAAGCCTCCCCGCATCGGACCTCGTGTCGTCTATCACGGCAGCGGTGATGCTGGGAATGTTCTTTAGAAAACACAGGAAATAATTAAGAATTAGGAATTATGAATTAGGAGTTCACCTATGACGCCTCTTGCTTCATAATATATAATTCACCATTCATAATTATACTTTTATGAAAAAGATCATCATCAACATTGGGCGCCAACTCGGTAGCGGCGGACGCAGCATTGCCGCCCTTCTGGCCAAGCACTACAACATCACAGCCTATGACCGCAAGCTGATAGAGCTGGCAGCCAAGGAGAGCGGACTCAGTGCCGAGTTTTTCGAGAATGCCGACGAGAAGAAGTCACACGGATTCTTCCACTCCATCTTCTCAAACCGCTCGGCAGCCAACGCGCTTACCCATAGCGACTCATACCTGAGCAACGACACCCTGTTCAAGGTACAGAGCGACATCATTCGCGACCTGGCCGAGCGTGAGTCGTGCATCTTCATCGGCCGCTGTGCCGACTATATCTTGCGCGACAATCCCCACTGCATCAACCTCTTCTTCACCGCCAACCTCGAAGACCGCACGAGACGCATGATCGAGGAGAAGGGCATCACCGCCGAGGAGGCTGCCGAGCTCATCGAGAAGACCGACCGCCGCCGTGCTGCCTACTACAACTACTACAGCGGCAAGACCTGGGGCGCTGCCGAGAGCTATGACCTCTGCATCAACACCTCGCACCTCGGCCACGAAGCCACGGCTCAGATGCTGATAGAGTATATCGATAAACGAGTGAAGAGTGAAAAGTGAAAAGGGAAGAGTTCCCATCCGGACTACAGCCTTTCTTCCCTCTTAACTCTTAACTCTCCCCTCTTAACTCTTCCCTCTTATGAAGCGCATCGGACTACTCTCTGACACCCACGGCCATTGGGACGAACGCTACGCACGGCACTTTGCCGAGTGCGATGAGGTGTGGCATGCCGGCGACATCGGTTCGCTCGAGGTAGCCGAGCAGTTCGAAGCCTTCCGCCCCTTCCGCGCCGTACACGGCAATATCGACGGACGCGACATCCGCCTGCGCTACCCACAGGTCAACCGCTTCACCATCGAGGGAGCCGACGTGCTCATCAAGCACATTGGCGGCTACCCCGGCAACTACGACCCCTCCATTCGCGGCACCCTCTTCATGCGTCCGCCCACGCTCTTCATCAGCGGACACTCACACATCCTCAAGGTGATGCACGACCGCACCATCAACACCCTGCACATCAACCCTGGTGCCGCAGGCATCCATGGCTTCCACAAAGTGCGCACCCTCGTGCGTTTCACCATCAACAACGGTACGTTCAGCGACCTCGAAGTTATAGAACTGGCCTGAAGGCTAAGTCTCCCCATCCGGAAAGAGGGACACGAAAGTGACAAAATGAAACATTTTCGGCCCTTACACGAAGAAAAATGAAACAAATTGCATTTTTCTTTTAAACCTTTGCACTACATACGCGTCAATGTAGTGTACACGCGTAATTGTGTATGCACATATTTACATTAATATATAATAAAGAAGAAAACACTATGAAGAAAATCATTTTTGCAGCAGTAGCACTGCTCTTCTCAGTTAGCATGTTTGCCCAAGGCCCCCAACGCCGCGAGTTCAAGCCCGAAGATATGGCTACACGTGTTACTGACGGTCTGAAGAAAGCACTCGACCTTAACGAGAAGCAGTACAAATCGGTATATAAGCTCTATCTCAAGCGTGGCGAAGAGATGAAAGCACGTCGCGATAATGGCCAGCAAGACCAGCAGGTAGATCGCGAGGCACGCCGCGAAGAGATGAAAAAGAATCAGGAAGCCATGAATGCCGAAATGAAAAAGATCCTCACCGCCGAGCAGTATACCAAGTATGAAGAAATGCAGAAGAAGCAGCAGCAACGTCAGCGTCAAGGCGGTCCGCGTGGTCCACAAGGAGGTCCTGGCAGACCAGGTGGCCAAGGCATGGGAGCGCGCTAAAACAGTCAATATCTCAACACCTATATAAGGTAAAAAGATTGTAGCAAGTGCTTCTCCTCAACCTCAGTGTGAATTCCCCGTTTCATGATAATCACAGGCTTCGCTTTGTATGTGAATATGAGGCTGGCCGCTCGAGGAGAAGCACCCCTTAAAAGAAGTGAGTGGACATACAAATTGTTCACTCACTCTTTTTTTGTAACGACATTGCCAAATTCGCAAATTAAATATTATCTTTGTCCACCAAACAACCTAACGACCATAACAAGATGATTTCAACAATCAATCTCTTCCGCGAGCTACGCCGTCTGCGCAAGATAGCTGGCAAGCGGCACCCGATGTACGACCAGAACAAGTTTGCCAAATACTTCATGGGCTTTGCCGTGGCCCTGTGGGTGGTGTATCTCATCATGTTCGGCTTCCTATTCATCGGGCTTTTCAGCGAGATATTCCCCTCGATGGAGCCGTACCACATGCTCAACAAGGGAATGCTCTACCTGCTCATGGTGGACTTCCTCATGCGCTTCACCATGACCAAGCTGCCGGTGCAGGAGATCAAGCCCTTCGTGCTGCTGCCCGTAGGAAAGGACCGCGTGCTGCGCAGCTACCTCGTGATGACGGGCCTGAGCGGATACAACCTGATATGGATGTTCATGCTCGTGCCCTTCGCCTTCGGCACACTGTTCCGCTACTTCGGCTTCGTGGGCGTGCTGGGCTTTCTCGTGGGCTACTGGCTGCTGATGCTGGCCAATAACTACTGGTTTGTCTTCTGCCGCACGCTGATGAACCAGCATATCCTATATGTGCTCGTGCCCATTGCCGTATATGCCCTGCTGCTCGTAGGGCTGCTTGTTCCCGAGACAAACTATATCGGCAACTTCTGCATGGAGCTGGGCGAGGGATTCTTCCTCTGGGAGTGGCAGGCCTATCTGGGTGTCATCGCCCTTGTGTATGGGCTCTTCGAGCTGTGCCACGCCTTGCAGAAGCGCGTAGTATACAAGGAGCTGTCGAAGACGGAGGTGGTGAAGAAGTTGAAGAAGGTATCGGAATACAAGTTTCTCGACCGCTTCGGCGAGGTGGGCGAATATATGCGTCTCGAAATCAAGCTCCTCACCCGCAACAAGGTGCCTCGCGCACAGTTCTATATGGGATTTGCCATCATGCTGATGTTCAGCGCCCTGCTAGCCTTCACCGATGTATATGATGGCGACTTCATGCGCTACTTCATCACAGTGTATAACTTTGCCGTGCTGGGCGTGCTCGTGCTGAGCCAGACGATGAGCTACGAGGGCAACTACCTCGACGGACTGATGAGCCGCAAGGAGTCGATTCTCAACCTGCTGCGTGCCAAGTACTACGTGCAGTGTGCCCTGCTCTGCATACCGCTCGTCATCATGATACTGCCTATCACCGAAGGCAAGATATCGCTGCTCTGCGCACTGGCCTGCTTCTTCCTCACCAGCGGGTTTACCTTCTGGACCCTCATGCAGCTGGCCGTGTACAACAAGCATACGCTTGACCTCAACACTAAGGTGACAGGCAAGAACAGTGGTGGTACCTTCTTCCAGTCGATGATCATCATGGCCGGTTTCTTCCTGCCCGTCATCATCCTGCAGGTGCTCACCTCGCTATGCAGCGAAAACACCGCCCTGCTCATCATCCTCGGCATAGGACTCGCCTTCACCCTCACCCACCCGCTGTGGATGCGCAACATCTACAAACGCTTTATGAAGCGGAGGTATGAGAATATGGAGGGATTCCGCTCGTCGATAGTGAATAATTAGGTTATTCTAGGTAGTCCTAAGCAATCCTAGGTAGTCCTAGGGTGTCCTAGGTAACCCTAAAACAAAAAAGAAAAACAAAAAACGCAACATACAATGATAACCATCAGTAACCTCAAGAAATGCTTCGGCGAGAAAGTCGCCGTCAACGTCTCGGACTATATCATCAGCCAAGGCACCATGCTCGGCCTCGTAGGCAACAACGGAGCCGGCAAGACCACCCTCTTCCGTCTTATCCTCGATCTCCTGAAAGCCGATGAAGGCGAGGTGCATATCGACCACATCAACGTATCGAAGAGCGAGGAGTGGAAGCAACGCACAGGTGCCTTCATTGACGACAGCTTCCTCATCGACTACCTCACACCGGAGGAGTATTTCTACTTCCTCGGCCGCGTATATGGACTGAAGAAGGAGGAGGTAGATGAGCGCCTCGCACCCTTCGCACGCTTCATGAACGGTGAGGTGCTCGCCCAAAAGAAGCTCATCCGCGACTTCTCGCGTGGCAACAAGCAGAAGATCGGCATCATCGGCGCCATGCTGCACCGCCCCTCACTGCTCATACTGGACGAGCCGTTCAACTTCCTCGACCCCTCGTCGCAGTCGGTCATCAAGCACGTGCTGGCCGAGTATAACCGCGAGACGGGTGCCACCATCCTCGTATCGAGCCACAACCTGAACCACACGACCGACGTGTGTAACCGCATCGCCCTGCTGGAGAACGGCGTCGTCATCCGCGACATCGACAACAGCGCCCATACGGCCGAGCAGGAGCTGGAGAGCTACTTCAATGTAGACTTTACCGAGGAGCAGCAACCTCAAGAGCCGACAGATGACATACAGCCTACAGACTTTATCACAGAAAACGAATAGTAATAGGCAATCATATATGAAGATAGCCCTTCGCTGAAGGGCTATCTTTTTGCATCTTAGATCAAGGGATGTAACGTTCTCCCACTACCAGTTTGTCTCCCGAGAGGTCCACCTTAAACAGATGTGGAATGCGGATATAATGCCCCACGTCGCGATGACTATGAACCGACATCAGCCATTGTCCACTGAGGTCTTGGAACAGCATGCCATGACCAAAGTTGGGCGGCGTAATAGGATCGGGCTCTTGCACCCACGGGCCATCAAGGGTGCCACTTGTCGAGTAGGCAACACCCTGCGTATATACATTATATATCCAGCTTGTCCATATCATGCCCAGGCGCCCAGTACCAGTACGGAAAAGCCAAGGCCCGTCAGTCACACGATTGGGCACATCCTTGCCATCAACCTTTTCACGGCTCCAGGGCGAGTCGCTGGCTCTGAAGAGCACCTTGCCTTCACCAATCGAACCGCTGAGGTCGGCCTTCAGCTCAATCTTCTCCATCGTACCGTTGAGGTTCTGCAACCATTCGCCACAATATACCATATAAGGTTTTCCATCGGTATCAATCCAGAAGGTGCCATCAAGAGTAGGCATGTGAGCAGGCAGATAGGTGTCGTCGGCCATCGGCAAGTAAGGTCCTTCTGGAGTATCACTCACCAGGACATGGCTGGCCCTACGGGGAATAACGTTACCTGCTACAGTGTCAATCTTAATTGCATTGTTGGTAAACGTGGCAAAGTAATAGTATTTTCCGTTGTGTTGGTGTAGCTCAGCAGCCCATATCTGCGGATGAGGTCCCATCCAGGAACTGCTATCGGTCATCGCCACATGGTACGGGCCCTCCCAACGAGCCAGGTCGGAACTTTTCCACAAACGTCCACCCGTGCCTGTCATGTAATACATGCCCGTAGCCTTGTCGGCAAGGATACAAGGGTCACTCAGTCGGATAGAATCGAGGGGAATGTCGGTACGGAATCCGCGTGCTTTACGAATTTCTTGCTTAGGTACATCAACAGCCGATACGGCCTTTTCTTTTTTATTGGCGCAGGCGCAGAGCATAAGTGCTGCACCAAAAATGAGGATAAATTTTTTCATAATACTCCTAACTTTGTGTGTTTAGATTACAAAAGTACAAAACTTTACGAACATTGCAAATTATCATAGCACTTCTTAGCAAAGGAAGGGGCATGGGATATCGTGTAGCATAATCATTAAAAAAGAATTGCGTAAAAACTTTGCCATCTCAAATAAAAGCAGTAATTTTGTGCCCGATTAGTCCGCAAGGGGTTCGAAGAAGCGGTTGCAGCGGTTGCAGCACACCTCCCGGAAAACTTTTAAAGTTTTATTTTAATGTACGCAATTGTAGAAATTAACGGACAGCAGTTCAAGGCCGAGGCAGGCAAGAAATTGTTTGTTCATCACATTCAAAACGTTGAGAATGGTGCAACGGTTGAATTCGAGAAGGTTCTTTTGGTAGAGAAAGATGGTGCTATCACCGTAGGTGCTCCCGTTGTAGAGGGTGCTAAGGTTGTAGCCGAAGTGAAGAGCGAGCTCGTTAAGGGCGAGAAGGTTCTCGTATTCCACAAGAAGAGAAGAAAAGGTCACCGCAAGTTGAACGGTCACCGTCAGCAGTTCTCTGAGATTGTAATTAAAGAAGTTATCGCATAACCCTTTTAACACATTTAGATCATGGCACATAAAAAAGGAGTTGGTAGTTCTAAGAACGGTCGCGAGTCAGCTAGTAAGCGTCTCGGTGTAAAGATTTTCGGCGGTCAGGTATGCAAGGCCGGTAACATCATCGTACGTCAGAGAGGTACAGTACACCATCCCGGTGAGAACATGGGTATGGGTTCTGACCACACACTCTACGCACTTGTTGACGGTACTGTACAGTTCAAGAGAGGACGTAACGACAAGAGCTACGTTTCTGTAATTCCCGCAGCAGAGGCATAATTGCTATAAAAGCATAGAGAGAGAGGTTTAATCATCAAGATTAGACCTCTTTTTTTAGTCGTTTATTGGCTATTTGATAGCAATTTGCTAACTTTGCACAAATTTTCAATATCACAAATTCACATTTAGGAATGCTTACGATTAAACTCATCACTGAACAGACCGAACGAGTAATCAAAGGCCTTGAGAAGAAACATTTCGGCAATGCCGAGGAAACAATAGCCCAAGTGATTGCGCTCGACAAGAAGCGTCGCGCTGCTCAAACGACTCTCGACAAGAACTTGGCAGAGGCCAAGCAGCTGGCTGCACGCATCGGTGCCCTCATGAAGGAGGGCAAGCGCGAGGAGGCAGAGGCAGTGAAGGCCGAGGTGGCTGCCCTGAAGGCTACCAACGCTGCCCTCGAAGAGGAGATGAAGACCGCAGCCGAGGATACACAGAACCTGCTCTACACCATCCCCAATATCCCCTACGATGAGGTACCCGAGGGTGCTCATGCCGAGGATAACGTGGTGGAGAAGACGGGCAACGAGGTGCCCGACCTTGGTCCCAATCCCCTTCCTCACTGGGAGTTGGCAAAGAAGTATAACCTCATCGACTTTGACCTTGGCGTGAAGATTAGCGGTGCCGGATTCCCCGTATACCGTGGCAAGGGTGCCCGTCTGCAGCGTGCCCTTATCAACTTCTTCCTCGACGAGGCACGCAATGCCGGCTACGAGGAGATAATGCCGCCTACGGTGGTAAACCAGGCTTCGGGTTACGGCACAGGACAGCTGCCCGACAAGGAGGGTCAGATGTATCACTGCACAGCTGATGACCTCTACCTCATTCCTACTGCCGAGGTGCCTGTGACAAACATCTACCGTGATGTGATCCTCGATGAGAAGGAGCTTCCTATCAAGAATACTGCCTACACACAGTGCTTCCGTCGCGAAGCCGGCTCGTATGGCAAGGATGTGCGCGGACTGAACCGCCTGCACGAGTTCTCAAAGATTGAGATCGTACGCATCGATACTCCCGAGCACTCCAAGGAGTCGCACAAGGAGATGCTCGACCACGTGGAGAACCTCGTGAAGAAGCTCGAGCTCCCCTATCGTATACTGCGCCTCTGCGGTGGCGACATGAGCTTCACGGCAGCTCTCTGCTTCGACTTCGAGGTATACTCGGCTGCTCAGGAGCGTTGGCTGGAGGTTTCATCCGTATCGAACTTTGACGCCTATCAGGCAAACCGCTTGAAGTGCCGCTATCGTCGCGCCGAAGACAAGAAGATAGAACTGTGCCATACACTGAACGGATCAGCACTGGCACTCCCGAGAATCCTTGCTGCAATTCTCGAGAACAACCAAACCCCCGAAGGCATCCGTATCCCCAAGGTGCTGGTACCCTACTGCGGGTTTGACATGATCAGCTAAGAGGGAAAAGGGTAGAGGGAAGAGTGTCCGGCGAAGTATCAGAGCATACCACTGTATGGTCACTCTTCGCTCTTCATCCTTCATTCAATATAGGTATTAGGTATTAGGTAAAGATTGAAATGGCGAAAAAAGAAATCAAGCAGGTCGAAATCATAGCGGCTATTGATGACATGTGGCAACTGCTTACCGATGAGCAGCGCAAGGTCGTGGCAGACCACCTGGAGGTGCGACGCTACAAGAAGAATCAAGTCATCTACAAAGAGGGAGAGAAACCCAGCCACTTGATGTGCCTGCTCGAAGGTAAAGTAAAGATATATCGTACGGGGGTGGGCGGACGTTGCCAGATTATGCGCGTGATGAAGTCGGTAGAGTACTTCGCTTATCGAGCCTATTTCGCCGACGAGAGTTTTGTGACGGCAGCAGCAGCCTTTGAGGCTTCTACCATCTGCGCCATCCCAATGAGTCTGGTAACCCGACTGGTAGAGGAGAACAACAAGTTGGCAATGTTCTTCATCAAGCTGCTGGCCATTGACCTCGGTGTATCAGACGAGCGCACCGTAAACCTCACGCAGAAGCATATACGCGGCCGCTTAGCCGAGTCGTTGTTGTTCCTGAAAGAGACCTACGGACTGGAAGAGGATGGTGCCACCATCAGCATCTTCCTCTCGCGTGAAGACCTGGCAAACCTATCCAACATGACCACATCGAATGCCATACGCACACTCTCCATCTTCGCTGCCGAGAAGCTGATTGCCATAGACGGCAGGAAGATAAAACTCATCAACGAAGATGAACTGAGGAAAATCAGCCGCATCGGATAACAGCATACAATCCTATATTATTTATATTTATCTTATGAAAAACAAATCTCTCATCCTGTGCCTCTTGGCCACCATGACCACAGCCTGCCTCATGAGCAGCTGCAAGGGAAAAGACAGTAATGAACCCTACGTAGGCTACCTCTTCGCCTACTTCAACGGCAATGCCCCCTGGCAGGAGCAGATATGCTTTGCCCTCAGTGCCGATGGTTACAACTACACTCCGCTCAATGACGGAAAACCCATCATCAGCTCGGATACCATCGCCAACAAAAAAGCTGTGCGCGACCCGCACATCCTTCGCGGCGAAGACGGATATTTCTATATGGTAGTGACCGACATGCGCTCCTCACAAGGCTGGTCATCAAACGACGGTCTCGTACTGCTGCGCTCCAATGACCTGATCAACTGGACCCACTCTGCCATCGACTTCCCCACCACATGGCCCGAGCGCTTCGACCGCGACAGCCTCACTCAGGTATGGGCTCCGCAGACCATCTACGATCCCGAAGCCGGCAAGTACATGCTTTATTATGCCATCGGCGAGGTAGGTGCACACTACATCACCTACTGCTCATACGCTAATGAGGACTTCACCGAAATCAGCATGCCCGAGGTACTCTACGACCACCATGCCAACACTATCGATGCCGACATCGTATACCACGACAGCCTGTATCACATGTTCTTCAAGACCGAGGGTCAGGGCAACGGCATCCAGAAGGCTACAGCCAAAACTCTTCGTGGCGAGTGGACTCCCGAGCACAAGTACCTGCAGCAGAGCAACAAGGCAGTAGAGGGTTCAGGCGTATTCAAGTTCATCGACTCCGACGAGTGGATCTTGATGTACGACTGCTACATGAACGGCCACTACGAGTATTGCAAGAGCACCGACCTGAGCAACTTCACCTTCGTTTGCAACTCTGCCAATACCGACATCTTCACTCCGCGCCATGGCACAACCATCGCCATCACCATGAGCGAAGCCGAGCGCCTCATCAATCAGTGGCCGAGCGAAGGCAAGACCCTTGAGACCATTGGCATCGTGAAGAAGTAAACCATACCCAACACATATAGCCTAACTGGCATATAACATAAAGGCCCCGAATTTTTCGGGGCCTTGTTCATAGATATGCATTGTAGAAATATTTAGTCCGGCACAATAAAATTGAGATATTCGGGCATCAAGGATATTTCAAGCGGGCACTTATACTCCAGGTTACGTCCGTCTACACATATACTGGCACCCTCAGTATCATAGATGACCACACGCTTGGTTCTGTAAGGCTTTACCTGCTTATGATTTAGGATACGCCCGCGAAGCAGCATCCACAATCCCTGCACCATCTGCTTCAGTTCGGGACGGTATACTACAGACACATCGAGCCAGCCATTGTAGGGTACAGCACTCGGAGTGAGACCATAGCCACGCGAGTTGCCCACACACACCGTCATCATGCGCTCATTGAGCACCTCATCGTTGACCTTCAGATGCATCTTATACTGCTTGCGACGCATGAAGAGCCTGAATAGGCTGACGATATATGTAGGGTTACGCTTTCCCCAATAGTGTTTACACTGATCAGAAATCTTGATAGCCTCGGCACCAAGCCCCACATTGACAGCCATAAGGAAATAGCGTTTCCTGTCCACCGTACCATCGAGGAAGGAGCAGTAGCCCACGTCAATCTTTCGCAGCGTACCCTTAATGATACAATCGATGGCACGCTTGTAGTCGTCCACGCCCAGTCCCCAGAAATCGGCAAAGTCATTACCTATGCCATTGGCAATGATGCCGAACGATATATCGTTCAGGTCCTCTACCGATGAGGTCATAATGCCATTGATAGCATCATTCACGGCCATGTCGCCACCTACCACCACGATGGTCTTGTAGCCATTCTCCACGTACATACGGGTAAGGCGCTCCACGGCACCATAGTCTTCAGATTGTATATAGTCATACTGCACCTTCTTCAGTTCGAGGTACTCCTTTATCTGATGCCAGCGGCGATGCTTCTTACGTACTCCAGCCATGGGGACATATACTATTCCCCAACGTTGGATTGCTTTATGTGTATTACTCTTCTCCTCCATAACTTTACTTGCTTTGTCTTATAAGATGCTCTATGAGGTCTACCTTCTCTTCGGTAGGCAACGTAGCATCGATCCAGCGAATGGGCACACCGCGGCGCTCCATACCACGAAAATAGGTCATCTGGCGCTTGGCAAACTGATGGATGGCTATCTCGAGCTGTGTCACCATCTCCTCATAGCTGAGTTCACCGATAATATATAGCGTCAGATACTTATACTCCAGTCCGTAATAGATAAGGTCTTCGGGCGCCACACCTGTGGCCAATATGCCACGCACCTCATCTACCATGCCCTGCTCAAGACGCTCGTGCAAGCGTCGGCTGATGCGCTCACGACGCAGTTCGCGAGAGATGTCAATTCCTATGGTCAGACTCCTGATTTCGGGGAACTCCCTCACGTTGGCATCGTTCGTTCTATAATATTCCTCTATCTCGATGGCACGTATAGCACGTTTGCAGGTATCCACGTCGGTGGTGTTGTGCAACTGCTTATATGACTTGAGCATTTCGGTAAGCTCATCCAGCGACTTGGCCGCCAGCGACTCACGCAGCTCCTTATTCTCGGGCACCTCCACCAGGCGATATCCGCGCAGTACCGACTCCAAGTACATCCCCGTGCCACCACAGAGCACAGGCAACTGGCTATCGGCACGCAATGCCTCATACACCTTGAGAAAGTCGCGCTGATACTCAAACACATTGTACTTGTACCCCGCATCCACAATATCAATCAAGTGGTACGGCACCTGGCATCCCTGATATGCGTACTCATCCAGGTCCTTTCCCGTGCCCAAGTCCATAGAGCGATACACCTGCCGGCTGTCGGCACTGATGACACCCGTATGTAGGCGGTGAGCCAAGGCTACCGCAAGGGTAGTCTTTCCACAGGCCGTAGGGCCCAATACCGTGACAAGGTTATACTGCTCCATAATGCATTCGTTTTTAAGTTTCTTCGTTTTTGAGTTTGACAAACCTACAAACTTATAAACTTATAAACTTACAAACTCATTATTAAGGGACAAACTTACGCAAAAGGTTTGACATGACAAAAAGATGCAATAAAAAAGTTCCTCGGATAATTTTCCGAGGAACTCCATAAAACAATCGGTATTTTAGTTTTGAGTCTATAGGTTTGACAAACTTACAAACTCATAAACTTATAAACTTACGAACCGTATTACTTCGCAGCGATTACGCGAGCCATTTCGCAAACCTTGTTTGAGTAACCCCACTCGTTGTCGTACCAAGATACAACCTTAGCGAAGTTGCCATCGAGAGAGATGCCAGCCTTAGCGTCGAAGATTGAGGTGTTAGAGCAGCCACGGAAGTCAGTAGAAACTACTGCATCTTCTGTGTAGCCGAGGATACCCTTCAACTCGCCCTCAGAAGCCTCCTTCATAGCAGCGCAGATGTCAGCCATAGTAGCTTCCTTCTCCAATACTACAGTAAGGTCAACAACAGAAACGTCAGATGTAGGAACGCGGAATGCCATACCGGTGAGCTTACCGTTGAGAACGGGAAGAACCTTACCTACAGCCTTAGCAGCACCTGTTGAAGAGGGGATGATGTTCTCGAGGATACCGCGGCCACCGCGCCAGTCTTTCTTAGAAGGACCGTCAACAGTCTTCTGAGTAGCTGTAGCAGCGTGTACAGTTGTCATCAAGCCCTTAACGATACCGAACTTGTCGTTGAGCACCTTAGCGATAGGAGCCAAGCAGTTGGTAGTACAAGAAGCGTTAGAGATGATGTCCTGGCCAGCGTATGTCTCGTGGTTAACACCGTATACGAACATAGGAGTGCTGTCCTTAGAAGGAGCAGACATGATAACCTTCTTTGCACCAGCGGTGATGTGCTTGCGAGCTGTCTCGTCGGTGAGGAAGAAACCGGTAGACTCAACTACTACCTCAGCACCTACCTCGTCCCACTTCAAGTTAGCGGGGTCCATCTCAGCTGTGAGGCGGATCTTGTTGCCGTTTACTACGAGGTTATTGCCCTCTACCTCTACAGTACCGTCGAAACGACCGTGTACTGAGTCGTAGCGCAGCATGTATGCCAAGTAATCAGCATCGAGAAGGTCGTTGATACCTACTACCTGAATGTCCTCAGCAAAGTTCTTCACTGCTGCACGGAATACCATACGGCCGATACGACCGAAACCGTTAATACCAAGTTTAATCATTTTACTTTAATTTTTTAATAAACGTTTATAATAAAATAAAAATCACGTCATTGCCATTCGCGAGGGGCTATCCGCAGTTGCATCGCTCGGCTGTGCTGCAGGCCACCATGAGCAGTGCCAGCGCAATGTAGACGAGTCTGTAGTAGCGAATTTTCATACCTCACTTTTTTCTTATGCTCTGCAAATTTAAGATAATCTTTTTACATTCCTATCGAAAAAGCGTATAAAAAACACCCATCGCCCAAACTTTTTTGTTTGCGCCCCGCTTCCCCTCTCCACGCTCCCAGGTTTGCAACATGCGTTTAGCAGTCTCGCACAAGTCACGCCACCATATCATTTCATACGGCTAAAGGTAGACATTTTGCCGTTTACTGGCCGTATGTTTCGGGGTTCCTCATATTGGTGTTGTGTCCCCTTTAACTCACGCGAAACGAAGTTCGCGTGAGTATTCATAATTCATAATTCAGAATTCAGAATTATCTTCATTCCTTATACAACGCATTCACGGGATTCTCCCTTGCAGCCTTCCACGAGCGAGCCAGTACGATAGCACTGGTGACGATGAGCACGATGAGGAGGGCAAGAGCGAAGACCCACCAGTAGAGCGGGATGTGGTAGGCATACCCTTCGAGCCAGCGCGACATGATGAGGTAGCTCACAGGCACGGCAAAGAGGAAGGCCACGCCCACCATACGGGCATATTGCATCACGAACATACGCAGTATCTCGCTTATCTGCGCTCCGTGTACACGGCGCAGGGCAATCTCGCGACGGCGATACTGGGTCTCGAAG
>JAGAQY010000062.1 GCA_017622495.1 Bacteroidaceae bacterium | reverse complement strand
TCATCCACTTCTTCTTGTAGGTAAACCCATTGATTACCGTGTCGCCCTGCAAGCGAAAAGTATACGTGACTACAGGCTGGTCTTGGTTCCATGACTGCTCATAATAGACAGCCCACTGCTTACCTTCGGTGACGAGGTGGGATTTATTTTCTTGTGCTGTTACTAATGTTATATGGCAAACCAATAGTAAAAAAAACAATCCAAATGATTTCATAATATTTCTAGTGCATAAGTTTTATACTACCATGTTGAATATCCAAAACACCTCCTGTTTCTACAATTAAAGCGTCATTGTCCTTAATCTTAAGCATTCCGCCATCATTTATCCTCAGAGTTCCACCTTCTTGTACTATTATGTTCGCTTGGTATAAATACCCCCCAGATATTAGCAAGAGTCCTCCTGATTCGACAGTAATAGTGGCATCTTTATACATGGTGACATCATGGATGATTTCCAGCTCACCACCATCAACAATTTTGACATGTTGCCATACATAGTCTTCATTGTGCCACAAGGTTGTTTCATCATAAACAATAGTATCGTATAAATCCGGAGACAATCTCAACAACCCTAAATCATAAACGGGTCCATAATCCGCATTTGTATCATCCCCATCCTGTACTCGTGGAGCCCATTCCGGTAAATCATCTGGGATATTCCCCATACCCCAATGATAATATCCATCGCCATCATTGTCTACAGCTACGTTGTCTCCAGACGTATAAACCTGACTGGAGACATGTGTCACCTGCCATAGTTTTAAACTGGAATACTCATCGACAATGAAGTAGCCATAACCACCATCTCCCCAAGAACTTCCCCAGCTGTTCTTAAAAATCCAAGCAGTCTTATTGTACGGAATATTATTGGCATCAAGTATTAAATCATCATCCAGTTGGTCGTTGAATATTGTGTCGCCAATAGCTATTTGTTTATAACCTGTAAGGATGACCGCATGGGAAATATCCTCATTCATGAAGCCCAAAAGGCAGGGACTCTTATGGATCTTTTCTTTCCATAAAGACGGAGGTATAGAATCATAACGGTAATCTATATGAATTACATCTTCCGGCGTTGTCCCTTTCTCATCACATGATATCGGATAATAATCCTGCTGCCATGGGAAGCAGGCTTCATCAACAACACCATAATACCTAATATAGTTTAATGCTTGAAAAGGTGAACCCCCATTAAATACTTCATAGTAGAAATTTCCACATGAAACGACATCTTGTTCTGAAAGATTATAATCTATTTTCTGATTAAAATAGATATTCACTGCCGCCTCTACCATTCCAATTGAAGAAAACAGCCAACAAGTTCCTGCGAATTGATTTTTTACAGGTGTCATCCAATTAATACCATCCCTGTCGCGCCAATCAAATTTATTGAGAGGATAATATAAGGTACTGTCATTTGATTCTTCATCTAAGGCCGTAAGCATACGTTGGTTTACAGAGCTGTTGCTGGACAAATCAATAATTCCCCCCTTATAATATTCCAATCCTTGTAAATTGGGAACTTTTCCACCAAATAACGCCTTCTTTTCCTCATAACTCATCAAGGCTATATCTGTTATTCCAGCCCTCCATAACTTGTTTTGATTGCGTAAGTTCTCATTCAATTGTTCTGCAATGACCTCGGCTTGTTGAACTCGTATATTTGTGTCTTTTCCACTTGCAAGACTGCGCATTTCTTTTGGGGAACTAGTGATTGCATAACATAACTTATTCAACGCGATACTACCTTCCGTAACTTGGAGTATTAAAGAGTCTGGAATGACCCCATCAAGCATTGAGGTTTCAAAGCTTATATTGTAGAAGCTTTCAGCAGAAGATGCGGAAAGTAGATTATTTGTTTCATATACAAGAAACTCTCTCCCCTCCGAGCTTTTCATTACGACACGCACAAAACTATTTTTATTAGGCACAGTAGAAGTACCACTAATAGAGAACCCATAAACCGGATTATCTATACCTATTGCCAGCACTGTATCTTTGTAGATTGTACCAGAAATAAAGGATAACTCTTGCAAATCTTCTGCCATTAGCTTAAAACTCGCATTGTCATACTGAGAATAGCAAGGATTTGCGACTATGAGCAATAGGCCCAAGAATAAATAAAACTTTTTCATTGCAATTGTTTTTTAGTCCTACCTCGTCAAAATCATGCGCTTGGTATCAATCACCTGACCATCGACAATAAGTGCATAGAGATACATGCCAGCATTGAGGCTTCCACCATCAATGGTTACGCTGGTCTCGCCGCGCTCTGTAATGGAATACTCCGCTATCTGCTCACCATTCATGTTGTAGATGTAGAGGTCAGCCTTAACCACATCATCAGCCACATCGCAGCGGATGAGTGTGCTCTCAGTGAAGGGATTGGGGGTGTTCTGGTAGAGTGTGGTCACCACAGCATCAATGCCTACGGCATCCGTGGTACGTGCTTGCGCCTTCTGAATAGGTAAATCATTATTCTGTGTTGCATCCAATTCTGCCTTTAGCTCCTGCACCGAACGGATAAGCAGTGGGATTATCTCTAGATAATTAACCGCAAGATAGCCATCCTGACTCTCCACTACAAGGTCTGGATATATCTTTTGCAGTTCTTGGGCAATAAGTCCATAATGCTTATTCTTGATAATGGGGGAATCCTCTTCATACCAGCAAACTTTACTATCTGCATTCTCTTTGTTTAAGGCTGCTGTAGCTGGTTCTGTTGCATCAGACTCCAACAATTCGGCTTCAGCATCTTCTTCCATCTCCATTGCGCTTGCTTCATACTCCCTTTGCTTATTGCTGAACTCTACCACATTCATGCTCATCAGTTTCCCCAGACAACCATCCGATGAAGAAAGAGAACGGATATTCTCCTTCAACCTGTAATCGGAGGATGTCACCACTGAACCTGCAGTGAGAACACCCGTTACGCGGGTATCGCCATAAAAATAACCGGCATAGCGTCCTCCCAACTGAAGAAGACTTGTGTTTGTACTATTCCCAAAAACCGCTGCGCCATAACTGTCATTATCCGTGGATGTTGTTTTCTTCAATATACCTACAACTCCATAATTACGCTTGTTTTTGGAATATCCTGATGATCCATATACGCCAATTGTGCCCACAGAAGAACTACCTCCAGATGCAATTTCAGAACGAATGCCATATACATATCCCGTTTTAAGAAGAGCACTGGAACGAACATGCAATCCAGTATAACTGCTTGAACTACTCGTGGATATAGGATTTTTTATGTAAAGGCCATATTTATCTTGGTTACGTGCATTAATATACGCTACTGCATCATTACGCCCTTCATCATTAATAACAAACAGAGACTTCAGCGTATCATTGGTTTCATAAGTTTCTATACCGACACCTGTCTTACCAGTTGCATCAACCATCAACTGAGCATTAGCTACGCCAAGACAAGATGCTATCATAAGCATCGAAAGAAATATCTTTTTCATACGATTAGATTTTTAGAAATGAATAATTAGTGTTTGTTTGATTATAATCTGAAGTTACCTGTAAAGCATTCACCAAACTCTGTCATAATCTCTACGGTATAGCAACCAGCGCTACCATCAGAAATGCAAATTTCGCCCATTCCATCGGAGATATCTGTGGTGGAGTTCCATACTTGACCTGTGGTTTCATTCTCCACAGTAAGGGTAATTGACGAGAATTCCGCAGAGGTACTTATATAAATAGTACCTCCTTGATAGTAAGCTGTAAGAGGAACAGTTATGCTTCTATGCCCACCTCCGTTAAGTGGTTTACCCGTAGTCAGAGGTATGGGAACAGTCTTTACCTCTTCATCATCTGCCATCACTTGAGCATTGCCTACAACGAATAGACATACTGCGGCTAAAAGCCATTGAAATGTGTGTTTCATAATCTTGTTGTTTTATTAGGTTTGTTTGTCGCAAAGATAGAGGGTATTTACAAGGCTAAAAAAGAATTAGCACAAAAAGCGCATAACAACTTCACGTTGCTATGCGCTGATTTTAAGCACATTACAAACTTATTATATTCACAAAATATAACAAGTGCGCCTATAGAGCGTTTATATCATTGATTTTCAGCAATTTACCCCCCCCCATTTTCTAATGGAGAAATTAGTGATTTGTTATAACAGGCCGTTAAGCATAGATTATCAGCCACTTACTTCATCTTATCGAGCATTAATTGCTTGTTTGGAGCGTTGGACTTACAGATTTTGCTGCGGAGACGCTGTTTGTAGACAGGAATCTGATTGGCCTCTATGCCTGTGAATACGCTGATGGTCTTACCCGAGAATCCTATATAGAAGCAGCAAAGAAGATGGTAGTCTATCTTGGAAAACATCTTAGGCAACTCGGCACGAATATGGGCCATCACGTTGTCGCAATATTCATTGATGATATCTTCGAGCTGGACAAACTCCTCGTCTACAGAAAGACGCTCTATCTCGGTCAATACCTTCTTATATACCTTATCCTTCTCGCTCTTGTTGGCAGTGCCCTCATAGTAGGTTTTGCTCAATTCATCGAGCAGTTGGTATCGTGCCCTGAAGAGTTGAGATATCTGCTGATCCATGACATACAGTTTGGTATCATAGGTCAAGCGCTGAGCAGACAACTCGTGATGCACCTCTTCCAATGCTTGCTCCTTGTTATATATAGTAAGGCGTAGCTCATCGGCCAGTTCTATCTGCTCAATCAGCTGGCGGTTCTTATTACGTAGGAATCTGCGCACATAGATAGCCAATGCTACAGCTACCATCAATACTATCACAGCCGCACCTCTCATCAGATAGCGTTGCTGCTGGTTGCGTAGTTCCTCTACTTTCAAGCGGGTCTCATAATGGTCGCGTTGGGAGGCTATCAAAGGTTGCTGCAGAGTGATGCGCACCACGGAGTCTTGATGAGTAAGCAATTGTTCATGATTGCGCAAGGCTGCGTGGGGAGCACCAAGAGCTTTATATACCTGATAACTTTTATGCCAAAGTCTGGCCGTATCCTCAGCAGTAGCACTTATGCTCCAAGCACGAGCCAAAGCATCCTCAGCTGCTGATTTGTCCTCCTTCAGAGCATAATAATGGGCAATGATACTATAAGTGGAAGCAGTCTGTAACTCTTTTTCAATAGGATATTTACTAATAAGTGTATCCAATGCGTCTATATTTTCTGTAGCATCGTATAAACGAAGCAACAAATCAAGTGTACTATCTTTAATATAGGTATCATTGTGCGCATCGCTCCATGTCAGAACTTCATTCAGGAGAGAATCGGCCTGCGAAAATTGAAGCATATTTAAATGAAGCAATCCCATATCGCATTTGGCAATGTACTGCAAACGTACCTTCCCTGCCAACCCATAATAGCGCAACGCCTCCTGCATAGACTCAAGCGCTCGCTGATAGTCATAGTCGTTGCCATAGAGCACACCCATCTGCGCATACAACAGCCCCACCGAATATGGTGCATCCACTTCATCCACAAACTCCTTAGCGCGGGTGTAAGCCGTCATCGCCTCATGGCTCAGCCCTGCATTAGCATATACACGCCCATGGTAGTAAAACGCCTGCAGGCGACGAAGCGGCAAGCCCTTGCGGTCGTAGTAGCGCGTAGCCACGCGGATGAGCGAATCGTCGGCCACATCAAGGCCGCTCTTGTCCTGTGCCTGCACGGTAAGCAACGCATACAGCGCACGCGCCTCGCCCCACCGCGGCATGTCGGCAGCGGTGAGCACAGTGAGTACGGAGTCGGGCGCGTCGTTCACACATGCTTCTAGCCGCTCCAACTCACGCATGGAAAGCGTGTTGCCACACCCCATGCAGAGGGTGGCGAGAAGGAGGGTATATATCACGATGCGGAGCTTCATAACGTGCACTACTTCTGTTTATGCCGCAAAAGTAGTAAAAAACGAGCAAAAAACATGAAACCTGTTTCAATACATTACAGCGAGTGAAGAGCACTTTCAAGGTTTACCTTAAAAGTAGGGATTATTCGCGACACAGCAAAAAGAAAGGCCACTACATCACATACGTGCTGAAGGAGTGTGCGGGGAGCACCATGTTGAGGTAGCGGCGGCCTATCTTGACATTGACCACGCACTCTTCGGCGGTGAAGTTGCCCGCTGTGACGATATGCTGGCCCGCAGCGTTGCGGAACACAACGATGGGAGTGCGGCTAAACTCGCGACCGGCATAGGCGACCATCTGCGTGCCGGGCTCCACGAAATGGCTGAAGTGCTTGTAGGCGTAGTACTCGGCGGTGTAGCGGGGTTGGCGGGTGTGGCTGTCGACCTGTATGAGGGCGTTCTGACGCCAGCCCCAGGGCGACTCGCCATGGTCAGCGAGAATGAAGTTCCAGTTGTAATATTCGTCGACTCCATTGCCAAGGTTGTCGGAGAGGAGGAAGAAGGTGTGCTCACCTGCTGCCCAGTCCATAGAGCCGTTGCCACATTCGCTCTCTGAGCACATGAAACGCAGGTGGGGATAGCGCTGGCGCATCTGAGGCAGGTTGTTGCGGCACTCCCACTGGGTGCCCACGCCCTTGATATTGGCCTGCAGGGTAGCGTCGTCGAGAATCTTCTCCACGTAGTCGAGGCGATTGGTGTTGAAGGTGCCTATCCACAGCTCCACCTCGGGGTGGTGCTTGGCCAACGTGGGTGCCAGGTAGTCGTTGTTGAAGCGCAGGGTGCCCTCGGCAGTCCATGCACAGCCGGGATAGGGGGTGTATGAGTAGGCTTCGTTCTGATACATCACCTTGGTGATGGGTAGTCCCTGCTCGGCGTAGAGGTCGATGAAGCGGCAAAACATGTCGGCATAGCACTGCAGGTAACGGGGGTCCTGGATGAAGTAGTCTTGCGAGGCCAGTCGGCGGGGAAACACGCCGTCGCGGTCGCCCAAGAGCTTCATCTCATCGGGGTCGAGGGCGCGGCCATCGTCCATGTAGAGGAGGTAGCCCTGGCGGGAGTCCATGGTATTGTGGGAGCTGGGTACTACGGGATAGTCGTGATTGATCTTCATCCATGCGGGCGGACTCCACGGACTCATGAAGAGCTGCAACTGGGGACAGTACTTCTGCGCGGCACGTGCCAGAGGGATGATGTTGCGCTTGTCGCGCTCGATATTGAAGTGGCGCAACCCGAGGTCGCCCACCACATCGTCGCAGCTGTACCACGAGCGGGCATAGTCGTTGGCATTCATCGACACGCGACCGTGGGTGAAGCGCAGGTCGCCATCGGGGGCGAAGAGGCGGTGCATGACCTCGTCCTGCTCGTCGCGGCTGAGGAGGTTGAAGGCGTCCCAGTCGAGCTCGTTGAAGGTGGTGCCCCACGCGCGGAACACGGTGCCCTCTTCGGTGCCCTCGACAGTCGCCACCGTGGTGCCCTGCGGCTTGGAGGAGAGAGTGGTGCGGCTCTGCTGCCATGCCTCACCCTCGGTGGTAGTGTAGCATGTCACCTTCTGTGCCTGTGTGCACAGCATGCAACCCATAAGGGCCATCGTAAGAATAGTCTTCTTCATGAACGTAGTGTATATATGCGGTATTACTTGTTTTAAAAAACTTCTCCATAGCTATCCGAAGATTGGCATGTGCAAAAATAGACAAATTCGGATAAAAAACGGGAAAATAAGCCACAGATTTTATTCTCTTGATTAAAAAGTGTAACTTCGCGGTCAATTTTGGAGATTTGCGAACACGCTGGATCTACGTTAACGATGAACGATGAACGATGAACGATTAACGGTGAACGGTGAACGATGAACGGTGAACGATGAACGATGAACGATGAACGGTGAACGATGAACGATGAACGGTGAACGATGAACGATGAACCCTAAACTCTAAACACTAAACC
>JAGAQY010000061.1 GCA_017622495.1 Bacteroidaceae bacterium | reverse complement strand
TCGCGGTTTGCCATTTCCTCTTCTTTTGTTTCCTTTTGCAAAGATACTAATTCCGGATGAGATTCGTACTTGCGAAGCCAACGCAATAGAACCGAATTACCACTTAACCCATACTTGCGAACACAAACATACTTACTCATGCCCGAGGAATAATAATCCCGAAGAATGGAAAGACATTCTTCTTCACTGTAATGTTCTCGTTTTTCTCTCATACTGTTTACACATCTTTAATGGTTATTAAATGTGTCTACCTATAGCAGTATAAGACAAACAGAGAAAACAGAAGGTAGCAACAAGAATTTTCAAGCCTATGAAAAAGTTTTTTCAAGCCTGTGACAAAAAATTTTCACAGTAGTGATAAAAAATTTTCACGCCTGTGATAATTCTTGAAAAAAGGAACAAAACGAAAATAATTCATGATAAATTCGTGTAAAACTTACAAACTAAAAAACTTATAAACTCAAAACAATATGAAAGAATTCTTCAAAAATCTCGGACGCTACAAAGTGTCGTCCACGCTCAACATCTTGGGCCTCGGCATCGCCTTTGCGGCGGTTTATGCCATCTTGGTACAGGTCTATTACGACCTTAGTTTCAATAGCAGCATTAAGGATGCTGACCGCATCGTGCGCATCGACAAGCGCTTCTACAGTTGGGGCGAAGACAAATGGTTTGCCACAATGCCCGACCCTTTGGGGCTGCGATGCGGTGATGACGAACTGGTGGAGAGTTTCGGGCGAATGCAACGTAAAATAAATTGGAATAGTGACGGCACTATTGTCATTAACTTGGAGAAGGACAATCAACGCCACCCTGTCAAAGTCGAATTCGCAAAAGGAACGGTAGGTATCTTGAATACTTTGGACTTCAAGATTGTAGCCGGAAGTACATACAACTTCGAAAACACGGGAGGCATACTGCTTAGCGAACAATTTGCCAATATCCATAATCTCCAGACAGGCGATATTATATATGTTGGAGACAGAGGTATACCGGTGAACGGAATATTCAAGGACTTCCCGAGGAACAGCGACTTCTACGGTATCCAACTGTTCAATTGCATCTCTAACCAGAGCTTGAGCGCGAGTGAGGGAAAAGAAATCTTCTATTGGTATTATAAGCTGAAGGATGCTAAGATGAAAGATGCGTTCCTGAAGAATGCCTATATCAAGTTCCACGAGAGCGACAAGATAAGGGGAAATGCAGAAGACACGACAACGCTGGATGATTATCGTAATAAAATCGCTGACCTACGCATTACCTCGCTCGATGAGACCTATTTCTCGACTTGCGATTCGGAATTGAAAGCCGGCAACCGCTCTACTACCAATGTGCTGCTTGCCTTTGCGGTGATTCTTCTCATCATTGCATTTATCAATTTCATCAATTTCTTTATGGCAATGGTACCGCGCCGCATACGCCGTGTAAATACGGAGAAGATATTTGGCTGTCCTACGTGGCGCCTGCGCATAAGCTTCGTGCTTGAGGCCATAGGGTTAGTATTGCTTGCTCTGTTGCTTGCAGCCTTCATCGTCTTTATGACAGCGCCCGAGTTTAACATGACGCGTCTGCTCTCTGTGCCTGTCGACCTTAACGAGAACGTGCCTGTAGTGCTCATTACGCTTGGAGCTGGTATCTTGCTTGCCATCGTGGCCAGTCTGTATCCTACCTATTATATAACGTCCGTGCCTCCCGCCTTTGCTATCAAAGGTTCGTTTGGCAATACAGCTGCAGGCCGTCGCCTACGCTACGCATTGTTGGGCTTGCAGTTCTTTATCTCATTGTCGCTCATCACCTGCTCGCTTTTCATCAACAAGCAGTACCGTTTCTTTATGGACTACGACATCGGCATCAATCGTGAGCATCTGCTGTGTACCGAAGTGCCGGTAGGACTGACCTACGAGGCCAATCGTGACAACTTCACTCAAATGCTCAAAGAAAACCCGATGATACAAGAGGTGGCATACACACAGACCAATCTCATCGCCGAGGGCCGTCAAAGATACAGTTGCCACGCGGTAAAGGAGGATAAATCAATACTCTTTCAGATGCAACCCGTCACGTGGGACTTCCTGCAGCTGATGGATATCGACATCACCGAAGGCCGCGACTTCGAGAAGCAGGACGAGCAAGCACCCACCTCAATCTTCATCTTCAACGAAACGGCCCGCAAGCAATACGACATAGGGCTTGATACGGAAATAACATATCATATGGAGCCTGCCAAGATTCTTGGATTCTGTGAGGACATACACTTCCGTCCGTTACAATACGAGCAGATGCCGTTAGCTTTCACCGTGATACCCGACAATTGGGGACGTGGCTATCCTCACCTTTATATCCGTACAGTACCGGGAGTCGATGTCGAGGCTGTAGAAGCGCACGTGCGCGAGTGCGTAGGTCGCCTTGCTCCTAATGCCTATCTTGAAAATATCAAAGTACGCTTCTTCTACCAAGAATTGGGCGAGGAATATGAAAAGGAGAAGAAGGCCAATATGCTCATTACGGCATTCTCTATCATCTCCATCCTCATCGCCCTGATGGGAGTCTTCGGCCTCGTGTTCTTCGAGACCCAGTATCGCCGTCGCGAGATTGCCCTGCGCCGTGTACACGGAGCGCAGATAAGCGAGATACTGCGTATGTTCGTGATGCAATATG
>JAGAQY010000060.1 GCA_017622495.1 Bacteroidaceae bacterium | reverse complement strand
GGTTTATGGAAGTCCATCATCCATCAACCATCAACCATCATCCATCATCCATCAACCCTACTTATCAAAGTCCGAAAGCCTCTTTTACCTTATCTACATAGTCGAGCTTCTCCCATGTGAAGAGCTCCACAGTGACGTTCTTGTCACCTTCGTAGCGTGAGCGGAAGCTCTTGGTCACCACTTCGGGCTTGCGACCCATGTGTCCGTAGGCTGCAGTCTCGGCATAGATGGGGTTGCGCAGTTTGAGTCGCTCCTCAATAGCCTTGGGGCGAAGGTCAAAGAGCTCGTCAATCTTCTTGGCAATCTCGCCGTCGGTCATATTTACACGGCTACGTCCGTAGGTATCTACATAGATGTTGATGGGCTTGGCTACGCCGATGGCATAAGACACCTGCACCAGCATCTCATCGGCTACGCCGGCTGCTACAAGGTTCTTGGCAATATGGCGCGCAGCGTATGCTGCACTGCGGTCTACCTTAGAGGGGTCCTTACCGCTGAAAGCGCCACCGCCATGAGCACCCTTACCGCCATAGGTGTCAACAATGATCTTGCGGCCTGTAAGACCCGTATCACCGTGAGGTCCACCGATGACAAACTTGCCTGTGGGGTTTACGTGATAGGTGATATTGTCGTTGAAGAGTGCCAACACCTCTTCGTTGTGTATGCCGGCAATGACACGTGGCATCAGTATCTCAATCACGTCCTGGCGTATCTGTGACAGCATCAGCTCGTCGGCCTTGAGCTGTGCCTCCTTGGTGTCATCGGCAGGGGCTACAAACTCATCGTGCTGGGTCGATACTACGATAGTGTCGATGCGTACAGGTTTGCCGTTGTCATCATACTCGATGGTCACCTGGCTCTTTGCATCGGGACGCAGGTATGTCATCTCCTTCCCTTCGCGACGGATGTCGGCAAGCACTTTGAGGATGTTGTGCGCAAGGTCGAGTGAGAGAGGCATGTAATCCTCTGTCTCGTTGGTGGCATAGCCAAACATCATGCCCTGGTCGCCGGCACCCTGGTTCATGGGGTCTTCGCGCTCTACGCCGCGGTTGATATCGGCGCTCTGCTCATGGATGGCCGAGAATACGCCACATGAGTTGCCCTCAAACATATACTCGCTCTTCGTATAACCAATCTTATTGATTACTTCGCGTGCGATGAGCTGCAGGTCTACGTATGCACTTGTTTTTACTTCACCGGCGATTACTACCTGTCCGGTGGTTACTAACGTTTCGCAAGCTACCTTCGAGTTGGGGTCATATGCCAGCAACTTGTCCAGTACAGCGTCCGAGATTTGGTCGGCCACTTTGTCGGGGTGTCCTTCAGACACCGATTCGGATGTAAACAGATATCCCATTTTTTTTGTCTCTAAGAAAGTCAACAGTCAACAGACAACAGTTGCCGTCCGGATGGTAACTTTCAATTCTCAATTTTTAATTTTCAATTCTCAATTAAATGAAACGGGATAGTCGAGAGTATATGCAAGCAGTAGAGGACTGCCGTTTTAGCATTTTTTACTGTGGTTGCAAGCTGCTCAAATCTATCCACTTCATTTCGGGCTGCAAAGTTAATATATAAGGCAGGAACTGCCAAATTTATTTTATTATATTTAGAATCTGTTCTTGTTTTTCTCGCTCGTTTATTCGTATCTTTAGTGACTGCGTCACAGAAGATACTCGCACTCACTGTGAAATATTGAAGTAAACTTCATATTTCGTTCGTTTATTCGTATCTTTAGTGACTGCGCCACAGAAGATACTCGCACTCACTGTGAAATATTGAAGTAAACTTCATATTTCGTTCGTTTATTCGTATCTTTGCAAAAAAATAGGTAATCAGGAAAAAAGAATCGCATGGCACATAAGCATATACATCTTCATAGTGAGGCTACCGGTAGCAATATCCTCTCGGCCTTTTTCATCAATCTGGCCTTTACGGTCATATCCCTCATCGGCGGGTGGCTCACCAACAGCATGGCCATCATCTCCGACTCCATCCACGACCTCGGCTGCACCCTCTCCATCGCCTTGGCATGGGTATTCGAGCGCATTGCCGGGCATAAGCCCACACGGCACTTCACGTTCGGTTATCAGCGCTTCACGTTGCTTGGGGCCTTTATCAATGCTTTCATCCTGCTCAGCGGTTCGTCGGTAGTGCTCTACGAGAGCATCAAGCGCCTGATGTCTCCCGAGGAGGTCAATGCCGAGGGCATGCTGTGGTTCGCCCTGTTGGCCATCCTCTTCAAGGGGTTTGCCGCGTGGCGCACGTGGAGAGGGTCCAGTGTCAACCAACGCATGGTGTCGCTCCATCTCTTGGGCGACTGCCTCGGCTGGGTAGCCGTGCTGATAGCCAGCTTCGTGATGATGTTTGTTCAGATTCCTCTGCTCGACCCCATCCTCTCCGTATGCATATCGCTCTATATCCTGTGCAATGTGGTGCACAACCTCATCGTGGCCTTTCGCATCGTCCTCGAGGGCGTGCCCTCTGAGGTAGACTACGATGCACTATGCTCTGAGATAGCCACATTGTCGGGTATTGCGGCGGTGAGCGAACTGCGTGTGTGGAGCCTCGACAATGAGCACCACGTGGCCGAACTCAAGGTGGCCACTACCTATGACACCCTACATGAGATAGAGGTGCTCAAGGCGTCGGTGCGCACATTGCTTGCCAAGCAAGGAGTGCAGGCGAGCACGATCGAAGTCTCTCCCGCAGATTCTCCTCAGTAAGATAGGGCGTAGTGGTTGGATGTGGAGAGTGTTATTTAATCACAACCTTACGTCCATTCACAATGTAGATACCGCCCTTCTCCGTTTTTTCTACACGGTGACCGCAGAGGTCGTAAATTGTCAATTGTGATTTCTCACTTGTCAATTGCTCTATTCCCATCTCTTCATTGGTGAGCGCTACGATGGTGCCGAAGGTGCTCCAGGGAGCAGAGCTCTTATAGCTCTCTACCGCACTGGCGGGCACATGCAGGGTGGCATTTTGGAGGTGGCAGCCTCCGAAAGCTTTGCTTTCAGTCTGAGGCACTGTTTCGGCATAGCAATACATATCGAGCAGTTCTGCGCAGTAGCCAAAAGCCCCATCAGATATATCCTTTAGGCTCTTAGGAAGCACGATTCTCTTGAGGCTGAGGCAATTATAGAAAGCCATGTATCCAATACTAATCACGCCATCGGGTATGGTGATATCAGTAAGACTGCTGCAACCCTCGAAAGTACTGCCTCCAATCCGCGTCACACCTTCAGGGATGGTGATGGTAGTGAGGCTACTGCAACGAGCGAAAGCCTCTCCTCCAATGCTCGTCACGCCCTCGGGTATGGTGATGGTGGTGAGGCTGCTGCAATCATAGAAAATACCTCTTCCAATGCTTGTCACACTCTCGGGGAGGATGATGGAGGTGAGGCTGCTGCAAGCTTGGAAAACCCAATCTCCAATGCTTGTCACGCCTTCGGGGATGGTGATGGTGATGAGGCTGCTGCAATCTTGGAAAGCCCATCTTCCTATGCTCGTCACGCTCTCGGGGAGGGTAATGGCAGTGAGGCTGTTGCATGCTTGAAAAGCGCTTTCTCCAATGCTTGTCACGCCCTCAGGAATGGTGATGGTGGTGAGGCTGCTGCAATAAGCGAACGCTCCCACTCCAATGCACGTCACGCTTTCGGGGATTGTGATGGTGGTGAGGCTGCTGCAACCAGAGAAAGCCCATTCTCCAATGCTCGTCACGCTCTCGGGTATGGTGATATCGGTAAGACTGCTACAACGCTCGAATGCATTGATTCCAATGCTCGTCACGCCCTCGGGGATAGTGATGGTGGTGAGGCTGCTGCAATCATAGAAAATACCTCTTCCAATGCTTGTCACACTCTCGGGGAGGATGATGGTGGTGAGGCTGCTGCAAGCTTGGAAAACCCAATCTCCAATGCTTGTCACGCCTTCGGGGATGGTGATGGCGGCGAGGCTGCTGCAACCTTGGAAAGCATAGCTCCCAATGCTCGTCACACCCTCGGGGATGGTGATGGCGGTGAGGTAGCTGTGATCTTGGAAAGCATGGCTCCCAATGCTCGTCACGCCTTCGGGGATAATAGTAGCAGAGCATCCTGCTATAAGAGTATTGTTGCTAGTCTCTATGATGGCATTACACCCGCCACGAGAGTCATACATGGTGTTTCCCTCGGCTACGGTGATAGCGGTGAGGCTGCTGCAACCAGAGAAAGCACTGCTTCCAATACTCGTCACGCCCTCGGGGATGGCGATGACTTGGAGGTTACTGCAATCACGGAAAGACATTTCCCCAATGCTTGTCACGCCTTCGGGGATGGTGATGGCGGCGAGGCGGCTGCAACCTGCAAAAGCCCATCTTCCTATGCTCGTCACGCTATAGTCCACACCCTCGTAGGTTACCTTGCTGGGGATGTTGATGGAGTCGGAGTGTACCTCGTATTCCCATGGATTGTCGCCTTTGAATGTCACCTCGGCCTTTGACTCATCGGAATAGAGGTTATACCATATACCGTCAATCTCAACTTTTGCACTGGCCAACATGGGCAGCCATGCTGCAAAAATGAATAGTAAATGCTTCTTCATGGTGTATCTTGTTTGTTTTGTTTGCGTTGGCGCAAATATAGTGATTTATTTTTACTCTGAGCGGTATTGAGCGTGCTTTTTTGCCACTCCGCTAAAGAAACGACGGGTAGCACATCCAAAATATCTGATAACATGGCGATTCCACCATCGAGCAGCCCCTCCCTGCGAAACGGCGTGCAAAAGTGCGAAGTTTTCTTGAGGTGGCCAAAAATATTCTTACTTTTTTTCATGCTTGGTTATCCTCTATAACCACTCGGCACACGATGGTTGTCGAGAGTTACCATCTACGTTTTATCCCCTCCGGTGCAGCATCGCGAGGGGATTTTTATATGTACCTTTGTATCACCGATACTACGCCATCTATCAACCCCTTAATCTTATATACTATGTTGTCACCATCGTTACCGTTATCGCCCCAATCGGGAGTACCCGATTTTCTCCGAGGGTTCACCCGATTGTTTTATTGGGTATACCGGATTTTTCCATCGGGTACACCCGATTGGAGCAGTTTATCATTCCTAACAACTCTAAGAATCTGTTTTTAAAAGCAGATTCTAAAAACATATTAGCGATAATTTTAAAACAGATTCTAAAAAGCAGATTCTAAATTAACACTTCTATGCTCACCATCGACACATTCAAAGGATTTACCGACCGTTCCCCCATGCCCGACAATCTGGAGCGTATGGCCATGCTGATCAGGAGCGACAGTTCGCTACAGGTATCTACCCGTGACTACCGGCTGGCCTTGGCCGCAGGCCATGACGCCAAGGCACGCGAGGTCAAGGGCAGCGTGCTATGCTTTGCCGTAGCCGTACGCTTCAATGGCGGCAAGGCCGATACCGACATCGTATCCTACACCGGGCTTACCTTGGTGGACCTCGACAAGATAGCTCCCTCGCAGCTACCCGAGGTGCTTGCCACCGTCAAGGCCGACCCTCACACCCTGCTCGCCTACACCACTTTGAGCGGATGCGGAGTGAGGGTAGTGGCCCGATATGAAGGCTCCCTCTCATCCCCCCAGAAGGGGGGAAGCCCTGAATCGGCGATGACTGCACTCCCTCCCCCTTCGGGGGGAGGTCAGGAGGGGGCTGCCTCCTACAAGCTCGCCTTCAACACGGTGAACGAGTATTACCGCCGCCTCACGGGCATCGTCCCCGACAAGAAGTGCAGCAACCCTACACGCCTGTCGGCCCTGGCCTACGACCCGGAGGTGCTCTTTCGCCCCGAGGCCGAGGCTATGGACATCGATGCCTTGGCGGCACAATATGCCGCCGAGCACAAGGCCGGCAAGCGCCCCGTGGGCCGTCCGCGCAAGGCGGCTAAGGTGGCTAAGGTGGTCAGGGCGGCCGACGTGGCCGACAGCGTGCGGCGCATGGTAGAGGCGCAGGGCGTGCGCTACGAGCCGCATAGCCACAACGACTACATCTGCCGCATGTGCTATGAGATGAACCGCCGTGGGGTGACCGAGAAGGACTGCTGCGAGTGGGCCGTGGAGGAGTTTGCCGAGTATGCCGCCACCGACGACGTGCCCGCCATCGTGCGCTCGTGTTACCGCAAGACCGATGAGCACGCCACCCGCACGGCAAGGAGGAGCAACCGCGCCACCGTGGCCGACATACAGCGGTTCCTTACCGACAACAACGTGTGCATACGCTACAACGTGGTGACGCGCAAGCGGGAGATACTTATTGACGTTGACGCCGACGCGGAAGGAGCGTCGGTTGCGACGACTGAAGCTTTAGCTTCACAAAGGAGTGCTGCTTGCAGCCCTTTCCCATCCGGCGGGCAGTCATTGTCATCGTCAACGTTAACGTTGAACTGGAAGGAGCTGGAGAGCAAGCACGTCAACTCGCTCTACTGCCGGCTGTGCCTCACCACCGGCCTGACGAGCCATCCGAACGACCTGTACAACGTTATCGAGAGCGACTTCTACCCCGAGTACCATCCCCTGCGCGACTATCTGGACGGTCTGCCCGAGTGGGACGGGCACGACTACATCGACGAGCTGGCCTCGATGGTGCACGTGGAGGGCTGCACGCAGGAGATGCACAACCGCTACTTCAAGATGTGGATGGTGGCCATGGTGGCTGCCTGGTGCGACGACCGCGCGGTGAACCACGAGATACTGGCCTACATCGGTGCGCAGGGCAAGTACAAGACCACCTTCATGACCCACCTGCTGCCGCCTGTGCTGGCCGACTACTTTGCCATGAAGAACTTTCGCGGCAAGGCCGACAAGGACGACCGCCTCGCCCTCACCGAGCTGGCCTTGGTGGACCTCGACGATATGGACAGCCTGAAGCCCACCGAGGTGGAGCAGCTCAAGGCACTGGTCACCGACCCTGCGGTGAACCTGCGCCCCGTATACGAACGCTATGCCGTGCGCCGCAAGCATATAGCTTCGTTCTGCGCCACGGGCAACAACCCGCGCTTCCTCACCGACCTCTCGGGCAACCGCCGCTGGCTGCCCTTCCGCATCGCGGGCATCGACTCGCCCTTCACCCACGACTACCCCTACGAGGGCATCTACGCACAGGCCTACCACCTGTGGCAGACGGGTTTCCGCTACTGGCTCGACGAGGCTGACGATGCCGAGCTGGCCCTGCATCACCGCCAGTTCGAGGAACTCACCATCGAGGAGGAACTCATCTATACCTACCTGCGCGTGCCCGGCGAGAACGAGACGGGCGAGTTCCTCACCACCACCCGCATCATCGAGCTTATAGGCCACAGCATACGCACCCCGCTCGACAAGCGCAAGGTGGGCCGTGCCATGGCACGGATGGGATTTACCGGCAAGAAGACCATGAAGGCCAACGGGTGGAATGTGATCGTCCTCACGGGCGACGACATCAAGAACCGCCAGCGGCTCGATGCCCTCAACAGCAGCAATGATGACTCGCAATGATACCCGAAAGTATGGAGTTATGGAGTTAATGGAGGCAAAAATGAAACTTTCTGAGAAAATAAAAAATAATTATCGTCTACTATATAGTAAGAATTATTTATTTTTTTTCCAGAAAAAGGTTTAAAAACTAACTCCATTAACTCCATAACTCCATAACTCATAACTCATAACTCATAACTCATAACTCCTAACTCCCATGACCAACTACCTCAACACCGATGAAGAGCGCATCATCGTGCGTTCCTATACCAAGGGCGAACTGGCCCGCCTGTACTCACCCGGAGCCAAGTATGAGAGCGCCATACGCATGCTCAACCGCTACCTGCACCGTTGCCACGGACTTCTCGAAAGGCTCATTGCCATGGGCTACCGTCCCGACGACCGCCGTTTCACACGTCCCCAAGTGCAGCTCATCTTCGAGCAACTGGGAGAGCCGTAGTTGCCCGACAAACAAAAAAACACTATCTTCGCATAATCAATACACATCACAATAATACGAGTTGACGCCATGAGCCATTATAAGACAAAGACATCAGCCTCGCTCAAAGAGGAGATATGGAAGAAAGCCGAGCAAACAGCTATGGCTAAGGCCAAACGGCTGGAGAAAGAAAACGAAGAGCTGCGTCAGCAACTGGCCGCACTCGACAAGAAATACACCGACACACTGGCTATGGCAAAAGAGGCCAAGGCACAAGCAGCACGCTACGACATGGAACTATGTGTGGCACGTGAAGAACTGCAAGAGAGAGACCGCGAACTGCAAGCCCTACGGGCAAGCAACCAAGACCTCAGGGCAAGCAACGAAAGCAGGGAAAAGGCGATAACCACACTCATCGCAACACGTGACACCACACCCAAAAGAGACGAATGTCTCCCCTGTGCCTATCCCGCATCGGAACTCGATGAAAAGATCATACGCAAGAAGTATGACCCCGACCAACTGAAAAACGCCATAGGTATACTCACGAGCGACATGGTATGGCATCGCAAGTACTGGTTTGCACTATACCGGCTCTTTGTTGAACACAAAGTGACAGAATTCACCTGCACAGCAGCCGAATTTGCCCGATGGGTCGAAGACAACTTCCCTGCAGCAGGCCAGGAGATAGCCAAAGCCATGAAATCGTTCCAACCCTATTGCAAGAAACACCCCATAGCCTCTTGGATCGAAGACAACAATGTGATACATGCCAACCGCCTACTGGCACAGCACCTCACAAAGACCTTCCTCGACAAGCAGGGCCACATACGGGAAGAATACAAGGCATCAAAACGCTACGACCCCACACCGTACGAAAAAGTACCCACCGAAAACCCATGACAAGCAATAAGCAACCTGTGGAAACAAGAAAAAGGACAGACTCGCCAGTCTGTCCTTTTTCCTTATCCCATAGCCCCACATCGGCGGTACTGGGAGAGGATGCCGAAGCCGTAACTTTGTACTGTAAATGATGAACGATTAACGTTGAACGGTTAACGATGGTACCGGTAGTCGATAGCTTTCTCCGATAAAATTTCGTCATTGCGAATTTAACCTAAACCTTATTTATTAACCCGAATTCGTGGATCGAGAGGAGGCAAGCCGCGGAGCCAATTCAGAATTCAGAATTCATAAATCAGAAATCAGTATTATGCCAATCACTTATGCAGTAAAGAAAACCAAGAACCCCAACGGTGTACAAGGCACCCCGTACTTCCACGCCCAGGCCATCAAGACCGGCGAGCTCACCCTCGAGAAGCTGGCCAAGCGCATCAACAACAGCACCACCGTGACGCAGACCGACTGCCGTGCCGTGCTTCTCAGTATGAAGGAACACATCATCGAAGCCCTCACCGAAGGCCAGGTGGTAGTGCTCGACGACCTCGGCCGTTTCCAGGTAACGCTTCAGGGCAAGTGCTATACCGAAGAGATGATGCAGGAGAAAGATTTCAACCCCTCCAGCTTCATCAAGAGCCACAAGATTGTGTTTCGCCCCGATGCAAAACTCAAGCAGCTGGTAGGACTCGACTTCGCACTGAAGCGCATCTCAAGTGAAGCCATGAAGTAAGGTGAGTTGTTGAGTTGGTGAGTTTTTAAGTTTGTCAGACGCAAGCCGACTGAACTCACCAACTCACAAACTCACAACCACGCAGCGTAGCGAGAGAAATATATGCTTGCATAATATTGCCGAGCAAGCAAGTGGTCTTAAATGTGAAACATTTATAAACTAAAATCCTCAAATCCTATGAACTCAAAAACTCAAATCAACTGGAGCAAGCTCCTCAAAGTTCTCATCGCTGTACTCACCGCCTTGGCCGGCTCGCTGGGCTTGGCCAGTTGCACCGCTTAATTGACAATTGACAATTAAATGTGTAGGCTATGAGATCCCTAATCCGTGCGCTGCTGCTACTCGGCAGCGCACTTACTCTAATCGCATAATATTATTAACCACAGATTACACAGATTACCCAGGTTGACACAGATTCCTTTTTTTTGTCTGTCAACAGATTTAACTGATTTCACAGATTTCATACATCGCTAACACTCGTATGTGGCCTCTGGATGGCAGGCATAAGTGAAACGATATGCACAATCCTGTGTAATCCGTGACATCTGTGGTCTAATAATAAAATATCAGTTGAAAACCTATGAAGTATTTCTCGATAAATGAATTAGTCAGTAGCGCCACGGCGCTGCGCGAGGGCATCGACAACCGCCCTTCGAAGTGTGCATACCACCTGCTACACGTGCTGGTGGAGCAATTGTTAGACCCCATACGCGAAGCGTGGGGCGAGCCTATCGTTGTGAGTAGCGGCTACCGCTGCAAGCAGCTCAACGCCCTGGTAGGTGGCGTGAAGAACAGCCATCACATCCTCGGCTGCGCAGCCGATATTACGGCCCCCCTCTTATCCCCCCAAGGGGGGAAGAAAAGCTCCACGATGTCTGAACACCTCCCCCTTGGGGGAGGACGGGAGGGGGCTAATCGCCGCCTGTTCAAGATGATGCAGCAGATGCAGCAGGAGGGGAAGATCAAGTTTACCCAACTCATCTGGGAGGGCGACGGCCGCTGGATACACATCTCCTACGTGCCCGGTGACCTTCGATGCCAGGTGATAGAGTAAAATGGCAGGTGCGATTTTTCTATCGCACGAACAAGATTTTCGTCACTATACCCTCATTGCCCTCTTCGTCGCTGCCGAGCACGTAGTAGATGCCAGAGGCTACACGCTGGCCCTGTGGGGTGCGTCCGTCCCAGGTGAAGGTGCCTCCGAGTGAGGTGCCCTCGGCTACGAGTCGCCCGGCGGTATTGGTGATCTTCACATGGCTGCCCGTTTTCAGGCCCGTGATGGTGACGAGTCCGGTATAGTCGGCCGTCACAGGATTGGGGTAGGCATATACCTTTTCCTCTGCATACTCGCTCTCGCCACGGGTGGCATCTGTGGTATACGACACCAAACCCTTGTCGGTACCGATATATAGCTCGCCCGAGCCGTGGTTCAGTGCCAATCCTTCGATGGTATTGGAGGGCAGGGGGCTATTGTCTTTGGTGAAGTGATGTACGGTCTCCAGGCCATCTCCTGTGATGAGGTAGAGCCCGTTGTTGAGCGTGCCTATCCACTTGCGGTTGGCTGCGTCGATGGTGAGGCAGGTGGTGTACACCCCATCGAGCAGGTAGTCTGCATAGTTGGTACCATCGTTGCGGGGTACCTTGATCTTGGTGAAGTGGTAGTCGTCGTCGAAGGCTTTCGCGGGGTTGTACAGCACGTAGGGACCTGCATCGGTCATCACCCAGAGGTCGCCGTTCGTGTCTTCGGCAATATCGTTGATATAGTAAACCTCGGTAGATTGTCCGTCCTGGTCTACAAACTTCTCGGTGAATGTCTTGATGCGGTCATCGGCCGTGTTGTCCAGTGTGCCGTTCAGGTCTATGCAGTAGAGGCGGGCATCGTAGCGCATATTCACTACCCACACCCATCCACGACTGTCAAACAGCAGTTCGGTCACTGTGGCAAGAGATTCCAGTTCCTTATAATACAGGTTCGTCATTGAGCCATCAGGGTGCATCACCTTGAGCGGTGATTTCACGTTGTTGCCACCATCGGCATTGGTTATCCACAGGTTGCCATCCTTATCGTATTGTAGTCGGCTGATGCGGGTGTAGCGGTTCGACCCCGGCACTGCTGTCTCGAGTTCGCTGTTCTTATCGGTAAGGTGCCGCACCAGTTTCATGTCGCGAAACTCATATATACCTTGTCCAAATGAGGAGGCAAAGTGATGGCTCTCATCGGTGGGGTCTTGTACGATACTGGTCATGTTCTTATAGTGAACACCCGTCTGCTCGGCGATGCCCTCCTCCTGGAACGAGCTCCAGGTGCCGTCTTCATACATCATGAGCGTGCCGTCAAAGAAGGTGTTGTCAAAGTAGTTGATGCATCCGCCGGCAATGAGCAGTCGCTCATCGTCTACGAAGTTCATGTATTGGCAATGATTGCGTATCGGGCTATTGGGGATGATGCTCGTCACGGTGCGTGTCGCGCTCTTGCTCTCTTTGTCGTATTGGTATCCATTGAGCCCGCCAGTGCCGTTGCAGCTCCAGTAGGTGTCCCCGTCGGCCGTGAGGTAGGTGACGGTGCCGTCCAAGGTGAGTAATATGAAATCGGTCAGTGTGTGGTAGACAAAGGTGTTGGTGTGGTTGCCTACGAAGAGCTTGCCGCCGGTGCAGTGCATGAAGCTGAAGGGACCTTTGCGCAGCATTGTGGCGGTGCCGTCGGTCGTGCTGATTCTATACACCGATTCTTTGGCCTTGAGCCCGATGAGGTTCCCATCAAAGTCAGTGAGCGTAGTATATAGGGTAGTGTTTAATTGTTCCCAGTTGCCGGCATCCAGTAGATTGTCCTTGGTGTCTCCTCTATACACACCGTCTGCCGTGGCTGCATAGATGCTGCCATCTATCTCTGTGCAGCTGTGAGTCACCTTGCCCAGCATATAGGTGGCCTCAAATTCCTTACGCTCGACATTCAGTACAGTGAGTCCGAAGTTGGTGGCGAGGTAGGCCTTGCCCCGAGTGATGCGCATGTCGTTTACCGTGGGGTCAAGAGTGACTTTGCTGGTGAAGTCGGTGATGTTGGTGACACTTCCGTCGGGATGTATGAGGTCGATGTTGGCGTTATTATATATGACTACCAGGATGTTTGTCTGATCATCGGCTGCGATGTGTCGTATACCCTGATCGCTGAGGATATTGGCCTTGTCATAGCATTCTACGAACTCGTCTTCGGGGGTATATGAGTATAGCGAACCGTCGCTCACGACATAGATCTTGTTTCCCACGCTCACGCATTGTGTTGCTTGATGGTAGGCCAGATGTGAGCGCCATGAGCCTACGGCTGTTTGCGCCCATGCGGATACGTTGCTCAGTATTAGCAGTGTTGTCGTCAGTATGATGGCTCGAAACATGAGAGGGTTTTTGATTTATGATTTATGAGTTGCCGTCCGGTAGGCGGTTTTCGTTTTCGTTATCGTTTTTTTTTATGGCACACGGATGACACTGATTTGGCGGATTGTCACAGATTTTTATCCATTATCCATTATCAAGTTGCCGTCCGGCAGGCCAATTCTCAATTTTCAATTTTCAATTATAATGCTACGCATTAAGATTCCTTGCTTGCTCGGCATAGTTCAAGCATGCTTGACTATGCTCTCGCCGCGCTGCGGAATTGTTACAAAGGTACTCCGCCAGTTTCTCCACTGCCTTGGCGCGGTGGCTGATACGGTTCTTCACATCGCTGCCCAGCTGGGCAAAGGTGAGATCGTATCCTTCGGGTACAAAGATGGGGTCGTATCCGAATCCTCCTTCGCCACGGCGCTCATGGATGATTGTGCCGCGCACGATTCCTTCAAACAGGTGGGTCTCTTCACCTACTAATAACGCGATAACTGTACGAAATTGTGCACCGCGCTCATTTTTTTCGGTTAAATTGTGCAAAAGCTTCTCCATATTGGCTTCCGAGTCACCACCGCTATAGCGTGCGCTGAATACTCCGGGTGCTCCTCCCAATGCATCTACCTCCAGGCCGCTGTCATCGGCAAAGCAGTCGTATCCGTAGTGCTCCTTTATATAACGTGCCTTTTGGATGGCATTACCGGCGAAGGTGTCGGCTGTTTCGGGTATGTCGTCATGGCATCCGATCTCTCGTAGGCTCATTACTTCGTAGCTCTCTCCCAGTATGGAAGCCACCTCCTCGAGTTTGTGGGTGTTGTTGGTGGCAAATACAATTTTCTGTTTCATTGTAATTTTTTTGGTTTCGTTTGTTCTTTGGGGTTATTGTTTCTCGCCGAACATCCATATTTGACAATCCGTGGCTGATGCGTATCGCTCGAGCAGCCGTTGGGTCATATCAGCAGCCTCCTGCAGACCTTCGCTACCGCTGTAGCCGTTGATGATGGCGAGGATATGGTGTGTGCCGATGTCCATCTTCGTGCGCTCATGGTCGCTGGTGGGTGTACCTATGCCACCTATACTGTCGCGTATGACAGGCATGAACTCTATGTTGAGCGGTCCGCGCCCAATGCCTTCGAAGGGTTCGTCGTGTTTGCCTATGCCAAGGCATAGGTCGGTGCCTGCAATCTTATCGGCATCAAAGCCACCGATGCTGTATCCTGTGCGCAAGGATACAAGGTTTATGAGGTCTACCAGCGTGTCAATCTGATATAGCTCAAGTCCGCGTAGCAGGCGGCGGCGCAGTGCCTCGGCCGACGGACGATAGCGGCTGGGGTCTTTGCCGCAGGCGCGGTATGCTTCGCGAGTCGCTGTGATGGCCGTTTGTTGCTTGATACTATCAGTAGTCTCGTTGGCTCGCAAATATTCGGTGAAAAGGGCGATTTCTTTCCATAAGTCCTCATCGAGTACAGTGTTTTTTACAGAGGCATATACGGCTGCTCCGCGATATTGCGGCCACTTCTCTCTTATCTCTTTTGATACGGTAATAGTATACATGAGTTATGAGTTATGAGTTATGAATTATGAGTTATGAGTTATGAATTATGAGTTATGAATTGTGAGTTATGAGTTATGAGTTGTGAATTGTGAATTGTCAATTGTGAATTGTCATTTGTCATTTGTCAACATGATTCCGTTAAGTATCCTGCCCGACTTTACCCCCAGCCTACGGGCCGAGAAGAAATCTTGATGACGGGTATATGTGCAGATGCCACTATCGAGAATCTGTCCGACGGGCACACCTGCGGATAGCAGTTGTAGGCGATTGGCATTAGGCAGGTCCAGATGATACTTCTCCTTTTCTGGGTACCAGCGTGCTATTTGTTCCATGTCGAATCCGCGTTCCTTGAATGCCTCATACACCTCCATGCCCACTTCAAAGGCTTCGAGTGATATTCCTGGCCCTATGACGGCATGGATGTCGGTCCCCTCGGTACCATAGGTTTCGTGCATGGCTTCCACTGTCTGTGTCACGATACGCTCCACTGTGCCTCTCCATCCGGCATGTACGGCAGCTATGGCCTTATGGGTGGCATCGTAAAGCAATATGGGTATGCAGTCGGCTGTCGACACGCATAAGCATAGTCCCTCTACGTGGGTCATCACTGCATCTTTTTCTTGCATTATGGCATGGCGTGCATCGGCCGACAAGTGTCTGAAAGTATCATCGATAGTCAGTATATTGCAACTGTGTGTCTGATAGGGTATAATAAGTCTCTCGGTAGGTATGCTCAGTAGCTCACATAACAGCTCTTGGTTGGCCTTTACCACCGCCGGCTTGTCACCCACATAGGGCGTACAGTTGAATCCTGCGTATGCATCGCTTCCACATCCGCCATGGCGCGTGGTGCTGAATGCTGTGACCTCGCTATTGGGCATCGGGTAAAGGTGTAGTGGGGTAGTGCTCCTCATAGCAGACAAAATCTCTATTTGCACACAAAGGTACGCGATGTTTGCAATATCTACAAAAATAGAGTGGTAAATTTTGCCGTTTCCCGTCGTTGATGTATCTTCGCTGTTGCAAAAGATTCTGATAGGCTATGATTGACGAACACACGCAGGCTTTTATCCGCGAGCACGCTGGTGACGATGTGCGCCAACTGGCATTGCAGGCTTCGCGCTATCCATTGGTAGATATGCGTGTGGCGGCCACACAGATCGAGGGGCGCCGATTGGCTTCCGCGAAGCTGCCCACTTGGGCAGCTACCGATGGGGTGGTGTATCCTGTGCGCCTGTCGATGGAGCAGTGCTCGTCGGAGGTTACTGCCCGCTATAAGGCCTCACTCGTGCGGGGTTGTAGACTGACCGACCTCACGGGCGGCTTCGGCATTGACTGCAGTTATATGTCTGAACACTTTGATGAGACTACCTATATAGAACGTAACGAGGAACTGTGTCAGATAGCCCGTCACAACTTTGGATTATTGGGACTCCCTATTCAGGTAGTAAACGGCAATAGTGCCGAGATGCTTCCATCGATTCCTTTGCAGGACTGGATATTCCTGGATCCCGCCCGAAGAGACGGGATTGGCAATAAAGTAGTGGCCTTGAGCGATTGTGAACCCGATGTGTGCCAGATGGAGGCGCTGTTGCTACAAAAGGCAGCGCATGTGATGGTAAAGTGCTCGCCCATGCTCGACATCTCGCAGGCTCTCGCCCAGCTCACCTCGGTGCGCGAGGTACATGTGGTGTCGGTAAGTAATGAGTGCAAGGAACTGCTTCTTGTTCTCGGTGGCCGTGCAGGCGGCGGGGTGAGTGTCTGTACGGTAAACTTTCATGGCAATCATGTGCATACCTTTGATTTCACATACGAGGAGGAACAAGAGGCGCAGTGCATCTATACTGCCGCTGTAGGCCGTTATCTATACGAGCCCAACAGTTCGATGATGAAGGCCGGCTGCTTCCGATTGCCGGCCCTGCGCTATGGCTTGGAGAAACTGCATCGCAATACGCATCTTTACACGTCCGATATTCTCGTGCCCGACTTCCCTGGTCGTGTCTTTGAGGTGAAAAGTGTCGATGGATTCGGCAAAAATGAGCTCAAGCGACTCTCTTCCGAATTGAAAAAGGCCAATCTTGCTGTGCGCAATTTCCCTGAGCGTCCTGAGGTGCTACGCAAGCGTATGAAGATAGCTGATGGGGGCGATGCCTACCTCTTTGCTACTACATTAGCCGATGAGAAGAGGGTCATCATTCATGGCGAAAAAGTGAAATTCGTCCCTTAATACGTTTTTTTGCACTTTTTTATGCTTGTTGCGAGCATTTAATTGTGAAAAAGCGTTATCTTTACCCCGACAAACAATTTTAAACATCCTTTGGCTGTAACGATAACGTTAACGAAAACGTTAACGAAAACGAAAACTGCCATCCGGACGACAACTCACAACCACGCAGCATAGCGAGAGCAATATGTGCTTGCATAATATTGCCAAGCAAGCAAGTGGTCTTAAATGTAAAACATTTATAACTCATAACTCACAACTCACAACTCAGAACCATGCCTTTAACCATTATCCCGGTCACTACAAAAAAGGAGATGAAGCAGTTTATATGCTTCAATTACGCATTGTATAAGGATTCTCCCTATGCCGTGCCCGAACTCTATACCGATGTACGCGATACCCTTGACCCTAACAAGAATGCAGCCTTCGAGTTTTGTGAGGCGCAACCCTTCATCGCATTGCGTGATGGTAAGGTCGTAGGCCGTATCGTTGCTATCATCAATCATAAGGCCAATTCGGTGTGGAACAAGAAGGCTGTTCGTTTCGGATGGGTCGATTTTATCGACGACGTCGAGGTGGTAGATGCTCTGTTTGCCACTGTAGAGCAGTGGGGGCGTGAGCGTGGCATGACTGAGGCGCATGGCCCATTGGGATTCACCGACTTTGATCCCGAGGGTATGCTTGTCGAGGGCTTCGACCGTATAGGTACCATGGCCACTATATACAACTATCCCTACTATCCTGTGCATTTGGAACGTATGGGCTATGTGAAGGATGTAGACTGGATGGAATACCTGCTCACGGCGCCTGAGGCATTGCCCGAGAAGCATGCGCGCATCACTCGTATCGTGAAAGAGAAGTATGGGCTGAGGGTTATGAAGTACACTTCGCATAGCAAGCTCGCCCGTGAGCGCGGAGTGGCCATTTTCGAGCTGCTCAATGAGGCTTATGCTGATCTTTATGGCTTTTCGGCACTTTCTCCCAAGCAGATACAGCAGTACATCAATAGCTATTTACCTCTGCTCGACCTTCGCCTTGTGCCCATTATCGTGGATAAGAATGACAACCTCATCGGTTTCGGTGTACTGCTCCCCTCATTGGCCAAGGCTTTTCAGAAGGCACGTGGCTTCATGTTCCCCTTCGGTTGGTGGCACCTCGTCAAGGCTCTCAAGTGGAACAGCACGCAAACAACCGAGATGTTGCTCGTGGCAGTGAAGCCTGAGTATCAGGGCAAGGGTGCTGTGGCGTTGATATTTGACGATATCATCCCGGTGCACAACAACCTTGGCTACAAGTGGTCGGAGAGCAATCCTGAGTTGGAGAGCAATTCCAAGATGCAAGCCCAGTGGGACTATTTCGAGCGTGAGAATCATAAGCGTCGCCGTGCCTACATGAAGAAGATTTAGGGCTGTGACGGCAGATTTCCTCCTCGCGCTCGTTTTTTCTCATAAAAAAGTTGTAACTTTACCCGATAATTTCAGTTTGTAAGTTTTTGAGTTTATAAGTTTGTAGCGCTTTAACTCAAAAACTTACAACCACGCAGCGTAGCGAGAGCAATATATGCTTGCATAATATTGCAGAGCAAGCAAGTGGCCTTAAATGTGAAACATTTACAAACTCAAATCAACATGAGCGACGAACTAAATATGCCCATTGAGGAACAGGTAGCGTATACTGACGACAACATACGCCACCTGAGTGATATGGAGCACGTGCGCCTGCGTCCCGGTATGTATATCGGTAAGCTGGGCGACGGCTCGCAGAACGACGACGGTATCTATGTGCTGCTCAAGGAGGTCATCGACAACTCCATCGACGAGTTTAAGATGCATGCCGGCAAGCGTATCGAGATTGACATCACCGACCACAAGCGCGTCAGCGTGCGCGACTATGGCCGCGGCATCCCTCAGGGCAAGCTGATGGAGGCAGTGAGCGTGCTCAATACCGGCGGTAAGTATGATAGCAAGGCCTTCAAGAAGAGCGTAGGCTTGAACGGTGTGGGTGTGAAGGCAGTGAACGCCCTGAGTGCCCACTTCGAGGCCAGCTCATACCGCGACGGCAAGGTGCGTACGGTAGTGTTCGAGAAGGGCAACATGGTGAGCGACACCACCGAGAATGCAGGCCCCGAGGAGACGGGCACACGCATCGTCTTCGAGCCCGACAATACACTCTTTGTAGGCTACTCGTTCCGCTCGGCCTATATCGAGACCATGTTGCGCAACTACACCTACCTCAACACGGGCCTCACCATCATGTACAACGGCAAGCGCATCCTCTCGCGCAATGGTTTGGTAGACCTGCTCACCGACAACATGACGGCCACATCGCTCTACCCCATCATACACCTCAAGACCGAGGACATAGAGATTGCCTTCACCCATACCGACCAGTACGGCGAGGAGTACTACTCCTTCGTCAATGGCCAACATACCACACAGGGCGGTACTCACCAAAGTGCCTTCAAGGAGCATATTGCCCGCACCATCAAGGAGTTTTATAACAAAAACCACGAATTCACCGATATCCGCAACGGTATCGTGGGTGCCATCGCCATCAACGTGGAGGAGCCGGTGTTTGAGAGCCAGACCAAGGTGAAGTTGGGTTCTACCGCCATGGAACCCGGTGGCCGCAGCCTCAACAAGTTTGTGGGCGACTTCATCAAGACCGAGGTTGACAACTACCTGCACCGCAACACCGAGGTGGCCGACACCATGTTGCAGAAGATTCAGGAGAGCGAGAAGGAGCGCAAAGCCATTGCCGGTGTCACTAAGATAGCCCGTGAGCGTGCCAAGAAGGTCAACATGCACAATCGCAAGCTGCGCGACTGCCGCATCCACTTCAACGACGCCAAGGGCGACCGCACTGACGAGTCGTGCATCTTCATCACTGAGGGCGATTCAGCGAGTGGTTCCATCACCAAGAGTCGCGACGTGAACACACAGGCCGTGTTCAGCCTGCGCGGTAAACCGCTCAACTCGTTCGGCCTCACCAAGAAGGTGGTCTACGAGAACGAGGAGTTTAACCTCCTGCAAGCCGCGCTCAACATCGAGGATGGCCTCGAGGGACTCCGTTACAACAAGGTCATCGTGGCCACCGATGCCGATGTCGACGGCATGCACATCCGCTTGCTGATGATTACCTTCTTCCTGCAATTCTTCCCCGACCTCATCAAAAAGGGCCACGTATACATCCTGCAGACGCCGCTTTTCCGTGTGCGCAACAGGAAACGCCTCATCAAGGGCTACAAGAAGGAGAACGACACCGACCGCAAGAGCGACTTCATCACCCGCTACTGCTACTCCGAGGAGGAGCGCCAGAAGGCTATCGCCGACCTCGGCCCCAATCCCGAGATCACCCGATTCAAGGGTCTCGGTGAGATTTCGCCCGACGAGTTCAAGCACTTCATCGGCAAGGACATCCGCCTCGAGCGTGTCAGCCTCCACAAGAACGATGCCGTGATGGGTCTTCTCGAGTTCTACATGGGAAAGAACACCATGGAACGCCAGAACTTTATCATTGACAACCTCGTGGTGGAGGAGGATAAACCGGAGGAGTTATGAGTTGTGAGTGATGAGTTGTGAGTTACCTCCGGATGCTAACTTATGACTCATCACTCACAACCACGCAGCGTAGCGAGAGCAATATGTGCTTGCATAATATTGCCAAGCAAGCAAGTGGTCTTAAATGTAAAACATTTATAACCCATAACCCACAACTTAAAACTCAAAAACATGGCAAAGAGTTTAGTTTATGATAAGAGCTTGGCATATGCAGTGCGCATTGTCAACCTATATAAATACCTCAGTGAGCAGAAGAGAGAGACTGTTATGAGCAAGCAACTGCTGCGTAGTGGGACCTCCATAGGCGCCAATGTCAGCGAGGCGCTCAACGCAGAGTCCGATTCTGACTTCATACACAAACTCGCCATAGCCCAAAAGGAGGTGAACGAAACAGCTTATTGGTTAAGTCTGCTCGAAAAAACCGAATTCCTAACGACACAAGAATATCAGTCAATGTCAAGCGATACCGATGAACTTCGAAAAATGATAGCCTCAATCATTCTTACCAAGAAAGAGAATATCCAACAGGCTAAAAAAACCAAAAAGAACTCACAACTCACAACTCACAACTCATAACTCATAACTCATAACTCATAACTCACAACTCATAACTCATAACTCACAACTCAAATGCCCTCCCAACTCATAACTCATAACTCACAACTCACAACTCACAACTCAAATGCCCTCCCAACTCATAACTCATAACTCACAACTCACAACTCGTACCGCTCTTTTTCCCGGTACCTTCGATCCCTTTACGATAGGTCATGCGGCCTTGGTGCGCCGTGCGCTTGGCATCGTAGATGAGCTGTACATCGCCATCGGCATCAACATTGAGAAGCGCACGCTGCTTACTCTTGACGAGCGTATGGAGCGCATATCGGCTCTATATAAGGATGAGCCGCGCATCCATGTCGTCAGCTACGAGGGGTTGACCACCGACTTTGCCCAATCCATCGGTGCACAGTTCATCATCCGGGGCGTGCGCAGCAGCGTCGACTTCGAGTATGAGCGCAGCATTGCCGATGTCAACCGTATGCTCACCGGCATCGATACCCTGCTGCTCATCAGCGAGCCCCAGTATGCCGCCATCAGCAGCAGCATGGTGCACGAGCTCGCCCGCTTCGGCAAGGACATCAATCCGTACCTCCCGTAAGTGCAGGGGGGATACCTTTTGTTGAGTAAAAAACTCCGGTTCATGGATGATGGTGATGTACTTGATCATATACGATGAGTCGGGATCTTTTCGTCATCGTTGACGTTATCGTTGCAGCCAACGGCTGCCTCCTCCCTCATCGCTGTACCAGGCGCATCACGCGCAGGAAGTTTCCTCCCCACAGTTTCTCGATGTCCGGGTCGGTGAAGCCTTCGGCCTGCAGGCGTCGGGTGATATTGATTACCTCCGAGGCATCGGCACAGCCTATGATGCCACCGTCGCCGTCAAAGTCGGTACCTATGCCCACGTGGTCTATACCTGCCACGTCTACCATGTGCCGTATGTGTCGTATGGCATCCTCTATCGTGGCACCGCCCTCCTTGCGCAGGAACCCGTCATAGAGGCAGGTCTGCACCACGCCGCCCGAGGCAGCCAAGGCACGCAGCTGGTCATCTGTAAGGTTGCGCGGGTGGTCACACAGGGCGCGTGCCGAGGAGTGGCTGCATACGATAGGTGTGCGGCTGGCCTCGATGGCTTGGTAGAAGCTGCTTTCGGCAGCATGTGAGAGGTCCACCATCATGCCCACGCGGTTCATCTCACTGATTACTTCGCGCCCCAGGGCGCTAAGTCCGCCATGCTCGGCGTTGCCGCGTGCCGAGTCGCACAGGTCGTTGTCGCCATTGTGGCAAAGCGTCATGTATACCACTCCGCGGCGGCGGAAGTGCTCGATGCGTGAGGGGTCGTCGCCGATGGCATATCCATTCTCTATGCCGAGCATCAAGGCACGGCGTCCCTCCCGTTTCAGTCGGTACAGATCGTCAGGCGTATAGGCTATACCCACACTGGCCGTGTTGTGGGCTACCATCTCCTCTATCTCGGTGAGCAGGCGGTCGGCCTTGTTGAAGGCAGCGTCGAGCGATGCCTTGTCGCGTTCCATCTGTCTCAGGTAGGCTACCATGATGGTGGCGTCGAGGTGTCCCTCGGTCATCTTGTGCAGGTCTACGAGTATGCGTGGGTCTCGCTTGTCGAAATTGATGTGTTGGTCAAATTTCATGGGTGTGTCGCAATGCGTGTCGAGCGAGAGCGCCTGGCGGTGCCACTTGCGGGCCCGGGCAAACGAGTGGGCTTCGCCCACGAGCCATTCGAAGAGCGGCATCATGGAGCGGTCTCCACCCAGTATCATGCATTCGGGATGCCATTGCACGCCAAGCATTGACTTGTGCTGCGTACTCTCTACAGCTTCGATAAGTCCGTCGGGCGATACTGCCGTCACTGCAAACCCCGGTGCAGCCTCCTGTACTGCCTGGTGGTGGAATGAGTTGACGTGCAGGTTGGTGCTGCCGAAGATTTTTGCCAGCATGCTTGATGAGGCTATGCGCACGCTGTGCGTGGCTATGTGGCGGTCGGTGTCCTGGCTATGCTTGAGTGTGGCACCTGCCTGTTTGTATATGTCTTGATAGAGTTTGCCGCCGAGGGCTGCTGTCATCACCTGTATGCCGCGGCAGATGCCCAGGATAGGTATCTGGCGATTGGCAGCGAGGCGCACCAGCATCAGTTCCTGCCAGTCGCGTGCCGGGTTTATCGAGCTCAGCTCAGGTATAGGTTCCTCACCCAGGTATAGGGGGTTGATGTCGCCGCCGCCCGAGAGTATGAGTGCATCCACGTGGTCGAGTAGGCTCGTCAGGGCATCTGTATCGTCAAAGGATGGTATGATGAGAGGTGTGCCACCGGCCTCGAGCACTGATCGGTAGTAGCCTTCGAGCAGTGTGCACTTGCCGCTGTCGTAGTTGCCCGTGATGCCGATGATGGGGCGGTGCTTATATATAGGGAAAGAGGAATGCAGTGCTGCATATTCCTCTTCGATGTTGTACTTTGCCATGAAATGCTTACTCTGCGGTGATGGGTATTTCTTTCTTGATGCTCTGGTCGAGCGATATCATCGTCTCTGTGGCCATTACACCCGGTATCTCCTGTATACGCTCGTTGAGCAGGTTCATCAGATGTTCGTTGTCGCGGGCATAGAGTTTCACGATGATGCTGTATGGACCTGTGGTGAAGTGTGCTTCTACAATCTCGGGTATCTTCTTCAGTTCCTCTATGGCCTCCTTGTACATGGAACCCTTGGCCAGGTTGAGCCCCACGTAGGTGCATGTATGGAATCCCAGCATCTTGGGGTTCACGTAATATCCCGAACCGATAATCACGCCGAGGTCTATCAGCCGCTGTACACGCTGGTGAATGGCTGCGCGCGATACGCCGCACTCTACGGCTACGTCCTTGAACGGGGTGCGTGCATTTTGTGATATGATTTCCAGTATCTTCTTGTCCAGATCATCGATTTTTTCCATTGTATTCAGATTCTTGATGTGTTAGGTTGATGTTTTCGATAGCAAAAATAGGTCTATTTTTTGGAAAAATGTAATTAATTCCGACTTTTTTATTTCTTTTAGGTAGGGAATATAGATTATCTTTGCCGAAAAGTCGGAGTTTATCCGAGACTGTTTGGTTGAATGTTGAGGGGCGACGCGAGAGTAGCGTCGTTTCTCGAACGAGTCGAGCGCTTCGCATTGACGACGGCGGAAGATTTATCTTCCTAAAGGAGTGTCGCTTGCGACCTAAGTGGCTATATGACCGAAACATGCGGCAAAAGAGGCGGGATAAAGCCGAGTTAGCGGTAAAAAGAAGGGAACAACGGTTAATGGAGTATATCAGTGAAAATTTATAGAACCTACCTTTAGTGAAAATTTAGGAGATAATATAGCAGTTGTCCAAGTCTCAGGATTGTCCCCCTAACGTAGGGGGACGAGCGCAGCGGAGGGGGTATTATCCGAGAAAGTAGTACCACCTCCCCCTCTTCGAGGGTTAAAGGCCTTCGGCACTCCTTTGTGAAGCTAAAGCTTCAGTCGTCGCTACCGACGCTAATGCTCCGCGTCGGCCTCCTACTTTAGGAGGAGAATTTAAGGTTTTGGACAACATCTATATTATTGCCAAAATTTATGGCTTCTCGCAGGCAGAATATAACAAAAGGCTGTCCTTTTGTTAGGGACAGCCTTTTGTTTAGTGTTTAGTGTTTAGAGTTTAGTGTTTAGAGTTTAGAGTTTAGAGAAGCTGCTTCGCAGCTCTGTTTTCGTTATCGTTACAGCCGTAGGCTGTCCCTTTAACCAGCAATCATCGATTGCGATTAACCGCGCCTCCAGCGCTAAGTTATCGTTAACCGTTAACCGTTAATCGTTCAACGTTCAACTCTAAACTCTAAACCCTAAACCAATATTACTTCACGATCTCGAGCAACTCAACTTCGAAGATGAGTGTAGAGAAGGGCTTGATCTGGCCGAGGTCGCGGCTACCGTATGCGAGGTTCTGCGGAATATAAACCTCCCATTTTGAGCCTACGGGCATCATGGTGAGTGCCTCGGTCCATCCGCTGATTACCTGGTTTACGCCAAACTCGGTGGGCTCGTTGCGGCTGTATGAGCTGTCAAACTCGGTGCCGTCGATGAGTGTACCACGGTAGTGCACCTTCACCTTGTCGGTGCTGGCAGGGACAGCACCCTTGCCCTCGGTGATCACCTTGTAGCAGAGGCCGCTCTCGGTCTTCACTACACCTTCGGTCTTGGCAATAGAGTCGAGGAAAGCCTCGCCCTGAGCCTTGTTGGCGCCAAACTCCTCTTCGTAGCGCTCGTTCTTGAGCTCCTCCATCAGGCGCATGGTGGTCTCCTGTGCCTCCATGGGGTGCATGAGCAGGCCCTTGCCAGTGACACCGGCTACGAAGCCAGCCATGAAGAACTCCTTGTTGAGCTCACCGTTGGCGCCGAGCACATCGCGTGTGATGCCGGGGATAATCTGCTGAGCCACCTGCTGGCCTATCTGGATACCGGTGAAGAAAGCACCCTGCTTGGCGTCGTCGCCTACCTTGATACCCTCTTTCACACCCTTTACAAACTCAGTGGCATAGTATGCTGTGTCCACACCGAGGCGATACATGGCATAGTCCTTCAAGCCCATGGTCTGCGCCACACCCATAGCGTATGAGAAGGTGTCGATCTGCGCTGTGAGGTCAGCTGTAGAGTCGCTGTTCTCCTTGATGCTGCGCATCAGGGTCATGGCAGTCTCCTGTGCCTTGGCAGGCTCCATCTTCAGTCCTTTCTCTGTCACACCGGCGATGAATCCCTCTGTGAAGTTCTTCTCGTTGAGCTTACCCTCACCGCCATTGAAGATCTCGCTGGCGATGCCGGGCAACATCTGGTTGGCTACCTGCTGGCCAATCTGTGTGCCTGCGTAGTAAGCAGCCTGCTTGTCGTCAGTGCTGGTGCCTTCGAGCAATCCATTTACAAACTGTGCCATGTTGGTGGTGTCCATACCCATACGGCCTACGAGATAGTCTTTCAGACCCATGGTCTGCGATACGCCGATAGCGTATGAGAGTGAGTCTACCTTATTTGCTCCGTTGAGGTCGGCCTTAGGAGCCGTTGTGCTGCAGCTCACGAGGAAACCTGCTGCGAGAGCCATAGCTACTGAAAAAATACTTTTCTTCATGATTCTTGTTACTTTTATATAGATTATAATACTTCAATCAGTTCCACTTCAAACACCAGTGTGCTGTAGGGAGGTATGGCGCCGCCTGCGCCTTGCTCGCCGTAGCCCAGGTTGTAGGGGATATAGAGTTTCCATTTGTCGCCCTCGCTCATGAGCTGCAGTGCCTCTACCCATCCGGCAATCACTTGGTTTACGCCGAATACGGCAGGTTCGCCGCGCTGGATTGAGCTGTCGAAGAGGGTGCCGTCTACCAGGCGGCCCTCATAGTGGCAGCGCACCTTGTCGGTAGCCTTGGGCTTGCGGCCGGTGCCTGTGCTGAGCACCTCGTATTGCAGTCCGCTGGGCAGTGTCACCACGCCCGGACGCTCCTTGTTCATCTTCAGGAACATCTCGCCCTGCTCTATGGCAGCTGCGTGAGCCTGCTTCTCCATCTCTGCAAAGTGCGCATTTACAATCTGCTGAGCCTCAGCAAAGCTGAGTGCTGTTTCCTTGCCCTCCAATATATCGCGGATGGCCTGTGCAAAGTCGTCTACATTGACCTCTGCGCCCATCTGACTCAGCTGCTGGCCGATGCCAAGGCCGAGTCCGTAACTAAATTTGTCCATGATTTCTTTTCCTTTATTCCAAAAAACGGGCAAATTTACGCTTTTTCTCCGAATATTAGTATATCTTTTAAATATATTTATTGATTCTGGTTGATAGTTTTGAGTTTAGAGAAGCTGCTCCGCAGCGGTTAATCGCTCCGTTGTCGCTGGTTAATCACTCCCTTCGGTCGTTGGTTAATCGCTCCTTTGTCGCTGGTTAATCACTCCCTTCGGTCGCTGGTTAATCGCCGCAAGGCGGCTGGTTAAAGCGCCTCTGGCGCGGTTTAGTGTTTAGAGTTGATGGTTGATGTCTGCAGCATGGGAACTCATAACTCATAATTCATAATTCAGAATTCAGAATTAAGCGAAGCTCCCGCGTCTAAATTCGCGTTGACCCAAAAGATAATCCAGTTGATATCGTTATCGTTGCAGCTTCGGCTGTTCTCGGACTAGCCGAGCGTAAACATTGACTGTCGACTGTTGACCGTTGACCGTTGACTATATTCATCAACACGATTTCACCCGATTAAACACGAAATCATTCGCTGCGCTCATGTTGCCATCCGGACGGCAGCACGAGCGCAGCAAGTGCCAATCCGAGAAATCCGTGTAATCTGTGGTCGGATGTTAGTTTAGTGTTTAGAGTTTAGTGTTTAGAGTTTAGAGCACCCTCCGGACGGCAGCACGGGCAGAGCGACGTGCCAATCTGTGTATTCTGCGCTCTCTGCGTGAGGATATTTGTTATGGATGATGGATGACGGAAACTCACAACCACGCAGCGTAGCGAGAGCAATATGTGCTTGCATAATATTGCCAAGCAAGCAAATGGTCTTAAATGTAAAGCATTATAACTCACAACTCACAACTCATAACTCATAACTCACAACTCCTAAAAAGCATAGTCAACGATTTTTTGTAAAAAAATGGTGTAACTATTGCACGATAACGAAAAAAGCACTACCTTTGCACCCGAATTAATCAGTAATGATGCCCAGATGGCGGAATCGGTAGACGCGCTGGTCTCAAACACCAGTGGGGCAACCCATCCCGGTTCGACCCCGGGTCTGGGTACAAAGAGAGGAACGAAAGTCCCTCTCTTTTTTTGTTTCCCTCACGCTGATATGTCGCAATGGCAATGCGGTGCGCTAGTGGTTAATCGCTCCTTTGTCGCTGGTTAATCGCTCCTTTGTCGCTGGTTAAAGCGCCTCTGGCGCGGTTGATGGTTGATGGTTTATGGTTGATGGATGATGTCTGCGGCATGGGAACTCATAACCACGCAGCGTAGCGAGAGCAATATGTGCTTGCATAATATTGCCAAGCAAGCAAGTGGTCTTAAATGTAAAACATTTATAACTCATAATTCAGAATTCAGAATTAAGCGAAGCTCCCGTGTTTAAGTTCGCGTTTAAATTCGCGTTGACCCAAAAGATAATCCAGTTGATATCGTCATCGTTGCAGCTTCGGCTGTTCTCGGACTAGCCGAGCGTAAACATTGACTGTCGACTGTTGACCATTGGCCGTTGACTATATTTATCAACACGATTTCACCCGATTAAACACGAAATCATTCGCTGCGCTCATGTTGCCATCCGGACGGCCAGCACGGGCGAAGCAAGTGCCAATCCGAGAAATCCGTGTAATCTGTGGTCGGATGTTAGTTTAGTGTTTAGAGTGTAGTGTTTAGAGAAGCTGCTCCGCAGCGGTTAATCGCTCCTTTGTCGCTGGTTAATCGCTCCTTTGTCGCTGGTTAATCGCTCCTTTGTCGCTGGTTAATCACTCCCTTCGGTCGCTGGTTAATCGCCGCAAGGCGGCTGTTTAAAGCGCCTCTGGCGCGGTTGATGGTTTAGAGTTTAGCGTTTAGTGTTTAGAGTTTAGAGAAGCTGCTTCGCAGCGGTTAATCGCTCCGTTGTCGCTGGTTAATCACAGCTCCGCTGCTCTGTTTTCGTTAGCGTCAACGTTATCGTTACAGCTCCGCTGTTATATCATCAACACGAACACACCCGATCAAACACGAAATCATTCGCTTCGCTCATGTTGCCATCCGGACGGCAGCACGGGCAGAGCGACGTGCCAATCTGTGTATTCTGCGCTCTCTGCGTGAGGATATTTGTTATGGTTGATGTCTGCAGCATGGAAACTCACAACCACGCAGCGTAGCGAGAGCAATATGTGCTTGCATAATATTGCCAAGCAAGCAAGTGGTCTTAAATGTAAAACATTTATAACTCACAACTCATAACTCATAATTCAGAATTAAGCAACGCCCGCCTGTTTTTTATACTGATTGTCACAGATTTCATAAGTTGATTATCCTTAATTAAAAAAAATACCCTATCTTTGCAGAAAGATAGTAAATGAACGCATTGGAGCAACCAAAGAACATCAGCAATATGATCTACACCATACGCGGACAGCGTGTGATGCTTGATTTTGATTTGGCCAATTTGTATGGTGTAGAGACCCGTGTTCTTAATCAGAGCGTAAAGCGCAATAAAGAGCGTTTTCCCAGCGATTTCATGTTTCAGCTCAATACGGAGGAATGGATATATATGTCATCACAAATTGTGACGACATCTCCAACAAAACGCCCGAAGACATCACTTCCTTATGCTTTTACCGAACAGGGTGTGGCTATGCTCTCAGGAATATTGCGTAGTCCTATTGCAATCGAAGTCAATATACGCATTATGCGTGCATTTGTAGCAGTGCGGCAATATCTTACCACCACAAGGTGCGATAACTGTCAGTTAGAAAGCAAGGTCGATAGGTTAGCCGCTTATATAGAGGAGATTCTTGCCGACCAGAACGATATTAACGAAGAAAACCGCTGCCATATCGAACTCATCAACGAAGCTATAGCAGCCCTACAAACCGATAAAAACCGTAAACCCCGTACCATAATAAAAGGGTTTAGTAATGATCAATGTTGAATGATGAGCGGTTGAATTGTGAATTATGAATTGTGAATTGAAAAAACGTTATCGTACAGCCGCAGGCTGTCAGACTGTTGACTGTTGACCGTTGTCTGTTGACTTAAAAAAATATGAAAAAACTACTTACCACCCTCCTCGCATCCTGTATGCTTATCAGTGCCACGGCACAGAGTGTTACCACCGCCAGTAGCTCCATGACGGCCAGCCCATGGGCACAGCAAGTACCCTTCGATATCGCTGCCGAAGGCCAGAAATTCAACTTCACTACCGGTATGGGTGGATGGAGCTGGGACTTCTTTGGCTATAAAGAACGCAACTGGGTGGGTAAGAATGCCACGGTCGCTCGTCTGAACTTCTTCGGCCGCAATAATACAAGTGGAGTGATGGCTACATCGCTCTCTGAAGAGCAATTAAGAACAGGTATCACATGGGAATTCAGTGATGGAACCGCCGGTTCCCACAATGGTCTGGATACCGACCTGGCTATTATAGCTATCACAGGAGTGAAGGATATCTTACTCCTGTGCGATATGGATATGCGTGTGCATTTGAGTGCCAGCGACTGGAACAATACCAATCGTGTAAACTACTACGTCAACGACATCGCCCTCGCCGTAGAGTATATCGAGAGCAAGGGATACAATGTGATATGTGCGGCTCCGTTCAATGAGCCCGACCTTGATGCAAACCAAAACTGTGGTGATAGCGCCCCAGTCTACAACACCGTAGCTGCAGCCATGCAGAAGCACCCTACGCTTAAGGGACGCGTGTGTGGCCCTAACACTTTGAATACCGATGAGGCTGTGACATGGTATGCGACGGTGAAGAACAATGTGGATTTCATCAACACCCACCAACTCGCAGGTACGTTTGATCACCTCATCGAGTTTTGGAAAACAGGCATTGCCGATGGCAAGCGTGGTGCCCCAGACGAGATGCACAATGTGCTCGAAGCTATGGTAGCAATGAATTATGGTGCCGAGTATGGCACATGGTGGGGATACGAAGGCGTCACTCGTGCCGAGTTTGCAAATATCACGACCAACGGTCGCCAGCTCACCTACAAAGAAGACCTTACCAACTTTGCTGTTGCTGGAGTATATCGGTACGATAGTGAGACCGACAGGGTAAAAGCGCTCATTGGAACCTCAGAGCGCCAAGCAGTGGCTACCAGTTTCAACTTTATTTCGCAAGACCGTTTAGCCTATTTCGACGGCTATGGACCAGCTTACGACTATGTGCAGGACGTGCCGGGTGGTGCTACGGGTAGTTATCAGAATGGCCAGACCAATGCCGAGCGTACCATCAATATATATTCGGGCGAAGATGTACCCGTAGAGCCAGTTAATGGCCAATATAAAATAGTCAATAAAGCAAGCGGTAAGGTGCTTTCACTGCCTAATGGCGATGCCACAATACGTCAGAGCATATATCAATGGTCCGATGGTGAGCTCGCTAACCAAGCATGGGATGTATACCCTATAAATAAGAAGAACTCGGCAGACTATAGCTACGTTGTCATTCGCAATGCCAACACCTCTACCTTCCCCCTCTACCTTGATGCCACTGCATGGGCGATGGATAAGGGTGCCAAAGTAAATGTGTGGTCCGACGGCGACGACCTAAGTACTGTCCCCAATGGTTGGCAACGCTGGTATCTGGATTATGTGGGCAATGGCTACTACCACGTCATCAATCATGACACAGGCCTCTATCTTGCCGTAGATGGCGGTAGCACTGCCGATGGAGCAAGTATCGTAGAGTGGAACAACGATGGAAGCGACAAACTGTTGTGGAAGTTTCTTCCTGTTGACCACTCTATAGATGCCACCGCACCTACTGCTCCTGCAGGCCTTACCGCCACACCGCAGTCGGGTGCCGTGAAGCTCACTTGGGCAGCCAATGTGGATGAAGATATCTATGGCTATATGGTATATCGTTACAATACGGCAGTAGGCATCTGGGAGTGCGTAGGCCGTAAAGTACGAGGCACCGCCTTCCTCGACAACACCTGCCGCAAGGGACAGCCGCTGCGCTACCGCATACGTGCTCTCGACAAGGCATACAACTTGAGCGAGCCTTCTGCCGAGGTAGAGACAATGACCTCCTCCGACAATGCCTTGGTGGCCCAATGGATAGGTTTGTCGCTCAAGGACAATACGCCCAACAAGATGCATGCCGTAGCCAATAGCGTAACCTATACTTCCGATGGCGGCCATACGGCATTCTCTTTTGATGGCACTGACGATTACCTGAAGCTTCCCTATCATGCCGGCGATATGCAGCAGATGACCTTTGCCGCTTGGGTCAAGGGCGGCAGCACTACCGCTTGGCAGCGCATCTTCGACTTTGGCAATGGCGAGAGCGAGTATCTCTTCCTTACCCCGACGAATGGCAGTAAGATGCGTTTCGAGATTAAGAAAGATGGTGTCACCCAAGGACTCAATGCCACTACTACACTCGGTACCGGCACATGGAAGCATGTGGCCGTTACCATCGGAGCCGATGAGGTGGCTATCTATATCGATGGTGTGAAGAACGCCTCTACTACCGACATCACCCTGCGCCCCTCCGATGTGGCTCCTGCGATAAGCTATCTTGGCCGTTCGCAGTTTGTCGCTGACCCTGCCTTCAGTGGCATGATGAGCGATGTGCGCCTTTACAACTATGCGCTCTCTGCCGATGAAGTGAAGGAACTCTCATCTGAGATTGTGTCGGTTAGTGGTGTTGATATTACGGCTGAGCGTATTCCTAATATTGCCGATAATGTAAGTAACTGGACCTATACGGGCTCTTGGACTACATGGTCCTCTACGACTGAGGATGCTACAAACCTGACATCTCCTTATGTGCGTACGTCTAAAACAGGGGCTAGCACTCTAACTAAAACTCTCACTTATCTTCCCGAGGGTGAGTATAAGTTATCTGCAAATGCGTATGCATATTATAGCTATGGTACGAGAAGTGCTCAACAGTTGTATATTAACAATCAGACATTGACTATAAGTTCAGCACGTAACCGTACAGCAACGCTACGTTCACTAACAGGAAGTGTATCCTCTAATTATACGATGGAATTTGGTATTAAAACCACCTCAACATCGACTGCTACAAATATTGCAATGGATAATGTAACCCTTGTTTATCAAGGAACGACGATTGAATATATAGAGGGTATAGAAAACATAACTTACGAAATGACTTCCGAGGCCTCCTCTTTGACTGGAAAGTTGATGAATGCAACTACCAAGCAGGCATTGCTCGATGTACTAGGTGGAGTAGAGGCTACGTTGGTCAACTTTACGTCGAAGATTGCCTCGGGTACATCTACTAAAGCCGATGCCGATGCGTGGATTGCAGCGATGGAGGCAGTGAAAAGTGCTGTTTCTGCAGCGAAATTGTCTATAGAGGCCTATGCCGCATTGGGCGCACAGATAACGACCGCTCGTGCCAAGGCAGCCCTCTATCCTCAAGAGACCTGCGGCAGTATCGATGAATTTGGCTTGGATGTTGTCTACTCTAAATATATCAATGGTGAGTATCTTGATTCAGAAATTCCCGCAGCCGTAATAGAGGTGAAGGGCATTACCAATCGCTACCTTATGGCCGATGCTGTAGCATACGGCAGTGCTGATAATCCGATAGATGTTTCTGAGTTCATTGTAGAGCAGGCAGGTTTTGACAATGATATTTATGCTCCATGGCAGACCTCATCTACACCAGGTGTATCGTATGGTAGTATAGAGTTCTGGAATACTAACTTCAATATCTACCAAGTTCTCTACGGTATGCCGGCTGGCACCTATCGCTTGCAGACGCGTGGTTTCTATCGTTATGGCTATCAGGGGGACAACTATACAGCCCATAACAATGGTACGCTGCAGCGCAATGCCAAGCTTTATATTACACATGCGAATGGAACCTCAGCTATAGCCGAGGTCATGGCCATCTCGGATGACCCATCGGATGTACATGAGTGGGGTAGTTGGTATAGCGCACAAACCTATGATGGTAAGTGGGTCCCCGATAATATGCAGGCAGCCAGCGAGGCCATTGATGTTCGTGGCAAGTATGCGCCTAAGAATGGCTACAATAGCATAGACATCACCGTCAGCGAGATAGGCGACATTACCATTGGCGCCAAGAAAGAAACACTCGTCGGAGGCGACTGGACCTTCTTCGGTGACTTTAGCCTATACTACCTCGGCGATGGCAAGCACCGCATCGTACTCGACGAGAAGTCTGAGTCTGTACCCAATATAAAGGATGTCACCTACGATGAGGTGACCCTCAAGCGCATCCTCAAAGCTGGCGTGTGGAACACCTTCGTATCGCCCTTCACCATCCCTGCCAGTATGCTTGGCGGCTGGGAGGTAAAGGCGCTCACCCATAGCTCATTCAATGGCGAGGTGCTCTCGCTCACCTTCGATGAAGTTACCGATGGCATTCAAGCTGGTGTGCCCTATATGGTGCGCAATAAGGAGATTACCGAAGACCTCACCGAAATCACGATGACCGGTGTGCAGCTCTGCGCTACTCCCCAGGAAGTCACCACCCCCGAAGGTCACGTCACCTTCACTGGTGTGTACCACTACGACTTCATGCCTGTGGGCGCCTTCTTTATCAACAACAACACCTTCTACCAAGTGAAGACTGAGGGAAAGAACAAGTCCAAGGCCTTCCGTGCCTACCTCATGCCGCAGGGCGCAGCTGCCGAGGCCCGTGCCCTCAGCTACCGCACCGATGGTGTAGTTGACGAAGACGACAACGGTACCTCTGTAGATTCCGCCACAGATGGCGTCACCGTAGTAGCCATCTACAACACCCAAGGCGAGCGCCTCACCGATCTGCAAGACGGCATCAACATCCTGCAGATGAGCGACGGCACCACCATGAAGGTAGTGATACGTTGAGGCCGCTCCGCGGCGGTTAATCGCAATCGAAGATTGCTGGTTAAAGAAGCTTCGCTTCGGTTAAAGTTGCTCCGCAACGGTTAAAGCTACTTCGTAGCGGTTAATCATTGCGGAGCAATTGTTTTTCGTTTTTATGGCACACGGATGACAATATATTAGTTTAACGTGGAACGATGAACGATGAACGTGGAACGTGGAACGAGAAACAAATAAGCATTCATGAAAGGTTGTCTGTGTAGTGTGTAGAGTGCCATCCGGAGGCAGTCAACGTCAACGTTAACGTCAACGTTACAGCCGCAGGCTGTTATGTTTAGTGTGTAGAGTGTAGAGTTTCGTTCCACGTTCCACGTTTCACGTTACAACTTTAACCGCGCTAAAAGCGCTTTCACCGCAGCTCCGCTGTCATATCATCAACACGATTCCACACGATTTCACCGTTTTTTGTTCGCGCAGTACCATCGCGAGTGCAACAAGCGACATCGTGTTTAAGTTCGCGTCTAAATTCTGTTGATAAAATAAATTGAGGTTGATGGATGATGGATGACGGAAACTCATAACCACGCAGCGTAGCGAGAGCAATATGTGCTTGCATAATATTGCCAAGCAAGCAAGTGGTCTTAAATGTAAAACATTTATAACTCATAACTCACAACTCTCATCCCGTCTCTCAAGAAAAAACGCTGATTCGCTACGGGGAACCGACAATATTTTGTAAAATTGTTGGTTGCAACCGACAAAAACCTTATTTTTGCAGCGTAAATGCCCGTAAATAAGAGCATTCATGATAATTTGTGGTCCATTGCTTTTCCCTCGTAATGGCTACCGCCCTCGGCCAGCGACCTAAAGGTTCATGGCCATTTATGTTAAAGAAAAATCCTTGCACAGTACTATCGCGAGCGCAGCAAATGCCAATCCGAGAAATCCGTGTAATCTGTGGTCGGATGTTAGTTTAGTGTTTAGAGCAGCTGCTTCGCAGCGGTTAATCGCTCCTTCGTCGCTGGTTAATCACTCCCTTCGGTCGTTGGTTAATCGCGCAGAAAGCGCTGGTTAATGGTTAACGTGGAATGGTTGACGAATGTTGATTTTCTGGAATGATACTATTCTTGTGGTACAATATAGTGTTTCCGTTTTTCACCTGCCAGTGTCCGCCAATGCGTCATAACGCAGTGAATGACTTACGATTAATGGCGGACACTGCGTGCAAATTTCCATGTAGGCGGTGAAGTGCCGTGACTGCTCGTAACGGGATGTTACGCATCCGATTTCTCAGTATTAAACATTCGTTTCCCTATTTCTGCTTGGCGTTTTTATTTGCTGTTCGCGAAGAGCAGCGCTGTCGTTCGCGAAGAGCAGCGCGGTTGTTCACGAAGAGCAGCGCTGCCGTTCGCGAACGGCAAATAACTTTGCTTTGTAGAAGATGCCGATGTGCACTTCCTTTTTCAAAGTTCCAAGGTGCTATTTTTACCTATGTGGGCAGCCGTCTATAAATGGCATTGGCGGCAGGTGGCGGATATGTGAAATTGTACTTAGTGTCCGCCGATAGTTGGCTGATTATATGAGTATTATCTGTGCTTGGCTGACACTGGCAGGTGGAAACTGAAGAATACATTTATATTATGGCAATAATATAGATGTTGTCCAAGCCTCGGTATTGTCCCCCTATATTAGGGGGACGAGCGAAGCGGAGGGGGTATTATCTACGAGAAGCGTACCACCTCCCCCTCTTCGAGGGTACTCCTCCTAACCTAGGAGGAGAATTTTAAGAATGTGGACAACTGCTATATTATCTCCTATATTATTACCTTAATTATTGACGTCTTTCAGCGTTCAACGTTCCTTGTTCCACGTTATCGTTCCAGCCCCGCTGTTAAATCATCAACACGATTCCACACGATTTCACTGTTTCTTGTTCGCGCAGTACCATCGCGAGTGCAACAAGCGACATCGTGTTTAAGTTCGTGTCTAAATTCGCGTTGACGATTATTTGTTTAGTGTTTAGTGTTTAGAGTTTAGAGCACCCTCCGGACGGCAGCACGGGCAGAGCAAGTGCCAATCTGAGAAATTCGTGTAATCTGTGGTTGAATATTTGTTTAGCGTTTAGAGTGTAGTGTTTAGAGTTTAGAGCACCCTCCGGACGGCAGCACGGGCAGAGCAAGTGCCAATCTGAGAAATTCGTGTAATCTGTGGTTGAATATTTGTTTAGCGTTTAGAGTGTAGTGTTTAGAGAAGCT